>DASZDO010000076.1:0-16162 GCA_035941955.1 Chthoniobacterales bacterium
ATGGTGACAACGGTCGCGTCAGGTCCCAGTTGTTCGGCCAGGCGCAACGCGGCGATGACATTGGCGCCGGTGGATGTTCCCGCGAAAAGGCCTTCTTCCCGCGCCAGCCGAAGGGCCATGGCCGTAGCCTCCGCCGTGGAAACCTGTTCGATTTGATCGGCGATGCCCTCCTGCCAGAGCGGCACGATAAAACCCGCTCCGATCCCATCAATCTTATGAGAGCCTGGCCGGCCGCCCGACAGCACCGCGGATTCAGAGGGTTCCACCGCTACGATTCTGATTTGTTCGCTATGGCGGCGTAAGCCTTCCGCGATCCCCCGGATGGACGCCGCGGTTCCCACGCTCTGGACAAAGCCATCGAGCTCTCCGTTCGTCTGATCCCAAATTTCCTCCGCCATTTTGTGATAGGCCGTTATCTGGTCCGTATTGTTCAGCTGATCGGTCCAGAACCCTCCGGTTTCTTCCGCGATGATGCGGGCAGCTTCGACCATGTCGCGGGTAAGTTTTTCTGTCATGCCGCCGCTCTCGCTCGGCACGATTTGCAGCCTGGCTCCCAGGATCTTCATGTGGTCGAGTTTTTCCCGGGCGAAAGCGTCTGAAGTCACGATGTGCAGGGGATAACCCTTCACCGCGCAGACGAGAGAGAGCGACACGCCCGTGCTGCCGCCGGTATATTCGACCACCGAGCCGTTCGCGGTGAGGCGTCCGTCCGCCTCGGCCGCTTCGATCATAGCCAGCGCCATCCGGTCCTTCATGCTGCCGGTCGGATTTTCGCTTTCGATCTTGAGCAGAATGCGCGCGCTTTTTTCGGGAACGATCGAGCGAAGCTCGATCAGTGGGGTCGAGCCAATCCGTTCCAGAATCGATGAGTGGATGGACATTCTCTGCGTCGTTGAACTGGGATTACCTGTCACCCTTTAGGTCTGCCAATGCAAAGCGCGTGCACTTGGCATCGCGGGCGCTACCTTCTCGGTCGTGCAGCGGCTTCTCCTAGCGCAATGAGTTTCTTCGGCCCGTTTACACGGCCGCTTTTGAATGAAGCGACGATGCCGGTGATTCGGCAGGCGCTCCAGCGCGCCAGACTCATCGGCAACTTCGCTTTCGTGCAGGGGCTGGTCCAGCTGATCGGGTTCGCCAGCGGCATTCTGCTCGTCCGCTGGCTCGACCAAAACGAATACGCCTATTTCACGATCGCGAACACGATGCAGGGCACAATCAATGTCCTTGGAGATATCGGCATCAGCATCGGCCTCGTCGCCATCGGGGGCAAGGTCTGGCAGGACCGGCATCGTTTTGGACAGCTGATCGCCACCGCCCGGCATCTGCGAACCACGCTCGGCTTCGTGGCGATCGTGGTCGTCACCCCAATCCTTTACTGGATGCTGGCGCGAAACGGCGCGTCCCCCGCGTATGCGGCGATCCTGATTGGAGCCATCCTGTTCGGACTCCTGATTCAGTTTTCACTCGGGATCCTGGGCGTGGTGCCGCGGTTGCGTTCCGATCTCTCGCGAATTCAGACGATCGATCTGACCGGTGCGATCGTCCGGCTGATTGTGCTCGTGGGGTGCGCCTTCCTTTTCCTGAATGCGGCCGTGGCCCTGTTCGTCAGCGCCATGGCGTTCCTGCTCCAGTTCTGGATGCTCCGCCGATACGCAGCGCACGTGGTCGATTTGGACGCGCCGGAGAACGCGGAGGACCGCACCGCGATGAAAGGTTTCATCAAGAACCAGGCGGCGAACGCGGTCTTCTTTTGTCTGCAAGGTCAGATCACGGTTTTCCTCATCAGTTTTTTCGGGAGCCGCGCCGCGTCGGTGGCGGAGGTCGGGGCGCTGGGACGGCTGGCGATGATTTTTACGGTCCTGGGCCAGTTGCACCTGAACGTCTTCGTTCCGGCGTTCGCGCGATGCCAGACCGCCACCAGGTTGCGCTGGCTCTATTTCGCCATCGTCGGCGGAGTGACGGCATTCTGCCTCGCGGTAATCGCCGCGGCGGCCTTCTTTCCCAACCAGTTTCTGTTCGTTTTGGGGAGCAAATATTCCCATCTCCAGCACGAACTCCTCCTCATGATCGCGGGCACGGTGATGAATGTGCTCACCGGCACGCTCTGGGTCCTGAACGCGTCGAAGGCGTGGATCGCCGGATCCTGGCTTTACATTCCTCTTACGCTTGGGACACAAATAGTGCTTATTCCCTTCACGGATTTCTCCAACGTGACCCAAGTATTGATCTTCAACCTGATCTCGAGCGTGCCGAATCTCCTGCTGAACATGGTCCTGAGTTATCGCGGATTTCGTAATTTCGAACCCGCGGCCTGATGGACGCCGCCGAACGAACGCTGGTGCTGGAGCGCTGGAACGCGACGGCCCGGGATTATCCGCAGCGGAACATCGCCGAGCTTTTTGAAGCGGAAGCGCAACGCCGCCCGGAGGCGGTCGCGGTCGTTTTCGGCGCGGAGCAAGTCAGCTACGCGGAATTGAATCGCCGCGCCAACCGCCTCGGGCGCTATCTCCACGCGCGGGGCGTGGTTCCTGATACGCCGATCGGTCTCTACCTGGAAAGGTCCGTCGAGATGATTGTGGCGCTGCTTGGTATTCTAAAAGCCGGCGGAGCGTACGTTGCCCTCGATCCAACCTATCGCCCGGAGCGCCTCGCGCTGATGCTGGCAAATGCGGATGTCCCGATGCTGCTGACCGAAAAGCGGCTGAAGGACGGTCTGCCCGATTACAAAGGCACGCTGGTTTTCGTGGATGCGGAACGCGCTGAAATCGATCGTCAATCGGGCGAGAATTTCAGCAGTGGCGCTGGCATCGATCATCTGGCCTATCTCAGCTATACCTCCGGCTCGACCGGAGTGCCGAAGGGCGTAGCCATTCCGCATCGAGGGGTGGTGCGGCTGGTGAAGGCAGGCGGGTTTGCCGAGATGGGTGAAGATGAAGTTTTCTTGCAGATGGCGCCGGTGGGGTTCGACGCCTCCACCTTTGAAATCTGGGGAGCGCTGCTGAATGGCGGGCGCCTGGTGGTAATGCCGCCGGGAACGCCTTCGCTGGAAGAGCTGGGCCTCGCCCTGCGCCGAAACTCGGTGACGACGCTCTGGCTCACCGCGGGACTGTTTCACCTGATGGTCGATGAGCGTCTGGACGACTTGCGCGGGTTGCGCCAACTGCTTGCCGGAGGCGACGTTCTCTCGCCGGCCCACGTCAGCCGAGCGGTCGTGGCTTTGCCCGATTGCAAGATTATCAACGGTTACGGACCCACGGAAAACACGACCTTCACCTGTTGCCACACCATCGATCGCGCCGACCTCGGTCAAGCCGCCCTGCCGCTCGGGCGGCCGATCGGGAACACAACGGTCTATATTTTGGACGAAGCGATGGAGCCTGTTCCAGTGGGTGTGGCCGGCGAAATGTATCTCGGAGGCGACGGTCTCGCGCGGGAGTATTGGCGGCAACCGGAACTGACTGCGGCTAGTTTTCTGCTAAACCCCTTCAGCAAAACGCCCGGAGCGCGGCTCTACAAAAGCGGGGACCTGGGTCGCTGGCGGGCAGATGGAGTGATCGAATTTGCCGGGCGACGGGATGATCAGGTCAAGGTCAGTGGGTATCGAATCGAGCTGGGTGAGATCGAGACGGCGCTTCGGCGGCACGAGAAGGTCCGCGACGCCGCGGTCGCCGTGCGGGAGCGGCGTCAAGGGATCAAGGAGTTTGTTGCCTACGTGATTGCAGTGACACAGCCCGGACCATCCGTGGACGAGCTGCGAGAGTTTCTGCGTCGGACGCTTCCGGACGCTGCCATTCCAGTCGATTACGTTTTCGTCGAGGTGTTTCCGCTTACGAGCAACGGCAAAGTGGACCGCCGCGCCTTGTCCGATCTCGGCCAGGCGGCCGCCCCAGCTTCCGCCCCGCCCCAAACCAATCTCGAGCGCACCATCTCGGCTCTTTGGCGCGAAGTTATCGGGCATCCGGACGAAATCGGCGTGAACGAAAACTTCTTCGATTTGGGCGGAAGCTCGCTCCGGGTCATCGAGGTCCACGCCCGGCTCGAGCGCGCGATGCACCGCTCATTTCCGCTCACGGCGCTCTTCCAATATCCCACTATCCAAACCTTATCGGCCTTTCTCGACTCCGAGGGGCACATTGGCACAGACTTTGCGGGAATAAACGAACGCGCACTCCGCCAGCGCGTCGCTCGCGCACAGCGGCAGGAGTTGCGCACCCGGAAATGAACCATTCTGAACCATCGCTCGACGGCATCGCCATCATTGGTTTGGAGGGCCGTTTCCCCGAGGCGCGCAACGCCGCGGAGTTCTGGAAAAATCTCGTCGAAGGCAAGGATTGCATTACCCGTTTCACTGACGACCAGCTCGCCGTTTCCGGATACGATCCGAAAGCTTTGCGAGCGCTGCCAGGCTACGTTGCCGCGCGCGGATTGGTGGACAAACCGGAGTGGTTCGACCGCGCGTTCTTCGGCATCCCGACCAAAGAAGCGGAAGTGATGGATCCGCAGCACCGGGTCTTTCTCGAGATCGCCTGGGCCGCGCTCGAGGATGCCGGCTGCGATCCCTCCACTTATCCCGGCCTCATCGGGCTCTTCGCCGGCACGAGCAACAGCACCTATTACCCTTATTTTGTCCGGCAACGCCGCGACCTGATGGAAACCGTCGGCGTCGTCAGCGCCGTCATCGCCAACGAAAAGGACTTCCTGACCAACCGCGCGGCTTACAAACTCGGCCTGCGCGGACCGGCGCTGAACATCCAGACCGCTTGCTCGACTTCGCTGGTCACTGTTTGCGTCGCCTGCCAGAGCTTGCTCGACCACGGTTGCGACATCGCTTTGGCCGGCGGCGTTTCACTGACGTTTCCCCAGGACCGCGGCTACTTTTACCAGGAAGGCAGCATGACTTCGCCGGATGGCTGGTGCCGACCGTTCGACGCGGCCGCCAGCGGCACCGTTTTTTCCAGCGGCGCGGGCGTTGTCGTCCTCAAGCGGCTGGCGGACGCCATCGCCGATCGCGACCAAATCTACGCCGTCATCAAAGGCCAGGCGCTCAACAACGATGGCTCCTCCAAAGTCAGCTTCGCCGCCCCGAGCGTGAGCGGGCATACCGAAGTGATCGCGCTCGCGCAAGCCAGCGCCGGCGTTACGGCCGACACGATTTCATACATCGAGGCGCATGGAACCGCGACGCCGCTGGGCGACCCGATCGAGATCGCCGGCCTTACCCAGGCGTTCCGCGCCACGACCGATGCCCGGCAGTTCTGCGCCCTCGGCTCGGTCAAAGGAAATATCGGACATCTCGACGCCGCCTCCGGCGTGGCCAGTCTCATCAAGACCGCGCTCGCCCTGCGCCACGGCCAGATCCCGCCCAGCCTCCATTGCCCGACGCCGAATCCCGCGCTCCACCTCGAGGAAAGTCCGTTTTATCTGAACACCGAACTGCGTCCGTGGCCGCGCGGGAAGACACCGCGGCGGGCGGGCGTCAGTTCCTTCGGGGTCGGCGGGACCAACGCCCACATCGTTTTGGAAGAGGCGCCCGAGATGCCGCCGACGGGCGCAAACCGCGCTGCTGAAGTGCTGGTCCTTTCCGCCAAGACTGCGACCGCGCTGGAAAAGAAAGCCGCGGACCTCGCCGATCATCTGGAAGCCCAGGCCGATCAGCCGCTGGCCGATGTCGCTTTCACCTTGCAAACCGGACGCCAGCTTTTCCAACACCGGCGCGCGGTAGTTGCGGCGAACAGCACGGACGCGATCGCTGCGTTGCGCAGCCCGGCGAAAATCCACCGCGTCGAAGAGCGCCGCGATACTCCCGTTGCTTTCCTCTTTCCCGGGCAGGGCGCGCAATACGCGCGCATGGGGGCGCAACTGAACGAGTCCGAACCTGTCTTTCGCGATGCGCTCGCCGAATGCGCCGAGCTCCTCCGCCAGGAATTGGGGCTCGATCTGCGGGACCTCCTTTTTTCGACGGACGACGACGCAAAGGCGCGCCTACGCGAAACGCGGTTCACGCAGCCGGCGATCTTCGCCGTCAGCTATTCGCTGGCGCGACTCTGGATGTCGTGGGGATTGAAACCCGCCGCGCTCATTGGACACAGCGTTGGCGAGTTTGTGGCGGCGACGCTCGCCGGAGTTTTTTCGCTCGCGGACGCCGCGCGACTTGTCGCGGCGCGGGCGCGCCTTGTCCAGGAATTGCCCGGCGGCGCGATGCTCGCGGCGCGTCTGAGCGCCGAACAAGCCGCCGAGTTCTTGAATGAGGAGGTCGCGCTCGCGGCGGCTAATTCCCCTCGCCTCTCCGTGCTTTCCGGCCCGTTCGACGCCATCACCAAGGTCGAAGCGATTTTTACCGAGCGCGGCATTGCCGCCCGCCGTCTCGACACCTCACACGCGTTCCATTCGCCAATGGTCGAACCGGCCGTCGAGCGGTTTGCCCAGATGGTTCGCGGTACGAAACTCAATGCGCCGGCGCTGCCGATCGTCTCCTGCGTGACCGGCGATTTCCTGACCGCTGAGCAAGCGATCGATCCGCAATATTGGGCGAACCATCTGCGCGCGACCGTGCGGTTCGTCGACGCAGTCGGCCACGTCCTCGAAAAGGATTACGCGCTGCTTGAAGTCGGTCCGGGTCAGACGCTCGCCCAACTCTCGCGCCAGCATTCGGCGAAGACTCCGCGTCACGAGATCGTGCATTCGCTCGCCGAGGACTCAGATGAGAACGAGGCCTTGGCGACCGCGCTCGGCCGGCTCTGGCTCGCGGGTGTTCCGATCGGCTGGCCAGAAGTGTCGTTAGGCCAGGCCCGCCGCCGCGTTTCATTGCCGGCCTATCCCTTCGAGCGTCAACGGTATTTTGCCGACTTGCCCGCCGGGCAGCCTTTGCCCCTTACGACGGCAGCGGTGGATGGCGAACCGCCCGTTGAAGAGGTTGCCACCTCATCCGTCGCGGCTCGCGCCGAAACGCCCACCGTTTCGCCGCCGGTGCCGATCGAGCAGCAGGCGGCTGACGACGACTCCCTGCTCGCCGAACTCCGCCAGCTTCTCGGCGATTTGTCCGGCGCGGACCTGGCGACGGCGCCGGTGAACGCGAGCATCCTCGAGCTGGGATTCGATTCCCTCATTCTTTCGCAAGCGGCCCTGATGCTCTCGCGCAAGTTCGGCGTCCAGGTCAGCCTGCGCCAACTGCTTAAGGACCTCGGGACGCTCGAAGCTCTCGCGGCTCATCTCGCCGGCGGCCGTAAGGCCCGGGTGCAAACGGCCACGCCGGCGGCAACTACAGCGGATAAGACAAGCTCGAACGGAGCCAAGAGCTCCACCGTTGTTGCGCACGGGCCGTTCCGGCCACTCCAGCGCGAGCTCGGTGCAAAGCTGACCGAGCGCCAGCAGTGTTGGCTCGACGACTTCATCAGTCGATACAACACGCGCACCGCCGCCTCGAAGCGCTACACGCAACAGCACCGCCGGAACCTGGCCGACCCTCGCGCCGTCGCCGGGTTCAAACAGGAGTGGAAAGAAATCGTTTATCCGATCGTGGTCGAACGCTCGGCCGGCGCGAATCTCTGGGACATCGACGGCAACGAATGGCTCGACATCACCCTCAGCTTCGGCGCGGCGATGCTGGGCCATCAGCCGCCGTTTGTGGTTGAAGCGATCACGGCGCAACTCGCGCGCGGCATGGAGATCGGCCCGACTTCCCCGCTCACCGGCGAAGTCGCCGCCTTGCTTTGCGAGCTGACCGGAATGGAGCGCGCCACGTTTTGCAATACCGGTTCCGAGGCGATGTCCGGCGCGATGCGGATTGCGCGCACCGTCACGGGCCGATCGCGCATCGTTTACTTCCGCGAAAGTTATCACGGGATCGCCGACGAAGTGTTGGGCCGCCCGACCGGAAGCGGCGTCATGCCCATCGCGCCTGGCATTCCGCCCGAGGCGGTGGCCAACGCCCTCATTCTCGATTACGGCGATCCGCGCTCGCTCGAAATCATTGCGGCGCACGCGAACGAAATTGCGGCGGTGCTGGTGGAACCGGTCCAAAGCCGGCGGCCTGGCTTGCAGCCGCGTGAGTTTCTCCAGGAACTCCGCACGCTGACCGCGCGGCAAGGCATCGCGCTGATTTTCGACGAGGTCATCACCGGATTTCGCTGCGCCCTCGGCGGCGCGCAGGAGTACTTCGGGGTCAAGGCGGACATCGCGACCTACGGCAAAGTCATCGGCGGCGGGCTGCCGATCGGCGCCATTGCCGGGCGGGCGGGATTCATGGATGCGTTCGACGGCGGCCACTGGAGTTTTGGAGACGGCTCGTTTCCAGAAGCCGCGGTCACATTTTTCGCCGGCACATTCGTTCGCCATCCGCTGGCGCTGGCGGCCGCGCGCGCCGTGCTCACGCACCTCAAGCAGAACGGTAACGCCCTCCAGCAAACGCTCGCAGATCAGACGGCGCAGATGCTCACTCGCGTCAACGAAGGACTCACCGGCTCCCCGTTCGAAGCGCAACATTTCGCTTCCAACTGGCTGCTCCATACCGCGCCCGAGTTCAAATACTCCGCGCTGCTCTTTGCGCTCCTGCGCCATCGCGGCGTCCATCTTTGGGAAGGCCGCCCCTGCTTTCTTTCGACGGCGCATACCGCGGCTGATGTCGATAAAGTCGTCACGGCCTTTGGCGAGAGTGTCGGCGAGCTGGAAGACGCCGGATTTTTCTCGCGCAAAAAATTGTCCACGGCCGTCCCTGGCGCTGTCTCGGCATCGAACGAGATCCCGCTGACGGAATCTCAGCAGGAGGTTTTGCTCGTTTGCCAGCAAAATCCAACCGCCAACTCGGCCTTCAACGAAACGTGGACGCTGCAACTCGAAGGTCCGCTCGATCTCACGGCGTTGCGCCAGTCGATCCAGACGATCGTCGATCGGCACGATGCTTTGCGCAGCACCTACAGCGCAACGGATGAAGCCGTGACGGTCGCTCCCATCCTCCAGTTGGAGGTGCCGTTCACCGATCTTTCAATGCTGAGCGATGAGAAACGCGACACCTGCTTCGCCGCGATGCGCGGGGCGGAAGGCGGCCGGAACTTTGATCTCACGACCGGTCCAATGCTCGCGCCGCAAATTGTGAAGCTCGGCGCGGAAGAGCATGCGCTGATCTTTAACGCGCATCATCTCGCGTGCGACGGATGGTCTTGCGACATCTTCCTGCACGAGCTCGCCAGGCTTTATTCCGCCGCGCGAGAAGGCCGCGCGGATTCGCTCCCAGCCGCGATGCAAATGCGCGAGTACCAGCAATGGGAAACGGAGATGCTGCAGTCGCCGGAGTTCGCCGGCGAAGCGGAATTTTGGCTCGAAAAATATCGCGAGGTTCCGCCGCCGCTCGAATTGCCGGGCGATCGCGCTTATCCGGCGCAACGCAGTTATCGCGGCGCAAGTGAGGTCGCTGTTTTCCCCGGCGACCTGCTGCCGGCGCTCGCCCGGGTCGGCGCCCAACACGGCGCGACCTTGTTTTCCGTCCTGCTCGCTGCCTACGAGACGCTGCTCTTCCGGCTCACTGGCCAAAGCGATTTCGCGGTCGGCGTTCCGTCCGCGGGACAAAACAATGCGCCAAACGGCGACCATCTCGTCGGCCACTGCGTGAATATGCTGCCGATGCGCGCCCAGCTCGACGGCACGCAGGCCTTCACGAGCTTGCTCAAGGGAACTCAGGATACGGTGCTCGAAGCGTTTGAAAATCGGCGCGCCACCTTCGGCTGGCTCCTGCAAAATCTTGCGTTGCCGCGCACGCCAGGCCGCGTGCCTTTGATTCCCGTCACCTTCAATCTCGATCCGCCGCTGAGCGACATCCAGTTCGCGGGCCTCACCCATCGGCTGGAAGCGAATCCACGCAGCGCGTTTCAGTTCGACCTCGGCCTCAACTGCGACACCGCGGCTGACGGGCTCCGGATCATCTGCAATTACAACACCGATCTTTTCGATGCGGCCACGATCCAGCGCTGGCTCGGATATTTCCGGAATCTGCTCGAGGCCGTCATCGCCGACCCGGCGCAGTCGCTCGATCGGCTTCCGTTCTTGGGTGAGGACGAACGGACAAAACTGCTGGTGGAATGGAACGACACCCGCACCGATTACCCGCGCAACGCCTCCATCCACGAGCTTTTCGAAGAACAGGCGGACCGCACGCCGTCGGCTGTCGCGGTCGTCTTTGGGGACACGCAGCTCAGTTACGATGAATTGAATCGGCGCGCCAACCGGCTCGCGCGGCGCCTGCAAACTCTCGGCGTCGGTCCCCACATTCCGGTGGGCGTGTGCATGGATCGCTCGCTCGAGATGGTGACCGCGCTTCTTGGCATCCTCAAAGCCGGCGGGGCTTACGTCCCGCTCGATCCAGGTTACCCGGCGGAACGTCTTGGAATGATGATCAACGATTCCGGCACGCCCTTGATTCTCACGCAAAGCCATCTCGAGAGCAGTTGTGTCGAGGCCGCCGGCGACGTGCTTTGTCTCGACACGGACGAGTGCGCGGACGAAGACGACGCGAATCTCGCGCGCGAAGGGCACGCGGACGATCTCGCGTATGTCATGTATACCTCCGGCTCGACCGGCACGCCCAAGGGTGTTGCCATTACGCATCGCGGTGTCGTCCGGCTCGTGAAGGAAACGAACTACGCTTCTTTTTCCGCCGACGAAATATTTCTCCAGCTCGCGCCGATTTCGTTCGATGCCTCGACGTTCGAGATTTGGGGCGCGCTCTTGAACGGCGGGAAACTTGTCGTGATGCCACCCGCTCCGCCGTCGCTCGAAGAAATCGGAAGCGCCATTCGCGAACACGGTGTCACCACGCTTTGGCTCACCTCCGGACTGTTCAACGCCATGGTCGACGAGCGTCTGCCCGACTTGCGCCCGCTGCGCCAACTGCTCGCCGGCGGTGATGCGCTTTCCGTGCCGCATGTCCGCAAGGCTGCGCGCGAGCTGACCGGCACGCGCCTGATCAACGGCTACGGTCCGACCGAAAGCACGACCTTCGCCTGTTGCCACACCATTGCGCCCGATGCGACATCCGATGGCTCGATTCCCATCGGCAAGCCAATTGCGAATACGACGGCCTACATTCTCGACTCGCGACTCCAGCCGGTGCCGATCGGCGTGACCGGTGAATTGTTCATCGGCGGTGACGGACTGGCGCGAGGTTACTGGCGCCGCCCTGAGCTCACTTCGGAAAAATTTGTCGCCAATCCATTCAGCAGCGAACCAAACGGACGTCTTTACCAGACGGGCGATCTGGCGCGCTGGCGCGCTGACGGGACGATTGAATTTCTGGGACGCGGCGATTCCCAGGTAAAACTGCGCGGATTCCGGATCGAGTTGGGCGAGATCGAAAACGCGCTCAGGCAGCAATCAGACGTTCTCGATAGCGCCGTTGCCATGCGGGAAGACACGCCGGGCGACAAGCGGCTCGTGGCTTACGTCGTGCCCAAGCCGGCGGCGGCGGTCGAGCTGTGGCCCTCGTCCCCCAGCAGCGGGGGCGATCCGTTTTACGACGACGTGCTTTACACCGCGATGGCCTATGACAAATCGCGCCACGATTTGTACGAGCGCGCCTTCCGCAAACTCGCCCGCGACAAAGTGGTGGTGGACATCGGCACGGGCCGGGATGCACTGCTCGCGCGCATGGCGGTGGAAGCGGGGGCCCGCAAAGTCTACGCGATCGAACTGTTGGAGCGTCCGGCCGAGCAGGCGAAAGCACTCGTCGAAAGCCTTGGCCTAACGAACCAGATCGCCGTCATTCATGGGCGCTCGCAGGAGATCGAGCTGCCGGAAAAAGCGGACCTTTGCGTTTCGGAAAACGTGGGCCACATCGGTGGCGCGGAAGGCTGCGACGTTCTCCTGAATGACGCGCGGCGTTTCCTTCAGCCGGATGGCGTTTTTATTCCGCATCGCTGCGAAACGCGTGTCGCGGCGATCCAATTGCCTGATGAATTTTTGCGCGATCCAGCCTTCGCTGCCCTGGGCGCCCACCATGCCGAGCAATCCTGGCGGAGCGCGGGATACAAATACGATTTGCGCCTCTGCCTCACGGGCGCCTCGCGCGAAATGCTGCGATCCACCGCCGGCGTCTTTGAGGATCTCGATTTCAACCAAACGCCCGCGGCGAGGTACGAACGCGAGGTCCGGATGAAAATTACCCACACCTCCAGGATCGACGGGTTTTTGCTTTGGTTGAATTTGGAAGCGGCGCCCGGCGAAACTTTGGAGACGCTCGGACGCAACGACACCTGGCTGCCCGTGTATCTGCCGGCATTTTATCCTGGTCTGGACGTGACTGAGGGCGACGAGATCGTCGCCACCGTCCGCGGCAAATTGGCGAAGAACGGACTCAACCGCGATTACCGGATCGAGGGCGAGATCCGGCGGATGGACGGCGTGGAAGTCCCGTTCTCCTTCGATTCGTGGCATTACAAACGCGTCTACCGGAGCACACCGTTTTACGATCGGCTCTTCCGCGACGACAAAATTCGCGTTACCCGGGAGAGCGAATCCTCGGCGCAACCTGCCCATCTCTCGGAACTCAGGAAAACCTTGCCCGATTACATGGTGCCCTCGGCAATTGTCACGCTGCCGGCGCTGCCGCGAACATCGAACGGCAAGCTCGACCGAACCGCGCTTCCCGCGCCAAACCCGACCGCGGCAAAACCGGTGGACGGCTTTATTGCGCCGGGAACCCAGCTGGAAGAAAAAGTCGCCGCCATCTGGGCGGGCGTCCTTGGCTTGGAGCGGGTTGGGACGATGGATAATTTCTTCGATCTGGGCGGCCATTCGCTTTTGGGTCTGCGCCTGGTCAACCAATTGCGCGAAGCCCTGGGCGAGCACGTGCCGCTCGCTGTCGTCTTCGAAGCGCCGACGCCGGGTGCCATGGCGGCGTTGTTGGAAAAGAATTATCCCGTCGCGATTGCGCGTTGGACCGGAAGAGCGCCCGGCATGTCACGAGCGGCCCGGAACGGTGCGGGACGCGAGGCCCTGGAAACCACCGCAAGCAATGGGCATCGCTCAGTTCCATCAGAACCCGAGCCGGTTCCGGCCAAACCAGCCACCTCCTCGGGTTTGCTGGCTCCCATCGTCCCGATCAACCGCGAATCCCGCCGTGCGCGCCGACCGTAACCTGAATTCGGGATCAACCGGGGCGTTATCACGTCGCGGGAGTGATTTGTGTGTTGCGTTGCCCCCTGGGAACGGCGTAAGGCCTGATGTTCACGTGAGCCGCAACGGTCCATCCCACGCCCCAGTTTTCGAGCCGATCGCATCGGAGGCCGATGCCGAACCCGGCGTTGCGGCCGATACCCGAGGCGGCGACGAGAGCGTCTTCGTTTTTCCGGCGTCTCCAGCGCAACGGCGGTTCTGGCTCTTGGACCAACTGCAACCCGCTGGCAACCCGGCCCTCAACCTTTCGCTTGCTCTGCGCTGGCACGGGCCGCTCGACCGGTCAGTGATGCAGCGGGCGCTGAATGAAGTTGTCGCCCGTCATGAGGCGCTCCGCACCACGTTCGACTACCAGCGAGGCGAACTGCGGCAGCTGATCGCTCCGACTCTCGTGCTCGACCTGCCGTTGTCCGACGCGGCTGATTTTCCCGATACGAGCAGCGCAGACCTTCCCGCGCATGTGAGGCGGGAAGAGACAAAACAGCCTCTGGATTTGCGCGCGGGACCGCTGGTTCGCGCCCGGCTCCTGCGGCTGGCGCCAGACGAACATTTGCTCTTGTTGACCGTTCACCACATTATTTCTGACGGTTGGAGTAACGGCATAATCTTGCGTGACTTATGTCAGGTTTACACGTCTTTTACAAAAGATCAACAGCCGTCGCTCCCTGACCTGACGCTCCAGTTTGCCGATTACGCGGACTGGCAAAATGCGTGCCTGGCCGCCGATGATTTCGCTCCGCAGCGCGATTACTGGCGCCGGCAACTGGCCGGCGATTTGCCCGCGCTGGATCTTCCCTGTGACCAGCCGCGGCGCGCCGCGCTCACCGTCGCCGGCGACGTTCGCTCGCGCCTGCTCCCCCCCGAGCTCGTTCGGGCCGCGACCGCTCTCGCCGCCAGCGAAAGCGCGAGTCCGTTCATGATTTTCTTCGCGGTCTTCCAGGTGTTGCTTCATCGCTACACCGGCCAGGTTGATTTCCTTGTTACCTCGCCGAGCGCCAACCGCGAGCGCGCGGATTTTGAGTCGCTCGTCGGTCTCTTTGTGAATCCGCTGATCTTGCGCGCCGACCTGCGGGGTGATCCAAGCTTCCGCGAACTCCTCGGCCGCGTCCGGCGCGTGGCGCTCGAAGCATTTTCGAACCAGGACATTCCTTTTGAGTCTTTGCTCGACGAGTTTCAGGCTGCGCGGCTCCAGGTGAATTTTCATTACGATGCCGGCCTGCAACAACCGGCGACATTGCCCAGCGGAGTGACGCTCGAGTCCGTTCCTTCGGTGAGCGCCGGGACGGTTTACGAGCTGAGCGCATCGGTCCTCGATGACGCGGGGGCTCTGCGTTTGGAGCTGGAATACAACAACACCCTTTTCGACGCGAAAACGATCGACCGAATGCTCGGTCATTATCAGACGCTGCTCGAAGGCATTATGGGCGATCCCGCGGCCGCGGTTTCCCAGGTCCCCCTATTGACCCGCGAAGAGAGAGAACAGCTCGGCCTGGAGGCGAGCGCGCTCGATGCGACCTCGCCGGCGACCCTCGATATCCGCGCCCCGTTGGTGGAGCGTGTCATGGCGAAACCGGACGCGGTCGCTGCGCGGCACGGGCGGCGCGAGCTCAGTTGCGCCGAACTGCTGGCGCGAATGGAGAGCGCCCGAAATGCGGACAAGAGTGACCGCCCTCCGTCCGATCTCGATCAGGCGGCGATGTGGGTGGCCCATTGGCGCGCCCGCGTCGATACCCCACCGCCCGTCGTCATCGCCAAATCTCCCGAGGCCGAGGCTTCCATCAGCGCCGCCTCTGTCGCCTTGCGCGAATGGGCCGGCCTGGACGAACGCGATCGGATCGCTTCGTGCACTGAGGCTGGCGCGGCAGCGACCGAAGAAATCGGCGCGGCCCTGCTCGCCAATGCGGTGCTCGTTTATCCTACGCCCGGTCTTCTCGTGGAACCGCCAGCGACCCTGGCGGCGTGGCTGGAAGCCGAAAACATTTCGGTGGCATGCCTGGCCGCAGCCACTTGGAACCGTCTGGCCGCCGCCATCGCCACGCGCAAGGTCCGCAAGCCCGCGAAATTGCGGCTCGTGCTCGTGACGGAAGGCCAGCCGGGCGAGGGCAGTTTCGGTCGCGTTGCTCGTGGCGATGGGGAAAATGGAGGCGTCTGGGTTAGCAGGCGGACCGTGCTCGAAAGCGCCGGCACGATCGCGCTCGACACGCAGGCCCTGCCGCTGACCACCCGCCGGCTTCACATCCTCGATCGCCGCTCGAAACAGCCATTGCCCATCGGGGTGATCGGCGAGCTCTTCCTTTCCGAGGGCGCGGGTCTTCAAACATCACTCGGTTACCTTGCGCGCTGGTTGCCCGATGGTTCGCTCGATCGCCTGGGCTTCCCCAACGAACAAAGCTACTCCAGGGGATTCCGCCTCGACCCCCGGCGCGTGGAGAAGGCGCTTTGCGCGGTGCCGGGCATTCGACACGCGCTTGTTCGATCAGCTCCTGCTCAGTCAGGCACCCGCTTCATCGCTTATCTTTTGCCGGACCTCGCCGGCGGCCCGCTGCCAAGCGACAACACGTTGCGCCAGGCTTTGCACGAGCAAGGGCTGCCGCATCAGGCGGTGCCCGCTCTCTTCATCGCAATCAAAGATATCTCGTTGATGTCGAACGGGCATCTCGATCGCGCCGCGCTTCCTGGAGTTCCGGAAGGTGAACTCGTCGGCTCCAACGAGCCCGTGCAACCTTATATCGGCCTCCAACTTCAGTTGATCGCCATTTGGGAAGACGTGCTCGGGGTCCGCGGAATCGGTATCCGCGACGATTTTTTTGACCTCGGCGGCAATTCGCTGCTGGCGATGCGGATGCTGCAACGAGCCGAACTCGCGTGCGGCAAAGTCATTCTCCCCTCCGCGCTCTTCCGCAATCCAAACGTTGAGCACCTGGCGGGTGAGATCGCCCGCGAGGTGATTGACGAATCGCCGACTCTCCTCCGCGTCAATGATGCCGGCAGGAGCACACCA
>DASZDO010000077.1:0-9387 GCA_035941955.1 Chthoniobacterales bacterium
ATCGGTCCGCCGCACGGGGCGGCTGATCGTGGTGCAGGAGGACACGGAAAATTGCAGCGTCGGCCAGATGATTATCACTCACATCACAGGCCAGCCGGACATTTGGAACGAAATGGTCAGCCCGCCGATCCTGGTCAGCAAAGGCAACGTAATGATTGGTTACAACCCGATCTACGAATATGCTGCCTTGCCTGATGTGGAACGAATCGTTGCGGCGGTCCGCCGCTCGATTTCGACCCAGGGCGAACGCGTGGCCATCGCGCCCGTGCAAAAACGCGCGGAGACCGCGGTAACCAAAGCGGAAGCGGCGCAAACCAAAGTAATGTCGGCCAAGAAACAAAGTTCCCAGAAGATCACGATCCCAGTGATGGGCGAAGGAATACGCAACGCCAAAGTCGTTTCGCTCTTGAAGAAGCCGGGCGACGCGGTTGCGCTCGACGATCCGCTTTGCGAAGTGGAAACGGACAAGGCGGTCTATCCGATCGAGTCCTCGTTTGCCGGGACCATGGGCGAATGGAAAACCGAAGTGGGCGAGACGGTCGAGATTGGACAAGAGATCGGAACCATTCTGGCCGAAGGAGATTCCTTCGCGGACCAATTCGAGACGGCGGCCGAGGCGTCGCAAAAGCAAAAGTCGAACGGAGAAGTGGCTGCCGTTCCGGCCGCGGATGCACGACGCGCGGCTGCGCCCGTCGCCGCGCGTGAAACGGCCACAATCGAGCCGGCGCTCTCGCCCACGATCATCCGCCGGCTTGGGCGCGTGGTGCCGGCAAACCTCCAGATCGATGCGCGCTGGGACACAATTCGCCAGGCACGCGAAACCGCGAAGAAAAAAGAAGGCAAGAATGCCGCGTCGCCCTCAGTGATGATCGCGTGGGCGGTCGTCAAGGCGATGGAAAAACACGCTCCGTTCCGCCGCGTCATTCTGGACGACGATCGCATCGTGGAAAACAATGAGTTCGATCTCGGCGTCGCGGTCGCACTCGACGACGATCGCCTGGCCACGGCAGTGGTCACGCAGGCGAATAAGCGGGACTGGCCGGATTTCGTTCAGCGCTACAATCAGACCGTCGAGGAAACTCGCGGCGGCCGCGTTGATGCGGTGAACGCCCCGCTCGTGATTAGCAGCCTCGGTGCGTTCGGCGTGCGGGCAGCCGCGCCGATCGTGGTGCCGCCATCAGTGGGGACGCTCTTCGTCGGCTCCGCCCATTACGAAACAATTGGCGATGGCAAGAAAAGCGCGCCGGCCGAAGTGATCACGCTCTCCCTGACTTTCGATCATCGCGTCGTGAACGGCGCCGGCGCCGCGAGCTTCGTCCACGAGGTCAAGGAGCAGATCGAAAAGTTCAAAACGCCGGCTGCTGCGCGGGTAAACACTTAGGAGCCATCGCCGCGGCGATTGAATATGAAAGCCCTTCATCTTTTGGTTTTAGGCGGCATCACCTTCTGCTCAGCGGTGTTCGCGGCGGAGAACGATTCGCGCAGTGAGTTGCCACCTCCAGTGAATGAGAAGGTCTATACCTTTAAGCAGATCGAAGCGGAGAAATTCGACTTGAAGGACAAAATCGTTCGCCTTGAAATCGCTTCTCTCCTCGGCACCGGAAGCGAACCTCAAGCCGATGGCACGAAGCGTTACATGGCGAAAGATACCTCGAACAGCGCTACGCCTTACGGCCAGGTGGCGTTTCCAGCCGAAGGCTTGCGAAAAACTGGACTGGCGGACAATCCGAAGAAAGGCCCGCTCACGTTGTATGTGCGAATACATCTGTTCGAAGACAAGAAAGCGGCGGCCATAGCCATCGCCGTGGGAACACATTTCTCGAGGACAGACGGCAAAGCCACCTACGGCTGGTGAGTAACCGGCGATTCCCGGGTGGCGTGGGCAGCGCCGCGCGGCGTCGCTCCATCACGGGCTCTCTTCTTCAAACAGCCAGCGGGGCCTGGGCGAGAGCTCTTCCAGCCCGCAGTATTTCTTCCACGCCGGATGTCTGTCCTGCATTCGCAGGAGCCGTCCCATGGCATCAATGGATTTGCCGGCGTTGCCGTTTGCCCGTTGAACCAGACTGGTTCCACGCCTCGTTTGCTCTCTTATGATTTTCGGCCGCTCGAAAGCAACTTTGTTCTCGACACCAGCCAGGTTTTTTCCTATTCAGACACCATCCCGAAAGGGCTGGACAATCTCAGCTTCCGTCCAGCGCAATTCAGCAACATACCCAAAATCATATGGCTAACTCTTCCACCAGCGTAGTTCCGGTCGGTCCCAAGGTCTGCAAACCTTTCCTTCTCGACGTCATGGTCTTTAGTCCCGAAGCCGGCTTCAAGTTTCACGTTAGCGTGGAACGCGACTGCACGCCGACGGCGGATGCCATTTGGAAAATAGTCTTCGATCTCTCCAGAGTGGTCGCGGGCAGCCCGGATGTCCTACTAGTCCACGTCTCGTTCACTTCCGGAACCCCAGTGGAACAACAGGCTGTCCAGGACATGGCCTCGCAAGGGGTTACACCGGCCCAGGCTGATGTCCTGGTTAACCAGGTTTATCCCGCGGCCAAAGCCATCGTGGGGAATAACAACCCCTCGGACGCCGAGAAGCAACAGATTCATGACGCGATGGCCCAGGTAGTCAATGTGAACGTTTGAACAACACTTCGAGCGTTTTCCCCCGAAAGGCTCGATGCCTGCTGTGGAGTTCCCTGCGTTTGAAATACCCGCTTCCATTCGCGGTTTCGCCCATAGCCGGCGCGAGGAATCGGAGTTTACTTTGCCTGACGCTATTTTTGCCCAGCCTGTGCTTCGGTCAGGACGCTGCGCCCGTTAGCCTGGACTTTGGTCCACAAAAAGACGCGGACCGCCGGAGCCATCAAGCGGTGGTGGCTGCCGTAGAACGGCACGGCGTAGCTAATCTGCGGGTCCGCTATGTGAAAGTAGAAGGCCGCTGGGCCGGAAACCTCCAGTTGCCCCTGGCCGCGGGGGACCGGCTAACTCGCGAGAAACTCTCCGCCGCCATGAATACTTTGAAGGAGGCTATCACCTCCAGCTCGAATGCGACCTACGGTTTGCGTTCGAAAGGTGAAATCGGTGTGCTCTATATCGACGTCAAGTTCGATACTACCATCGCGGATGCCCAGGCCGGAACTGTCGGCGTCATTTTTCGACCCTATTATATCGACATCTCCCTGGTGCAGATGGGGAACAATGTGCTGCCAATCCCCCGCTCGCCCTGGCCGACCTTTTATCAGAATGTCCCTGAACTGCTTCTGGCCCTTAATCCTACGGTCGGGCTTTCCTACGACAGGACTTTCGGTTCGGCCATCTCCGCCGGTTTAGGCGGAAACCTCGCTCCGCTGCTAGGCGGCAGCGAGACCGCCGATAGCACGCGCCAGCTCAATCTGCGCGTCGAAGGGACCAAGTCGTTGGAAGAGTCATTCTATCGCGCTGATGGAGGTCTTAGCTACACACTAAGTTCAAATGGCGATTCCTTCCTGCAAGAGCTGGCGTTTTCAACTGACTACAACGGCGTCGAGGAGCCTCTCGGAGGCAGCGAACACACGCGCCACGCCGGCGTGGCCGACCTGGGTGTTAAGCTAAGGCTGGCGCCTAACACCCAGCTTTCGATTGACGCCGGCTATCGGCGCACCAGCGATAGTTTCCTGGACGACGATACCTCACTTGAAACCAATACTACCGCTAACGAACAAACCGCGCGCCTCCTTCTCGACACCATCCCGCCTTCTATAAACGGATTCTTGCGGGCCGCCTTGTGGGAAGAGAGTGGATGGCAGAATGGCTCGGGCGGCTCTTACCAGCGCCTGGTAGGCCGGGTCGGCTATGAGAGGGAAATTGCGATCGCGCCGAATCAAACGATCGGAATAGAGATCCTGGCCGGTGGGGGCGGAACGTGGGGCGAGAGCCCTGAGTACGCTCGTTTTTTCGGCGGTAACGCGCCCGGGCAATTTCTCTACGACAACCCGAATTCAAGCACGCTGAGGAACATGCCTTCGGGGCCAATCATACGCAGCTTGGGAGAGAATGAGGCCCGTTTGCGAGGCGTTAATGGCCAAACCATCGGCGGCGACACGTTCTGGCACGTAAACCTGAATGTTACCATTCCCATTCGAGCGTGGTCGATGCCTTTGATTCCCAACGAACTCACCGACATCCCCGATGCCAACGGCAATCCGATTTCCATCAAGCAATTGCTTAGGAGACAGATCGACGTGACCGGTCCGAGTATGCTCGAGGCAGTTCTCCGGCAGCAAGGCTTGAGCGCAGCGGAGGCAGCCAGGCAAGCGAAGCAGATTTTCGAAGAAATAACGCCGGCGACTCGCTTCATCATTGATGACGCCAACCTCTTTGCGCTCAAACCGCTCTTGATGGTGGACGCCGCCGGTTTGTCCGCCAGGAACGGCTCGAGCGAAACATGGCTGGCCGCCGGCGGCGGAGTTCAGTTGACGGTGGTCACGGCCAAATTTGAGGCGGGCTACATGCGCACCCTTTCCGGCCCTACTTTCGGCCAGCAAGGCAATGCATTCGTTAGGCTCGTTTTCCAGAACCTGTTCTAGGGAATTGCGGATACCGGATACCGGATACCGGAAAGAGAGGACCTTTCTCCTATTTCGTGCGCTGAATGTAGGCCGTTACCTGCTCCTCGAGAATCTCGAGCGGGAGTGCGCCGTTCTTCAGCACGACGTCGTGAAATTCACGCTGGTCGAACTTCCGCTCGAGTTCTTTTTGCGCGCGCATCCTCAATTCCTGCAGCTTCAGCATTCCAACTTTGTAAGCGCAGGCCTGGCCCGGATTAACGATGTAGCGCTCGATCTCCGCGGTCACTTCCTTTTCCGCCATCCCCGTTTTCTCGCGCATGTAGCCGATGGCTTGTTCGCGCGGCCAGCGTTTCGCATGAATGCCCGTGTCCACCACGAGCCGCACCGCCCGGAAAAGCTCCGCCTGCAAACGGCCCAGATCGCCAAATGGATCGTCCTTGTACCACCCGGCTTCGCTGGCGAGCCATTCGGTGTAGAGCGCCCAGCCCTCTTGATACGCCGTGAAAGGAATGAGCTTTCGGAATTGCGGGAGACCCTCTAACTCTTGCGCGATCGAAATTTGAAAATGATGTCCGGGGACGCCCTCGTGATAGGCCAGCGTCGGCATCCCCCACTTCGCGATTTCGTTCATGTCCCGGAGGTTCGCGTAAAAGACGCCCGGCCGCGTCCCGTCCATCGACGCCCCCTGATAATACGCTCCCGGTCCCGTTGCCTGCTTGAATTCCGGGACGCGTCGCACCTCAATCTTCGCCTTGGGCAGGGTCAGGAATAATTGCTTCGAACGCTCCATCGCTTCCGTAATGAGACGCGTGTACTCCGCGAGCGCATCCGTCCGGCCTTTCTCGTCGTTTGGGAAAAGGAAACGCGGGTCCTTCCCCAGCGCTTCCATCGCTTCGCCAATGACGCGGTCGCTAAATCCATTTTTATCGAGAATGCTCCGCATCTCCGCTTCGATCCTCGCCACTTCACGGACTCCGAGTTCATAGATCTCTTCCGGTTTGAGGGTCGTCGTCGTATTCTTGCGAACGACGTACGCGTAAAAGGCGGTGCCGTCCGGCAACTTCCAGGCGCCGTCGTCCGTGGTCGTTTTCGGGAGGAGGCCGTTGAAATAATCGATCAGTTTTTGGTAGGCGGGATAGACGCGGTTCGTCACCGCGGCCTCCACCTGCGTTTGAAAATCAGCGCGCTGAACATCGGTTATTCCCTTGATCTTCTTCGCGCGGGCTTGGAACGAGCTCGCGAGAATGTTCTCCGCGGCCGGTTGCGCCACGAAATCGTTCATCTCCTTCAGCACCTTCTCGACGACAAAACGGGGCGGCAGGATTTCCTTCTGCTCGCGCACACGCAGGCTCTCAAGCAACTGATCGAACTTGGTGGGCAGCGCATCGAGGCGCTTCAGGTAGTACTCGCAATCTCGCGTGGCCAGGAGGCGGTGCGTATTCGCCATGAACGAGGGAAATTCATTCTGGACCCCGAAAAGCTGGTTCACCGGATAGTTGTGCCACTGGTACTTTTCGCCCTCGATTTCACGGTCGATGTACCAATCGAGGATGTGGGTCGAGAGCTGTTGCGACGGCGTTTGCCGATCGATTGAGTAGGCGCGGAGGTCCGCCAGGTCCCGTTTCGCCCGGTCGAAATAGCGTTGCTGATGCGCGGGTGACGCATCTCCGAGCTTCCCGTTGTGGCCGGTGATCCCAAATTGCTCCACCAGACCGAGCGATGAAAGCAGCTCGGGCTCTTCAAAGAGCACCTTCACGAAGACTTTCTCGTAAAAGAGATTGAGGCTCCAGGGCCGGAACCAGACGAGATTAACGAGGAAGACCGCCACCACGACCAGGAGCAGGGCGACGATCCGGAGGAACCACTTCAACGTTTTTCTGACCATGCGGGAATGGAAACGGCTCACCCCTGCAGGTCAATCCAAACTTGGGGTCTGCGCCTCCTCCGGCGCCGGTGATCGGGCGGTCCGCCGCCCGATGTTTGTATTCCCGGCTTCGCCCGGCATTTGCCATCGAGCGCGGAGCGCTCGATCCACCAACTCAAACAAAGGCTCTCGGTGAAGTCTTAGCGCCGCACCGCTCCGATCGGAACTATTGCCGGCATCAATACTTGAACAGACAAGAAGGCCTTCACCGCAGGCTTGCACGGAAGGCTTTCGGGGCTCATTTTGTTTTCGAGGAGAACTTATGAAACGAACACGTGAAGAAGTTGCGAGCACAATTGACGGGTTCATTAACGGAACCGGCCGGCAATGGGATTGGGACGGCTTCACCTCAATCCGGATCGACGATCCAGAACTGGAAGAGGTCCGGAAAAAATGCGTGGCGCTGCCTACCGAGTTCCCGCCTTCCGCGCCGAAGGAGTATTGCAGTCCCGCCGGAATGCAAGTGATGCGCGAGCTGGCCCAGGGGTTGCACTCGCAGCCGGCGGGCCGCGCGTAGTCTATCCGCGTCGCCAAGATCGACCTCGTTCCCAAACTCTGTTTGGAAACGAGGAACTCGCTGGCGAACGGTGACCCCGGCTGCAAATCAGCCGCCTGACGCTCCGATCAGTTCGGCGAATTTTTTCAAATCAATGTTTCCCCCGGAAACGATCGCGACGATCGGACCGTCACCGGCTTTTCCCGTCAAGGCGGCGGCGAGCGGCAGGGCGCCCGCGCCTTCTGAGATGATGCGCGCCTTTTCTGCCATCAACCGCATTGCGTTCTTCGTTTCCTCCAGAGTGACGACGATGTAGCCGTCCACCACCGGTTTCATCCGGTCCCACATGCGCGGGAAGACGCTCTGACCACCGGCGCCGTCCACGAACGAAAGCTTCCAGTCCTGGAATACCTGCGGAGATCCCTTGGCGAAGGACAACGCCGCCGGTGCCGCCGTCTCCGGTTCAGCGCCCCAAACCTTGATTTCGGGCTTGAGCGCTTTGATCGCGCTGCCGACACCCGTGATAAGTCCCCCGCCCCCTATGCCGGCAATGACCGCGGCCGTATCCGGGGCGTCTTCCAGGATCTCCAAACCCATGGTGGCATGGCCGGCGATGAAATTGTGCTCGTCGAACGGATGGATAAACGTCCCTTCGACCCCTGGAAACGAACGCTCGTCGAGGGCCTTCCAGGCGACGTCGTATGGCACGGTAATGAGCTTGGCGCCGAGCGCCTTCATTCGCTCGAGTTTCGAAGCGGGTGCGGTTTCGATGGCGACGACCGTGCAGGGCACGCCCGCTTTTCTCGCCGCATAGGCCACCCCTTGTCCTGCATTGCCGGCGCTGATCGTCCAGACCCCGTGTTGGCGCTCGGACTCCAGCAACATGGCTACGGCGTTGGCGGCGCCCCGCAATTTGTAGGCATTGATCGGCTGGAGGTTCTCCAGCTTGAGTCGAATATCGGGATAGTCCCCTCCCAATTCCAGGCGGACCAGCGGAGTGCGGACGATGGTCCCGGCGATGCGCTCGCGGGCTTGGCGGATTTCGGCCAGTTCTATCGGGCGAACCGGTTCAAGCGTTGTGCCATGGTTGGTGCTCCTTCCGCCGCCGAGTGAATTCACGAGGTCCACATTAGGCGTCGCCCTGCCAGGGATCGAGAGCATTTCCGCTCATCGAGGCCCGGGCCTCACTCAACGCCGGCGAATTCCAGGGCCTCTTTGCCTTGAGTTCCTGACGGCGGCTGGTTCCTGAACGCGCGCAAGAAGGCCTGACCCTGTTCAGTCACGCAGTTGATCACGGCGAACGCTTCGTTATTGCCGCTTCCGACTGAGGCTTCCACGAGTCCCGCGGCTGCCATCAGTTCGACCTCGCGGACCAAATCGGCGCTGCGGACTTTGAGGAAACCATACGGCTGTCCGTTTGCCGCGACGAGAAGAGCGTGTGCCAGATTCAGATTCATTCCACGGCCGGCGGTCCATATGCCACCACCTCAATAAGAAATCGTCGCTGCCGCCGTAAGTGCGTGCCGCCGCCTGCTATAAAAACTACTTACGTATTAAACCGCGACGGCCCCCTTTGTCGTTCCGAGCGGAGAGAAGCGGCGTTTTTCTTTGGAAAAGCCCTCGGAATAACTAGGGAGCGAATTCAGATGACGATGGTGTCCCCGATCGCGGGCAGGAGCAATTCCTTGCCGGCCGCACTCGCCGCAGCCATCGCAGCTTCGTGATCGAGCTTGATCGGCGGAAACGTATCGTAGTGCACGCCAACAAACTTAGAGACGCCGACAAATTCAGCCGCGCGCAACGCATCCTCGATCCCCATGGTGAAGAAATCGCCGATCGGGAAAATGGCGAAATTCAGTTTGGCCGTCTCCTTGATCAAGGTCATGTCGAAGGTCAGCGCGGTGTCGCCGGAGTAATAGAAGTTGCCGTCGCTCGATTCCACGACAAAGCCGCAGGGATTGCCGCCGTAGGAGCCATCCGGCATCGAGCTGCTGTGGATGGCACTCGTGAGCTTCACGCGGCCGAAATCCATCTTGGCCGCCCCGCCGTGGTTCATGGCCTGAACGTTTTTCACGCCCCTTCCTTCGAACCAGGTGCCGACTTCGTAAGGGGCGATCACAGTCGCACCGGTTCGTTTCGCGATCTCGGCCACATCGGCCACGTGATCGCCATGGCCGTGGGAAACGAAGATGAAATCCGCCGGCACTTTTGCGATATCGATTTCCTTGGCGAGTGGATTAGGCGTGATGAACGGATCGAAGAGCAGCGTCTTGCCGCCCGCTTCGACGGAGAAACAGGCATGGCCGTAATAGGTGAATTTCATGGCGGTAGATAAATCATGGCGGCAGACGCCTTTTTCAAGGAGCGGGGGGGGGGGGTGGGGCGGGGGGGTTTTGTTGGGGGGTGGGTTACCCGCCCCCCGCGGG
>DASZDO010000078.1:0-5290 GCA_035941955.1 Chthoniobacterales bacterium
GGTTTTAACACCCCCCCAACCAAACCCCCCGGGGGTTTTTAAACCCGCCGCTCCTTGAGGGGAAGCACCTCCCTCCGAAGCCGGCCGGTTTGACTTGCCCTGCCGGAGCGATAATTTCGAACCACCGATGATCACCGTGACGGATAACGCAGTGCGCCAGCTTCGCTTGCTGCTCGAGGCCCAGGCCCCGCAGGAACGAAAAGGATTGCGGGTGCAGATCGCCAAAGGCGGTTGCTCCGGCCTGCAATACGAAATGTCGCTCGACAGCCAAAAGGAGGGTGATTCGATTGTCGAAAAAGAAGGGGTCGAATTTCTGGTCGACAGCGAAAGCGCGGATTATTTGCGCGGCTCGACCCTTGATTATCGCGACGGGCTGACGGGGACCGGCTTTCATATCGAAAATCCGAATGCCGCCCGGACCTGCGGCTGCGGGACGTCGTTCGAAGCAGCGCGCCCTGCTTGAAAACGAAACGTTCGCGAAGCGGGCGCGCGTAGATGGATCGAGATTATTTTCGTTACGAGGAATCGTACGGGCGGCCGCGGCGGAAAACCAATCTGTTTGGCTGGTCCATCGCGATCCTTCTCCTCACTGGCCTCGCCTTCGCGGCCTGGCTCGGCAGTTTTTACATCTTCGGCCAGCCCGAACGCCCGGACAGCTACCGCATTCTAAAGAAGCTGAACAAGATCGATCCGACCAAGCGGTTTGCCCTCACGGCGGCGCCCCCGGGAGAATTTCTCACCTCGAAACAACTCTACGACCGATACATCGCGATGAGCCCAACGGAGCTGGCGAAGACGAATTCGAAGCTCGCTCGGGATTACATCCGGAATTTCCAGCGGGTTCACGGCCTCGTTCCGTACGTCGTGGGCCGGTTCAATATCATGGAAGCGCGCGAGCTGACGACGAATGACGTGTTTATGTCGGGGATGATCGCGCTCACCGGCGCGGTCGATCACGGTGAAACACTACTGGAGCATGTCTACCCCTCCGACCCCATCGCCTTGCCGCTGATGAAGCAAATGCTGGTCACCGGATTGGAAATCAAACTGGACCGGACGCATGATCTCTCCGCGGTAATTCACGCGGAACGATTGTCGGACGGCCGCATCATGATCACGGCGATGCCGCTCCTTTACGGCAGCTATACCGTGATGCGTGGAGCGGGCACGTTCACGCTCGAGCCTCCGCTCGAGATGAACCTGCAAGCGGGCTGGCCGCTCTTCAAGGATTCCGCCCGCGTGGCCGCGGAGACCCGCTATCGCGAACGGGTGGCGCCGAGTCGTCAGAGCACCGTGGTTGCTGGACTGGCCCCGACCCCGCCGCCTCCGGCAGAGAACTCCTTGATTCGGGTGGAGCCCGCGCAGCAGGTCGACGTCGCGGCCGTCTCGCCGTCGCCCTTGCCCGTGCTGAAACCGACCGCCACCCCAAAAAGCGGGAAACTGGCGAAGAACAAGAAACCGTTTCCGACGCCCCTTCCTTCGAACACGCCCGGTCCTGCTGTAGTCGCGCAAAATCCGCCGGTCCCGCTTTGGCCGCCGCCGCGGAAATCTCCCTCCCCTTCTCCTCCCGCCGCCTCCACTCCTCTCGTCGTCGCCGCGGCTACTCCCGTTATCGCCGCGCCGCCAGCTTCACCGGGGCCCACGGTCGACGATTCGCTCGCCTCGACCGCGGGTGGCGGAACATGGAAGACATTTCCACCGGGCAAAATGCCGGTGGGCCGGCTCATCCAGGCTTCCGATCTGGCCGATCTCGCGGAGCGCGGCCTCGCCGGCGAGCGCGTCTATCTGAGAGGCCAGTTCGTTGTTAATTTCACCGAACCAAACCGCGCCGTTCTGCGGCCGAAAACGCGCCTGACCGATGCCGTTTTGCACCCGCTCAGCGGTGGCCAATCGGTCCGAATCGTCGTGGAATTCCCGGCCGGGTACACTCCCCCGTCGCGCGGAACGACCGTCACCCGTGATGAAACGCGTCCTTATGAAATCACGGAAGTGCGCAAACAGAGCGACGGTCAGCTGAACGTCTTCGTGCGCGAAATCATGCAATGATCACCTGCCGCGGCCGGTCGTCTCGAGGATCACTTTATTGTTCTCGATCGTGAACGAGGTGATGCCGTGCTCGCTGGCAAATTCGTCCACATAGCTTTGGACCGAACGGGAGCCGAGCAGCGACTGGACCACTCCGTTCGGGAGACCCGACAACGACATTTGCGAGACTTGAAGATTTCTCGGGCTGCGGTCCGGCGACGGGGTCACGGCGAACTCCCCATTTAGAGAACGGCCCGCGAACCCAACTTTGTCCAGCGGAACGCTGATCCGGACGCGGGCGACATTGTTGTCGATGGAAACGAAAGCTTTGCCCCGGGCCCTCCGGCTGCCGGAAATCAACTGGTTAATGTCGTTGGCCGTCAGCTCGATCCGATTGGGGGAAGGGGGCGAAGGGACAGGCGAGGGCTCCACCTCCGGGGCCGGCGCTTCCTCGGGCGCGGGCGGAGCTGTGGGAACGGCAGGAGTCATTTCCGGTTCGTTTCGGCTCGCGGCTTCAAATTCATTCCAGCGCGCGCGGACCGCGTTCTGTTCGTCCTCCGAAGTCTCGACCTGGGGAATTTCCAGCGGCTTGGTCCCAGTGTAGAGGCCGATAAAAAACGCGGCGGCCAGCAGGACGAGCAAAACGACGATCAGCAAACAACCTTTGCCGAAACAACCCATTCCCTTGCGCTTGGGCGGCGGTTCGATCCAGCTGGTCATGGCTGAGAAGTCTTATCCGCGATCCGTTCCTGCGTCGCGATTAATTTATCGTAGAGACCGCGCAACCCTTCCGAGAGCAGGCGCGTCCCGGAAAGGACTGGCATGAAATTGGTGTCGCCGTTCCAGCGGGGCACGATGTGGAGATGCAGATGATCGGGCACGCCCGCGCCGGCGCATTGCCCCAGGTTCAAACCGATATTGAAGCCCTGCGCTTTCACTGTTTCCCGGAGCAATCTTTGCCCATGCATCGCGAGATCCCAAAGTTCGAGCACTTCGTTTTCACCTAACGAAGAGGCGTCCGCCGTTTTCCGATAAGGCACGGCCATCAAATGGCCTACGCTGTAGGGATAGCGATTCATCATCAGGAAGCCGTTCTTTCGGCGCGTGATCACGAGATGCGCGGCGTCGTCGCTCGCCTGGGCCGCCTCGGAAATGAAGTGGGGATTGGGCGTTTCCTGCTCGAAATATTCGACGCGCCAGGGACACCAAAGCGCTTCGATTTCTGCTTTCGGAAACTCCATCAGGTCGTTCAATCGGAGGCGAGCCTACAAATCGCAGCCGCAAAGTCGAGCGGCTTTTGGCCCGGCGGTCACTGGCGGAACACAGGCCTCCTGCCTCTGCGGCCAGTGACCTCTTCGCGCCCGTAGGGTGCGACGGAATATAGCCCGGAGCGAGCACAGCGAGCTCCGGGTCTTTCATTAAGAGCAGCCAAGCCCCGGAGGAGGCGACGGAAACGTGGCACTCCCGAACGGTCTTTGCAGCATCTTCCAGCGCGGACGATGTCCGTCACCCTGTTCAGGGTTTGAACTTCTCCTGGGGAATTACCCGGAGTTCCGCTGTGCGTCACTCCGGGCTATATTCCCTCGCGCCTCCGGCGCTTTCAGAGGCGCAATCTAAATACTCGCCGGCTGCCTGCGTGCATCACGACCGCACCAGAAAAAGGTAACGTCGCTTGTACCGCCCGGCCGGCCCGGACGGCCCGATGTTTGAGGGGGCAGCTCGGGGCAAACGGGGAAGCAACTCCGCCAGTTGGTCCTCAGGCAAGACCAAGGCATCCAGCTTGCCGCTGTTCCAGTCCTCGGCTGCCTGGTCCGCATCAAGAAACTCGGTCCCGCGGAGATACAACAGCACCCCTTCGTCGTCGCGCCCCACTACGCCGTAGCGCCAGCCACGAGCAGCGGCTTCCCGCCGAACCGCGCAGCCGAAAGTCGCAAACGCATCCCGGTCCTCCCGATAAGCCACCACGATTCTCCCGGCGGCATAACCCGTCGTAAACAGACACGCAATGACCATCGCGATCGTGCAGAACCGCACGGTCGCCGCCCGCAACTTTTCGGTTTTTCCAAGCGCGGAGACCTGAGCGGCCAGCAGCAAACAAAGCGGCGGCACGATGGGAAAGACACGATCGATTCGCTTGGACGGAACGAAGGACATGACCAGCAAACCCCCGAGACTCCAGGCAACGAGCCAGAATGTTCCCGGCGACATCGCGCCCACCCAGTTCCGAATTTTCAGCCGTTGCTCTCTCACCCCGAGCACCGCCAGCAGAATTAGCAAAATGCTCCAAGGCGCGAACCGGTGCAGGAGATGCGGTAGATAAAAATACACCGGCTGCGATCGATGCATCGCTTCACTGAATCGTCCGGCGAACTCCCGAGTCACGACGTGCTCCAAGAATTCCGGCACAAGAAGAATTCCCGCGCCAGCCCAAAGCAGAAAGATCGCGAGCGACGCCACCCAAGGCCACCAGCCGCACCATGCCGTCACCGCCTCACCCCTTGCACGCGCCCGCCACGCGAAAGCCACGATCCCCGGGAGCAGGAACGCGTAGATAATCGGGCCCTTGATCAGCATCGCCGCGCTGAGCAGGAGAAACATCCAGAAGCGATCCAGGTCGCTCCAGCCTTCACGCTTCCGAATTTTTTCCCAAATCAGCCAGCCGATCACGAACAGGATTAACGCGAGCGGCATGTCCGTCCGCACGAGCGAAGCCAGGCGCGGCGTGAACAGATTGAGACCGAACGCGGCCCCCGCGACTAAAGCTGCCGCGCGGCCGTAGACCGAAGCCGCGCGCATACTAAGGAAGAGAAGCGCGAGGCCCGCCAGAAACGACGGCAGCCGCCAGGCCAGCTCCCAGGACCGAATAATCCCGAAAAGTCCGGCCGAGACCCAGCCAACGAGCGGCGGCTTCGTGGCGATCCACCCGTTAGGCGTGTGCTGATAAATCCAATGCCCGTGCTTCACCATCTCAAAGGAGGTGAACGCCTGTTTAGCCTGGTCGTAATCGTCCAAATGCCACGGAAGATTCGTGATCGCGAACAGGACAATCGCGAGCGCAATGACAAACCAGGACGTGGCTCGACGGTTGAAAAGATCAGTCACAGGTGCGCGATGATTCCTGCTCGGAGGGAATTGCTTCCGCAAGTCCCACTATCCGGTTTGTTTGCGCCGGGACTGCGTCAAATCGGACTCGCCGCAACACGCCCTGCCGCGATCAATCCCGCCAGAGAATGGCGCGCACGGGCCCGGCATCTCCCCCGGCAAT
>DASZDO010000079.1:0-48518 GCA_035941955.1 Chthoniobacterales bacterium
GTGGGCTGTTCTGATCCCTATCTGGCGGGCCAAAATGGATTTCAAGGCAACACCAATTCCGGGGCGCTGGGTTCACGCGCCTGGATAAATCCCTTTACCGGAATCTTCCCCACGAGCCCCCGGCCAGAAATGCACACCGGCCACACTCACACCGGCACCTCGCACAGAATTGCGGTCGAACGGAACGATTTGAACCCGGCGTTGAATCCGGGCGCGACCTATTATCTCGAAGTGCAATACGACAGCCCGCACGAGTACAACTGGTGCCAGACCCACCCGGGGGAATGCAACATGTACAACAACGCGTCCTATCGCCGTTACAATGTCAGCGGCACGACGACTTTCACTTTTGCGGCCGTGGGCTCCGCGGTGCGAATGACACCTGCCACCGGCGCATGGACTGGATCAACCAGTGCCACGATCGAGCCCGAGCCGGGGGTCGATGGACGCGCGTTCGTTGTCTATAAGGTGACGAATCCATCCGCGGGCGTCTGGCACTACGAGTACGCCATCCACAATCAGAATCTTGATCGATCCATCCAATCCTTCAGTGTGCCTTTGGGGTGCGGAATCACGCTGAGTAACATCGGCTTCCGCTTTCCGCCTAATCATCCTGGGTTTCCGAATGATGGAACCGTGGGAAACGCGGGATTTAGCAACGCGGCTTGGACCTCGAATCAAACCTTCGACGCCATGAGCTGGAACACAGAGACTTTTGCGCAGAACCCGAATGCGAATGCCATTCGGTTTGGGACTTTGTACAATTTCCGCTTCGATTCCAACCGTCCGCCTCAGGCTGTGAATGCGACCGTCGGCTTCTTCAAGACGGGCGCGCCGATAACCGTCGCAATCCAGGGCCCGGCTCCGGACGTATGCACTGGCGCGACACCAACGCCGACGCCACCCGCAACGCCAACACCAACAGCGACACCTGAAGCGACCACGACACCAGGGGCAACCGCAACACCAGGCGCAACCGTGACCCCCGGTCCCGGTGCGGCGCAGGCCCTCAATCTCTCGACCCGCATGTTCGTCCAGACCGGTGATAATGTTGGCATCGGCGGCTTCATCATCCTGGGAAGCGTTCCAAAACGGGTGATGCTGCGAGCCATCGGACCTTCGTTAGCCGACTTCGGTGTCCCCAATGTGCTGAGTGATCCGTTGCTCGAGCTGCACGGTTCGGGCGGGTTTGTCACAATCACCAACAACGATTGGAGAAGCGACCAGGAGCAGGAGATCATCGATACTGGCATTCCGCCGGCCAATAATCTTGAGTCAGCGATCATCGCGACGCTGGTCCCTGGAAATTATACCGGCATCGTCCGGGGCAATGGGAGCAGCACAGGTATTGCCCTGGTTGAAGTCTACGACCTCGATCAGGCCGCGGACTCTAAATTGGCTAATATCAGCACCCGCGCCTTCGTCCAGACCGGTGACGGCATCGTCATTGCGGGCTTCATTCTCGGCAACGGCGGGAGCGATGACGAAGTGATTCTCCGGGGCCTGGGACCGAGTCTCAGTCCGGGAGTGCCTGATGTGCTGGCGGATCCAATCTTGGAGCTGCGCAACAGCGATGGAGATCTCATTGCTTCGAACGACAACTGGCAGGATGGTCCGCCGTTACCGGGCCTGGAGCCTCCACACCCGTTGGAGTCCGCCATTGCGGCGACTTTGCCACCGGGTCTGTACACGGCGCTCCTCGCGGGCGTGAACAATGGCACCGGCAACGGGCTGGTTGAAGTCTACGACCGCACGGCGGGCGAAGCCCCTTCGCCGACCCCGACACCAGGGGTGCCGACACCGACGCCGACACCAGCCACGCCGACCCCGACACCACCACCGGCGAGCCCGACGCCAACGCCTCCGAGCGGTCCGTGCCTGGAGAACTTCGATGCCTCATCGAGCCTGCCGGCTGGATGGGTTGCGACCAACGACCAGGGGCCACCGCCTCTGTGGGCCATCTCCACGACCAGTTCCGACACTGCGCCCAACAACGCGTTCGTGAGCGACACGGCGGTCATCAGCGACAAACGTCTGGATAGCCGAGCAATCGCGATCAGTTCCGCGGCGGCGCAGATCAGCTTCCGGAACAACTACGACTTCGAGTTCAGTGACGGGACGTACTGGGACGGAGGAGTGTTGGAAGCCTCGATCAATGGGGGACCCTTCGTGGACATAACCCATCCCTCGGTTGGGGGAAGTTTTGTGAGCGGGGCCTACAACGGAACGATCGACTCTACGGCGGACAACCCGATCTCGTCGCAACCGGCGTGGGCCTCGAGCAGTGGCGGGTACATCAACTCAGTGATCAATCTGGGGGCGGCGTTGAACGGGCAAAGCATCGTGCTGCGTTTCCGGATGGGAACCGACCAGGCGATTGGCGGGCCCGGGTGGCACGTCGATACGCTTATGATCACGGGCGGAGCGTGTCCGTAGCCTGAGAGAAACTCCCGCGTTTTAATCCTACTCCGCGGATCACCGCCGCGGGGCGCCGGGCAACGGCCACGAGTCTGCCATCGCGGCGGCGTTGTCACCGGGCTTTACCGCGCGCGGCTCGGGGGGCAATGGCGTGGGCCGAATAGTTAGAGGCGCGGCACATGCTTAGTCAGGCGATGACGAGCGCCTGAAACGCGCGCGCCATTGCATGTTCACGAAAACACTATCGAGGGGCGTGCCGAGGCGGCTGCGCGACCGAAGGATAACGCGCGTTCACGAATTGACTAAGGCCGCAGCGCTGTTTCTGTTCCTATTGATAACAGCGGTGGGGCGCGGTCAATCCGCCCTCGACGGTTTCGACCCGAACGCGAACGGCCCGGTTCGTGTCGTCGTTGTCCAACCGGACGGCAAGATCCTTCTGGGAGGCGAATTTACCACGCTTTCCCCCAACGGCGGAGCAACGGTTACGCGCAATCACATTGCCAGGTTGAACCCGGACGGCACGCTCGACGCTGCCTTCGATCCGAATGCAACGGCCCCGGTCTATGCCATCGCGGTGCAGGCGGACGGCAAGATTCTAGTGGGCGGAAGCTTCGATGGGCCAAATGGCATCGGCGGACAGCCACGCAACAACATCGCGCGGCTCGAGGCCACGACCGGCTTGGCTGATTCGTTCAACCCGAACGCAAACGGTTTTGTCGTCTCAATTGCGGTGCAGGCGGACGGCAAAATATTGGCGGGCGGCTTGTTCACCAACATCGGCGGACAGCCGCGCAACAATATCGCCAGACTCGATGCCGCCACTGGGTCGGCTGATTCGTTCAACCCAAACGCTAACAGTCTTGTCCGTTCAATCGTGGTCCAGACAGACGGCAAGATTTTGGTGGGCGGTCTTTTCTCCGGACCGAATAGCATGGGCGGACAGCTGCGTAATCGGATCGCCCGGCTCGATGCCACGACTGGATTGGCCGATTCCTTCGACCCGAACGCGAACAGTAGCGTCGATGCAATCGCCGTTCAGCCGAACGGCAAAATCTTGGCGGGCGGCTCCTTCAGCGGAGGGAGCAGCATCGGCGGACAGACGCGTAATTTCATTGCCCGGCTCGATCCCACCACTGGATTGGCGGATTCCTTTAACCCGAACGCGAACTCTCTTGTCCGTACCATCGGGGTGCAAGCGGATGGCAAGATTTTGGTGGGCGGTTATTTCTCCGGACTAAACAGTATTGGCGGACAGACGCGCAACCGCATTGCCCGGCTCCATCCCACGACCGGCCTGGCCGATTCTTTCGATCCGAACGCGAACGGTGCGGTCGAGGCAATGGCGGTGCAGGCGGATGGCAAGATGATCGCGGCCGGGTATTTCAGTGAAGCGAACAGTATGGGCGGACAGACGCGTAACCGCATCGCCCGGCTGGAAACGGACGGACGGCTCGATCAAACGCTCAATCTCGGCATGCTTGGCAGCGGAGTTCATGCAGTGGCCGTGCAGCCCGACGGCAAGATTCTCATCGGCGGTGTGTTCTTCAGCATTTTGGGTGTCGCGCGCAACAACATCGCACGCTTGAATACGGACGGGACACTCGATGCCGCTTTTGACCCGAACTCGAACGGTACTGTCCTTTCAATCGCGGTGCAGGCGGACGGCAAGATCTTGATTGGTGGCGATTTCACAAGCATCGGCGGACAGGCGCGCAACCGCATTGCCCGGCTCGACGCGGCGACCGGCGTGGCTGATTCATTCGACCCGAATGCGAACCAGATTGTCTTTGCCCTTGCCGTGCAAGCGGACGGCAAGATTTTGGCGAGCGGATTCTTCAACGGACCGAACAGCATCGGCGGACAGGCGCGCAACCGCATCGCCCGGCTCCATCCCACGACCGGCCTGGCCGATTCTTTCGATCCGAACGCGAACAATATTGTATTTTCAATGGCGGTGCAGGCGGACGGCAAAATCCTGGCGGCCGGCTGGTTCAATGGACCGAACAGCATCGGCGGACAGACACGCAACCGCATCGCCCGGCTCGATCCCGCGACCGGTCTGGCTGATTCGTTCGACCCGAACGCGAACCGCGAGGTTGAGGTCGTCGTCGCCCAACCGGACGGCAAGATCCTAGTGGGCGGCCTTTTCGACAACATTGGCGGACAGACGCGCAACCGCATTGCCCGTCTCGATGCTACCACCGGCCTGGCCGATTCGTTCAACCCGAACGCGACCGCAGGTATCGATTCGATTGCGCTGCAAGCGGACGGTAAGGTTTTGGTGGGTGGGAACGGGCCCTTTATCATCGGCGGACAGCCGCGGTCGGGCATCGCTCGGCTCGATGGTACGACCGGCCTGGCTGACTCGTTCAACCCAAACGCGGACCTTAAGGTTTTTTCGATCGCGGTGCAGGCGGATGGCAAAATTCTGATGGGCGGCCCTTTCATCGAAGTCGGTGGAGAAATGCGTCGCTATTTTGCTCGGCTAAGCAACGACACTGCTTCGCTGCAAGACCTGGCCGTGACGCAATCAACCGTTACCTGGACGCGCCAAGGCTCAAGTCCACCACTGGCCCGCGTTACCTTTGAGTATTCAATCGACAACGTGATCTTCACTCCCCTTGGCCAGGGCACGCGAGACGGCAACATTTGGACCCTGACTGGTTTGAGCTTGCCGACCGGACAGAACCTCTACATTCGCGGACGCGGTTATCATCGCAGTGGCATCTACGGCAGCTCCGAGAGCCTCACGGAATCAGTGCGGAATGTCTTTTTGGCTGGGCCGCTCGCGACGCCTAGTCCAACGCCACCCTCGACACCTTCACCAAGCCCGACGCCCACAGCTACCGCGACCGCTACCGCCACAGCAACGGCTTCGCCAACAGCGATCCCAACGTCGACACCGGTTGCGTCGCCACCCCCGCCGACTCCAACGCCAACACCGAGCTGCACCGGCGACAGCTGGACCGCCACGAGCCTCACTGCTGCGCCTGCTGAGCGACTTCACCAGGTAGCAGTGTGGACCGGCAGCGAAATGATCGTCTGGGGTGGATTTAATAGCAGCGGAGACCTGAATACCGGCGGGAGATACAATCCCAGCACCGACAGTTGGACAGCCATGAGCACTACCAATGCGCCCCCTGCCCGAGCCTATCATTGGGGGGTCTGGACCGGCACCGAAATGATCGTCTGGGGTGGAGACGACGTTGGCGGCTTTGGTTCCCCCAGTGGCGGAAGATACAATCCCAGCACGGATAGCTGGACAGCGATAAGCATCGCCAATGCGCCTGCCAACCGAACCTTTTTCAAAGCAGTGTGGACGGGCAGCGAAATGATCGTCTGGGGCGGAGTTAGAAACAACGTCCCTTTGAACACCGGCGGGAGATACAATCCCAGCACGAACAGTTGGACGCCCATCAGCACCACTAATGCACCGACCCGCCGGGATCATCACACGCTGGTCTGGACGGGGAGCGAAATGATCGTTTGGGGAGGTCAGGACGGCGTTGGTTTGAACACTGGCGGAAGATACAATCCGAGCACGAATAGTTGGATCGCGACCAACACAACCAATGCGCCCAGTGCCCGGGCCTACCACAGCGCCGTCTGGACTGGCGGTGAAATGATCGTCTGGGGTGGTCAGGTCAGCAATTCTAACTACCTTGACACCGGCGGGAGATACAATCCCGGAACGGATAGCTGGACAGCTACCAACACCCTCAACGCGCCCACTGCCCGATTCTGGCAAACGGCGGTCTGGACCGGTCACGAAATGATCGTCTGGGGTGGATATGGCGGCTGCTGCGGTATCCCTTTCGACACCGGCGGACTATACAACCCGGGAGCGGATAGTTGGACGGCCACTAATACCATCAACGCTCCGGCCGCGCGAGGGTCTCACAGGACAGTTTGGACCGGCAGCGAAATGATCGTCTGGGGTGGGACCGCCCAGGGTTTCGACCCTCTGAAGACCGGCGGGCGATACTGCGCGCTACCGCCGGCGCCACCGCCCACGGCAACGCCGACCGCTACAGTTGCACCACCGCCTACACCTTCGCCAAGTCCAACGGCTACAGCTACAGCGACCGCATCCCCCACGGCAACAGCAACAGCAACTGCTACAGCGACCGCAACCCCCACAGCAGCTGCCACTGCCACTGCTACAGCGACCGCAACCCCCACAGCAACTGCCACTGCCACGGTTGCTCCGACATCCACTCCTTCACCAACACCCACCGCTTCGGCTACCGCTATCCCTACTGCAACCGCTACGCCTACAGCAACACCAACGGCTACGATCACACCGGCGGCTACGCCAACGCCAACGGAGACTCCAACTCCCCTGGCGACGCCCACCCCAACGGCTTCGCCGGCTCCAGCGGCGCAAGCCGTTAACCTCTCCACTCGGATGCGCGTTCAAACCGGTGACGATGTCGGCATCGGCGGGTTTATCATCACGGGAACCGCTCCTAAACATCTGCTCCTTCGGGCCATTGGACCTTCCTTGACCCTCGCTGGTGTCCCCGATGTGCTGGCTAACCCGGTGCTCGAACTGCACGGTCCCGGCTCATTTACCACGATCACCAACGACAACTGGCGAGACGACGCTGCGCAGGAAACCGCGATCCTGGCCAGTGGCATCCCGCCCACCAATGACTTCGAGTCGGCGATTGATGCGACGCTGGTTCCAGGAGCGTATACCGCGATCGTGAGAGGCAATGGCGACACGTCCGGTGTGGCCTTGGTGGAAGTGTATGACCTCGAGGCGGGCGCTGCCTCGAAGCTGGCCAACATCAGCACGCGGGCCTTGGTTGGCACGGGTGACAACCTGGTGATCGCCGGCTTCATGCTGGGCGGCAATAGCGGTAATGACAGGGTAGTGGTCCGTGGCATCGGCCCCAGTCTTGGCGCGGCGGGCGTGCCGAATGCGCTGGCGGATCCCACCCTGCAACTGCGCAACAGCGACGGAGCGCTCGTAAATGGGAATAACGACTGGCAGGACGATCCGGCGGCTGCCGGAGAACTGACTGCCGCGGGGCTGGCGCCGGCAAACCCATTGGAGTCCGGGATAGCGGCGACGCTGCCGCCGGGCCTTTACACCGCACTGCTTGGTGGACTGAACAGCGGCACCGGCGTCGGTCTGGTCGAAGTTTACGATCGCGGAGCGCCGTAGGCGAACGGGCTGGACCGTCTTCTGTAGGGCGGGGGTCGCCGACCGATTTGTAGTCTCTCGGCATCCCGTCTGCGATTGGTTGCCTCATATCCTTGAGCGGCGAGGGTTGCTCGTGCGAGCGTTGTTGCGTATCATAGGCGGCGCTCGCGATGCGGGCGTCCCACATGCAAAAAATAGGATTCGCCGAAGCTCTTGATTCGATCGTGGCCAGCGATCCGCGCTATCAGCGTGATGCGTACGTGTTTTTGCGCGATGCGCTCGATTACACGACCAAGCAACAAAAGAAGACGAAGGGCGCGTCGGTGCGTCACGTCGCCGGCCCGGAGCTTCTGGAAGGCGTGCGTCAATATGCGCTGAAGGAATTCGGCCCAATGGTCGTGACGGTCCTGTCGTATTGGGGCATTCGCTCCTGCGAAGACGTCGGGCATATGGTCTTCAATCTAATCGGCGCCGGCATTTTCGGGAAAACCGAGGAAGATTCGATCGATGATTTCAAGAACGTCTTTGATTTTCACGAAGCGTTTGTAAAACCATTCGAGCCTGAAAAGCCCCGCCAACCAGACGTGCCTCTTGGTCTACCCGCGCCGAAATTGTCCTGAACCGGGCCGCGCTCCCCCCGGCGCTGCCGCTTGCCTTTATGCTCCGCGCCCATCTTAAAGCCGCCCCGCCCGAGAACGCCCCCGGCATCACCTTCCCTCCCAGCTCCGCCCAAAAACGCGTTCTGCCCAACGGTCTCACCGTCATTGTGCAGGAAGATCGCAGCGCGCCCGTCGTCAGCGTGCAGGCATGGTGCGGCACAGGCAGCATCCACGAGAACGAACATTTGGGCGCGGGGTTATCGCACATCCTCGAGCATATGCTTTTCAAGGGAACGAAGACGCGGGGGGCGAGCGCGATCGCCCAAACGATCCAGGACGTGGGCGGTTACATCAATGCCTACACCTCGTTCGACCGGACGGTTTACTGGATCGATGTGCCTACGGCCGGCGCGCGCGTCGCCCTGGATGTTCTGGCGGATACGATGACGAATTCCACCCTGCCGCAGGAGGAGTACGCGAAGGAACAGGAAGTGATCCGGCGCGAGTTCGCGATGTGCATGGACGATCCCGACCGGATGGCGGGCCAACTGCTTTTCGCCACCGCGTTCCAACACCATCCCTACCGGCTGCCGGTCATCGGACAATTGGAAATCTACAACCAGCTCACGCAGGAGCACGTGATGCAGTATTACAAAACGCGTTACGTGCCGAACAATCTCACCTTCATTATCGTGGGAGATGTGGAGGCGGACGCGGTCTGTCAGCAGCTGGGCGCTTTTTTTAAGGATTACCCGGCGAAATCGCTCCAGCCGATCTACATCCCGGCCGAGCCGCCGCAACTCGGGACCCGCGTGGTTCATCAGGAATTTGCGACGGAACTCACCCGGCTCTCGCTCGCCTGGCATGTTCCGGAAATCACCCATCCCGACGTTCCGGCGCTCGATCTTCTCTCCACCATTCTCGGCGACGGCCGCAGCTCGCGCCTTTACCGGCGCGTGCGCGAAGAGGCGGGGCTGGCCTTTGGAATCTCGGCCTTTTCCTACACGCCGGGTGATCCGGGATTGCTCGGAATTGACGCTACGGTTGAGCCGGCGCATCGGGAAGCGGCCCAGGAACTCGTCCTGAAAATCATCGAGGAAATCAAACAGACGGGCGTCACGTCCGACGAGCTGGCCAAGGCCCGGAAGATTTCCTTGAGCCATCACCTTGGGTCGCTGACCACCATGCGCGGTCAGGCGTCGGATCTTGGTTCGAACTGGTTCCTGACGCGGAATCTCAATTTCACCAGAGACTATCTCGCCGCGGTTCAAAAAATTACGGCGGACGACATTCGTCGTGTCGCGGACAGGTACCTCACGAGCGATAATCTGACGATTGTCTCCCTCAACCCGAAGGGCGCTCTCGCGGCCAGGGCCGATAAAGGCACGCCGATCGTCGCCGGGGAGATCCAAAAGATCGAGCTTGCGAACGGAATGCGCCTCCTGGTTCGCGAAGATCCGCGCCTGCCGCTGGTCTCGATGGCGGCGGTTTTTCGCTGCGGACTCCTGGCCGAGACACCGCAGACAAATGGAATTACACGACTCATGGCGAAGGTGCTCCTCAAAGGCACCAAGACGCGGACGGCCGAGGAGATCGCGGACACGATCGAGGCCGTTGGTGGCAGCATGGGCAGCGATGCCGGCAACAATAGTCTCAGCGTGTCACTCGATCTGACGCAGCCGGATTTTCAACTGGGCGCGGAACTGCTCGCCGATGTCTTGCTCAACGCGACGATGCCGGAGAAAGCGATCACCCGCGAAAAGGAAGTTCAGCTCGCCGGGATCAAGGAAGACGAAGAGCAATTGACCACCGTCGCCCGCAATATCTTGCGCGAGGCCCTTTTCCCCGGGCACCCTTATGCCCTCCGCGGCAAGGGTTCCGCGCCATCGGTCACGAACCTGACCCAAAAGGATTTGCTCGAGTTCCGCGACCGGCACCTCGTGGCCAGGAATGGCGTTATTTCCGTCTTCGGAAACGTCAAGGCCGCGGAGGTGAAACAGATTTTCGAGCAGGCGCTCAGCGGGATGAAATCAGGCCGTCTGGCGCTCACTGATGCTCCGAAGCCGCCGCCTCTGGCCAAAACGGTTTCGGTCGAAAGTTTCAGGGACAAAGCGCAGGGCGTGATCATGGTCGGTTATCGGGGTGCGGACATGTTCAACCGGGATCGATATGCGCTGGAATTGATCGACGAAGCCAGCAGCGACCTGGGGTCGCGGTTCTTTGTTCGCATCCGCGAGCAAATGGGCCTGGCGTATTACGTCGGCGCCAGTCAGATGCAGGGGCTCGTGCCCGGACTTTTCCTGTTTTACCTGGGGACGGATCCGCAAAAGATCGACAGGGTGAAAGCCGCGCTGCTCGAGGAAATCGACAAACTCGCCGCGGAGGGGTTGACGCAGGACGAGCTGGCCCGCGCGAAGAAGAAATTGCTCGGCCAAATGCAAATCGCCAATCAGAGCAACGATTCTTTCGGGTACATGGCCGCGCTCGATGAGCTTTACGGGCTCGGCTTCGCACATTACAAGACGCTCGAGCGCGATGTTGAGGCGGTCACGCTCGAGGATGTGAGGCAGGTGGCCGCGAAATATTTTCAGAAACAACCGTGCGTGCTCGCGACCGTGCGGCCGCCCGACAAATAAGGAACGATTACGAGCACGAGCATGAGCATGAGCACGAATCAAACGGGGTCGTAATCGTGCTCGTGCTCCTGCTCGTGATCGATTACTTTTAGATATGGCCGAAGTCCAGACCAGCACGCAATCCGGGGAGCTTTCCCAGCGTTTCATCGAATTTGTCATGATGCAGGCGCAAAACGCCGCGCTCTTTCTCGGCCAGATTCCGAACCCGCAGACAGGGCAGGGTGAAGTGAATCTGGAGCTGGCGAAAATGTTCATCGACCAGCTCGGGATGATCCAGGAGAAAACGCGCGGCAACCTGACGAACGAGGAAACAGCCGTGCTGCGAAATACCCTTTCCAATCTCCAGATGGCGTTTGTGGAAGTGTCGCAGCAATCGCGGGGGGCGAGCCCTGCGGCTTCACCGCAGGCCGAGCCGTCGGAGCCGCCAGCGGTTGAACCATCCGCGACAGCAGCTCCGGCCGAGCCCGGTGGCGCGCCCGTGACTCCCCAGGCCGAAACCGAATCGCGCAAGAAATTCACCAAGAGCTACGGTGCGTGACGTAGTCAATTAACGAATTAGTGGTTTAATGATTTAGCGATTTTCTCAATCGCTCAGTCGCTCAGTCGTTAATTCGTTCAGTCAATTGCGGCCTGCGGTTGCACCGCGCACGTATTGCTTACGTGGCGACAGCGGCTCCTCAAATCCGGAAAGAGAAAAGGAGAATTGCAGAGATCGAAGTCGTGACCGACCCGATCGAAGTGGCTGAAGAGGCCGGGTTGCGCTATGTGAGCGACGATCAACCGGGTTACACGCGAAAGGCAAAGGGCGACGATTTCGAATACTTCGACGCGGATGGCAAACCGATTCGCGACGAGACCCGCCTCGTGCGGATCAGGCGCCTCGCGATTCCGCCCGCCTACAAGGACGTCTGGATTTGCCCCTCGCCGAACGGCCACATCCAGGCCACGGCCCGCGATGCCCGCGGCCGGAAGCAGTATCGCTACCACCAGCGCTGGCGCGAGGCGCGCGACGAGAACAAATACGATCGAATGCTCGTTTTCGGCCAGGCGCTCCCGAAGATTCGCCGGCAGGTGAATAAGGACATGGGGGCGCGCGACCTGCCGCGAAACAAAGTTCTGGCCACCGTCGTGCACCTGCTCGGGCGCACCTTCATTCGCATCGGGAACGAAGAGTATGCGCGCGAGAATCAGTCGTTCGGCTTAACGACCATGCGGAACCGTCACGTCGACGTCAAAGGAGCGAACCTCCGGTTTACTTTTCGTGGGAAAAGCGGCGTGAAGCATGAAATCGACGTCAACGATCGGCGGCTCGCGAACATCCTGCGCAAGCTGCAAGATTTGCCCGGCCAGGACATTTTTCAGTACGAAGACGAAACCGGGGAGGTGCGGAACGTGACCTCGCAGGATGTGAACGATTACCTGGGCGAGATCACCGGCGAAGAGTTCACCGCGAAAGACTTTCGGACCTGGGCGGGAACGGTGCTTACGGCGATGGCGCTCAACGCCCAGGGGCCGGCCGAGAACGAGACCCAGGGGAAAAAGAACATTAAGGATGCGATCGCGGCCGTTTCAAAAATTCTTGGCAATACGCCTGCCATTTGCCGGAAATGCTATGTCCATCCCGTGGTGCTCGAAACCTACCTCGACGGCGACATGATCGAAGGCTTGAAACAAAAAACTGAAGAGACTCTCTCGGAAAATTTGGACGACCTGCGAGCTGAGGAAGCTGCCGTGATGTCGTTCCTCCAGGCGAGATTGGCTGGATTGAAGAAGTAGGCCCTATTTCGGAGGAAGGTGCTTCAGCACGTTCCAATTCAATTGTATCTCTTCTTCATCCCTTGCACGCGCACCTTAACTTTCACTTACACGTTTTTGCCAAAACACAGAGTGCAAATTAAAGTGAAAGTGTAAATGCAGGAAGCGATGAGACGCGCCTGGGTCTTAATGCGAATCTGCTTGCACTGAAATCCCCAGGGTATTTACGCTGCGTCTTACAGACAAGGGTTTCGGCCCCCCCAGGCCCGCGAGCGGCGCGCGTGCATCGACTCCAGGCTCTTCGTGGACCTTAAGCCAACCGGAGAAAAACGATTATGCGCTTTGAAATTCATCCCTCAGTCGGAGTTGCCCGCGTCGGCAATAGCCCGGAACAATTCTATCTCGAGCCGGAGACGATCGGCGGCTTGCCGACAGAATGTGGCCCGGATGGGAGCCCCGTCCTGAGCAAAGGCAAATCCGTGCCCATAAGCAAATTCAAGGATGAGCAGGGGCGCGTCCGCCGGCAGGCGGCCCGTTTTCGTGTGTTCGTTTTCGACGAGAAAAACGCGAGCGATCCCGGCCGGGAAGTGGTGCTGGGGAAAGACGTGAAGAGTCTCAAGTGGACGGTGCATGTGGCGAACAAGAAAGCCGCTTGGTACGCCTTCGCCGAGTTGGAAGGCGATCTGATGCTTGGCGCGGATAACAGTTATGCCAAGCGGGACGTACCCTTTCGCAATCTGAGCGTTCCACCGAAGGATGCCAAGAAGCGGCGGCAGCTCATCATCGATCCAGGCCCGCGCACGATCTCTGGTCCGGGAGGGCGTGCGGAATTTTCAAAAAGCACGATCCCGAAGAATTACCCTTTCGGCTCGTTTCCGCCGGAGGCGGAGCAAGGATTTCAAATTGAAACCTTGGGGGAAATGCTCACGGACAGCGCAGGCCAGCTTTGCGTGCTGGGTGGTTTCGGGAATGCGGGCGGCAGTGAAGAGATCACCAGCTTCGCGGGCGCCGATACCTGGCATGACGACATCTCAGATGGGCCGGTCACCTGCGAGATCACGCCGTTGGGCGGCGGCAAACCCCAGACCCTGGACGCGTGGGTCCTCGTCGGCTCGCCCAAGTTCGCACCGGAACTGGTGAACATCGTGACTCTCGACGACATCGCCTTCGATGTCGCAGTTCGTTTTCAACAGCTTGATCCCCAGATGTTCGATAAGAAGCGATGGGCGAAAAGTGCCGGTTGGAATCCTGATTATGTGGCGAGCTACGAGCGCGACATTGAGCCGATCATCAAACGCCCGGCCGGCTATCAGTGGGTCGCGAATGTGCCGGGGATGACGGTTTTTTCCGCGCCACCGTTCGATCCGAAAGACAATTCCGGGGCGCTGCTGGCCGCGCGCAAGACCTACTTCAGCTATTTTCGCAACCCAGGCTCGAGCGAAATCGCCGGCGACGGGGCCGAGAACCAACTTCTGGGTTCGGCCAATGTTCCACTGATGCCGCTCAACTCTGGCAGTAATTCGGTCAGCGACGAGCTCATCGACAAATTCCTCACCCTTACCGCCACTCAATATTTTCTCCTCGGCCAATGGGCGGCGGGTAAGTTCAAGGCGGGTCCGTCTGATCAGATCGGCCTTCATCCGCTGGACCGGGCCAGCCTCGGAAATTGCGTTGGGTCGCCCATGTGTCCCGGCATTGAAGTCACTTGGAGCACCCGGAACCCCGCGATCTATTCAAAACCTCTCCACATCGCCCGGCGCGCCGCCAATTACGCCAAGACAGGCTTGACTCCCTCGCGCGACGAATGCAAAGGCGGCGGCTGCGAACCGGGCGATTTGACCAAACGTATGGCGATCCCATGGCAGGCGGACTTCGCGCAATGCACGGCGCAATATATTAATTTCACCGATCCGGAGACGAACAAGGAAAACGGGATCCCGAAACCGCCCACTTATTATGGATATTGGTGGCCGCCGCAGAGCCCGATGTTCGTGCTCACCGGGATCGCGGCGGACGCGACGCAGGCGGCGCACATGGGCGTGCCGTCAGGATTTCAAGTCTCGTATCCGCGCGGCATCAACAATTTTGCCGAAATGATCCTCGCCTGGTCGTATCTCGGTTTCATCCACAACCGCAATAAGGCGCCCGAGCGGGTCGATTATCCTTACTTCGAGGAGGTCGAGCGCAATGAACAAGCCTTCGTCGCCTCAAGCGTCGCGGTGGGATCGATCGATAACTTCGTGAACAACACCGACAGCACTTTTATGCCGATGTGGTTCTTGAAGAATGACGCGTTGCCCACGGCGGCGTCGCAAGCGAAAGCGGTCGCAAAGGCGGCGAGCCCCGCGAAATTCGCGAGAGCTTTGAAGGCGGAGGGAGCCCCGCTGGCCAAGCCCATCCGGGCTGCCGGCGTCGGGTTCATGCATCGCTCGATCAGGGAATGAAGGTGGACGTGGCGGTGCTCGGAGGCGGACCGGCCGGCACCGCCTGCGCGCTCACGTTGCGACGCTACAGCGACCTGCGCGTCGCCGTGATCGAGCGGGGAGATTATTCCGGCGTCCGCGTCGGGGAGACAATCGGCCCCGGTGTTCGCCCGCTTCTCGCCTATCTCGGCCTCTGGGAAAAGTTCATCGCCGATGGACATCGGCGGGCGCACGCAACCGCGGCGGCCTGGGGCAGCAACGAAGTTTTCCGCCAGGAATTCTTTTTCACGGGACGTGGAGAAGGATGGCATCTCGACCGCTGCCGATTTGACCGTATGCTCGCGCTGGCGGTGAAGGAGGCGGGCGGACGGATGCTGTCGAACTGCGCCTTCCGCTCCGTCGCGCGCGGCAAGGAGGGCTGGCTCGTGGCCGCGCGACACCGCGATGGCCGGCAGGCCCGCATCTCCGCGCGCTTTGTGATTGATGCCACCGGCCGCGCCGCCCTGGTGGCCCGCCGTCTCGGGGCACAGCCCAGCGTGGTCGATCGACTGGTCGGGGTCACCGGCTTCATGGATTTCCCACAACCTTTCAACGACGAACACTTTGCTCTGGTCGAAGCGTGCCGGGATGGATGGTGGTACTCCGCCTGCCTGCCGCAGCGACGGATGGCCGTGACCTTCATGAGCGATCCTGAAATCGTGCGCGAGCTGCGCGCGCAACACGTTTCGGGCTGGAGTGCGTTACTTGCATCCACTCGGCTCACTCGGGCGCGCGTGGGAAACGGGTCGTCGCCGGGGACGTTGTTCGCGCGCACCGCCGGTTCGCAATGGCTGCGCCCCGCGGGCGGCGACCGCTGGCTGGCGGTGGGTGACGCCGCCGCCGCTTTCGACCCTTTGTCCTCGATGGGCATTGGCCATGCCTTGAGCACCGGGATGCACGCCGCCCGCGCGGCGAACGCAGCGCTCGAGGGTGATAACGAACTGCTGAACCAATACTCCTGGAGCGTTGCGGAAAATTTCGAGCGCTTTCTGAAGATTCGGCGGAGCTTTTATGCCGCCGAGCGACGCTGGATCCAGTCGCCTTTCTGGCGTTGCCGCCAAGCCGGGGCGCGAGAATCAATCGGCTCGATTCGCCCAGCCCAAGCCTCGGCCGTTGCCGTCAGCTCTTGATGATGAACGCGTTCGCCCTTACCGGGTGCGCGGTGGCGGGGTGGGGGCAGGACGGCGTTTCGGTTTCGGGGACTTTTTTACTGTGATCGTCTCGGCCGGGGGCTCCTCCGGTTTCTTCGTGCTGGGCCAGATCAATCGCCACGGCTGGCTCTTCACCGTCGCGGTCAGCTCCTTCACGTTTTGGCTGCTCTCCTGCAGGTCCGGACCCAACCGGCTGAGATCGGAGAGTATGGACTTTAGCTTGTCGGACGATTCGCGAAAATTTTGCAACGTCATCTGGATATTGTCGTTGCTCGACAGATCGGTGCTGATCTTCTCGATGTTCTTGAATGCGACCGAGATGGAGCTGTCGCGTGCGGTCATGTTGGTCAGGTTCTCGGCAAAAGTGCGCATTTGGGCGAGGGCCATATTGAGCTGTGAATACTCGTCGGTGATTCGGCTGAGATTCACTGCCGTCGTCTGGAGTTCTTTCAAGGTGCCGGTGGCTTCAATCGCGACCGGCTTCACGATATCGAGCACTTTGGAGATCGATTCGCCGAAGTCGGGTACCCGTTCCCCGGCGAACATCTCGCCATCCTTGGCGAGGCCCGAACCCTCGTTCCCCTGGGTAAAGTCGATGGCCGTTTCGCCGAGGAGGCCCAGCGTAATGAGGCGTGCTTTCGCGTCCCGATAGACGCCGGCATCTTTGTCTACGAGGACATCGATGCGCGCCTCGTATTTGATTTTGGTCTCGGGCGGGGTCGGCGTGGCGTTTGGCTTTGGCGTAGGTTTGGGTGGGAGAGCGGGATCTGTCGCGCGGAGCGCTTCGGCAGCTGCTTCGGCGCGTTGGGCGTCTTCCTTCGAGACCGGCGAGTACAATTTCTCGACCTGACCGATCTTGCGTCCAGCAAGCAAAACCGGGGCGCCGAGCTTAATGCCGGCAGCGTTATCCAGATAGATCTTGTAGGTGACGAGCGGTTTGAAAAGACCGGGCGCGCCCAGCAGGATCAGGATCCCGGTCAGGAGCGCGACGGTGACAAGCACCAGAAGGCCGGTCAGGATTTCATTTCGTTTCAATTGCATCTTTGCTTCCTTCCAGAATCGGCCCTTCGGTGCTGCCGCTCAAGAACTGCACTACCACCGGGTTTTCCGATTGCCTGAACTGCTCGGGCTCACCCGTTTCGATGATCTTTCCCTGGTAAAGCATAGCCATTTTGGTGCCGACTCTGAACGCGCTGTCCATCTCATGGGTGACAATAACCGAAGTCACCTGCGATTTCTCGGTCAGACTTATGATCAATTCGTCGATGACCGAGCTGATGACCGGGTCGAGCCCCGCCGAGGGTTCGTCGAAGAGGATCAGCTCGGGATCCATGACGAGCGCTCGCGCGAGGCTGACTCGCTTTCGCATCCCTCCGCTCAGCTCGGACGGCATCTGGTCCTTCGCCTCGAGCATTCCCACCAGGCTCAGCTTTTCGTCGACGATCTGGTCGATCTCCTCCCGGCCCTTTTTTGTCGACTCCTCCAGCGGCAACGCGACGTTATCGCGAACGTTGCGCGAACTGAGCAGCGCCGAGTACTGATAGACCATCCCGATTTGAGTGCGGATCTGCTGGAGCTTGCGGCGCTGGAGCCGGGAAATCTCGAATTGCTTGAAAAAGACGGACCCGCGTGTGGGCGTCAGGATGCCAAGGATCAGGCGCAGGATGGTGCTCTTGCCACTGCCGCTCTGGCCCATGATCACCAGGCGATCCAGCGGCTCCACCACGAGAGAGACGCCCCGGAGCACTTTCTTTTCCTCGAAATCGAGGTGGACATCGCGCAGGTCGACGACTGGAGGTGGAGGAGGTTCTTCGATCACGTGGGAGAAAAAACGGTGTAAACAATGTTAAAGAGCGTATCGAAGCCGATCACCGTGGTGATGGCGGTGACAACGCTGGAGGTCGTGGAGGTGCCCACGCCCGACGCGCCGCCGGTGACGCTGAGCCCGCGATGACACGCGATCGCGCCAATGAGCAGCCCGAACAGGAGGCTCTTGATGATCCCGGTGATGATGTCCTTGATCAGAAGGCTGTGCAGGACGAGATCGGAAAAATAAATCCACGCGATGTTAAAATACGCCTTGGAGATGAGAAACGTCGCGAACACCGCCGCGACACATGAAATCACGGAGAGACACGGCATCAGGGCGAAGAGGGCGAGCATGCGCGGGGCGACCAGAAAACGCAGCGGACTGATGCCCATGGCTTCGATCGCTTCGACCTCCTCCGATACCTTCATCGTGCCGAGCTCGGCGGTGAACGCCGCGCCGATTCGCGCCGCCAGCATGATTCCGGTGAGGAGCGGCCCCAGCTCGCGCGTGAAAGCGATCGAAACGAGACCTGGGATCAACCGTTCCATGCCGAAGCGCTCCAGTTGATATCCGGTCAACAGGGCCATGGTCAGCCCGAGAAAAAACGAGACCATCGCCACCAGCGGGACCGACCCCACGCCGGCGCGCTCGGTGTGCCGAAAGAAACTCGTGGCCCGAAAGGGGGCGCGGCCGCGCCGCATATTCTCCATCGTTTCGGTGAAGGTGTTAACGATGAACCAAAACATGCTCCCCACTTCGCGCAGGAGATTGCGGCCGGTGTGGCCGATTCCCTGCACGACGAGGACAGGGTTGGTCTCAATCGTGCCGCCCGACTCGCTATCCGTGCTGTTTTGGTCGGCCATGGTCACGGGGAAGTTGCCCCAGTTCCATAACGTGCAAAGGAAAAATCCGTGGGTGAGACTCCTGGCCGAGCCAGTTTCGCCCGCCAACCGTAAAAAAAAGCTGGGAGGCGAGTCACTCATAGGCCAAAAGCGAATCAAGAAACACGCCGAATGACCATGCTTCCACCTGTCTCCATTGTGATCCCGGCCTATAACGAGGCCGGACGTATCGGCGGAAGCCTCCGCGTGACCCTGGAGTATCTCGAACGGTTTGGCCCGACCAGTGAACTGATCGTGGTGAACGATGGTTCGACCGATGCGACGTCCGAAATCGTGCGCGAAGTTTTTGCCGCCTCCGGGCCGATTGCGACCCGCTTGATCGAGAACTCGCCGAACCGCGGCAAAGGCGCGGCCGTGCGGACTGGTTTGCTGGCCGCGACCAAGCCGATCGGATTGTTCTCGGATGCGGATTTATCGACGCCGATCGACGAAGCCCCAAAATTGGTTCAGCCCATCGCCAGCGGTGAGGTGGATGTCGCGTTGGGTTCGCGCGCCCTGGACCGGCGGTTGATTGGCAATCGGCAGCCCTGGCGGCGCGAGCAGGGCGGTCGCGTTTTCAACTTGATCGTGCGCGTGGCGACGGGTCTTCCTTTTTGGGACACACAGTGCGGGTTTAAGGCGTTCCGCCTCGATGTTTGCCGCCCGATTCTCGAGCAGGCCCAAACCGACGGGTTTGGTTTCGACGTGGAGCTGCTCTATCTGGCGTGGCGTGCGAAGCTCCGAATAAAAGAGATCCCGGTTCGGTGGAACCACTGCGAAGGAAGCAAAGTCGATTTCTTCAACGATAGCCTCCGTATGCTCGGCGAAGTCATCGCGCTGAGATCGCGCGGTTGAGAGATTCCTCTTACTGTCGTTCGATCAATTCGGAAAACTGGGAGAAGAAATAACCCGCATCATGCGGCCCGGGCGCGGCCTCCGGGTGATACTGCACGCTGAAGACCGGCAGTTCCCGGTGGCGCATGCCCTCGACTGTGCCGTCGTTCAAATTGATATGCGTGACTTCCATCTCCTTCGGCAATGAATCGGCGTCCACCGCAAAACCGTGATTCTGCGACGTGATCGCCACCTTGCCCGTGCGCAAATCCTTGACCGGCTGATTCCCGCCCCGATGCCCAAATTTCAATTTAAAAGTCTTCCCTCCGACCGCGAAACCCAGAACCTGGTGGCCCAGGCAAATTCCGAAAACCGGTTTTTTTCCGATCAAACCGCGCAAGGAGCCGTGGGCGTAATGCAGGACGGACGGGTCGCCGGGCCCGTTCGAAAGAAAAACTCCGTCCGGATTCAAGGCTAGAACTTCATCGGCCGTGGTCGCGGCGGGCACGACCGTGATCCCGAAACCATTCTGGCGAAGGCGGCGCAGGATGTTTTCCTTGATGCCGTAGTCATAGGCCACAATCCGGTACCGCACCGGCGGCAGATTTCGCCGAATGACTTCATCGGCGTTCCCGCTCGCGATGGACCAGATTGCGCTGAGCTGATCGTCCGGGTCCCACTGGTAAGGAGCAGACGTGCTTACTTCGCGAACATAATCCATTCCGATCACGCCTTCCCCATTGATGGCCTGCGCGACCGCTTCCTTTTCCGAGAGCGCTTCACTGGTCAGGCAAGCTTTCATGGCGCCGCGCTCGCGCAGGTGCCGCGTCAACGCGCGGGTGTCGATGCCTTGCACACCGGGGATCTGCCATCGCCGCAGATAATCCTCGAGGGACGCCTCCGCGCGCCAGCTGCTCGGGATCTCGCTCAGTTCTTCAATGACAAATCCACGCACATGAGGCTCGCGGCTTTCCTGATCGAGCTCATTCGTGCCGTAGTTTCCGATCAACGGATACGTCATCGCCACGATTTGGCCGCGATACGAAGGATCGGTCAGGACCTCCTGGTAGCCGGTCATCGAGGTGTTGAAACAAACTTCGCCGATCCGCGTGCCTGTTGCGCCAAAAGATTCTCCCTCGAAAATCCTGCCGTCTTCAAGAGCGAGAATTGCGCGCATCGCGAGATCGTTAGCAGCTTTCCGAGCGGGCGAAAGGCTATTTCGTAATCGTGCTCGTGCTCCTGCTCGTGATCGATCCGTTTCGATTACGAGCACGAGCAGGAAAAAAGCCCGAATCGCTCACGCAATCCGGGCTTTCCAAGATTTTTACCCCGCAGATGCCGTTAAGGCGGATATCCCGTTCCCTTTCGGTAACGGGCGGACGACCGTCGCAGGAGCGTCTGACTTCCAATTAAGGCATGTCATCTTCCCCAGGTGCAACCAAGCCTCCTAGTCAATGAAATATCGGTTCGGGAATCACACCTTTAATCTCGAACACTGCAGGGTAAAATGGTTGAGAGTTCTCGGTTGAGAGTTGAGCGAAAAGCGCTGGTTTCCATCCCAACCCTCAATCAAAAACTCTCAACGTTATCAAAGAACTATTCCCGTAGTTCCACGCCCAATTCCCGCTGCAACCGCTCGCGAATTTTCGCGTGGACCACGGTGATTTCGTCGTTCGTCAGTGTGCGAGTTTTATCGCGGTATGTCAACGCATATGCCATCGACTTTTTTCCCGCGCCGAAATTTTCTTCTTGTTTTCCGCTGAAGACATCGAACAGCTCCACGCTCACCAGAAGCGGTTCGTTCGCGCCGATGATCGTCGAGCAAATTTTTTCATGAGATAAATTTTCCGGCACGAACATCGCAATGTCGCGCGTGACCGCCGGAAACTTGTCGATCCCACGAAATGTTTGTCCGCCTCCCCGATGCGCGAACGAATCAAGATTCAGCTCGGCAAATAGGACCGGGTGGGTTGAACCAACCGCCTTCGTCCATTCGGAAGCGACCTGGCCGGCGAAACCAATTCGCTCAGCCCCTAGCCAAATTTCGATTGCCAACAGCAGCGCGGGCCGGTCAACGCGCTTGAAAGTTGCAGATGGGATCACCGATTCGATCACGCCCTTGAGATCGAAATAATCGAGGATGCTGTTTTTCGACCGCCAGTGCGTCGAGGGTCCCGAGTTTCCCCACAGGAGGATTCCGATATGCCGTTCTTCCGTCCCCTCGGGAGGAATAAAGACGCGCCCCACTTCAAAGATGGCGACCCGCTCAGCTCCGCCCTGGACATTGCGCGCCCAAACATCGCCGAGCGATGGGAAAAAAGTTCGCCGGAGCGCGACATGGTCTTCATTGAGCGGATTACGTAATTCGATTGCGTCCTCCTCAAACTGAACCGCCTTGCGTGAGATCAACTTCGAAGTCCGCACCTCGGTAAGTCCACGGCCTGCCAATCGGTCGCGCAGAGCGGATTCAAAATCATGACCGCGATCGGCCGCTGACTCTGGGGTGAAGCGGCTCCGCTCGCTGCCGGGAACGTTCTCGATTCCGAACACGCGCACGACTTCTTCGATCAGGTCGGCTTCGCGCTGGAGGTCGGGGCGAAAACTCGGGATGTGCCAGGAACTTTTGTCGTCGTCGCTGTGGCCGGCTTTCTCCAAACCAAAGCCCTTGAGAATTTGCCCGACGCGTTCCTTCGGCACGGCTACGCCAATGAGTTGGTTGCAGCGCTCGTAGCGCAACGAAACATCGGGCGGTGGCTCGGGCAGCGCGCCGGCCGTCGCGATTTCCGCGGACGGATTTCCCGCAGCCAGCTCGCGAATCAATTCCGTGGCGCGCTGCGACGCGGGCAGGATCATGGCCGGATCGACCCGGCGCTCGAAGCGATAACTCGCGTCGCTCGGCAAATTCAAAGTCCGCGCGGTGCGGCGGACGCTCGACGGCAAAAAGTAAGCGGCCTCGAGCAAAACATTTTTCGTCGACGCGGTAACGCCGGTTTCTTCGCCACCCATTACTCCGCCAATGCCGACGACGCGTTCCTGGTCGGCGATAACCAAATCTCGCGAAGTGAGAGCGTAGTTCTTGCCGTCGAGCGCAAGAAACTTTTCGCCTTCCCGAGCGAGCCGCACGACGATTTCGCCTTTCAGCTTGTCAGAGTCGAACGCGTGGGTGGGCTGGCCGAGTTCGAGCATCACAAAGTTGGAAATATCGACGATGTTGTTGATCGGACGCAGACCGGCCGCTTCCAGTTTCGCCCGCAGCCAGTCCGGGCTTTCGCCCACCTTGACGTTTTCGATCCGGCGCGCGGAATAGAAAGGGCATTCGTTAGGCGCCGAAATCTCTATGCCTGTTTTTTGTAGGGCAGGCGCATCGTCTGCCATTGCTTGGTTCGGCAACCGGAGCGGTTGCCCTACAAGAGCGGATATCTCTCTCGCTAAACCAAAGTGACTAAGGAGATCGCCGCGATTCGGCGTGATTTCGACGTCAAGAATTGTGTCTTCGGGAAAGAGCGAGCCGATCGGCGCGCCAATTTTTGCTTCGGGCGAAAGGATCAACAATCCATCGCTCTCCTGGGAAAGACCGAGCTCGCTGGGGCTGCACAGCATGCCTTGCGATTCGATCCCGCGCAGTTTGCTCGGCTTGATTTTTAGATCACCGACCAACACGGCGCCGGGCAAGGCGAGGGGAACTTTGTCGCCCACTTTGTAGTTCTTCGCGCCGCAAACGATCTGGCGCGTTTGCCCGCTGCCGTCATCGACCTGGCAAACGCTCAGGCGGTCCGCGTTCGGATGTTGCGAAGACGCGTTGATTTGCGCGACGACAACGTGGTCGAAGTTTGCGCCTCGTTTTTCGATTCCTTCGATCTCGATTCCGGCCAGGGTGAGAAGCTCTGCCAGTTCGTCGACGTTCGAAGGCAGATCGACAAATTCGCGCAGCCAGTTAACGGAGAATTTCATACTGTGCTGTCAACGGAACACAGGCATTCTGCCTGTGCGGCCAGCGGACATCTTGTCCGCTACAGCGGAGTGCAACTCCGCTGGCCGCACAGACTGCAAGTCTGTGTTCCGGTACTTTCATGCGAATTGCCTCAAAAACCGCAAATCGTTGGCCGCGAACAGCCGAAGATCGGGAACACCAAATAAAATCATGGCAAGCCGATCCATGCCCAAACCAAACGCGAACCCACTCCATTTTTCCGGGTCGTAGGCTTCGTCCTGCCGCGCCTTGTTCACCTCTTCGAAAACCGCCGGATGCACCATCCCGCAGCCGCAAACTTCGATCCATTTCTCTCCGCCTTTCAGCGCTTTCGATTTCACATCGATTTCGAAGCTCGGCTCGGTAAACGGAAAATAATGGGGCCGAAAACGCACCTGCGAATCCGCACCGAAAAGCTCGCGGAGAAAAAATTCCAGCGTCCCTTTCAGATCGCCCACACTCACGTTTTCGTCGACGTAAAGGCCTTCGATTTGGTGAAACTGCGCGCTGTGGGTCGCATCGACCTCATCGCGGCGGTAGGCGGCTCCCGGAGCGATGACGCGGATGGGCGGCGGAGCGCCTTGCATCGTGCGAATCTGCACGGTGGAGGTGTGGGTGCGGAGCAAGCGCCCATCCGGCAGATAAAATGTGTCCTGCTCGTTCCGCGCCGGATGATCGGGAGCGGTATTGAGGGCATCGAAGCAATGCCATTCGTCGTCGACATCGGGGCCTTCGGCCAAAGCAAACCCCATGCGCCGGAAAATTCCGATCCCGCGGTCGAGCATTTGGGTAAGGGGATGGAGCGTGCCAAGCTCGGTCGCGGTGCCGGGAAGTGAAATGTCGATGTTCGCCAGCTCGCTCGCTTCTTTCGTCGCCCGCAGCCGCTCGGCGCTTTGCTGGATCGCGGCAGTGACCGCCGTGCGCGCTTCATTGAGCAGTTTCCCGACGACCGGGCGCTCTTCCTTGGCGAGCGATTTCATCCGATCGGCCCAGGCCGAAATGCTGCCGGAGCGGCCGAGGTAACGGACCCGCGCGGTATCGAGCGTTTGCTCGTCGGTCGCCGCGGCGATCTCAGCCAGCGCGGCGTCGCGCAATTGTTCCAGCTCGTGAGACATGGTGGAGACGTGAAGCGTGAAAGGGTTTGAGCGTTGCAGCGGAATCGCTTTAACGCTTCAACTCTTCATCGATTCAACGCAACCCTACGCTGCCTTCTTCGCTTTCGCTTTGTTCTCGAGCGCGGTCTTCACCTGCTCGACAATTCCCTTGAACGCGGCCTCATCGGTGATGGCGAGATCGGAAAGAATCTTGCGATCGAGCCCGATATTCGCGGCTTTCAAACCCTCGGCAAAACGGCTGTAGGTCAGACCTTGGGCGCGGACGGCGGCGTTCAGGCGCTGGATCCAAAGATAACGGAAGGTCCGCTTGCGGGTTTTCCGGTCGCGATAGGCCCAGTATTTGCCCTTCATCGTCGCGTCCTTCGCGTAGCGGAAAAGTTTCGAACGGCGGCCGCGGTACCCCTTGGCTTGATCTAGAACGCGTTTGCGTCGCTCCCGGCTGGCCGGGGCGTTAGTGGCTCTTGGCATGTTGTTGTATCCGGCGGCTGCCGGACTCCTCTTTCAGCGAATTGTTCTCTTGTTGGTGATCTGCGCGACCTCATTCGCTGATTCGGTCCCGCTTTGCGGGGCCAGGTGTGCAGATCGTTGCGGCGCCATCGGGGCGTTCGCGGGCCGGAAAAGTAGCTGGCGCACTCTAAATCACAAATTGTTTCTCTGGGATCTATGACTGACAGGTTTGCCAGCCAAGGAGGGGCGGTTTACAAACCGCCCTCGGAAGCCGGCGGTCTGGAGGCCGCCGCTCCTTGTAAAGGCGGCCCTTGCGATGTGCCTGCGAGCAAGCGTGCGATGCCGATGCGCATTAATTGCATTGGCCGCAGACTGCGCGGCTCCTAAAATCCACGGCATGGATTGGCTCAGTCGTCATCGGCGCCTGGTCGTGGCGGCGATCTGCGGGTTTTGCTCGGGTGCAATTATCGCGGTCCATTTTTTCCCGAGTTTTCCCTTCGTCTCGGCGGTTTGGCGGCAGGAGCAAAACTACGAAAACTTTCTTCAGCGCGAAGGCCGAAAGACGGCGACGCGTCCCGATTTTGTTTTCCTCGGAATCGACCAGAGCACGCTGGAGCTTCCGCCATTGTTACCGGAGGAACTCGCGAACAATCGCGCCTTGCAGTTGATGACGGAACGACCGTTTCCGTGGTCGCGCGAGGTCTGGGCGCTGTTACTCGACCGGCTGTTCGGCGCCGGCGCGCGGCTGGTTATGTTCGATTTTGTCTGCAACCCGCCCAATGACGGTGATCCCGTGTTTCGCGAGGCGCTCGACCGGTATCGCGATCGCCTGGTGCTCGGCGCGAACATCGACGAGGGAGCGTCGCATCAGATTGTTGTCCCGAACGCGGCCCTGATTCCACCCCCGCCGCTGGCCGACGATCGGGTCGGGTTCGTGAATTTCTGGGCGGATTCCGTGGATGGATTGGTTCGCGGAATTTACTTCACCCGGTCGGATCGCCAGCTGGCCGGCCAGGACTCTTTCCCCGACGAGGAGGTTTACGTATCCTTCTCCGCTCGCGCTCTCGAGAAGCTTGGTCATGCAGGCGCCGTCTTGCGCGACCAGCGGCAACATCCATTCCGTTTCAGCGAAAGTGGCGCTTATCCTCCGCGCCCGCTCTACGAGGTTTTCGATCCGAAGTTCTGGGCCGCGAATTATGCCAACGGAGAGTTCTTCAAGGACAAAATCATAATCGTCGGATGGTCGGCCCAGATCCAACCTGACGTTGTCGCCACCCCCTTGGAACTGGATACACCCGGTCCCTCCCTGCATTTGCAGGCGATCGCGGCCACGATCGACCGTGAGTTTCTCCGCTATACCTCGGAGAGGGCCAATCTTTTTCTGGTCGCGGCCGCAGGAATTCTGGCTTGGGCGCTTATCGCACTGGTGAAGCGGCCGCTCGTCTCCTTCCTCGCGCTGCTCGCGGTTTCCGTGGCTTATCTGGCGTTCGCACGGATCGCCTTTGATCGCGCTGGATTGCTGATCGTCGTCGTTCCTGTGCTGATCGCATTTCTCTCGGGAGGCTTTCTCTCGTTAGGCTTCGAGTATGTGCTGGAACGCATCGAGAAGATGCGGACCCGCCGGACGCTCGAACGCTACGTCTCCAAAAACCTTGTGAAGGAAATTCTCGATAATCCCGACAGTTTCTACAGCAGCCTGCGCGGAGTGCGCCTTCCGGCCACGATACTCTTTTCCGACATCGTCGGGTTCACCGGGATGACCGAAAGCGCCGATCCGGAGGCGCTGGTAAAACAGCTCAACGAGTACCTGAGCCGCATGACAGCGGCAGTCTTCCGGCATGACGGCACGCTCGACAAGTTCATCGGCGACGCCGTCATGGCCGTGTGGGGGAACGTGAGCAGCCGGGGCGTCGCGGAAGATGCGAAGTCCTGCGCGCGGGCCGCCTTGACCATGCGCCGGGAACTGCGAGCGCTGAACGAAAAATGGAAAGCGGAAGGGATCGCGCCCTTCGCGATCGGGATGGGCATCAATCAGGGCGATGTCCTGGGGGGCAACATTGGTTCGCAGGAAAAGGCCGACCCGACCGTGATCGGCGACGCGGTCAACCTGGCCTCACGCCTCGAAGCGCTCACCCGGACCTATGCCGTTGATATTCTGGTCGGCGCGAGTGCGCGCGAATTGATCCGCGACGAATTCCATCTGCGCAGCGTCGCGCTCGTCCAGGTGAAAGGGAAAACGAAGCCGGTCGAAATCTTTACGTTGATCGGGGCAAGGAGCGACGCCGGGGACCAGGAGTTTCTTCAGCGGCTCGAAACCTACGAAGCCGGGTTTCGAAAATTTCGCGAACGCGACTTCGGGCAGGCGAAGGTCCTGTTCGCCCAATTCCTTGAATTTTACCCGGACGATGCGCTTGCCCAAATGTATCTCGAGCGCGCACTGGAGTACGAACAAGCGCCTCCCGATCCGGCGTGGAATGCCGTGGAAGTCTTCAAAAAGAAGTAACAATCGCTCTGTCGGGTCTCCCAATGAACGCAACGCCCCTGGTCCGACGCTGCCTGAAGTGGTCTATCTGCGTGTTGCCGTTCGCGGTTTTTTACTGGCTGATGCCTTTTTGCAGCGACCAGACGATCGGGAACGACTACCCAACCTATTCGATCGAGAACCAGATGGAGCCGCAGTACTCCCTGGCCCACGGGAGCTTTCCCTTGTACGCGCCGGGCTTTGCGGGCGGGCGATCCGCGGCCGCGTTCACGCTCGGCCAGACCTATCATCCGCTTTCCCATCTCGCGGCCCACTCACCCGGATACTGGAACGGGTCCGCGCTCGAGTGGAACACCTTTTGGCGTTTGATCTCGTTGGGGCTGACCCAACTCGTCCTTTTCAATCTGCTGCGCAAACTGGATCTCCGCGCCGATGCCGCGTTCATTATTTCGTTTCTTACAGCCTACAACCAGCGGATGCTCGATCTGTTCCGTTATGGCGCTTCGTTGGAGAGTTATACGGGTTTCCTGCTGCTGTGTGCCGCGATGGCTTACCATTATGTTGCGCCTCGCCGTCTGGTCGGCCCGTTGTCCGTCATCGGCGCGGCTTACCTCCTCATCTGTGGCGGCCATCCCCAAATGGCGTATCTCGGCGGCATTGGCGCGGCCGTGATCTGTCTGGCCATTCCTCCTGTCGTCACGGCTATCAAGACCGACGTCACCTTGAGCTGGCGCAAGGCGCTCGGGTTTTATGCAACCACTGGAATCTGGCTGGGTATCGGCGCTTTGCTGGCCTCGGCCTATACGCTTCCCTTTTTTTTCGAGTTCCTGCAGGACGCTCCCGGCCGGGCAGGACGGACCTATGAATGGTCGCTGGAGTATTCCGACCGTTTGGCGGGTGAGCTGAACAGCTTCTTCAATCCGTTACGCAGCGATGTCCACGGCGCGTTTGGCAGTTCATCGCTGATCCTGGTTGCTGTCCTGGCGCCGCTCGCTGCGGTCGCGGGGAAGAAGGGCTGCAAGATCATGGTCGCCCTGGTGCTGGCGCTCGCCGCCATCATCCTTTGTAGCGCTGGCGGTGATACCCCGATCCATTATTTCTTTTGGAAATACGTTCCGCTGGCGAACTCGTTCCGCGTTCCGGGACGCATCACCATGCTCTTGCCCCCGATCTTCATGTTTCTTCTGGCCTGGTTTTTTCGTTCGGCGGATGACGAGACTTCGAGCCACAGGAGACCGATTGCGCCCTGGCACGTCCCACTGCTCGCCACGGCCATTTTCGTTGGTGGATACGTTCTGCTGGCGGGCGCTGAGTTCACGGGCTACGTGCCTTCCAGGATCCAGCCGCGCCCGGGATGGGTGGACACTTTCGTCTTTTGGAGCGGTCTGGGTTCTTTGGTTCTGGCGACGATTCGTCTCTCGCCATCTCCAGCCCGAACGGCAGCTGGTGGCCTGTTAGTTTTGACTGTGGTCGTCCAGGGGATCGTCCAACTGCGATATGGCACCTGGATGGCGCAAAAACAGCCCACACCGAGTATTGCCCAGATGGACGAGGCCAAACGCTCCACTCTGGCTTATGCCCCCGCCTACCCGGGTTATGGCATGGAATCAAGGACCGCAATCAAGGGGGACGCGCAAGGTGCGCCGTGGGCCGCCTTCTATCGAAACGAGACCAGCACTCCTCCCGCCTCGACAAGCCCTGAGATGATTACCGTTCCGCGTCCCGGAGAGCCGGGGACGCCTCCGGCCGTTTTCGGGGACGCTTCTGAGCACGATCGCGTCGCAACCTCATACACGGCATTCAACCGGGTCGTGTTTTTTGTGAATGCCAATCAGCCCGGCTTTCTGGTCTGGTCCGTTCCGTACTCTCCGCAATGGAGAACTTCGGTCGACTCGCATGAGACAGCAGTCCGCCGCACGGATCGAAACGAACTGGCCGTCTGGCTTGCCACGGGCAAACATAAGGTGGAGTTCCGATTTCACAGTCCGAGTGCGATCGCAGGCATGCTGATCAGTTGTGCGACCGCAATCCTGACTGGCCTCTATTTTGCCTGGCGCGGCCCGCCGGGTTGGGTGCGGGGAACTGCGCTCATCGCCGTGATTCTTATTCCGGCAGGAGGCTTTGCGCTATGGAGGCATAGCCTCTATCGAGGCGACAATCTGGGTACCAAGTATGTCTGGACCTCCCGTAGCCAGCCCAAATAGCGGATCCCGGGACGGCTTTCCGGCACGCGCTTTTCCTTGCCATCGGCAAAAATGAATTGATTTAGCTGGATGCCGATGGACGTCGGACAGCACAACCGGGAAATCCACGCCAACACCGAGCATTGGCGCCGGAAGCCGCTCCTGCAAAAAATCTATCGTGAGTTTTATGTCGAAATCGCCCGTGAATTGCGGCTCGACCTGCCGGGCGAGACGGTGGAAATCGGCTCTGGCATCGGCAATCTCAAAACCGTGGTGCCCGAAGCACTGGCGACCGATCTTTTTCCCAATCCCTGGCTGGATCGAGTCGAGAACGCCTATGCCTTGAATTTTGCCGCGGGTTCGGTGGCAAATCTGATCTTGTTCGATGTCTGGCATCACCTGGAATATCCGGGAACGGCCCTGGCGGAGTTTCATCGTGTCCTGACGCCGGGCGGCCGTCTCGTGATTTTCGATCCGGCGATGGGACTATTGGGCCGGATCGTCTACGGCCTCTTTCATCATGAACCGCTCGGACTTCGCGATGAGATTCAGTGGTGGGCGCCGGACGGTTTTTCACCAACGGAAACGGCGTACTACGCCGCGCAGGGAAATGCCCACCGCATTTTTTTTTCCATGGAATGGGCCTGGCGGCTGGGCGACTGGCGGACGGTGAGGCAAAGTTTGCTGCCAGCCATTTCATACGTCGCTTCGGGTGGATTCAGAGGTCCTCAACTCTACCCGCAGAGATTGTGGCCGGCATTGCGGGCGATCGATCGACTCGCGAGTTGTGTCCCTGCGTGCTGCGCCACGCGCCTGTTGGTGGTGCTGGAGAAAAAGTGATTTCTGGCCGCGCGGGCCCGAAACACGGGCAAATCGCCTCCGAAACCTGCGCGATTCGCGACGAAACCCTTGCCGCCCTGCGGGAGTGCGCCTATTATCGTTGCTCATTCAATGGATAGGCCAGCTCCCGCCATCGTCTCCGGACACTTTCCGCGGTGATGCCGGCTCTTGCTCGTTCGCAGGAGCAGGCGCCATGCGGACAAAATGATTAAATCGAGTTCAGGCGGGCGACTCTCATATTTCATGTGTAACTGTCTCCGCACACGAACACGCACGGCCTGCCCCGAGCCGAAGCCGCACTTCGGCAGACCGACGATCGAGGGCGCAGGATGTTAGCGCTTCTTTACGTCGGCGTGGCGATATGCGTCGGTGAGCGTCTTTGCAGCCGCTTTTTCCGCTTCCTTTCCGTATCGCATCGCTGGGCGACCGGGGCGCTGGTCGGACTGGTGCTTAGCTCCTGTTTTACCTACCTCGCGGCGCGCCACTTCGCGGGCTCCAGTAATCCCCTCCTTTGGGGAGATGTTATCTTTTTTGCCGCCGCCGCGATCTTCTTCCTCAAGTGTCCGCCGAAGCGGGATCTCTCGATCATAGAACCGGCGGTTCCGGGATCTGCCAAGTGGGACTGGATCACATTAGGGCTCTATTTCGCCCTGGCCTGCTGGATGATGTTCGCCACCCTCGACTTCAAAGACGGCAAGCTCCTGATTGGCATTACGCAATGGAGCGACTACGGGCCGAACACCGCCATCGTCAGAAACTTTGCGGTCGGCCATAACTTTCCCGCGGAGTATCCGCATTTTGCGGGCGAGCCCATTCGCTACCATTTTCTTTTCTACTTCCTGGCGGGGAATCTGGAATTTCTCGGACTTAATTTGGTCTGGAGCCTGAACCTTCTAAGTATCCTTACGCTGGTTTGCATGCTCGCGCTGGTCATTGCGCTCGGTCAGCTGCTTTTCAAATCGCGAGCGGTCGGGCGCCTGGCCTCGGCGCTCTTCTTTTTTCACGGCACGCTTAGCCTCATTCCGTTTTTGCGAAAGCAAACGTCCTTCAAAGGAGCGCTCCTGGCCATCTACAACTTGAGGGATTATCTTTCCTCAGGCTACCCGTATCGGGGCGAGGATTGGGGAATATGGACCCAGGTTGTCTTTGTTAACCAACGGCACCTTGCCAGCTCCATTGGCATCTTCCTGGTGGTCTTGATTTTTCTTTTCGATCGGTATTTGGAAAGAGCGAAAGAGAAACAGCTTCTTCGTGCCGCGCGTCCCACCGTGGGCAAAAGGCCGTGGCTTGCGGCCGGCCGGCGTTCCCTTGGTGCCTTGTTGCCGGCGCGATTACGGAAGCGCGAGCGAAAAAGTGAAACCGCCTTTCAGGACGGAGCGGCCTCGGACAAACTTACATCCCCGGAACAACTGCCTCCGGACCCGGGCGTCACCTCAATTCCAGAAGCGCAACTCCCCGACACGATAGCCTCCCTTGAAGAGCCGTCTCAAGCAGCCGGCTTGACCACGGTAGCCGAGGCATCGTCGCCCGATACCCGGACGGATTACGAGCAGTCGCTTCAGGAGCCGGAGACCGTGCCAGTGAGTGATGCCCAAGCTTCCGGCACACTTGAGCCTCCTAAAGAACCGTCATCCGCGGCGAACTATTCGTCGGCGAGCGAACCAAGAACGCCCGACACCGTGGCGGATAACGAACAGGCGCGTCTGAAACCTGACCCTGCGTCGGAGAGCGAAGTGCCAACCTCGGACCCAGCTACGTCTCACGAGGAATCGTCGCAAGCCGCGGTCGATGAGTCAGCGGGAGTGCCACGCACGTTCCATACCCGGGCATATGACGAGTATATGCGTCAGGGCGCTGCGTCCGAGAGCGAGCCACGGGAATCCGAGGCCGTCGAGGTTGTCCCACAATCGTCTCTGGAGGACGACACTGTTCCCGCATCCGAAGCGCAGATATCTGACGCATTGCCCCCTTCGGAACAATCGCCCCTCGAGCCCGCCCTCACCTCCGCTAGCGAGCCTCCATCGCCCCAGGCGTCCGCTCCTGCACCCTCTCGTAGTTTTTTCGCGCAGATTGTTCATGATAATCTTGTTTTCGGCCGGGGTTTTATCTTCTGCGGCTTTCTCCTGGGCCTTCTGCCTTACTGGAATGCCCCGGTGTTCACGGCGGCGTTTGCCGTGCTCCTGTTCTTTTTTATTCTCTTTCCCTATCGCCGGTACATGCTGGGATTGGCCATTACGACAGCCGTGGTGGGTCTTCCCCAGGTTCTGGCCTTGCGTTCCGGCAACGCGCGAGCCGGAGCGTCCCTGATTCATTGGGGTTACACGCTCGGTAACGTGCCGATCTTGCAAGTCTTGAAGTATCTCGGATTCACCTTTGGAGTGAAGTGGCTGTTTATCTTGATCGCCCTGATTTTCAGTTCATGGGTTCATTGGCGATTGTTCATTTCCATCTTCAGCCTGTTCCTGCTCACCTTCTGCTTTCAGTTTAGTGAAGAAGCCTTGGCGAACCATAAGTTCTTGAACATCTGGCTCGTGCTGGCAAACCTGTTTGTCGCCTATGGTTGTTGGCGGTTATGGCACGCAAGAATCAAGGGCTGGGCCATACCTTCACGGCTGGTAGCTCTCCTTCTCCTAATTCCTATCCTGGCAGGAGGGGTTATTGATTTCTTTCCCATTCGCAACGCCAGCTTTGTTTATACGAACTTCACCACCGATCGCCTGATAAAGTGGATCCACACCGAAACGAAACCGGACGCTATTTTCCTGACTGACAAGTTTGTCAATCATCCGATCCTGTTGGCCGGCCGCCGAATCTGGTTTGGGTATACCTATTTCACCTGGTCCGCCGGCTACGATCTACCCAGGCGGGAAACAGCTTACCGGCAGATGTTCGAAAGCAAGAATGCGCACCAGGTGTTTACGCTACTGAAGGTCAACGGCATAGATTACGTGGCGTTTGACGGCGCCATCCGCGGCTTCTTCAAGAGCTCAAATGAGCAGCAAGTCTACGCACCTAACTTTAAGAAGGTGTTTGAGGGCCCGGAATATGGGGCGCTGACCATCTACAAAGTTCCGGAAAATGCAGACTTCGTTCCTGCTTCTTCAGGCCCATTGCCGGCAGGCGTTCAGGCGACGGGTGTTAACCTGTTTGAGGGCGCCCAGGGAAAGGACAATGGCCAGCTAAACTTCCCGCGTGGCCTCACGGTTGATAGCACCGGCAACATTCTGGTCTCGGATACGAATAATGACCGGCTCCAGAGATTCTCACCGACGGGAGACTTCCTCAACGTTCTGGGGAAGAGGGGGTCCGGGCCCGGTGATTTCCTGGAGCCAGGCGGAATTGCTGTCGATTCCAGCGGCAATATCTATGTGGCGGACGTTTCGAATCATCGTGTGCAAAAGGTGAAGCCCGACGGAACTTTTCTGGCCGACTGGAAAGGCCCTGAACCGGGATTCTCTGCCCCGCGCGATATCGGTCTAGGCGCTGACAACTCGATCTTTGTCGTCGATCAGGGTCGTTCGCAAGTTATCAGGCTGGACGCTAACGGAAAGGTCCTGGTCGTTTGGGGAACACCCGGAAAGGACGATGGGCAATTTTCCGGCCCTACCTCCTTGGCGGTGGACGGAAAGAATAACAAAGTTTACGTGGCTGATCCGAGTAACAAGAGAATCCAGGTGTTCGATACGAATGGAAAGTTTCTCGCCAAGTGGGTGGTGGAAGAGTGGGGGACGCCTGCCGGATGGTATTTTCAAGACCTGGCCGTTGATGCCCAAGCCGGTCTCTTGTATGCGTCAAGCAATGCGACGGACGACGTGCTCGTTTTCGATTTGAATGGCAAGAGAGTCAGATCCTTGAAGCTTGAGCAGTTCGACAAGGTTGTCGGAGCGGCATCCCTTGCCCTGACGAAAAACAGCCTCTACGTGATTAACACTTTCGCCGCGCGGGTTAGCCGGGTGGAGCTGGGCAAGAAGTAAAGGGTCGAACGCCATTCTAATCAATGAAGCTGTGGCGAGATGCGCTTAAGGCGATGCTATCGCGCAAAATCCACAGGGTTCGCGACTCGGGCACGTCTGAAGCGGTGTCTATCTCGAATCCGCCGCTGACAACCAACATTTCCCGGGCCGGTAGATGTCGGATCTGGCTAAGGAACAACAGGGCGTTGTTCCTGATGATCTCGCTCGTTGTCTTGATCGCGTTGATTCCACTCTACGGCATTTTATTCCCTCCGCTGGTTGATCTTCCCGAACACCTTCTCATCAGCAAACTCTTGTGGGAGAAGCTGTCCGGAGTTTCGCGCCTCAACCTCGAGCTATCGTTCTTTCTCGGCTATCGCTTGATCCCGGCGCTCATGATGGTCGTGATCCCTTTCTGTAAACTGTGGGGGATCTCGTTTGTTTACCTTCCAAGGATCGTGACGATGACGCTCATGTCTCTCCATGCCGTGGTGGTTGTTACAATCCTCTCCTTCGGGCTTAAAGACCGATCATGGAAATCCTGCGGTTTCGCAGCCTGCTTTGCGATGCCAGCGGTCGTTTGCATGTATTCGGCTTGTTGGTTCATCGGCTTTGTCAACTACACCCTGGCCATTACGCTGCTCATTCCTGCTATTTTTCTCACCGAGCGCTTTCTTTGCTCTGGTAAACTCCGCGACGCCTTGTTCCTCTTTTTGACCTTGTTGATGGTCTATACGGCTCATCCATTCGCCCCGACGTTTTGGTTGGTGTGGTGTTTCAGCCGCGCGCTTGCGGGCTTCGCTACCCGAACCTTCGTTCTTGAATGGAAGAAACTGATTGGCCTGGGTCTGATTTTTGCGCCCATACCTCTCTATCATTTTCTGGCGACTGCAGGGACTGAGCTGGCGCCCGCCAGCCGCTCTTTCCTGTATCAGCCCGCGATTCTTTCGATAAACGACTGGTACCAGGGAAGATTTCGAGGACTCTTGAACGGGGCGTTTTTTCAGGCGGACAACAGCTCCGACGCCAGATTGTTCGGCCTTATGGCAATTGGCCTGCTCCTATGCGCAGCCGTTGTCGCTTTTCGCTCTACCCAGGATGGGCAGGTCCGAAACGCAGCGCTGGCGAGCCTTTTTCTCCCCTTTATCGCCTCCTGGGTTAATGAGAAATTTATTCCCATCCCGGGCGGTCATTGGTTGGCCTACGACTACAGGTTCAGCTCCACATCGTATGCCATTTGCCTCGCTGTCGCGGGAATGATTCTAATTCGCTCGTTGCCGGTCTCAACTGACAAAAGACCATACAAGATAATTTTCGTCCTCTTAGCTGGCATCTCAATTCTAGCCTCAGTGCGCCATCTCATGGAAGTGCGAAAGGCCTATGGAAAATTTGACGTTCCGGCCCGAAAATATGTAGCAAAGGTGTTCAAACGTGAACAACCTGGGTCAATCCAGCTGCCTCGCAGCCGGTATCATCCCGATGGGAGTTTTTTGAACAATTATATTTGCCTGATGCAGCCCGACTGCAATGCGCCAGGCACGACTTTTGCCAGTGGTCATGCGGGTATTCTTTACCCTGTGAGAGTGAAGGCCAGCAATCGGGTGCCAACCGGGGACCTGGTGGGTCATTGGAAAATGGATGAACCGAATCGACGCGATTCCTGCATCGATGCCAGCGGGAATGGCAATACGGGAACGCCTCGTGGTACGGCTGTCGTCGATGGGAAGATCGGTGGTAAAGCCAGACTTTTCAATGGGAACGGCGACTATATTGACATACCTCCAATCGCAATTCCCGATGCGATCACGGTCGCGGCCTGGGTCTACTCTGACAATTTTGTGCAAAACGCTGTTATCGTTACGCGAAATCCAGTAAACAGTCAGTGGGCCCTGTTATTGGGATCTGATGGACTTGTTAAATGGAGAGGAGCTGGCTTCCGAAGCAGTGTGGTATGCGCTGCTCCCACGAATCGCAGCTGGCATCATATTGTCGGCAAACAAAAGGGTACACTTGGAAGCCTTTACGTAGACGGCGCGCAGTGCGCGTCAGGTCCTCTGGCAGCCATCGGTAATGCCCCCACGTCGATCTCCATCGGCAGGTATAACACGGTGGGCTTTGACTACTTTACCGGGCGAATTGACGACGTTCGCATCTACAATCGCGCACTCTCCGACACTGAGATACTCCAGTTATTTACGTCTGGACAGTTGCCGTCGTCCAAGGCGCAAACGAAATAGGGCGCTGGTATGGGAAACACGAACGCAATCGGGGCAATTGCTCTCCAATTATTTGCCAGAAAGGCCTGGCACGTTATCCGCACGACGACAGTAATCGAGGAAGCGTTGGCAGGGCCCGGGCGGGACGAGGCCGTAGAGGTACGCAATGGAATCTGAATCACAGTCCACCGCCTCGGTTTCCGCCGAGGCACGGGTCAGTAATTGGATTGTGTGGATAGGGACCAACAGGGCGCTGTTCCTGATGATCCCGGTCGTTGTCTTGATCGCGTTGATTCCACTTTACGGCGTTTTGTTTCCTCCGCTCGTCGATCTTCCCGAGCACCTTCTCATAAGCAAACTGTTGTGGGAAAAGCTGTCTGGAATCTCCCGCCTCGATCTCGAGGTGTCGTGGTTTCTCGGCTATCGCTTGTTTCCGGCCCTCATGATGGTCGTTATCCCCTTCTGTAAGCTCTGGGGTATCTCCTTTGTTTATCTCCCAAACATCGTGGCGACGGCTCTGATGTCTCTGCATGCCACGGTAGTTGTCGTGATCGTATATTGCGGACTTAGAAACAAGTCATGGAAATCATGCACTCTGGCAGTTTGCTTCGCGATTCCCGCGGCTGTTTGCATGTATTCCGCCTGTTGGTTCATCGGGTTCGTTAACTACACCCTGGCGATCACGTTGCTCATACCGGCTGTCTTTCTTACCGAGAGGTTTCTTCGCACTGGCAAGCTAAGCGACGCATCTCTGCTCTTTCTTACCTTGGTGATCGTCTATGCTGCCCACCCATTCGCCCTGGCGTTTTGGTTGGCGTGGTGTTTCAGCCGTGCGTTTGCGGGAATCGTTACTGCGTCTTTGCTGCGGGAATGGAAAAGAATCCTCTCATTGGGCGTTTTATTTGTTCCGATAGTCCTCTATCACCTTTGGGCGACGGCAGGAACTACATTGGCACCCACAGGACGCTCCTTCGTGGGTCTATCCCCATTCATTTCCTCGACCGATTGGTATCAATATCGACTCCGTGGGCTGTACGACGGTATTTTCCTTAAGGCGGATGATGCGTCCGATTCGAAAGTTTTCGCCGTCGCCGCCATTGCCTTTATCCTATCCTCGATCGTTTTGGTTTTTCGGCCTGGCCAAGACAGGAACGCCAGGAAGATGATGCTATCGTGTGTGGGTCTTGCTCTGGTTTGTTCGTGGATTAATGAAAAGTTTATTCCAGTCCCCGGCGGTGCCTGGCTGGCTTACGACTATAGGTTCAGCTCTACCTCTTACGCTATCTGCCTGGCTGTTGCGGCAATGGTGCTGGCCCGGTCGCTACCAAGGCCGACCGACAAGCTTCGATATAAGGTAATTTGCGTTGTTTTGGGCGCCGGCGCCGTGCTTGCTTCAATGGATCATTTAATAGAGGTGCGACAGGCCTATGCAAGATTTGACGATCCGGCGCGAAGGTATATGGCCAAAGTCTTCAGCCGGGAGCAGCCGACTGGAATTACGCTGCCTCATGGTCAGTATCATCGCGATGGGACGTACTTGAATAATTATGTTTGCCTAACGCAGCCGGACTGCAACGCGCCAGGCACAACCTTCGCTGCGGGCTATGTGAGCGACCTTTACCCCGTGAAGGTGAGGTCGCCCCGGCGAATGTCGATCGGACCTCTGGTCGGTTTTTGGAAGCTGGATGAGACTAGTCCGGGCGACGCTTGTCTGGATTCGAGCGGGAATGAAAATGGGGGAACGCCTTACGGCACTACAGTCGTCGAGGGGAAAGTGAGCAAAGCGAGAAGCTTCAATGGGAGGAGCGATTACATCCACATTCCCACAATTAACATCCCCGATGCGATTACGGTCGCGGCCTGGGTCTACTCGGATAATTTTGTGCAAGACGGCTTTGTCGTTACGAAAAACCCGGTAAACACTCAGTGGGCCTTGTTTTTCGGCGCGGATGGATTTGTGAGATGGAGAGGCGCCGGAAGTATACGGAACGTTCCTTGCGCTGCGCCTTCAAATCATAAATGGCATCACATTGTCGGTAAGCAACAGGGGACGATGGGAAGCCTTTACATAGACGGCGTGCGCTGTGGATCGGGTACTTTGGAAGCCATCGGCAACGCACCCAGTACGATTACGATAGGAAGATATGACACGATTAATTACCATTACTTTACTGGACGAATCGATGAAGTTCGGATTTACGATCGCGCTCTTTCCGATGGTGAGATATCCCAATTGTTCAATGCGGCGAAATGACCTTAGGTCTCCGTTTCCAGGCGGGAAAAGTTGAGAGGGTGGGCGCCAGGATGGATTCGCCTTTTGTGTCGCTTCAGGGACTGATGGTTTCTGGGTTGCCTGGCCGGCGCGTTGCTTAGCTGCTGCTACCAGGGTCGGGAGCCGGGACAATTCCCGCCACCTCCTTTAACGTGAAAAGCGGCCGGCCTTTGACCTCTTCGTAAACGCGCCCCACGTATTCGCCGAGGATTCCCAGGCAGAACAATTGGACGGCCGCGAGAAAGAAGATGGCGGCCGTTATGATCGTATAGCCTATGAGTGGCGCGGCCGGATGAAAGAGACGCCAGTAAATCACCACCAATACCATGATCAGGGCGCAGACCGCTACCAGAAGCCCGAGGTAGGTCGCGATGCGGAGCGGAACTCGCGAAAACGAGACGATGCCGTTGACGGCCAGGCTGAAAGACTTGCGGAAGGTATACTTCACTTCGCCCGCAAAACGCGGTTCGCGCTCGAAGGGGACGGCCGTTTGGCGAAAACCGGTCCAGGCCCGCAGCCCTCGCAGATATCGCCCTCGCTCCGGCAGTGCGTTCAAGACCGCGACGACCTTACGGTCCATCAGACAGAAATCTCCGGTGTCTGCCGGGATATCCACGTCAGTCAGGAGCCGCAGGACGCGATAAAAGAGATAGGCGAAGAGCTTTTTCGCCGCCCCCTCGCGGCGTCGGGCAGTCCGCTTGGCATAGATTACCTGGTAGCCCTCGCGCCATTTGTCGATCATCGCCGGAATGAGCTCGGGCGGGTCTTGCAGGTCGGCGTCCAGGACGACCACCGCGTCGCCCTGGGCAAAACGGAGACCGGCCGTGACGGCAATCTGATGCCCGAAGTTGCGCGCCAGGCTGAGGTAGCAAACCCGCGGGTCACGACGGCGTAAGTCGCGCATCATTTCCAGCGAACCGTCGCGACTGCCATCGTCCACCAGAATCATTTCGCCCCCGCCCTCCAGACTATCCAGGATGCCCGCAAGACGTCGGTAAGTCTCCGCGAGTGTCTCCTCTTCATTGAAGACCGGGAGAATGAATGAAAAGACTGGCTTCATCAGATGTTCTGGATCTTATGGGTGAATCGCTGGCCTATTTGGTTGCCACCACGGCAATGTTCCAGGCGAATCTCTTCATGAACGGCGCATGTTTGATTAGCCGGTCTAGTCGTTCGAGTCGATGGTAGGTCGATTCCAATCTCGCGGTCTCGGCAATGATCTTTTTCCAATATCGTTCCTTGTTCGGATCGACCCGCTCGATCAAGTAGAAGCGGAGAAAGATCCACAGCGTTGCCAGCCAAAAGGTGTCATAGACAGTTTCGGAAAACAGCGACTTGACGCATTTGATGATCCCGATGTCCAGGGGCATTTCGTCCTTTGTTCGTACATCCATAGCCATGCGCCGGTAGACGTTAATCACCGGATTGTGCCGGAGCGGATCCCAGAAGCAGGCTTTACCGCCCGGTTTAAGGACGCGGTGCATTTCCCGTAACGCCGCCATTGGGTCAGGCAGATGGTGAAGCAGGTTTGCCGCATAAACGATGTCGAAAGAATTGTCGGGGAATTCAATCTCCATGACGTTCATGGTCCGGGCTTCGATCTGGACGCCGTTGGCTGCCGCCAGTTTGAGGGCTTTCTCCACCATCCCGGAGGAGTAATCGGTCGCGGTGCACCGGGCGCCTTTCAGCGAAAAATAGACGCTGTTCTCACCAGCGCCGCACCCGAGGTCCAACAACGTTTTGCCGCTGACATCGCCGAGATGGTCGAGGATGAAACGATTTTCCGGCGCAGTGCATGTTTCAAAGTAATCGCTGACCCGAATGCCATCCACATCGATGGACTCGGCCCATCTGTCGTGAAAGGTGCGCTCTCTCTGAAGTAATTCGCGCATTTTGGGTTTCGGCCAAGGGCCGTCAATGGCCCCAGGCTTCCTTCCGAAGACAACGTATTGGCCGCCGAGCGGCGTCCGTCCGAGGGCGCGCTCTAGTGGAGCAGCCCAGCCGTATACTCGCTGCGGCGCGTACAGGAAATAGCGGGAGGCGACCGCCTGAATCGAGGCAGCGTGCATCAAACGACGCGCGGTCCTGGCGGTCAGTAGCTTCGCGTTCTTATCAACTGGGGTGCGCCTAACGATTAATTGCACCGCCGGGTTGAAGGGATTGTGCTCAATGTTGGCGAAAATCCCGCCGGGCCGAAGGACGCGGTAAATGTCGGCAACCAACGGCGCACGCTCTTCCGGCTTGATGTGATGGAAAATGCAGACTGCCGTGACCCAGTCGACCGAGCTATCCGCGAACGGAAGGCGAAGCGGATCGACCTGATGCGCGACCTCGAGGTCCCTGCACTCGGCTAGCATCCCGAGGGAAACGTCGCAACCCAGGGCCCGAGCAAAATGCGGCTTTGCGGCACGCAGGAGATCACCCTTCCCGCACCCCACATCGAGCCATGTGGCCTGCCGGGTATCCAATCCTGCGCGAGCTGCGAATTCGAGGAGCATGTCGATTTTTCGCGTAAGGAAAAACTCCGCTCCGGGGGCGAAGTACTCGCGCACCGAATCGTTGAGCAGTTCTTTGTATTCGGGTGCGAGGCGATCAAATTCTTGATCCATGCTCAAACTCTCGTCCACGTGATTTCGATCTGACGCTGTCGTTCGACCTTGATCGCCATGACCGCGCTGAATTTATGAGTGTGCCGAGTCCCGATCATTTCATGATGTAATGCGTGCATTCTGATTCTTAGGCTGAATATAGTTGGGACCAGCTAACTGATGGCCAATAATCCTTGCTGCAAGCCCGCAACGCCGCCAGAATATTCGTCAAATTTCGGAAATACTCAAAGTTTAGCTTAATTTCAGATTGATGGAAAATCGTTCACGTCGCCGCATACATTTATTGTTGTGGATGACGGGCTTGACCCTGCTGTTCGCGCTCTACAGTTCCGGGCTTAAACTCAATCCGCCGGGCTTCTATCTGGATGAGTCAGCGCCCGCCTACAATGCCTACCTAGTTGCCCACACTGGAGCCGCTGAGTTTGGGCAGCGCTTTCCGCTCTTTTTTCAATACTATACCGATACCAACACCCAACTCGGGTGCCCTACGCAAGTCTATATGCTGGCGGCCTTGTTCCGTTTTTTCCCGCCGAGCATTCTGCTGGCGCGGATGTTCAGCGCCTTCTGGGTCTTCAGCGCATGCATCCTTCTTGGACTTTTGGCCCGGCAAATTTCCGGCCGGCTTACGGTCGGGATCATCGTCGGAGGCACGGCGCTTCTGACCCCCTGGCTTTTTGAAGGGAGAGGCCTGCTCTTGGAGCCGCAATTCATCCCGATGGCATTGGCGCCGTTTCTTTTGGCGGTCTACCACGCGCAGGGAAAGGAGAGGTGGGGTTGGCTCGAGGCCGCCATGATTGCAGCGGCGCTGGCATTGGTGACCTATTGTTATACAAGCGGACGACTCCTAGGTCCGCTTCTGGGGTTGGGTCTCCTGCTTTTTGCCACTTCAAAACAACGTTTGGTGGGCGTGATCAAAACGGGGCTGTTGTACGGCCTAACGCTAGTACCGATACTGGTGTTCAATTGGCGCAATCCAGGAGTGATGACCAAGCGATTACACGAGATCTCATATATCAAGCCAGGCGTACCCTGGAGCAGTGCCATCTCTCAGTTCATCAAACGTTACCTGGAAGACCAGAGTTTGCTGAGTTTGCTCGTGAACGGAGACTACCATCCGCGGCATCACGTGCCGGGTTCGGGCGGCGCTTTCTTCTTCGCGACCTTCATTCTGGTGCTGATCGGCCTCATCATCGTCATTGCCAGCCGCCGGCGTGATCCGTGGTGGCGTTTCGTTCTTTACGGGCTTGCTGTCGCCGTTATACCGGGCGCCATTTCGGTCGAGCCGTTCCATGGAATGCGACTGATGGCCTACCCGGTATTTCTTATTGTGCTGACGGTGCCTGCCCTCGAATGGCTGCTCGCCCGAGGCGAACTGAAGTCCGATTCGAGCCTGTCGCCCGCGGAGGAAGATGGAGAGGCCCTATCGGAGCACGCGCCGCCTCCCGAGCGCCGGCTTCCCGGCGATGGTTGGCCACGCTCGATCCGTCTGGGACTTCTCGGCCTTTTGTTGGCGCTTACTTGTGTGGAAGCGTACCGGTTTCAGACGGTCTTTCGGCGCGATGGGCCCAACCGCCTGTTCGATTTTGACGTGCATTACAAGACAGCTTACGACGCGGCGATCAAACAACGCTCCCGGCCAATCTATCTCGAGGACGGAAAATGGGGTCCGGCCTACATCCACGCTTTGTGGTACGCGACCGTGGAAAAGAGGCCCAGATCCCAGTTTGTCCACCTCAAGCCCGGAACCAGACCGCCGCCGGGCGGGGTCGTGATCAGCTCGGCGGAAGGGTGCCAGCGATGTGAGAGGATCACGCAAGCCGGGGTCTATCAGGTCTATAAGGCGCTCTAACCGGGCGCGTTCGGGGCAGGATCTACGCCTTGCTTGGGTATCGGGTGAACAGGGCTTTCGGCTTCTGAGACTGGTCGATCAATCTCCTGTTCGATTGAGTGCGCCACCACATAGCGCGGCCGGCCTTTCACTTCTTCGTAGATGCGGGCCAGGTATTCGCCCACGATACCGAGGCTGATCATCAGCGAACTGCCGATGATCAGTTCCAGCAGAATCACCGTCGCAAAACCGCTGACGGCCCGCCCGGCCAGTTTCAGATACAAAGTCTGCGCTCCGAGCAGAACGGCAAAAACGAAGAAGACCGCGCCAGCCAGCGTTACGAGCTGCAACGGGAAAGAGGAAAAAGCAGTCAATCCGGTGATGGCCAGTCTCAAGCGTTTCAGATAGGACCAGCTCGACTTGCCCGCCGAGCGTCGAGCCACCTCGAACGGGATTCGCACCGTGGTGAAGCCCAGCCACGCCGTCATGCCGCGAAAGAAAACATTGCGCTCCTGCAGTTCGAGCCAGGCGTTGATCGCCTTTCGATTCATCAGTTTGAAATCGGAAGCGCCCCTCAAGTCGAATCCGGAGAGCTTGTTCAGGATGATATAAAAAAGCAGAGCGCCGAATTTGCCGGACAAGGATTCGGGTCCGCGTTTGATTTTGACGGCTTCGACAATGTCGGCTCCCGTCGTTTGCCAAAGGCGCAGCATGTCGGGCAGGAGGGCCGGTGGATGCTGCCCATCTCCATCCATTAATATCATGGCATCGCCGCGGGCGCGTTCCAGACCGGCGCAGAGCGCCAGTTCTTTCCCGAAGTTTCGGCTCAGACGCACGGCGCGGATCGCGGGCAAACTCCGGGCCTCGTCCGAGATGACCTTCCAGGTATCATCCGGTGAACCATCATCGATGAGAATCAATTCAAAAGGGACGCCGGCCTTTTCCAGCGCAGTCTTCACGTCGGAGACAAACGCGGGCAAGTTAGCGCCCTCGTTATAGAGCGGGATGATCACCGAAATCAGCGGTGATGTACGCCCGGAAGCTTGCGCTTCGGAGCCTGCCGGGGCCAACTTTTCCAGTTTCATCGTTGCTGACGAGAGCGCTAACCTTTTTCCCACTCCCATTAAAGCCAATTTTGAAATCAGGAGCTTTGGGAGGTTAGCGGAGAGCGTTTTAGTAGCCAAACCGCCGCTGGCCGAGTACAAGACTCACCCGGCCTACTCGATGCACGGCTCGTCCAGATTCCCGATCCAGGCTTGAACGCCGTTTCACACCAGAACCGCCCTTCTGTCCTCATGCGGAAATACCTCTATCGCAAGCTGCGGGATTACCTCGATCTGTATGTGCGTCCGGGCGACCGCATCGCGGTGATCAACGCCAAAGAAGCAGGCGAGCCACTCGAATTTCGAGGCCGGGAGGTGCTCGTTCTGGAAAGCTCCTCCCGGGAACCGGGTCTGGAAGCGCTAAAGGCATTCCGCCCCGACTACGTGCTGTTGAACGGGAATATTCATTACGAAACAGACGTCCAGGATTTTCTCGCGGCGCTCCGTCTGGCCCTCTTGCCCTCGACCCGCGTCATCATTCTGTTTTACAGCACGCTCTGGAAACCCTGGATGCGCCTCGCCACGCTGTTGGGAGCGCGCGGGAAAACGCGCGAGGAAAATTGGATCGCTCACGAGGATGTGTGGAATCTCCTGCTCCTGGCGAATTACGAATTGGTCCGGCAGGAGAGCAAGTTGCTCGTTCCCGTTTATGTCCCGCTGATCAGCTATTTGGCGAACCGGTTCCTGGCGCCCCTGCCTGGTTTTCGGCTCCTGAACTTGCTTAATATCGCCGTGGCCCGGCCCATCGGCCTTCCCGTGCCGGATCGCGGCCGGCTCCCGTCAGTTTCCGTGATTGTGCCGGCGCGGAACGAAGCCGGGAACATCGAGGCGGCCATCCTTCGCACACCCGCGATGGGCCCGGACGATGAAATCATCTTTATCGAAGGCAACTCGACGGACAACACCTGGGAAACGCTCTGCGAGTTGCAGAGGAAATATCAGGCGACTCGCAATATCCAAATCGATCGGCAGGAAGGGAGAGGAAAGGGCGATGCGGTGCGAAAGGGCTTCTCGCTGGCGAAGAAGGAAATCCTGATGATCCTGGATGCGGATCTGACGGTGCCGCCGGAAGAATTGCCGCGGTTTTACGAAGCGCTCATTGGCCAAAAGGGCGAGTTCATCAACGGCAGCCGGCTGGTCTATCCGATGGAAAAGCAGGCCATGCGATTTCTCAATTTACTGGGGAACAAATTTTTCGTCGTCATGTTCTCCTTCGTTCTCGGCCAGCGTTTCAAGGACACCCTTTGCGGCACGAAAGTCTTGACCCGGGAGAATTACCTGAAACTGGCCGCGCATCGGAAATACTTCGGGGAGTTCGATCCCTTTGGGGATTTCGACTTGATTTTCGGGGCGACGCGCATGGCCTTGCGCATCGTGGAAGTGCCCATTCATTATCGCGAACGCACCTATGGTTCGACCAACATCGAACGCTGGAAGCACGGACTGATCCTGCTCCGCATGCTGGGATTCGCCGCGCTGCGAATCAAATTTCTTTAGAGCGAACTTCTGTAGCCAAATCGATTCTCGCAGCTTAAGGATTTTGCGTGATCGGCGCACCGGCTAATTTTCATTTCCTGGGAATCTGCGGCACGGCGATGGGTTCGGTCGCCTCCGCCTTGCGCGAGCGCGGCTTCACCGTCACCGGCTCGGACGAAAACATTTATCCGCCGATGTCGACCTTTCTCGAGAGCAAGGGGATCGCGCTTCATCAAGGTTATCGCCCGGAGAACATTCCGGCCGGCGCCGAGGTCATCGTCATCGGCAACGCCATCATCCGCGGGAACCCCGAGGTGGAAGCGGTCTTGAACCGGAAGCTTTACTATATGTCGCTGCCGGAAGTGCTGAAGCAATTTTTCCTGCGCGGCCGGCACAATCTCGTCGTCACCGGCACGCACGGCAAGACCACCACCACCGCTTTGCTCGCCTGGATCATGACAGCCGCGAAACTCGCACCGAGTTACGTCATCGGCGGCATCCCGAAAAATCTCGGGCAGGGCGCGCTCTTCAACGATTCAAAATACTTTGTCATCGAAGGGGATGAATACGACTCCGCCTTTTTCGACAAGCGCTCGAAGTTCGTTCATTACCTGCCCGAGTTGTTGATCGTAAACAATATCGAGTTCGATCACGCGGATATCTTTCGCGACCTTGATGAGATCAAGCTCAGTTTCCGGCGGCTGCTCAATCTCGTCCCGCAAAATGGAATGGTGCTGTTGAACGGCGACGATCCAAGCTGCGTGGAAGTCGCCCGCGATTGCCTCGCGCAAATCCTGGAAATCGGGTTTTCCCCCAATTGCGCGCAGCAAATCCGCGAGGTCGTTTATTCCTCCGAAGGCTCGCGCTTCAAGCTGGGCAACGATGAATTCGAGGTGCCGCTAATCGGTGAATTCAACGTGCGCAACGCGGCCATGGCGATTTCCGCTTCGCGCTTCTACGGCGTTTCGCTGGCGAAGATCCGAAAAGCGCTCCCGCGTTTCCAGGGGATCGCCCGGCGGCAGGAAGTGCGGGGGGAAGCGCGCGGGGTAAAGGTGATCGATGATTTCGGGCATCATCCCACCGCGATCCGCGAAACGCTGCGAGCGTTGCGGCACCGTTATCCGGGTTGCCGGTTGTGGGCCATCTTTGAGCCCCGGTCGAACACCACCCGGCGCGCGGTTTTTCAACAGGACCTTCCCGATGCGCTGAAACTGGCGGACGGCGTCTTGATTTCGCAGGTAGCGCGCCTCGATCAGATCCCGGAAGGAGACCGGCTGAATCCCGAAGCTGTCATGGAAAGGATCGCGCAGTCAGGCCGGCCGGCATTTTACGAGCCGGATGTAGCTCATATTCTGGAGCGGCTCGTGCCGCTGCTGAAGGCGAAGGACGTGGTGGTAATTTTCAGCAACGGGGGCTTCGACGGGATTCATGGGAAGTTGTTGGAGAGGCTGGGGGGTGAGGGTTGAAGAGTTTAAGCGTTGAAGCGTTGAAGCGTTGAAGAGTCCGCTGTAACGCTTCAACCCCCCCGAGCCCGCCCCTAAAAATCCACGTCCGCCATAGGGAACGAGGTTGACCGCGCCCCCCCGACCTATTACATAAAACCCGTGTTACGCCCTTTCTGCATCGCGGCGCTGTGTCTCGCAGCGATCCACTCCGGTTTCAGCCAGGGCAAGCCGCCCCTCCCCTCCGCTGCCCCAGCCACGCCACCGCGGGACAACAGAAGCCCTGCGACGCCGCCGGCGCCTGAAGAATTCAAGCCATTACCCGTGGTGACCGCCACGGCAGCCCCCTCCCAGGACCAGACGGTGGCGCTCCAGTACCCCAACAGCGACGTGGTGGATGTGCTCCGCCTTTACGAGACGCTTACCGGCAAGAAGCTGGTCACCGACAACTTCGTCCAGGGCAAGGTTACTATCTTTCTGGCCAAACCGCTCCCGCGCGACGAGGCGGTCAAGATCATCGAGATGAACCTGCTCATGAACGGGTACTCGCTCGTCCCGGCCGAGAACAACGTTGTCAAGGTGATCGGAACGGGAAGGAATCCGCGCGGAGCTGGAGTACCGATTATTTCCGACGAGGCTGACATTCCGGCCGGCGATCACGTCATCAGCTTTGTCTTCAAGCTGCGCTACGCCGATCCGATCGAGCTCCAGCAGGTGCTCGGGCAGTATCTTTCTCCGCCCCAGACGTTCACTTCCTTTCTCGCGCTGCCCAAGTCCTCGAGCATTATCGTAACCGAAAACTCCAGCACGATTCGATCGCTCGTGCGCATTATCGACCAGGTGGACATCCCGCCCGCGGAAGTGGTGAGCGAGTTCATCAAATT
>DASZDO010000080.1:0-163438 GCA_035941955.1 Chthoniobacterales bacterium
GGCAAGTTCGATGTCATTACAGCGAATCTCTTTAGCGAGGTCTTGATCGGGCTGTCGCCCAAGTGGCCGCGTCAACTCAGGCGTGGCGGATGTTTGATTCTATCGGGAATTTTGCGAGCGCAAGAAAGAGCCGTCGCAGCCGCGCTTCGGCAGAATGGCTTTGCAGCCCAGAAAATCCGGCGCCACGGAAAATGGATCGCACTTCTAGCCGTTCGGCGGACGGCGGAGCGCGCCGCTGCTACCCGTAAAAAGGCTTGACGGAGGGAGGGGTCGAAAGCATTTTCCCCGACCCGTTCGCGGCCTCGATTTTCCTGCATCCACGCGGTTGATCTTTCGAAGCCGCCGGGGAAAAATCGCATGCCGAACGAAGAGCTTTCCTACGTAATCGTTACGCCCTACTCGATGCGCAAATCGCGCACGGGCGGGATCATTGCCCGTTTGATTTCTCGCACCGGGCTGGAAATCGTCACGGCCAGAATGTTCGCCCCCGGTGAAGAGCTGACGAAGCGTTACGCGGACACAATCGTGACTGAAACCGACCCGGAGCATCGGGCGACGCAGGAGCTGATCCGCGATTACGTCCTCAAGAATTTCACCGGAAAGCTGAACGGACAGAGAGCGCGCGCCCTGATGCTCGTTTTCCGCGGCCCGGACGCGGTGGAAAAAATCCATCACACCATCGGCCACATCCTGCATGAGCGGACCAGCGGTGAAACGATCCGCGACACCTTCGGGGATTACATCACTGACGATGCCGGCAAGGTCATTTACTTCGAGCCGGCCGCGCTGGCCGCGTTCGACCCCAAGGCCGTGGAGCGCGATCTGAAGCTCTGGGCAGAGTTTTCCGACAGCGACGGCGGAATCCTCGATCGCGTGATCGAGTTTCCGCAGGACGCGAAAGTCGAGAAATCCCTCGTGCTGATCAAGCCGGACAATTTCAAGTTTCCGAACCAGCGGCCCGGGGGCGTGATTGAAGTGTTTTCGCGCACGGGGCTCTACATCGTCGGGTTCAAAGTGCACTGCATGAGCGTGGCGCAGGCGGAGGAATTCTACGGGCCGGTCCTGGCGGTCCTGGAAGAGAAGCTCGGCTCCGAAAAGGGCCGCAACGCCTGGGAAGACATCGTCGAGTTCATGTCGGGAGGACGTCCCAGCGCGAGCAGCGGCGAGCAGCGCAACGCGCCTGGTTCCGAGAAATGCATCGCGATTGTTTACCAGGGCGATGACGCCGTGCGGAAAATCCGCGATGTCCTCGGCCCCACCGATCCGGCGAAAGCGCCACCCGGCTCGATTCGAAAGGAATTTGGCCAGACGATCATGATCAACGCCGCCCACGCCTCCGATTCCGCCGAGAACGCCCAACGCGAGATGGCGATCGTGCAGGTGGACGAGAATAACTTCAAACCTTTGATTGAAAGTTTCTACGCGCGCCCATAGCTTGCGCTCCCATTTTGCAAACACTCAACCTTACCCCGACAGCCATGGAAATTTCCGCGCGCGCCGCCCAATTGACCGCCTCCCTGACCCTTTCGATCGACAGCAAGGCGAAAGCCATGAAAGCCGAAGGCATCGATGTGTGCGGGTTCGGCGCGGGCGAGCCGGATTTCGATACGCCAGACCACATCAAAGCGGCGGCGATCGCGGCGCTCGAAGCCGGTTTTACCAAATACACCCCGAGCGGCGGTCTGCCGGAATTACGCCAGGCGATTGCGGAGAAATTGGAAGCTGACAATCAGCTGAAATATCGGCCCAGCCAGATCGTCGTCAGCAGCGGCGCAAAGCATTCTTGTTACAACGCCATTTTGGCCACCTGCCAGGCCGGCGACGAAGTGCTGATTCCTTCGCCGTATTGGGTCAGCTACCCGGACATGGTCCGCCTGGCCGGCGCCGAACCGGTCATTGTGCCCACGACCGAGCGCAACGGCTGGAAGATGCGCGCGTCGGATTTTGAAAATGCGATGACTCCGCGCACCAAGATGCTGATCCTGAACAGCCCCGGCAACCCGACCGGTTCGGTTTACACGCGCGAGGAATTGGAAGGAATCGTCGAAGTCGCCGCCGAAGAGGACATTTATATTCTCTCGGACGAAATCTACGAGAAACTCGTTTACGACGACGTGCAGCACGTCAGCATCGCCTCGCTTTCCCAGGAGGCTTACGACCTCACGATCACGGTCAACGGATTCAGCAAAGCGTACGCCATGACGGGCTGGCGTCTCGGCTACATGGCGGCGCCGGAAGCCGTCGCGAAAGCGGCGGACAATATCCAAAGCCACAGCACCTCGCATCCCTGCTCATTCGCGCAGCGCGGCGCCGTCGCGGCGCTCAAAGGGGACCAACAACCGCTCGCGGACATGCGCGATGAGTTCGCCATGCGCCGCAGTTACATGTTCGACCGGATCACAAAAATCCCGAACATCACCGCGGTGAAACCCGAAGGCGCGTTCTACATCCTGGTGAATATCAGCCAGCTGGGGCTCAGCTCGCAAAACTTTGCCGACCGCTTATTGAGCAAGGCCAATGTCGCGGTAGTCCCCGGGATCGCCTTTGGCGACGATCGCACTGTGCGCCTCAGTTACGCGACCAGCATCGACGTGATCAAGAAAGGTCTCGATCGCTTTCAGGATTTTTGCCGGACGCTGTAACGAAGTCGGAAGTGGGAACGCGGAGCTCGGAACCGCAGGAAAAAGCGGGCGCTTGTAAATAATTCGGTAGCGGGCGATTCGTTCCGACTTCCGCATTCCGACTTCCGACTTCGCAATGTCTTCCGGTCACCTCGCGCTCATTCTTCACGCGCACCTGCCGTTCGTCCGGCACCCGGAGCACGAAGAATTCCTCGAGGAGGAGTGGCTCTTCGAAGCCATCACCGAAACTTATCTTCCGCTCATCGCCATGATGCAGCGGCTGGTCCGCGACGGAGTGCCGTTCCAGCTCACCATGACGGTCACGCCGACCCTGTGCGCGATGTTGCAGGATCAATTGCTGCGGGATCGCTACGTCCGCTACCTCGACCGCTCGATCGATCTCGCCGCGCGTGAAATGGAGCGCAATCGGGACGGTGAACCGCTCCGAAGCCTGTCGGAGTTCTATCACACAAACTTTTCCGACTGCCGGGTTCGGTTCCTGGAGTGCGGCGGCGATCTTGTCGGCGAGTTTCGAAAATTGCGCGATGAGGGATGCCTCGAGATCATGGCCACGGCGGCGACGCACGGTTTGCTCCCGCTGCTGCAACCGTCGCCGGCAGCGGCGCGAGCGCAGATTTTGATCGGGTGCGACACCTACCGCGCCGCGTTCGGCGCCGATCCAGCCGGATTCTGGCTCCCGGAATGCGCCTACGCGCCGGGCCTGGAAACGATCATGCAGGAAACGAACTTGCGCTGGTTCATTGTCGATGCGCATGGCCTTATGTTTGGCGAGCCTCGGCCGCGGCGCGGAATCTACGCGCCGTGTTACACGCCGGCCGGTCCCGCCGCGTTCGCGCGAGACCGCGATTCGAGCCGGCAGGTCTGGAGCGCCACGGAAGGCTATCCGGGCGACCCCGCCTACCGTGACTTTTATCGCGACATCGGCTTCGATCTTCCTCTCGAATATCTGCGGCCTGGAGCCGCCGGCGGCGCCGCTCGCAAGTTTACCGGGTTGAAATATCACCGGATCACGGGGCGCGATTGCGATAAGGAACTCTACGACCCAGTCAAAGCCCGGAGCGCGGCGGACGCGCATGCGGCCCATTTCCTCGAGGCAAGGCGGCAGCAAATGAACGAACTGCGTGCCTTGGATTTCGATCCGATTGTCGTCGCGCCCTTCGATGCGGAGTTGTTCGGCCATTGGTGGTTTGAAGGGCCGCAATTCCTGGAATCGTTCATTCGCAAGGCGGCTTTCGGACATCAGGATCTTCGCCTTACGAGCAAGGACGGGTATGGCCGCCGGGATTTCCAACTCACCACCCCGACTGCATTCTTGGGAGACCATCCCACGCAGCAAACGATCGCGCCCGCGGCCTCGAGCTGGGGCGAGAACGGGTATCTCGGGGTCTGGCTCGATGAGAGCAATTCCTGGATTTATCCGCATCTCCATTCCGCCGCCCGCCGCCTGACGGAAGTTGCGCGCGTGCATGCCTCGGATGAGAACGCCCTGACAGATCGTGTCCTCAAACAACTCACTCGTGAGTTATTGCTCGCGCAATCGAGCGATTGGGCGTTCCTGATGAAGACCGGTACGGCAAAGCATTACGCCACGAAACGGGTGACCGATCACCTGCTTCGGTTCAATGGTCTTCACGATGAATTCACCAGCGGTAGGCTCGATGAAGGCTTTCTCTCGAACTGCGAATGGCGCGATAACCTTTTCCCTGACGTGAATTGGCGCTATTACTTGTCATGCTGAGCAAGGCGTTTCTCCGTCTCTCGGGCGTCTGCCTGCTGGGCCTCGCCCTCACTGCGCGGAGCCAGGAGTCCACGCCGGAGCCTAAGCCTTCTCCAGGCGAACGAAACGTGCGCGTCAGCTTCTTGCCGCCGCCGCTCGACGGAACGATCAGCCTCGGCATTTATGACGCGAAAGGGAAGCTCGTCCGCGTTCTCCATCGCGAGGCGGACATCAACGAATTCAAGATCGGCGCCGACGCACTCTCGACGACCTGGAATGGCAAGGATGACGGCGGAGAAAATGTTCCGGCGGGAAAATATAGCGCGCATGGATTCGTGGTCGGCGACCTCAAGACCGAAGGGGTTGGATTTTTCTTCAACGACTGGATCACCTCGGAGGATTCGCCCCGGATTTCCCGGATTCGTTCCCTGGATATGCGAGACGATAAGTTGCTTCTCGGCGTCGACTTGGTCCCGCACGGTCCTGGGCAGGTCCTCTACGACTTCGAGCAGAAGACGATAACATTGAGTGAGGGCGACTCCCCGGCGTCCACCGCTTCCGCCACTTCCGCCGATGGCCTGACGAACATCATCGATCCGGTCATGACGGTTTCAGGACGAAACGGCACCCGTTGGGTGATCGATCGCACGGCTAACGGGGCGCCGACCGCTGAGGTAAAACAATTCTCTTCGTCGGGCGAATTTTTGCGGAAGCTCAGCGCTCCCCCGGGTCAACCGCAACCGCTGGCGATGGCGGTCTCGGTGACGGAGGACACAATCTATTTGCTCGAGGAAAACAGCCAGGCCCAACGCGTCCGCGGTCTCAGCCTGGCTGCCGCAAAGCCCGAAGGCGACCAGCCGCCGGTCTCAGATTGGAAGGTGGATTTTGAGAAATGGATCGTCGCGCACAAGGACTTCTCCGTGGTGGATGGCAAACCGGTCGCTTCGGCCCCGAGCGGAACGGCTGCGCCCGACACTCTGAAAGTGAAGTTGCAGCCCAATCCCCTCCTGAACGATGCCAGGATTACGGTGGAATTAGCGATCGGTTTCGATGCCGACGGGAGTTTCTTGAAAACGAGCGACGGATTGCCGCTCTACAGCATTAGCGAAACCTCGGGGCTCGTCCGTGGGCTTCTGGCCAATCGCGGATCAAATGCGATCGATGTTTTCCAGGACGATGGCGCGGTCGTCGAGCAATTCAGGGTGACCGGCGTGGATCGAATGATGGGTTTCGATTGCGGCGGTTTTGAATTGAAATGAAGCGCGTTCTTCCGTGAGATTTGCCGATGCCGCGCGACATTGTTTACTTCGACCTCGAAACGCAGCGGACCGCGAACGACGCGGGCGGATGGACGCGCAAATGCGATATGCGGATGTCGGTCGGCGTCATTTTCAGCACAGCCACCGGCCGGTACGAAGTTTTCAGCGAAGCGCAGGTGAATCGCCTGATCGAGCGCCTGCGCCGCGCCGATCTGGTCATCGGGTTCAACGTGCTGAACTTCGATTATCATGTCCTGATGGGCTATACGATTCTCGATCTCGTGGCCGAACTGCAGACGGCCGATTTGATGGTCGACATGGAGAAACGGCTGGGTCATCGGCTCGGTCTCGATGCCATCGCGCACGCCACTCTTGGAATTCAAAAAACCGCCGCCGGTCTGGACGCGATTCGCTGGTGGCGCGAAGGACGGCTGCTCGAGATCGCGGAGTATTGCTGTTTCGACGTGAAAGTCACGCGGCTGGTGCACGAGCACGGCTGCCGGCACAAGGAGCTATTCTTTCACGACCGGTTCGCGCAGCGGCAGCGCGTTCAGATCGATTGGGCGCATCTTGAGGGGGAGGGTTGAAGGGTTGAAGGGTTGAAGGGTTGAAGGGTTGAAGGGTTGAAGGGTTGAAGGGTTGAAGCGGTGGAGTGTTGGAGTGTTGGAGTGTTGGAGTGTTGGAGTGGTGACCGCTGTACGCTTTAACTCTTCAACGCTTTAACGACCCCCTAATTCAGCCCGTACGCTTCCACGACGGCCACGCCGGTCGCATTGTTCACTCCGCGCAAGATCGCGGTGTACGGACCAGGCGCCAGATTGCGCACGATGGCCGACTCCAGGTCGTTCGTGGGCGGAATGCCGGTCGCGTTGATTTCGGATTCCTCCACCGGATTGTCTCTCCAGTTGTCGTTGGAGGCGACTGGTGCGCCATCGCCATCGCGCAGTTCCAGGGTCGGATCTGCCAGCGCTCCCGGCACCGGCAATGACGGGCCGATCCCGCGGACAATTACCCTCAACGGGTTTTGGCCCAGAACAATCAAGCCGCCGATCAAAACGTTGTCCCCGGTCTGGACCAGGCCGCGCGTGGAAATGTTCCCCAGCTTCGAATCAACCGTGCGATCCAGATCGTACGCTTCCACTACTCCGATGCCCGTCCCGTTGTTCACCCCGCGCATGATGGCGGTGTAGGAAGAGTTGTTTGCCGGCAAGGTCGCCACGATGGCCGATTCCAAATCGTTGCCCGGCGGAATGCCAGTCGCGATGATCTCCGCTTCCTGGCCTCCGATGCGCCAGTTATCGTTGGAACGAATGAGACCGCCCAAGCCATCACGCAGCTCCAGGATGGGATCGGCCAGCACGCCCGCGAGAGGCAGCGACGGCCCGATGGCGCGCACGATAATCCTCTTCGGTTGCGTGCCAGTGACAATGAATCCGCCAATCAGCACGTTGTCGCCGGTCTCCACCCGCAAACGAGTCGAGATGTTCGCCAGAGTGGGAACGTCATAAGTCACCGTTAACTGCGGCGGATTACTGGCATTTTCGCCGCTGTTAAATCGCTGGGCGGTTCCCGGGTCGGTTTCATTGCCGCGGATGACCCACCCAAAGTTAGTCGCCGGATTGGAAACCCACGCTTGCACATCCGCGAGCAATCCATTGCCGCTCCAGGTGTAGGTTGTGCCTTCCGTGGAGATTGGCGTGGTGGCGCTGGCCGTCGGGGAAAAGTCGCCTCCGGGTGTCGTCCAGAAGACGCTGCTGTAGAAAGTGTGAAGCCAGGTGGCATCGCCTGGCTCCGCCTGGATGCCACCGCCGCCCGGCTCGCCGGCATTGGAAGCGCCCTCACCCCAATTGCGCGATACTTTGCTCAACGAAATTTCGACCGCGCCGGAACCCGGGCCCGACTGAAACAGGAACATGGAAAGCGTCGCCCCCGTGATGGTGGCATTGGCAGGGATTGAGGAGAGATTGAAAGCGATCAAACCACGGCGCAAGAAGTCGGACTGGATACGGCCCGCGTAGAGATAAGGGCCCTGACCGTTGCTGAGCTGACCGGCTGCGTCTTCGTAAAGCGTGTTGTCTTTTTGCGCCGGCAACGAAACCGTCGTGGCGAAAGCGGAGCCAGGTAGCGCGGCCACCAGGAGAAGCGCCATCAGCGCGTTACATTGCTTCATCGGCACAAGAGACCATATCGACGGAAGCTTGGGCCGCAAATGCAGCGGTGCGCGGGGGAGTGTTGGAGTGTTGGAGTGTTGGAGTGTTGGAGTGTTGGAGTGTTGGAGTGTTGGAGCGTTGGAGCGTTGGAGCGTTGGAGCGTTGGAGCGTTGGAGCGTTGGAGCGTTGAAGCGTTGAAGCGTTGAAGCGTTGAAGCGTTGACCGCTGTAATGCTGTAACGCTGTACGCTGTAACCTTCTTAACGCTGCAACGACTCCCTAATTCAACCCATACGCTTCCACCACGGCCACGCCGGTGGTGTTGTTCGCCCCGCGCACGATCGCGGTGTACGGACCAGGCGCCAGATTGCGCACGATGGCCGACTCCTGGTCGTTCGTGGGCGGTATGCCAGTCGCGTTGATTTCGGATTCCTCCAGGGGATCGTCTCTCCAATTGTCATTGGAAGCGACCAGGTTTCCATCGCCGTCGCGCAGTTCCAGGGTTGGATCTGCCAGCGCTCCCGGCACCGGCAGCGATGGGCCGATCGCACGGACGATTACCCTTAGCGGGTTTTGCCCCAGAATAATCAACCCGCCGATCAAGACGTTGTCTCCGGTCTGCACCAGGCCGCGCGTGGAAATGTTCGCCAGCTTCGAATCAACCGTTTGATCCAGATCGTACGCTTCCACTACTCCAATGCCCGTCCCGTTGTTTACCCCGCGCATGACGGCGGTGTAGGCCGAACTGTTTGCCGGCAGCGTCGCCACGATGGCCGATTCCAAATCGCTAATCGGCGGAATGCCGGTCGCGATGATCTCCGCTTCCTGGCCTCCGATGCGCCAGTTGTCGTTGGAAAGAATGAGCCCGCCCGCGGCATCACGCAGCTCGAGGATGGGATCGGCCAGCGCGCCCGCGAGTGGCAGCGATGGCCCGATGGCGCGCACGATAATCCTCTTCGGTTGCGTGCCGGTAATAATGAATCCGGCGATCAGGATGTTGTCGCCAGTCTCCACCCGCAAACGGGTCGAAATGTTGCCCAAAGTGCCAGGTGGGGCCGTTGGCGTTGGTGTTGGTGTTCCTGGCGGTATTGATGCGGTAGGTGTGGGTGTCGGCGGCGGTGGTGTTGCGGTGGGTGTGGGTGGCGGAGGTGTTGGGGTAGCCGTTGGAGTGGGTGTCGGCGCCACCCCAATCACCAAGGTGGAATCGCCGTTGTTGTTGGTGAAAGTCGCCGCGCCAGGGGTGACCGAATAATCCGCCGCGTTGTTTGTGCTTTGGTCGCCGGCCGCGCCGTTGAAGCGCAACGCAGAAGTCGAAGTGGAAGGCAACGCCCCCGCAAAGGGAGGACCGAAGTTTCCGTCGGCGTCATTATCGAACGTGCCGGTGTTTGGCCCGGTATAGCCGGCGCCACCCCAGCTGACCGACCAGCGAATTCCGAATTTCTGAAAGGCGAGACGCCCAGCCGCGAGGTAGCTCGCCGGAATCGCATCCATCGTGAAATCCGGCACAATCGGAGTCGCTTCGTAGGCCGCAAAGTTGGAAGTCGTAATCAGGATCCGGCTGCCCTGATTGGCAACGGTGACGTCGTTGGGAAAAGTCGCGAGGGTGATCGGGTTGTTTCCGGCAGCGTCAAAGGCCACGAGCTCTGCCCCGTTCACCTCGTCTTGTCCTGCAAAACGCATGCGCAACTGTACCGCCTGGGCTGTCGTGTCGCCGTTCACCCCGCCGATCACCTGTTCGATTTGCATGAAGTGAAACGTGGCTTGAGCGGGCAGCGCGAGCGCCATCGCGGCGAAAGCGGCAAGAATCCTCCATGGATAAGAGCGCAGGTGAAAAAGGCCGGGTGTTCTCATAACGTAAACCTCCATAAACTTGGCGGCATAACAAAGCGCCGATCGATTGTCTAAACCGTATAGCATTGCGCGCGCAGTGAAAAGAGCGCAGTTATCGCTTCGCCTCGCCCGGATTCCGCCACCGCCAGACGCGACCGATGCCGCTGAATGCTTCCTAGTCACCGGCCGTATTCTTTGTTAGTTAAGCCCCTTATGTCTTCCGAGCCCCAGCAGACTCTCGCCCGGAGCGCGAGCGTCAGCGGCACATCGTTGCACACCGGTGAGAAGGTCACGCTGAAATTGCAGCCGGCGCCGGTCGATTTCGGCCTCAAGTTCAAGCGCAAAGATCTCCAGGACGAGCCGACGATCGACGCGACGATCGCGAACCTGAAGACAGTCGAGCGCGCGACCACGATTGGGGAAGGATCGATGCGCGTGCACACCGTCGAGCACGTCCTCTCCTCCCTTTCCGCCATGGGCGTCGACAACGCGATCGTCGAGATGGACGCGAACGAACCGCCGATCGGCGATGGCAGCGCGCGGCCTTATGTCGAGCTGATCAAGAAAGCCGGAATCGTCGCGCAGGAAACGCCGCGCCGGATTTTCGACGTCCGCGAACCGATCCACGTGGAGACGAAAAACGGCTCGCTCCTGGTGCTCTTGCCCGATCCGAAATTCCGCATCTCATGCACCCAGGCCGGTCCCGGCGGCCAATTCACGCAATTCCTTTCCACGGAAATCACCCCGGCGATCTACGAGCGCGAGATCGCGCCGGCCCGGACGTTTGTCTACTACGAAGACGTCCAGCCGCTCATGGAAAAAAACCTGATCAAAGGCGGCAGCCTCGAGAACGCCATCGTCGTGCGCGGCGAAGCGATCTTGAGCAAGGAACCCTTGCGTTTCCCCGACGAATTCGTCCGTCACAAAATTGTCGATATCATCGGCGACCTGGCGCTTTTCGGTCAACGGATTCGCGGCCATGTCATCGCGGTCAAACCGGGCCATGGCGCCAATGCCGAATTAGTGCGGGCGCTGGCGCGGGAATTTGCCCGCACCACACCCCTCGTGCAGCCGCACACTTTTCCGGCCGGCGAAGGTGGCCTCGATATCAACCAGGTGATGGAACTCCTGCCGCATCGTTATCCGTTCCTGATGGTGGACCGGGTCCTGAAATTCGAGGGCGAAACGAAGTGCATCGGCGTGAAATCGGTCACGATCAACGAACCGTTTTTCGCCGGCCACTTCCCGGGCCACCCGGTCATGCCCGGCGTTCTGCAAGTGGAAGCGATGGCCCAGGTCGCCAGCATCCTGATGCTGAAACTGACCAAGAGCGGCAGCGGACGGCTCGGTTATTTCGTCAGCGCCGACGAAGTAAAATTCCGGAAACCTGTCTTTCCGGGCGATACGCTTTTCATCTCCGCGGAGTTGACGAAAACGCGCGGGAAGCAACTGGCGAGATTGAAGTGCAGTTGCGCCGTCAATGACGCGGTCGTCTCCGAATGTGAGTTGATGTTGAGGCTCATGGATCAATGAGTGGTGCGCAGATTCATCCGACGGCCATCGTGGATGGGCAGGCGGAAATCGGCGCCGGGACGATCGTCGGACCTTATTGCATCGTCGCGGCGGGCGTGGTCCTTGGGCCTGATTGCTGGCTGCAACATCACGTCACGCTTTGCGGACCGACGACGGCCGGGGCGCGCAATAAATTCTACGCCTACTGCTCGATCGGCCAGCAAACGCAGGATCTGAAGTATCAGGGCGAGCCGACCTATCTCGAAATCGGCGACGAGAATTCGTTTCGGGAATTCGTCACGGTGAATCGGAGCACGACCAGTTCTGGCAAGACGCGCATCGGCAGTTGCGGAAATTTTCTCGCCTATAGCCACGTCGGCCACGATTGTGACGTCGGCGACGCGGTCGTGTTTTCCAATAACGGGACTCTGGCCGGCCACGTCCAGGTCGGCGACCACGCGGTCATGGGCGGCTTGACCGCGGTCCATCAATTTTGCCGGATCGGCCGCTATGCGATCACGGGCGGCTGTTCGAAAATCGTGCAGGACGTTCCGCCCTTCATGATCGCGGACGGGAACCCGGCGAAAGTGCGCGGCATCAATCTCGTTGGCCTGGAGCGGAGCGGGTTTTCGCCCGAAAGCGTCAAATGGATCAAAGAGGCGTTTCGCTTGATCTACCGCTCGAAATACAACACTCGCCAGGCCATCGAAGCCATCCGGGCCGAATTGCCCGCGAACGCCGAGATCAATCAGATCGTCGAATTTATCGAGCAAACGGAGCGCGGCATCATTCGCTAGTGCCCTCCTCTCTTGATCCTGATCACCCCAGTCTCTCTGATTCGATCGGGACCAGGATCACGAGCAGGAGCACGAGCACGAGTAGGTTCTCAAAGCCTCAATTTCAAACCGTCGTACGCGAGCCCAACGCCGGGCGGGAGTTCAGCTTCGCTCGACTGCGGCAACTCGTGACAAATATGGGTGAATAGCGTCTGCGCCGGCCGCACTCTCTCCGCCACTTCCAAGGCCTGACTCACGCTCAGGTGAGTCGGATGCGGTTTGTGGCGCAACGCATCGATGATCAGGATTTTTACCTGCGCGATTTCGCGCACAATGTCGTCCGGTACGGCGCTGCAATCGCTCAGATAAGCGACCAGCTTTTCGCCCTTCCGCGAAAAGAGATAGCCGTTAACGGTTGAGTTCCCGTGCGGCACCGGCAGCGGCGTCAGCAAAGTTTCACCGAGCTGAAACGGACCGTCGACCACGTGGGGCACAGGCACCAGATACCCTGGGAATCGATTGAGACCGTTAAAAGCGAATTCATAAACGCGCTCGAGATCGCGCATCGTTTCCGCGGAGGCGTAGACTGGAATCGATCCCAGTTCGTGCGAGTAACGCCGGAGATCGTCGAACCCCATGATGTGATCGGTATGGGAGTGGGTGAACACAACGGCGTCCAGCCGGCGAATATTTTCCCGCAAGGCCTGGGTTCGGAAGTCCGTTCCCGTATCGACCACCCAGGCACACTCCGGCGTCTCGACGTAGATCGAGGAACGGAGCCGCTGATCGCGCGGATCCGCGGAATGGCAGACCTCGCAATCGCAACCAATCATCGGCACGCCCTGCGAAGTGCCCGTCCCGAGGAAGGTGAGAGAAAGTTGAGGGTTGAGAGTTGAGAGTTGAGAGTTCAAAACTTGAGGCGTCGCGTTCTCATCTCTCAACCCTCAACTCTCAACTCTCAACTTCTTCTCCATGCCCGCCGTTCTTACCCTCCTGCGAATCAAGAACCTCGCGCTGGTCGAGGATCTGGAATGGCAGCTCGCGCCGGGATTCACCGCCATCACGGGAGAGACGGGTGCGGGCAAATCGATCATCATCGGCGCACTGCAATTGCTCCTCGGCGAACGAACCGACAAGTCGTTGATTCGCACCGGAGCCGACGTTTGCGCCGTCGAAGCAGTTTTCGAAGGGGCCGAGCTGGAAAAGCTCAACCTTCAATTGGGCGACGCTGGCATCGAACCGTGCCAGGGCGAGTTGATTGTGAAACGGAGCTTTTCGGCGGCCGGCGCAAACCGACAGTTCATCAATGGCTCGCCGGCCACGCTCGCGGTGCTAAAGAACCTCGGCGACGAGCTGGTCGATTTGCACGGGCCGCACGATCATCAATCGCTCCTTTCCCCGGACCGGCAGCTTGCTTTGCTCGATGGCTTCGCCCACGCGGAAGAGAGCCTGCGGGAATTCGAACAGCGCTACCGCAAGCTCCAGACGCTGCGAGCCGAACAGACAGCTCTGAGCACCGCGGAATCCGCTCGCGAGCAGGAAATCGACCTGCTTCGCCATCAGGTGAATGAAATCACCGGCGCGAAGCTATCGGTCACGGAAGAGGAAGAAATCGCCTCGCGCTACAAGCTCGCGGCCAACAGCAAACGCCTGGTCGAGCTGGCCGGGTCGATCGCGCGGCGGCTTTCGGACGCGGACGATTCCATCCTCCCGCAGCTGGCGGAAACGCAACGTCTGCTGCGCGAGTTGGAGAAAATCGATCCAGCGCAAGGGATGCTGGCGGAGGCGCATGCCGCGAGCGTGGTGGAACTTTCTGAAATCTCACGATCGCTCAGCAGCTATGCCGAGCAGCTCGACCTGGATCCGGAACAGCTCGCGGCGCTCGAGGAGCGCGTTTCGCTTTTCGAAACGCTGAAACGCAAATACGGCGGCTCCATCGTCGAGGTCATTTCGTTTGGCGAGCGCGCGCAGGAGCGGCTGCGTAAAATCGAAGGGCGCGACGAGGAACTCGAACGGTTGCGCCAGGAGATCGAAAAAGAGCGCGCGCAAGTCGAACGGTCGGGGCGCGCCCTCCAAAAATTGCGCGCTAAAGCCGCGCCGAAGCTCTCTGAGAACATTCGCTCCAACCTGCGGGATCTTGGTTTTCGGCAATCCGAATTCGAGGCGAAGCTCACCGGGCTCGACCAGCCCAACGCGACTGGTTTCGATTCGATCGAATTGCTTTTCTCTCCGAACCCGGGCGAGCCGTTGAAGCCGTTGCGCGCGATCGCTTCCAGCGGAGAGATTTCACGGCTGATGCTCGCGATCAAATCGTCGCTCGCCGCGCAGGACGCGATCCCGCTGCTCGTCTTCGACGAGATCGATGCAAACGTCGGCGGCGAAATCGCGAATGCCGTCGGCGCCAAAATGAGAACGCTCGGCGCCGAGCATCAGGTCCTTTGCATCACCCATCTGCCGCAGGTCGCCGCGGCTGCGGCCACTCATTTCGTTGTCACCAAAGAAGTAACGGGCGGACGGACGCATTCCCGGCTAGGCGAAGTCGCGGGTAAAGCCCGCAACGAGGAGATCGCGCGGATGCTTGGCGGGAAGACAGAGTCCGCATTGCGGCATGCAGCGGCTTTGCTGAAGCAGCAATAGAGACGCTCGCCGTGGCGGGCGCCCTCTGTATATAATAACCGCCGTGCTGAATTACATCTGGCTCGCACTCGTGGTCCTGGCAGTGGCGATCGGCGGCTGGAACGACCGGCTCAACGAAGTGACGGCGGGCGCTTTCGACGGCGCGAAAACCGCGGTGACGATCGCGCTCGGCTTGATCGGCGTCATGGCGCTCTGGCTCGGTGTGATGCGTCTGGCGGAACGCGCCGGCCTGGTGCAACGCATCGCGCGCGGGCTGCGCCCGGTCATGCGGCGGCTTTTTCCACATGTCCCGACGGAGCACCCGGCGATGGGCTCGATGCTCATGAACATGGCGGCCAACATGCTCGGCCTCGGGAACGCTGCGACGCCGCTCGGATTGCGCGCCATGCGCGATCTCGAATCCCTCAATCCGCGGCCCGGCGTGGCCTCGAACGCGATGTGCACTTTTCTCGCGATCAACACGGCGTCCGTGCAATTGATCCCGGCAACTGCGATAGCGCTCCTTGCGGCCGCAGGATCCACTCGACCTACCGCGATCGTCGGCACGGCGCTTCTGGCGACGTTGTGCGCGGCCACGGTCGCGATTACGTCGGCGAAGCTGATGGAGAAGCTCCCATTCTTCCGCCTGCGCGAAGCGCCAATCCGGGACAGCGGAGTTCCTCCTGAACTGGTGCTCGGGCAAATCGGCTCGGGAGCCTCGTCCCCGCCAACAACAACCGCGGCGGCTGATGCTTACAAGATGGAGGAACCTCCCATCGCGAAACCGCGCGCCTGGGCTTCGGTGGTCCTGGCGCTCCTCATCCTGTTTTTTATCGTGCTTTTCGTCCGGATGGTCTTTCCCGCGCTGTTCAACCTGCCGTCGGACCCGAACGCCGTGATGCAAAGCACTTTTGTTCGAAGCATCAACGCCCTCTCTATCCTTGCCATTCCCTTTCTCCTGAGCTTTTTCCCGGTCTACGCGGCGACGCGTGGAATCAAGGTTTACGAGGAATTCGTGGAAGGCGCGAAGGAAGGGTTCGGCGTCATTCTAAAGATAATTCCGTTCCTGGTGACGATGCTGGTGGGGATCAGCATGTTTAAGGGGGCCGGGGGAATCGATCTTCTCACCCGGGTGCTAACGCCGGTGCTGGCGCCACTTCAGTTTCCGACCGACCTGCTTCCGCTCGCTCTCATGCGGCCGCTTAGCGGCAGCGCGTCACTCGCGCTCCTGACCGATATCATTCATCGCCTCGGGCCGGATAATATCGTCAGCCGGATGGCCGCCACGATTTACGGGAGCACGGAAACGACGTTTTACGTGGCGGCGGTCTACTTCGGCTCGGTGGGAGTGAAACAGACCCGCCATGCCATTCCAGCGGGGTTGCTGGGCGATCTGGCGGGGGTCATCGCTTCAGTCATCATCTGCCGCGCCGTTTTCTGATCTTTGGCCGTACTCGTACTCGTACTCGTGCTCGTGATCGTAATCGACCGCCCTTCCGTTCGATCACGAGCAAGAGCACGAGCACGAGGGGAAAGGAGAATTAGGGACATTTTTACCTCGCCAGCAGCCCGGCGGATTCTCTATCGTCCGCGTTTCACATGATTCAACGCGACTATCTCATCATCGGCAGCGGCATCGGCGGCGGGAGCGCGTGCGAAAGCATCCGGAAATACGACAAACGGGGCAGCGTTACCCTGGTCGGCGCGGAAACGTATCATCCCTATAAACGTTGGATGCTCTCGAAGAGCTTCCTTCGGGACAAAACACCGCCGCTGAAGAAACTCCCGCACCTGGATCCGCGCTGGTACGACACGCATAAAATAGAGACGCGTTTGGCTGCGATGGTCACGCAGGTGAATATCGACCGCCGGCTCGCGGTCCTGGGAAACGGGGAAACGATCGAGTTTAACAAGGCCTGCCTGGCGATGGGCAGCCGGCCCGTGCGGCCGCCTGTGGCCGGAGTGGGATTGGGGAACGTCATCTATCTGAGGACGATTCGCGACGCGCTCGCCTTGCGCGAGATGGCGCAGCTGGAGAAAACGATCGTCATCGTGGGGGGCGGATTGCTGGCTTGCGAGGCGGCGGCCAGCCTGCGGCAGCTCAAATTCAAGGTCAGCATCATGCATCGCAACGCCTATCTCCTGAACCGGTATCTCGATCCGGAAACGGGCGCCTGGTTGACCGGCTATTTCGAAAAGCATGGGGTCAGTCTTCTCCTGGGCGAAAGCCTGAACGGTTTCGAAGGCAAAACGATCCTGCGCAATATTCAGACAAAAAGCGGCAACCGCATTGCCGCCGGAGTGGCGGTGGTGGCCTGCGGCGCGGAGCCGAACCTGGAACTGGTGCGAAACACGCCGCTCTCCGGGCCGCACGGATCGCCCGTGAGCGAATATCTCGAGACCGAGGAAAAAGGGATCTACGCGATCGGCGATCTGGCTTTTTATCCCGACCGGATCATGGGAGGTGTGCGCCGGCAGACGCACTGGGAAAACGCGCGGGAGCAAGGCCTGGTCGCCGGCGCGAACATGACCGGCAAGAAGCGGATACGCTACGAGCAGGTCCCCTATTTTTGGACGGAGATGTTCGATTTGAAAATCGACTTCGTCGGTGACTTCAGCTTGCAGCCGACCCGGGTGACGCTCAAAGGCGCTTACGCGAAAAAGAAGTTCGTGGTGCGGTACTATCAGGGGGACAAATTGCGGGCGCTATTGCTTTGCCACGCCGCCCCGCGCGACGTGGAGTCCGCGAAGACCGAGCTGCGGAACGCGCTCGGAAAGTAGTTAGAACGAGCGTTCATAATTAGATATCTCCAAAGCCTCGTTGCGGACGCAGACGAGTTTCCAATCCCACGGCTTACTCGACTGACGCCGCCACTCCAGCTCGAACGGCGCTGACAATGAGTTCACCCGTTCTTCGATCAGCGGCGCGAATTCACCCGCGCCTCCTTTGATTGTTATTCTCGCCCGCCAATAGCCCTGACGATTTTCGGTCCGCACGGACGCACCGCTCGTTTCAATCCGCGCCTTTGGAAGAACGCCGAACACCCGGCGGATCCTGGCCAGAGCCCGGCTGCGATCATTTCCCCAGCGATCCTGATAATCCTCTCCAATAAAGTCGCCGACGGTTCGCCAATTCTTCTTCTCGATCTGAGAGAGAAGATGCGTCGAGTGCAATCGAACCTGTCGCTCCGGCCGCCATAACATGGCCAGCCAAATTCCAGCGATGGCGGCGATGAGCAGCCCTGCATAGAGGCCGTTTCGAAAACTATCGGGCATTCCGCAGAGTAAACTGCCGGGGCCGGGATCGCTACTCCACGGGGCCGGGCCAATTTTTCATGTTAGATTCAAACGATGCTCTATCGTCCAGCGGTCGCCGCCATTTTGCAGGATCGTTCGGGACGCATTCTGATTTGCGAGCGCACCGACACCCCCGGAGCATGGCAGTTTCCGCAGGGCGGAATGGAAGCCGGTGAGACGCCGATCGCGGCGCTAATTCGCGAAGTGCTCGAGGAGATTTCGTTGCCGCGAGATGCCTACAGCATCGGCCGTGTGCTCGGCCCTTACCGGTATCGGTTTCCGGCCGGCCTGACGAAAAAGGGATTCCACGGGCAGGCACATCGTTATTTTCTTTTGCGCCTGCGAGGAGCGAAGAGCCTGGTGAACGTCGCTGGAACGGACGCAGAATTTCGTTCGACGCGCTGGATTCTGCCAGATGAGTTCAATCTCGCGTGGCTGCCCCCGATGAAACGACGAACCTACCGGCGCGTGCTTCGGAATTTTTTCGGCGCGACGGCCGAAATCCGGGCGGATTCGGGTTGACGTGCGCCCTTCCAGAAGGCATGAAGCGTGCTGACCCAAGCTTCCCTTCCATAATGCTGACCATTGGTTCCTTCGCGATCGCCGTTTTTGCAATTTCGGGTTGTGTTTATTGGGCTTGTTTGAACGAACGCGATCGCACCCCCAAATAACGCCAGTCCTATGCTCGATCATGAAGACTTGAAGTGGATCGCCGCCACTTCGACCGAGCTGAACACGATGCTGCAGCAGATCTCGCGTTATGCCGATCTGGCGCGCCAGCACAAGGGCGAATACAACTATATCGAGATGCTCGGCGAACGAGTCGAGCTCGCCTCGAAGACCGCGCAATCTCTCTTCGATCGAATAACGTCCAGAATCCTGGAAGGGACCGCGCCGAAGATCAAAGCAACGCCCGACCCATCGAGGCCGCCGGAATTTACCATCGTTCCCCCGCCCTCCGAACCAGCCCCGGCGCAGAAAAAGGCGAAGGCCGCGCCGGAGAAAACGGCTGCCCGGGCGAAATCCCCCGCCGCGGAAAGCCCGGCGCCCGCGCCGAAGGCCAGTTCGATCCCGGCTGACATCAAGGTCCTGAATGCGAAGGGGAATCGTGAGCTGATCCTGCTCGTGGACGACGAAGTCGAAATTGCCGAGCTGGCTTCCGCGATGCTGACCGACGAGGGCTATCAAGTCATCCTGGCGCGCGACGGTTTCGAAGCGCTCAGGATCTACCAGCAAATCAGCAAACAAATCGGTCTGGTCATCCTCGATTTTTTTCTCCCCGTCATGGACGGCGATGCGGTTTTCGACGAGCTCCGGGCCTTGAACCCAGACGTGGCGGTGGTTCTGAGCAGCGGTTTTGCCGAGCAAAGCAAGCTGGGCAACATGCTGGCCCAGGGCCTGCGCGGATTCATCCCAAAGCCATACACCCGCGAAAAATTGCTCGAGCAGGTCCGGTCTACGCTCGACTCGGCACGAGATTCAACCCCCTAATTTCTCCCCTAAACGTAATGCTCCCCCCCGAGCACACTGAATTACCCCCGGAAATCCGCCCGGTGAATCCCCGGCGGGTGGCACTGATTTAGCTATATCAAGGATCGCTCTCATGGCCCGCATTGACTCATTCTTCAAGCTGATGGGAGAGCAGAAGGCCTCCGACCTTCATCTCTCCACCAATAACCCGCCGATGCTGCGGATAAACGGCGACCTGGTGCGTGTGGATTACCCGCCGCTGCGCAACGACGAGTTGAAAGCGATGGTCTACGAAATCGCGCCGGAAGGAAAAATTAAGATCTTCGAAGAAACTTCCGACATTGATTTTGGCTACGAAGTGCCCGGCATGGCGCGTTACCGCGCGAATTTCTTCCAGCAGAAATACGGCATCTCCGCTGTTTTCCGTTTGATTCCTTCTACGATCCTGACGGTCGATGACCTGAATCTCCCGCCGGTCCTGAAAAAATTTGCCATGCTGAAGAAGGGGCTGGTCCTGGTCACCGGCCCGACCGGTTCCGGCAAATCCACCACTCTGGCGGCGATGATGGATTACGCGAACATGCAGCGGCACGATCACATCATCACGGTCGAGGACCCGATCGAATTCGTGCATCGCAGCCAAAACTGCCTGGTCCAGCACCGGGAAGTGGGTGTGCACACCCGCTCGTTTGCCGCCGCCCTGCGCGGCGCTCTCCGCGAAGATCCGGACGTGCTTCTGGTGGGTGAAATGCGCGATCTCGAGACAATCGAACTGGCGCTGACCGCGGCCGCGACCGGACATCTTGTTTTTGGAACGCTCCATACTTCGAGCGCGTCGAAAGCCGTCGATCGTATCATCGACGTTTTCCCGACCAATCAACAGAACCAGATCCGGGCCACCCTCGCGGAATCACTCAAAGGCGTGATTGCGCAAAACCTCTTCAAGCGGATCGATACGCCGGGACGAGTGGCCGCCTTGGAGATTCTCGTCGTCGACATGGCGATCGCGAACCTCGTTCGCGAAGGCAAAACTCACCAGATTCCCGGCATGATCCAAGTAGGCAAGAAAAAGGGGAATCAGCCGCTGGACGACGCGATCATGGACCACCTGCGGCACACGCGCATTTCGCCAGAGGAAGCGTACGACAAGGCGGTCGATCGAAAGAAATTCCGGACGTTCCTGAAAGAGCCTCCGGCCGATGGCACTGACGAATAAGACCCAAGAGCGATGAGAATTCCCGATCTCGACAGGATTTTGTCCGCGATGCTCAAGACCTATGACGGCATCTCCGACCTCAATTTTTCCGTGGGCCACCCCATGCAGGTCGAGGATTACGGCGAACTGAAGCCGGTCTTTGTCGACCCACCCATCGACGCGCTCAGCCCTTATCAGACCGAGCAAATTGCGCTCACCTTGATGCAGGGAAATCGCCGCCTGATTTACGATTATCTGACCGGCGGCTCCTGCGATTGCAGTTATTCGCTCAGCGACGAAGCGCGTTTCCGCGTAAATATTTTCCGGCAGCAGGGGCATTTCTCGATCGTGCTCCGCAAGCTGCAAGGCGAAATTCCCACGGTCACGAGCCTGGGTTTGCCAACGATCTTTGAAGAAATTGCCAAGGAAAAAACCGGTCTGGTCCTGGTCACCGGCGCGACCGGCAGCGGCAAGACGACAACGCTGGCCGCGTTGCTCAATGAGATCAACGCCAAGCAGGCCGTCCACATTGTTACGTTGGAAGATCCGATTGAATTCGTGCATCCGACGCTCAAGGCCACCTTCAATCAACGCGAGCTGGGCCACGATTTTAATAACTATCCCAACGGTTTGCGCGCCGCCCTTCGCCAGGCTCCGAAAGTGATCCTGGTCGGCGAAATGCGCGATCGGGCAACGGTGGAAGTTGCGCTGATGGCGGCGGAAACGGGGCACCTCGTGCTGAGCACGCTTCATACGGTCGACGCCGGTCAATCCATTAACCGTATCCTCGGCCTTTTTTCGCTGGGCGAAGAGCAGCAGTTGCGCATCCGCCTGGCCGATACCTTGCGTTATATCGTCAGCCAACGGCTCGCGCCGAAGGTTAATGGCGGCCGGCAATTGCTCACGGAAATTCTCGGCCACAATCTGCGCACCAGAGAAACCATCGCGATCGGCGAAGGCGAGCACCGCAGCTTCTACGAAATCATCGAGGCGAGTTCGCCCTTCGGCTGGATGACGTTCGACCAATCAATCCTCAACGCCTACGAGAGCGATCTCATCACGGAAGAAACCGCGAAGCTGTTCGCGTCGCGCAAGGGCAAAGTGACCCGCGGCATCGACATCATCCAAAAAACCCGGGGAGTCGACAGCGACCTGGATTCGGGCCTGCGTCTGGATGTTCCGGCAAACGCTTTCCGCTAAGGCCATGGAAACACAAGACCCATCTTTTTTCGATCTCGGCGATAACACCGCGCTCGTCTGCGTCGACCACCAGCAATATCAGAAAATGGTCGTGCCGCAGTTGATCGAGATGACCTACAAGGTGCACCTCGGTTTGTTCGAGGAGGATGTCGTCCTGAAGCTCAAGACTTACAGCTACAACGTCGTTATCGTTTACGAAAACTTCAAAGGGTCGAGCCCGGAGAACAATCCGATCCTCCGCGAGCTGATCAAACGTCCCGGCGCCGAACGGCGCGAGCATTTCGTCGTGCTCCTGAGTCACCGCTTCGCCACGAACGACGCGATGAGTGCCTTCGTCCAGAGCGTCGATCAGATCATCAACATCGCGGACCTGGCAAATTTCAAGCCGGTGCTGCGGCGCGGTGTCGCGCAGTATCGCGAGCTTTACAGTTCGTTTAACGAAACGCTGAAAGCAGTCCAGGCGATCTAGTCTGCCTTGGGAATTTCGCACGCCAGCGGCGCTACGTTTTTTTGGAGGGACGCCCGCTGTGGCGTCCCAACGAACCGCGGACGGGACAGCGCCCGTCCCTCCAGCAAAATTTCGATGATCCCTCCCGGCCCCCGGATTCATCGAACGTTCAGTTGCGGCCCCTGCGCCGCGTACGATACTATCCATCGACGCGTATGAGCTTGAGCAATTGGATCAAATTTCGCTGGGACCTGACCCGGCTGCCGCAATTCGATGCCGAATTGCCGGAAGGCTACGAGATCGGGCCCGCCACGGCGGAAGACGAAGCCGAGCTTCGCAAAATCATTACCAGCTCGTTCGTCCTCGATCCCGCCTGGAATCCCTCGACCCAGGAAGTCATGGAGACGATCGAGCCCTGGCTGGAGCGCGCCTTCACCTCGCCCACGAATACCTGCCTCGCGTTAAGGCATGGCGTCCGAATCATCGGCGCGGCGATCATTTCGCAGCTCCCGGAGGCGGAAATCCATCTCTCGCCCGGCCCGTGCGTCTCGATGGAATATCGCAACCGCGGCTTCGGGACGCGTTTGCTGGAGCGCTCGCTGACAAAACTGCGCGAAGCGGGCCTGAAAGAGGCGGTTGGAATCGCCCACGAAAACGCCCCGGCGACAAAATTCCTTTACACGAAGTTCAACGGCACCCCCTCGCCGCACGATCCCACGCCAGTCCTGGCGGCGTGACGTTGTCCTTTCGGGCCCAACTCCGCTTCCATCCTGGGGAGCGGCTCAATTCGGAGGGACGTGCTTCTGCACGTCCCTAACTGGATCCATCGCGTTCGCCGAGAAATGGGACGGGCAGAAGCCCGTCCCTCCGAGTGGGGGAGAAACCGCGGCGCCACTTCGATTTCTGAATCCAACTGACGGATCGCCGGCATCTCACCTCATATGATCCAGGATCTTAAGTTCGCTGTTCGGCGGCTCTGGAAGGCGCCGGGCTTCACCATCGCAGCTGTGATCGTTCTCGCGCTCGGCATCGGCACGAACACCGCGGTCTTCAGTTTGGTCCACACAATGTTGTTCGCGCCCCCCGGCTATGCGAGGCCCCACGAAGTTGTGCAGGTTTTTTCGCAGGACAAAAAGAACCCCAAGACCTTTCGCGGTTTTTCTTATCCCACTTATCGCGACATTCGGGAGCAAAACAGCGTGTTCACCGAGGTGATGGCCTACAACCTGGCCATGATCGGGCTCGGGCAAAAAGGCGACACGCGCCGGGCGTTCGCCGCCACCGTGACCGCGAATTATTTCTCCGTCCTCGGCGTTCCGCTCGCGCAGGGCCGCGCATTTTCAGCGGAAGAGGAAACACCCGGTCGGGCGGCGCCCGTCGCCATCGTCAGTTACGCCTATTGGGCAAAACATTCCCTCGACCCGGCCACGCTCGGCTCGCAATTGCTCATCAACGGTCACCCGTTCACGATCGTCGGTATCGCGCCGCGAGGGTTCACCGGCCTGATGCAAATTATCTCCCCCGAGGTATGGCTCCCTCTCGGTGTTTACGATCAGGTGGCGAACGACTTCGCGAGCGAAAACACCGCGAAACTGGGCGATCGGACGGGGAAGCAATTGCTCGTCGTGGGCCGCCTGAAGCCGGGCATGTCTGCCACTACGGCGGAGCCTTCGTTGAAAGGCCTGGCCGCAAATCTGGAGAAAGCCTTCCCAGTGGAGCAGAGAGATCAAACATTCCAGACGACGCCGATCTCTCGCTTTTCGACCAGCACAAGCCCCACGCCTGAGGGCGGAATGTCGAAAATCGGACCGTTGCTTCTGGGCATGGCCATTGTGGTTTTACTGGTGGCGTGTCTGAATCTCGCGAACATGCTGCTGGCGCGCGGGACAGCTCGTCGCAAAGAAATTGCCATTCGTCTCGCGCTCGGCGGCAACCGCAGCCGGATCGTCCGCCAGCTTCTTACCGAAGGCCTCGTCCTCGCGCTGCTCGGCGGCGCCTGCGGACTCGTGCTGGGCCTCTGGTCGTCCGACCTTCTCGTGACGTCGTTGGGAAAAATGCTGCCACTCGATATTATTTGGCTGGCTGGGCCAAACCCCGCCATTCTGGCCGCGACTTTCGGTTTCTGCGTTCTCGGCACACTTGGTTTTGCGCTCGGGCCCGCCCTCAAGCTTTCGCGGAGCGCGGTGGTGGCCGATCTAAAGGAACAAGCGGGAGAAGATGTCTTCCGGCGTCGCTGGAAATTCCTGCCGCGCAATCCGCTGGTGGTCGTGCAGATCGCGTTCTCCCTGGCCCTGCTTACCGCCGCGGCGCTGTTCATTCGCGGCGCAAGCAAAGCCGCCTCGGTCAACACCGGCCTTCAACCGGGGGCGAGTTTCCTCATCGAAACGGACGCCAGCCTGGCCGGTTACGAACCGAAACGCGCCCAGGACCTTTACCGCAGCCTGAACGAGCGGCTGGCCGTGTTGCCTGGAGTCGAGCGCGCGAGCATTTCCGCGACGATTCCCTTCGGCATGATCTCGTTGAGCAAGAACGTGCAGCGAGCGGGTTTACAGCCCGCGCCCGACGCGAAGCCGGCGACTGCCGCGGAGGGTTTGGCCTTCAACGCGGCCTGGAACAGCGTCGGCTCGGACTATTTCACGACGGTGGGGTTGCCGGTCATGCGCGGCCGTGTTTTCAGTGAAGCTGAGGCGACCCAATCCGGCGGTGTGGCCGTGGCGATCATTGACGAAGTTCTTGCGAAGAAACTTTGGCCGGATGGCGACGCGCTCGGGCAGCGGATTCAGTTCGCGGGCGACAACGCGCCTACCGCCAAAGGCAGCGATACCCGATTGGGAGTGAACGAAGATCTCAGTGATCAAATCAAACCCGGCGAGACTATCGAGGTTGTGGGCATCGTCCCCGCGACGCGCAATGGACTTTTCGAGAGCGACCCGAACGGCGCAATCTACGTCCCGTTTGGACGGGGCTTTCAGAGCAACATCTCGTTCTTCGTCCGGTTTCGGACCCTCGCGCCTGGCAGCGAGACCGGAACGGCGGATTTGTTGCGGCGCACCGTGCGCGAAGTCGATTCCGCGCTCCCGATCCTTTCGCTCAAGACGTTTGCGCAACATCTCGACAGCAACTTTCAGCTTTGGATCGTCCGCGCGGGCGCGGCGATGTTTTCTGTCTTCGGGGCTCTGGCGCTCGGTCTCGCGGTCGTCGGCCTTTATGGTGTGAAGGCCTATTCCGTAGCGCGCCGCACCCGGGAGATTGGCATCCGCATGGCGCTGGGCGCGCAGCGAGGCGCGGTCCTGCGGATGTTCCTGCGCGAAGGCTCAGTCATGCTGGTTTGCGGTCTTGCCTTGGGGTTGCTCCTCGCCGCCGGGACGGGGAAAATTCTCAGCGGCATGCTCTACGAAGTGGGCGCGCTTGATCCAATCGCTTTTACTGTCGCGCCGGCGTTGCTGGCCGCTGCCGCGCTGGTCGCTACCTGGCTTCCAGCTCGTCGCGCCACCCGCATCAGCCCGATGGCGGCCCTGCGCACAGAATAGTATCACGCGAGCCGACGGGGACGCGCTGAATACCGCGTTTGACGCTCTGCGAGGAAACAAATAGCCTCGGGTTATGGCTAATCTTGCTGAGCCTCCATCACCAACCGAGGCAAACCCTGTCGCCACCGCCGTGCAGCCGCCGGTTAACCTGAACAACTGGATCGAGGAGAACAGTCACCTATTCAAGCCGCCGGTAAGCAACCGGTATCTCTACGACGGGCGCGATTTTTTTGTCATGGTGATCAAGGGCCCAAACGCGCGGAACGATTTTCACCTCGTCGATTCGGAAGAGTATTTCTACCAGCTGAAGGGCGACATCAAAGTCCGGGTCCGCGAAGCGGATCGGATCGTGGATCATCTCGTCCGTGAGGGCGAAACGTTCTTCATCCCGCCCAATGTCCCGCACGCCCCGGTGCGCCCGCCAGACACGCTGGGCGTTGTGGTGGAGCGCCGCCGCCCGCCGGGCGAGAGGGAACACGTCATCTTCTACTGCGAAAATTGTGGAGCGCTGGTGGAAGACATCGATTTCGACTGCGGCGATATCGTCCAGCACTTCAGCCAGGCCATGCTCGATTTTTGGAACGACGACGCGCGCCGAACCTGCAAAAACTGCGGCACGAAAGTCGAGCAACCCGGGCCGACCAAACCTTTCTAAAGAAAGTGACATGTGACGAGTGACAAGTGACGAGTTTCTGACACTCGATCTGTTTCCCTCTCGTCACATGTCACACGTCACTCGTCACTTTCCGTGAAGATCGACCTGCATACCCACATCCTCCCGCACGATTGGCCCAACCTCGACGCGAAATACGGCTATCCAGGGTTCGTTCGGCTCGACCACTACAAGCCGTGTTGCGCCCGGATGATGATCGGCGAGCGTGCCTTTCGAGAGATCACCGATAACACGTGGGATCCGCAACGCCGCATCGAGGAGATGGACGGCGCCGGTATTTCCATGCAGGTGCTTTCCACCGTGCCGGTGATGTTCAGCTATTGGGCGAAGCCGGCCGATGGGCTCGATCTTGCGCTCCGTTTGAACGACCACATCGCTGAAGTGGTTCGCGCGAATCCGACGCGCTTCGCGGGCCTGGCGACGATTCCAATGCAAGATGCCGATTTGGCGGCGAACGAACTGGAGCGCTGCGTGCGTGACCTGGGCCTGCGCGGCGCACAGATCGGCACCCATGTCGATGCCAATGAGCATTGTCATGGCGCGGATTGCCGAAACCTGGATCACGCGTCGCTCAATGCTGTCTGGCAGACGGCTGAAGATCTCAATGCGGCCATCTTTGTTCATCCCTGGGACATGCTCGGCAAGAAACGCATGCCCAAGTATTGGCTTCCCTGGCTGGTCGGCATGCCGGCGGAGACAAGCCTCGCGATTTGTTGCCTGATGCTAAGCGGCGTGTTCGACCGCTTTCCAAAGCTGCGCGTGGCCTTTGCCCACGGCGGTGGCGCGTTCCCGTTCACGATTGGCCGCATCGAGCACGCCTTTCACGTTCGGCCCGACCTCGTCGCCGTGGACAACAAGAACAATCCACGTTCTTACCTCGCCCAAGGTGGGACGCCGGCGCGTTTCTACGTCGATTCACTAGTGCACGATGCGGACGCGTTGCGGTTGCTCCTCAAGCTCTTCGGCCCGCAACGCGTCGCGCTCGGCTCGGATTACCCGTTCCCGCTAGGCGAAGCGCATCCCGGCAAACTAATCGAATCGATGCAGGAACTCTCTCCCGGCGAAAAAACTCAATTGCTGTCTGGCACCGCGCGCGAATTTCTTGGCTTGTCCGACTGACCCGCGCCCGGAGCCTGACACATCACAACATTAAGGATGACTCTAGTATGACAAAGAACGAGATCCCGCATCCTAAGATCGTCTCGCGCGACGAATGGCTCGCCGCGCGCAAGGCCCACCTCGAGCACGAGAAAGAACTCACTAAACATCGCGACCAGGTGAATGCGGAGCGGCGCCGATTGCCCATGGTGAAACTGGAAAAAGAATATGTTTTCGATAGTCCGAGCGGGAAGCCCAGCCTGAGGGACCTCTTCGAGAACCGGCGACAGCTCATTGTTTATCACTTCATGTTCGACCCGGAATGGGACGAGGGCTGCCCGGGTTGCACCGGATTTGTGAATGCCCTCGGCAATCTGTCCATGTTGCAAGAGCGCGACACCTCGTTTGTGCTCGTCTCGCGCGCGCCCCTGGCCAAACTCGAGAGATACAAGGCGCGGAAGGGCTGGGAACAACCGTGGGTTTCCTCATACGGGAGCGATTTCAACTATGATTTCCACGTCACCCTCGATCAGGCCGTCGCTCCGGTTCAATACAACTTTCGCGACCAGGCGGAGCTCGAGAAAAGGGACGAGCCCTACTTCCGGAAAGGCGAACAGCATGGCATGAGCGTTTTTTTCCGGATCGAAGACGATGTTTTCCACACCTACTCCAGCTTCGCTCGGGGATGCGAAGGGGTCACCAACGCCTACGACTTTCTCGATCGGACACCGTACGGCCGTCAGGAGGACTTCGAAGACTCGCCGCCCGGCTGGCCCCAAAAGCCGACCTATGGGTAAGAAGCCGGGTTCTTGTCGACCATGAACGCAAACCCCGGTTCACCGGTTTCCCTGATGCGTCCCGGCCGGCTGCTGAGAATCCTTTTTTCTTACGTAAAGCCCTACTCCGCGCGAGCAGGCGTGCTGTTGGTGACGTTGGTGCTCGAGGGAGCGTTCAACGTCTTATTGGCGCTCAGTCTCAAGCTCATTATCGACTTTGCCATCGTGCCGCGAAACGCCGTGGCCCTGGCCTGGATCATCGGCAGCCTCCTCGCCGGGTTTCTGCTCACTGCCGCATCGCAGGTGCTCCGCGATTATCTGTATGCCTGGTTCGGCGCGCGGATTCCCAACGATCTCCGCAAAGAGATGTTCCGCCAATTGCAGCGCCTTTCCTTGGGCTATTATGCTCGCACCCGGACGGGCGACATCGCGGCGCGCTTTTCTACTGACCTGGCGGCAGTCGAGAATGCGGTCGTCCTGGGTCTTCCGGGCGCATCGCTCTGCCTCATCAATATCATTTTCAGCACCGGCATCTTGTTTGCGCTCGATTGGCGGCTGGCGGTGGCAGCGGTCGCGGGACTCCCCTTGTGCTTCATGGGTCCCAGGCTCCTCGCTCCGCGCGCCCTGAAGGCGGGCTACCAACTGCGCACCGAGGACGCCCTCCTGACCAGTAGCATTCATGAAAACCTGGGAGCGCAGCCCATCATCAAGGCGTTCAGCCTCAAGCAGTCTGTCATTACGATTTTTGAGCGAGAGGCGGAAAAGCTGGCTCGACTGGCGACCCGATTCAATTTCCTCAGTTACACAAGCGAGCGCAGTCCAAACATCGCGATGCTGCTTTTCAACGTCGCGCTCATCAGCGGCGGTTCTTACCTGGCTTTTAACGAATCGCTCTCCATCGGATCTCTCGTCGCTTTCAATGCTCTCTTCATTACGGTCAGCACGGCGGTGATGGGACTGACTGCCGTGACGCCCTCGCTCTTGCAAGCCACCAGCGGCATGCAGCGCATCCGTGAACTGCTCGAGGAGCAGCCAACCGTGGTCGAAAAGCCGAATGCAACGCGGCTGCCCAATTTGGTGTCGGAGATCAGCTTTGAAGATGTGACGTTCGGATATACCCCGGAACAAACCAATCTTGAGAACGTCAGCATGAAGCTTCCGGCTGGAGCCCGCATCGCTTTCGTCGGGCATAGCGGTTGCGGCAAGAGCACTAACCTGAATTTGATCATGCGCTTTTATGATCCGCAGGCGGGGCGGATTACGTTTGACGGAACTGACCTGCGCAAAATCCAGGTGGACTCACTCCATCACCAGATAGGCATTGTCTTTCAGGAGAGTTTTCTCTTCAACACGAGCGTTCGGGAAAATATTCGCCTGGGCCAACCGGGCGCAACCGAAGCGGAGGTGGAGGCAGCGGCAAGGGCCGCCGAACTCGACGGCATTGTCGTCCAGCTACGCGAGGGCTACGACACCATAGTGGGCGAGCGTGGAGGCCGTCTTTCGGGCGGCCAGCGCCAGCGGGTCGCTATTGCCCGCGCCTTGATCCGGAATCCTACCTTGCTCATTCTCGATGAGGCGACCTCCTCTCTGGATCCCGCTACCGAAGCAGCAATCAACGATACGATCGAGCGGGTGTCCGCGGGACGCACGGTGATCTCAGTCACTCACCGGCTTCAGTCCGTGGTGGACTACGATCACATTTTTGTCTTCAAAAATGGCCGCGTTCTTGAACACGGGTCGCACCAAGTGCTCCTATCCCTGGGCGGAAACTACGCGGAAATGTGGCGCCGCCAGCACGGGACGACCATGTCGCCTGACGGAAATTTCCAGGTCACCGACACGAGCATCCTGCGCGATGTCCCACTGTTCAAGGGCCTCGACCAGGCTGACCTGAAAAACATCGCGGGTATGTTTAGCACCGAACATGTTCCCGCGGGCCGCATTGTTATTACAGAGGGGGACAAAGGTAATCGCTTCTACATCATCGTCCGCGGCAAAGTGGCTGTGACGGCAAAAAGGGGCGCGGCTGAGGCCGTTCAAATCGTCACTCTCGTAGACGGCGACTACTTCGGTGAAATCTCTTTGCTCTCGAACATCCCGACGACCGCTACCGTCACGACCTTGACCCAGAGTATCTTCATTACCCTGCAGCGCGAACAGCTTGATAGACTCATTCAGCAAAATGACGCACTAGGCGCACAAATGCGCGCAGCACTCGAACAGCGCCTGGCCCAAACGTATGCCATGACCGCGTGAGGAAACGGCGCTCCCCACCTGGAAAAGAATTCCCACGAAATACATCGACGGTTGTTTGGTTAGGCCGTTCCGCGAATGACGTACGGTAATGCCGGGGGGTGGAGTTCTTTTCCACCGTATCCGGCGAGTTCTATTTCCGCCGGGAAAATCGCCGCTTTTTGGCGGCGCTCGGGGATCCAGGGCCGATCCACGGCTGGCAGCACGAACATCCCGCGCTCGTCTCCCATAAAGAACGTGCTGAGGTAGGGTTTCAGCCCAAACTCCCGCGCGATCGCCTCCACCACCTCAGCAGGATTCGGTGAAACTAACCCGATCTCGCTCGCATAGAGAATGTCTTCGACGTCAAAGTCTCCCCCGGCCGTGTCAGGGAGAGTATGTCGTGCGATCAACTCCCCGATGTTGCCGCTCGGATCCTGAAAGTAGATGGCATGGGCGTTCCACATTTTGAAGAACAGCTCATCGGCGCCGGTTTCGCTGTCCCGCAATAGTGGACAACGCCGGCCGAGCCATTTTTTTGCGGCGGCAAATTTATTTTCCGGGATGTTGAACGCGAAATGGTAAAAGGGCTCCTGAGCCTCCGGGACTTCATCGAACGCGATCAGGGTGCGGCCGAAGCGAATGGTCAACGAGTCCTTCGTCTCGCCGTGGATGGGCAATCCCAAAAGCGTGCCGTAGAAGCGGCGCATCTCTTCAAGACGGGTCGCGCTTAGCCGGATGAACGTAATTCGACCCTGCGGTTGAGCTTCGTCATGATTGCGCATTGGCAGCGTCTCTCCATCCAGGCCGGAGTGCCAGGTAAACACGGCTGCGCTCGCGGCCGTCCGAAGGAACTCCCGGCGGGTCGAGCGATCGGGCGCCATGGTGATGCCGGGTTCTCGTTTCTATCCTAGCCAATATATCGCAAGTATTCCCGATCCCACGCCGCCGGAATACTCTCGCGCGGCGAATAGGGGCCCGGTTCGTAGACGCGCGAGACAACTCCTTGCTGGCTCAACTCGCACACGCGCCAGTCTTGCTTGTTCGTCATGTCCCAGAAATCGATCGCATCCTCCGGCTGAAAATCGGGGCGATCGAACGCATCCGGATGAAAAAGCCAATCGCACAGGATGAGCGTTCGTTCCCGCGATTGCGGCCAGATTTGATGCACCATGACGTAATCCGGATGCATGCTCAGCAGCATGTTGGGGAAAATGGAATAATAGAAAACGCGGTGGAAGTCTTCGGCATTGATGTCACCCAGCGGTGACGCGCAGGCCTTTCCGCTCATGGTAAGACTCTTGCCCTTGGTGATCGGCATGAAGCCGCCAAGGAAAGGCCCTTCGGAGAGATCGTTCTCCGCCAGGTCGTAGGGCGTCAGTTGTTGGAGCGCCGGATGCACTCCCGGGCAATGATTGCACTCCGAATAATTTTGGAAAATCAATTTCCAATTGGCCCGGACATCGTACTCGATCCGCCGGGCCGAGCGCAGCTTCGGCAGGTTCCAGTGCGTGAACTTTCCCTCCAGGGGTGCAAATACTTCCTCCAGCGGAGTCGGTTCATCCGCCAGGTTGACGAAGATGAACCCGTTCCAGAGCGCGAGGTTGACCGCGTGCAACGAGTGATCGTTCTTATCAAAGCCTCCCTCCTTGTCCATATGCGGGGCGCCGATGAGTCTGCCATCGAGCGCATAAGTCCAAGCGTGATACGGGCATTGAATCGTCGAGGAATGTCCGCTCTCCTCGCACAGCCGCGTCCCCCGATGGCGGCAAACGTTATAGAACGCGCGCAGGGTCGCCTTTTGATCGTGCGCAATGATCAGGCTTTCCCCCGCCACCTCCCGGACGAAATAATCACCCGCCTTGGCAATCTGACTTTGATGTCCGGCGAGGACCCATTGGCTGGAGAAAATATTCTCTTGCTCCTTTGCGAAAATCTCCGGGGAAACGAAGTAACGCTGAGCCAGGGTCTTGGCGCCGGCCGTGAAAGTGTCGACGGTCTTGCGAAAAGCGGGCGATGCGGTCGCTTGCATTGGCAAGGCGATTGTAACCGTCAACTTTTAACCCGCAACCATGACACGTCGCAAGTTGCGGCGGTTGCGCTTCTTGCCGCCAGGCTAGCGGCGGCCTCCTCCCATGATGGTAGACTCAGCGCCCTGTGTTCGTTCCAGCTTTATGTTGGTCTCGTAGTTATTTTTCGGGCCTCGTCGAAGCGCCGTACCTTTGCCTGCGAGGCTTTCCGGTCCCTGAATCTCGGTCCACTTGTCGTTTCTCAGGACCAGGAGCCGCGCGCAACCGTAATATTCCGCCTGGTCGCCGCCTGGTCCGTCGAGATGAACAAATGAAAGGACCATGGTGCCGTCCGCGATCTCATAAACCAAAAGGTGCAGAAGAACGGACGGCTTCAGATTGGGATTCTCGACGGTGTAGTTTCCGGTAATCTGCGCCTCTTTCGTCAGCTGAAGAGCAAGAGGATCGAAAAGACCCTGGAGTTCAGAGCGGATGATTTTGGGCCCGGAGAGACTCGTGCCCGAGAGGCTGGCGCGGACCGTAATCCACCCTTCAAGCGGCGAGATGAGCAGGCTCTTGTAGAATTTCGGGCTGACGGATCGCTGCAAAACGCGGGTCGGGATAACCTTGAGATCCGTGAGCATCCGTCCCTTGGCGGGCGGCGATGCAGCGAAGCTGGCGCCAGAGAAAGCGAGGAAAATGAGCATGGTTAGAAACGGCTTCATGCGCCGATTTTCACCACGCGAAAGCAAACAAGACAAGTCAAACGTTCCCGACGGACGCGCCGAAAAGGAGGGACCTCTCAGCAGAATGAATCGGCGCGAAATGGTTCAACGGAACGCGCGTCGACGCGTTCGTGCCGCATCGCGGCGAATCCCTCCGGCATCGTGGCGTCCGCGGCGGGCTCGTCCCAAGCGGCCGCCGGCGGTTGCTCCGGTCGCTGTGGGATTAGAATCCGCTGGGAAACGATCACCATGTCCGAGGCAGCTTCGCCAATCTGGAATGTTTCTTCCAGCAGCGGGGCGTTGAAAGAGGCCTGGAGATCGAGACGGAAGATCGATTCCGTCAAAGCGTGCCGCACCTCGTAGAAGAGGCCGTCAAAAATCTGACTAAACTCAGAATCCAACCGGTCGTTAAACTCCTTGCGGGAATCGCCCAGCTTCTGTTTGAAGTCGCGCACGATACCCGACCTGCGCCAGAGCAGCCCCACCACGACCAGCAAAATACCGGTCCCCAAAAATATTCCGCCGGTAATATCCAGCCATAGGATCGGTGAGAGCGCCGCGATGATCACTCCCAGGCCCGCGAGGCCGCTTCCAGCCAGGGCCAGCTTCCTCACATTCGACGTTTCAGCCACCTTGCCCTGTAAAAGACTGTCATCCACCCGGATGCATTCCAACTTCGATTTCAATTGCTTGAGCATTTCCGAGTGCTTCGCCGCCTGGGGCAACATCGCATTCTCCCGCGTGCGCTCCTGCCTTCGCTCGATGCTCTTGGTCATTTCATCCATCATCGCCCGCATCTCGTCGAGAATGTCCCGGGACACCTGCCCCGCTTCGATTTCGAGTTCTTTCCGGGCAGAACGCTCAAATCGCCCTTTCAAATCCTGGAGCCACGTCTCGGTATTTTTGTCCCGCAAAAATGGAATCGCCCGCCTGACTAACTGTCCCACCCGGAGACCCTCCGCGAACTCGGTCTCAGACTGTTGGGCGAGCTTCTCGTACGTGGCCGAAAGTTTTTCCACCATCCCTAACTTCAGCGAATAAGCCTTTGCCTCCCGTGCTTCCACCTTGCGCAGAAGGTCCTGATAAAAGGCACGCTCCCCGTCGATCGATTCCTTCTCCGCGCGGAGATGCGTGAGCAATTTGTTCATGACCGTCCGGATCGTTTCGTACGATCCTTCCACTTTCATCCGCCACACTTCACCGCAGGCGATGGCGTTCTGGAGGAAGTTTCGAAATTCCGAGAAGCCACTCTCCGGCATTCCCTCTATTTCCAGCTTGGCTGAAAGGGTAAAGACGGTTGGATTTTCGACGTGCCGCTCGCGGGCATACTGTTTTACCAGCTCCAGGTTTGTTCTCAGCTCGTGCTCGCTCGCCCGGTCGGCTTGTTGGAGCACAAACACCATTTTCCGGTGCCACTCCTTGCTAATCAGGGTCAGGAGTTCCCAGGCCGACTTGGTGTGCGGGTTCGCGGCCGAAATGACAAAAACCACCAGATCGCTTTGCGGAATATAGTTTTCCGTGATCGTCTCATGATTCTGGATGATCGAGTTCGTCCCCGGCGTATCGACCATCGTAATTTCGCGCAACACTTCCTTGGGCAAATAGAGCCGCTCCCAATACTGGCCCAGGCTGGTCACTTTCCGTTCCACGCCGTAGACCAATTCCTGGATGCTGGAGGTGCACGGCCCCGGCGCCACTTCGCAGACCTCTTCATGAACGAGCGCGTTCACGAAACTGCTCTTCCCCACCTTCACTTCGCCCACGATCACCAGCAACGCCGCCGCCTGGAGATTCGTCAGCCGCGCGCGCAAGATCTGGGTTCCGTCATGGTCCGCGCACCGTTCGGCCAGCCACAACGCGCGCTGAAGCAGGGCCCGGAGCGCCTCGAACCGCTGCTTCAATTCGGGGCTCAAAACGCGAGGCGCCGTCGCTGGATTTTGGCCGTTGGAGTCCGGTTGCCGCTGTTCCAGTTGGCTCATGCGGTTCAATGATATAGTTCGCGCGCTTTCCTGCCCATTCGAAATTTGTAAATTTTGCCGCCCGCCTCCGATTTCGGCCTCCCTCACCACTCCATTCCTCCACCACTCCACCACTCCACCACTCCATCACTCCACCACTCCACCACTCCATTCCTCCACCACTCCATCCCCCCCGTCACTTCACCCCTTGTCACCCGGCACCGCCTTTGAAATAGTTCCACCATGAAAATGGCCATCGATTTGATCCCAAGCTCACCACGGATCGGAAGGAGGCGGCGATGAGCGCGGTCCGATTACTCGTCGGCACCCGCAAGGGCGCATTCGTCCTCACTTCAGACGGCAAGCGCGAACAATGGAAGGTCGATGGCCCCCACTTCACGGGCTGGGAAATCTATCACCTCAAAGGTTCGCCCGTCGATCCGAACCGCCTTTATGCGTCGCAATCCAGTGCCTGGTTCGGGCAGCTGATTCAACGCTCCGAAGACGGTGGCAAAACGTGGGAGCCGGTTGGGAACGAGTTCGCCTACGACGGCGTCCCCGGCACCCACCAGTGGTACGACGGCACGCAACACCCCTGGGAGTTCAAGCGCGTCTGGCACCTCGAACCCTCGCTGACCGATCCGGACACCGTCTACGCCGGCGCGGAAGACGCCGCCCTGTTCCGCACCTCGGATGGCGGCAAAACCTGGCAGGAACTCCCCGGATTGCGCGCCGCCAAAGGCAACCTTTGGCAGCCCGGCGCCGGCGGAATGTGCCTCCACACCATTCTCCTCGATCCCAGCGACGCCGGCCGCATCTTCGTCGCCATCTCAGCCGCCGGCGCGTTCCGAAGCGACGACGCCGGCCAGACCTGGCGGCCGATCAACCGCGGATTGAAGTCCGAACAAATCCCCGACCCAACCGCCGAAGTCGGCCACTGCGTTCACCGCATCGCGATGCATTCGTCCCGCCCCGGCGTCCTCTTCATGCAGAAGCACTGGGACGTCATGCGGAGCGAAAACGCCGGCGATTCCTGGAACGAAGTCAGCGGCAACCTGCCGTCCGATTTCGGTTTTCCGATCGACGTCCACGCCCACGAGCCTGACACGATTTACGTCGTCCCGATCAAGAGCGACTCCGAGCATTTCCCGCCAGACGGCAAGCTGCGCGTCTACCGCAGCCGGAGCGGCGGCAACGAGTGGGAAGCGCTGACGAACGGTCTGCCGCAAACCGATTGCTACGTCAACGTGCTCCGCGACGCCATGTGCGTCGACTCGCTCGATAAATGCGGCGTCTATTTCGGCACCACCGGCGGCCAGGTCTACGCCTCCGCTGACGCCGGCGATACCTGGAATGCTGTCGTCCGCGATTTGCCGGCTGTCCTCTCTGTCGAAGTGCAGACGCTCGAGTAACAAATCCCAAGTTCCAAAAACCAAATCCCAGGCAAATTCCAATTACCCAATGCCCAAATGTGCTACTCCCGCGGGACTTGGGCTTTTCGTCATTGAGATTTTGGATTTATTTGGAGCCTGGGTTTTGACTATTGGGATTTCATGAGCCTGATCCGCGTTACGCTTCCATTTCACCTTCGGAAGCTCGCCCGCGTCGATGGCGAGGTGGAGCTCGATGTCGCAGGGCCGGTCACGCAACGCGCCATCCTCGACACACTCGAGGCCCGCTATCCCGTTTTGCGCGGCACGATTCGCGATCACGTCACGCTAAAACGCCGCGCTTTCGTCCGTTTCTTTGCCTGCGAACAAGATCTCTCCCACGATCCACCCGATACTCCCCTGCCGGACGCCGTCGCCACGGGCGCCGAAACGTTCGTCGTTCTGGGCGCCATGGCGGGAGGATGAGGATCAATTAGCGACTGAGCGACTTAATGAATTAACGATTGCCGATCCCCAATCACCAGTTCGCTAATTCGCTAAGTCGTTAATTGTTTCCGCCCTACTGAGGATCAATTAGCGACTGAGCGAGTTAATGAATTAACGATTGCCGATCCCCAATCATCAGTTCGCTAATTCGCTAAGTCGTTAATTGTCTCCGCCCTACTGAGGATCAATTAGCGACTGAGCGACTTAATGAATTAACGATTGCTGATCCCCAATCACCAGTTCGCTAATTCGCTAAGTCGTTAATTATCTCCGCCCTACTGGTACCGCAGCGCCACCATCGGATCGATCCTCGCCGCCCGCAGCGCGGGAATGTAGCTGGCCAGCAGCGCCACCGTGATCAGGACCAACGAGATCGCGACAAATGTCACCGGATCGGTGGCGCTGACTCCAAAAAGCAGGCTCGCCATGACGCGGGTCAGGACGAAGGCAGAGACCACCCCAATGGCCACTCCGATCAGCACCAGCCTTAACCCCTGCCCCACCGCCATCTTCAGCACATCGCTTCGTTGCGCGCCCAGCGCCATGCGAATGCCGATCTCGTGCGTCCGTTGCGCGATGGAGTAACTCATCACTCCGTAAATTCCCACGGCTGCAAGCACCAGGGCGAGCGTGGCGAAAATGCCTAGCAGCATCGTGCTGAAACGTTGGCGGGCGACAGCCCGCGAGACAATCTCTTCCATGCTCCGGATGTTCGAGACGGGCTGGTCCTTGTCGATCGACCAGACGGCGTTGCGCACGGAAGTGGCGAGGCTGAGTGGATCGATGCTCGTGCGAACGACGAGCGCGTTCGGCGCGAAAGAATTGATCTGCGAATGCACCAAGTACATCTGCATTTTCGGCGGAGCGACAAAATCGTTCTGGCGCGTGTCCTTGACGATGCCGATCACTTCGCGCCACGGACCCTCCGAGGTCGTTAATCCCGGTTTGAGGCGTTTCCCGATTGCGTTTTCGCCCGGCCAATAGTGCCGCGCCGTCTTCTCGCTGATCACAACCGCCTGCACGGAATCGGATTTGTCCTGTTCGTTGAAATCGCGGCCCTGCACGATCTTGATTCCCATCGTGCTGAAGTAGCCCGGCCCAACGGCACGATAAACGACATCCAGCCGCTGGTCCGGCGGTGGATCGGCTTGGCCTTCAATCGCGATCGCCATGGAATCGCCGTTGTAAGTGAAGGGAAGATTGCCGGCCACGGCGGCCGATTCCACACCGGGCAGAGCGGAAACGCGGCGCAGCAGCTCATTGTAAAAGGGAAGGCGCCGTTCCTTATCCGGATATTTCAGTTCCGACAATTCAATCGTAGCCGTCAGCAAGTGATCGGTCCGAAATCCGGGATCGAGGTTTCGCAAATGCAGGAAGCTGTTGATGAGCAGACCGGCCCCAATCAGGAGCACGAACGAGACAGCCACTTCGCCCATGACGAGCAGAGCGCGAATGCGATTGCCGCGCACGCTCGCGCCGGAATCACGGCCGCCTTCCTTGAGCGTTTCATTCAAATTGAAATTGGAAGCCTGCGTGGCGGGAGCGAGCCCGAAAGTCAATCCGGTCGCCAGCGACACGAGCAAAGTGAAGAACAAGACTTTGCCATCGATGTTGATCGCCTGGACCTGCGAAATCGTGTCCGGAATAAATCCTTTTAGAATGCGAAGGCCGGCGAGCGAGCACAACAAGCCGGCCACGCCACCCATGCCGGCGAGCAACAGGCTTTCGGTCAGAAATTGCCGGATCAGCCGGGTCCGGCTCGCGCCGAGCGCAAGCCGGAGGGAGATTTCTTTTTGTCGCACGGCCGCCCGGGCCAGCAGCAGATTGGCCACATTCGCGCACGCGATCAGAAGGACGAAACCGACCGCGCCGAGGAGAACGAGCAAGGCCGGCCTGATGTTGCCGACAACCTCTTCGTGCAATGGCGTCACGACGCTGCCGATGCGCGTGTTCTGTTCTGGATATTGTTTTTCCAGGCGCGCCGCGATCGTGCTCATTTCAGCGCGCGCCTGCTGTAATTTCACGCCGGGCTTCAACCGCGCGATCACTTCCAGATAATGGCTCCCGCGCTCCGCCGCTTCCGCCGCCGAAAACGCGATTGGCACCCAAAGCTGGACCCGCGGCGTGGGAAATTGAAAAGCGCGCGGCATCACGCCCACGACGGTGTACGGTTCGCCATGCAAACTAAGGGCGCGGCCGATGATGGTGGCGTCACCCCCGAAACGGCGTTGCCACATGCTGTGACTCAGAATTACTACGCGGCTGCCGGGTTTATCTTCCTCCGCGGTAAACACGCGCCCCAATTGCGGTTCGACTCCCAGTAACGAAAACAGATTCGCCGAAACGCGCAGGCCATCGAGGCGTTCCGGTTCGCCGGCGCCGGTCAAATTGAAACTGCGCTCGTTTATCGCGGCCATCCCTTCGAAGACGGTGTTCTGTTCGCGCCAATCGAGAAAATTCGCGGGCGAGGGCGTGTCTTTCGGGAAACCGAGATGCGCCTGCTCGTCCCACACCATGACGAGCGCGTCCGGATTTTTGTAGGGCAACGGTTTCAGCAGGACCGTATTCACCACGCTAAAGATCGCGCTGTTCGCGCCGATCCCGAGGGCCAGGGCGACCACGGCCACGATGGTGAACCCCGGGTTCCTCACCAGCATCCGCAGCCCGTAACGCAAGTCCTGCCAAAGATCTCCCAGCATATTGGTTTTCCTTTCCGTCCCCATCACCACGACAGGATTTTGCGGAACGCGGCGCTCGATCCTCTTCAACTCCAGAGCTAACAGATCGTTCTCGTTCAGCTCGCGCAGCACCGCCTCGCGGGCTTCCTCCTCGGTCGCCGCCGCCCGGAGCGCCTGCTCGTATTGATCCTCCAGATGCTGGGACAGCTCCTCGACAATTTCAGTTTCCCGCGTCGGCGAAAGATTCAGCGACGCGAGCCGCTTTCTGATCTCTTCCTTGAAATCAGGCATGTTGGATCCCCGTAATGCGGCTGATCGCTTCCACGAACTCGCGCCAGCCATCCCGTTGCGCCGCCAAAGTCTTTTTCCCGGCCGGGGTCAACCGGTAATAACGCCGCCGCCGCTGCCCCGCCTTCTCCACCCACCGTCCCCGGATCCAGCCGCGCTTTTCGAGCCGGTAAAGCAGCGGATAAAGCGACGCCACGTTGAAATGCAGCGTCCCGTGCGAGCGCAGGGCGATCAGTTGAGCAATCTCATATCCATGCCGCGGCCGGTCTTCCACGAGGGAAAGAATCAAAAGTTCGGCGCTGCCTTTCTTCAATTCGCGATCGAGGATTGCTGAAGCCATATATGCTATAGACATATATTACCTAAACGCAGCTCACAACGAAATTTGTCTAAATAATTTCTTCGGCCTCCGAAAAATCCACCGCCCGCACGAAGGCGTCTTATCGGAGGGATGTCCTAAACGGCCCCTTCGGATTCAAATTTTTCCGGTGCTCCGGTAGTTGCACAACCACGCTGGGGAGATGCATTTCATCGACCTGATATGCAGCTTGCCCCTATCGCCAGCACGCGCTTCGCGCGGTGGTCGCCCCGCTTCAACCCTTCAACCCTTCAACGCTTCAACACCGCGAAGCGTTACTTCAACACCTGCTGGTGAAACTCGTACCAATCGTCCAGATTGTTCAGATTCACCGCGTCCTTCGCCGCCGAAGCGTCATCGGCAAGGCCGCACGATCCCAAAATCCCCTTGCGCGTCTCATTATCGTGATTGTACCCGCGCACTGCGGCGTTATGTTTCTCGACCGCCTCCGGCGTGAGCGACTTCGCGTTTTGCTTCACCCACGCTTCGAATTCGGGATAGGTCGGCTTCTTCTCCTTAATGAAATCCTTGACCGCCTGTTCATCGAGCCCGAGCGCCGCGCAGGTCATCGCATCGAACCCGCGGCCGATACCGGGATATCCCGGCGCCAGTTTTCCCGCCGCTTCAAGAGAGACTTTCTGCCAGAGCCGCGGGAGATGCAGAACGCCGAGTGGTCCGGCCGTACCGGAACTGATCAGCGGAACGTAAGTGTCGCTCATAAATAATGTCCTCGGTATCGATGTCTTGAGATGCCGATTTCGACAAAGGGTAATGAGCCCTAGACGCGAATACAATCCGATATTCGCCTAGCACCTTGGTAGTCGACTTTGTCGGGGCAGTCTGGATGCCATGAAATGTTGAGAACATGACTATACGCAGAAAGCGTCATCAACCGCTCTGATCAGATCAGCCAACCCATAACTGCAGCAGACCTCCCCTTGAAACTTGACTGGTTTAACCAGTCGAGTTAGCGGCGCCGTAGCCAGATTACGACGGGCTCTGCGAGCGCGCGGCGGGAGTCCCTGGCGAGTCTTCTGTCCGCTTAACCGCGGCATCAAATGGTGAGATATGACACGCGGAAAGGCCAGCCAGCGTCCTACATCAGCTTCGGGTGCCAGGTGAGCGCGAAGAGCAGGATGAAGATAAGAAAACCGGCACCGATCAGGATTTGGACGAGGCAGAGAAAGGAAATGAGCCGGTAGAGAAAAGGTTTTCGCCAAAGCCAATAGGCAACCACGCTGACGATCACGATCGGTTCGAAGATAGCCAGCACCAGGTTCACGATGTTGGGATCGTTGAGCTGATAATGGTTCGTCAGCCAGCCGCCGCTGATGAGATGCCGGTAGACCGCCGTAGCGGCGACCAGATGAACGACCGAAATTAGCGCGGCTTTCAAGACCGGGGATATCATCGCGGACATCTTTCGTTCCGCATGTTTCGCGGCGCCCGGACTTATTTCGGCTGCTTTGATTTCGCCCGCAACGCCTGGCGGCCGGCCAAGGCGTTGAGAATTTCCGGGTCGCCCATCGCCCAGGCGTTGTCGATCGTGATCCGTTTGAAGCGCCATTTCTGGCCGTCGCGCACCAGCTCGCATTCGTAGCGGTTCATCAGGAGCGCGTTCTCGGAGCCGCGGCGCGAACCTTGCCGGGGCATGAAATGTTGAGACATGACATAGGCGGAAAGCGTGGCCGAATCGCCGCTGATCTCGATCTGGCAATTGCTCCCGGTGTGGCTGGTATCGAGCGGCCCGATCAGCGGAAGAAGCGCGTCCAGGATGGCTTGGCGGCCGGTCAGCGTGGGAAAGTCGAGCCCGAGCTTCCGGCCCGCGGGCGTGAAATCGAAGAGGCAGTCCTCGGTGAGAGCCGAGGCCAGCGAATGCGGATCGCCGTGGTCGAGGCCAAAGGCGTAGCGATGCAGGGTATCCGCGATCTCATATCGGTCGCAGGCCAGTTGTGCTAAATCCGTGCTCATTCGTTGAAGTTTAGCGATTCAACACCTCATCGCAAAGATGTAAGGCCGACGTTCTTTCTACCACTTCCGCATCAGTCGTCGGATCATGATTCTCTCCTGCATACGCCCACGCGCCTCACGGCGATCATCTAATCTAGTTCCGGCAAACTTGACTGGTTTATCCAGTCGAGTTTGAGGCCGGCCCCCCACCGGAATTTCCAAGGGCGAAGCGACTGAAGCATGTCCCCTAAACTCAACTGGTTGATCCAGGCCAGGTTCACTGAATTGAGTGGCGCGTCGCCCAGCGCGAATAGTGGCGTGGGGTTTCTTTTGCCGCTCCACAGCTCTCTTGATCGGCAATTACCTTTTTCGACGCGACGGCGCTTTTTTCACCCGGGGAAGGAGGGCGCTCGCCTGAACAATGTGGAGCAAGTGCGAAAAGAGCTCGTGCTGGCGATTGGCGCGGTAAAAGCGGTGATATCCGTTGGACCAACTCGTAATCAGACCCGCGGCGCTCAGATTGGCCAACTCCTCCTGAACCGTGCGCAGCGCCAAACCACTCATAGCCATTAGCTCCCGGACATAGCGTTGCCGCGCTGGGTCGGAGAAGAGCAAGCGTAAGATCTCTGCGCGCACTCTTGGAAACAGAATGTCCAAAATGGTGGGTGAAGGTTTCATTCCCTGGACGCAGTCTTCATCAAACTTGACTGGTTTATCCAGTCAAGTTTGAAGTGCTGACATGAGGCGATGTCTTGCTTCGCCTGCGCCTGGTGAACGAATTAGTTCATACTGCTATTATCAACAGCGTGTCTTCAGCCGCCTCGGCGCTTCGCCCCGTGTCCCGACATGTCATTTCGCACGTGCGCGGTAACTGAAAGCCGCCCGGGCAAGCACGGCAGAATCCGTGAGTCCCAAGGCGGTTCGGAGTGCGCTCGCGGAAGGTCGACGCCTCGCGCGTTAAGAGATCGGATCTCCTGGCGGCGCGGGAACCTTTTCCCTCCTGGCCCAAAGGAGGACGCCAGCAGCCCCTAGGGCCGGTCCGAGCAAGTGCATCCAGTTAGGCAACTTCGCGAGTCTTATCGCTTCCATATTCGGGACCTCTCCCGCCCGGATATTTAGTCCCCCGCTATCACGCATCGCCGGGATGCAAAGAAGGATGCCGGCCACGAAAATAACGAAAGCGAGCACCTGGCAGGTTCGCTGAGTCCGGCTGATGGCAACAGCGACCATACACGCCAGGATTCCGCCGCAGAAAAAAACCACCCCGTAGATCACCAGCCAAAGGGTCGATACCTCATAGCTGTCGGGTTGAAAAACTCGCTCGATGCCCAGGGCGAGATATGCGCCGGTAAAGACCGCCAGGAAAAAGAGCGACATCACGATGTAACCAACGATTACTCCGAGAATTAATCGCAGCATTTGGATCCCCCTTTTTCGAAAACCCCTGAGGAAGGGAGCTACGCCGCCGGAAGCTTTTTCCGGGCACCAAGAAGGACACCGACCGCGCCCAGGACCGGATTGAGCAAGCAGAGCCAGATGGGTGTCTGCGCCATCTGCATCGCCTGAAGATTTGGAACATCGCCAGAACGAGCGGTGTCCGGCCGTTCCTTCATTGTCGTGACGATGGCAGAGAGCAGACCAAGGACGAGGACGATTACCGCAAACACTTTGCAGACTCCCATGCTCTTACTGATAGCCGCGCAGACAAATCCACCGACCACCCCGCCGATAAGGCCCAGCACGACCATGACTACCATCCAAAGCATGGAGACGTCGTAACTTTCGGGTTCAAAGACGCGGTCGACGCCCAAACAAAGATAGGCACAGGTAAAGGCAGCGAAGGAAAAAATCGCCATCGCGATGAAGGCAACGACTACGGCAAGAATGGATTTTAGCATTTTGGATCTCCTTTTTTTGGAAAGCGCGAGGATAGACAGCTGCGACCATCGAGGCGACGAAAATCTTTGCCACCCATTCCTGCCCTGCGGCCTTTCGCTGAAATCGAAGAGGGGCAGCCACTGTTTTGCATTCGCCAAATCACCAAATCGCCAGATCGTTCAATTGAAAAATGGACCCATACGCCAAACCTAACGAGCGAAAGATCGGCGCGAAGCGGCCGAAGATTTCCCATTTGCCCAGCGCAATTGAGACTCGGACACGCCAGCAGCGGCAGGCGGAGAAACAGGCCGTGGCCGCGGAGCGCCGGGCAATCAAGAAATCGGCCCGCCGGCATTTGAAACGAGAGATGGAAGAGGAAATTTCGAAAGTCGAAACCCGAAATCCGAAACAATGACCGAATGGCCAAAGAAGGAATGATCAAAACAAATCACTCACTCTTTCGCACGATCGCACCGAAAATGTTCATCAGTTCCTGGGCTTCCTGCACAAGAGCGTCTCGCTCGACGGCCGTCCTTTCTGTCGCTTCAAGCAACCGCAACCAGTAACGACTTTCCTTAGCCTCTTTGCGGCAAATCTTAATCCGAAGAACGAAGTCTCTCTTACTCAACATTCGTTGGCTTCGATGTAGTTCGCACCAATCGATCCTGACGATCTGACCAGTTGCCGTGCATCTTCGATATTGCCAGTGGTTTTGGCCAGCTTCTTTATGAAGGTGCGGCAATGTTTAGCAAAGGCGTACGTCCGGTCCTCGAGATCAAACCGTTTCGGATTTTCGTCCTGGGGCATTCTGATTTGTTTCGCATTTCGGGCTTCGGATTTCGAGTTTATTAACGCCCGTGCATCTGGGGCGCAAATCCTGCTTTTTTACGCGTTCGAATGAGTACCTGCCTACAGAACCAACACGACGCCGGAGACGACATCTCGGACGACACCTTGATTCACGGGATGCGGCAGTCACTTAAGATCAACTATCCCAAGCTCTTCGAAACCGCGAAAAAGCATTGGGAACGCAACTTCGCCGGAAAAGACCCGAGCGATGCCTGCGTGAGCGTGCGCGTCAGCTCGAGCGGTTCGCCAAAGCGTTCCGTGCCCTGCGCTGGAGTTCGCCGGCGTCGGGGTCGCTTGCTGGCGTAAGCACCGCGCGCGGTGACGCGCCGCAAGAAACGGGCTGGTAGGGCGAGACTCTGTCGAGCCGCGAACACGCGATCTCGATCCGGCTCGACAGAGTCTCGCCCTACCAAGTTACTTCACCGCAGACGATTGTACTTCTTCAAGAGCTCGCGCACCCGATCGTGCGGAAGTGCATCGACGCGATGGTTGTCGCGGCCCGTCATGGCTTGATTGGCGACGAGCGCGTTTATGATGGCTTCCTCGACCGATTGCACGGTAGCGGTAAAGATCGGGTCCATGCGGTCGTTGGGCACGGTCGTAACGGAATGAGTGGGCGCGGCGGGATCGGCGGCGTGCGGGTTGGCAGTGGAAAAAGCGAGGAAAAGATCGCCTGAGCCATTCCCCGAGACACTGCCGGTGCGGGCGAGCCCCATGCTGGCGCGGCGCGCGAGCCGTTTCAATTGGTGCGGCAGGAGCGGCGCATCGGTCGCGATGACAATGATGATCGAACCGGCCTCCTGCCGGAAGACGGCGTTTTCCGTAATCTCCTGGCCGACAGGAACGCCCGCGATCATCAATTGCCCTCGTCTGCCGCAATTGGCCTGCACGAGCGCGCCAATGACATAACCGCCGTTTTTCTTGTCCAGCACGCGGGACGCGGTGCCCGTTCCGCCTTTGAACTCGAAGCAAATCATGCCGGTGCCGCCGCCGATGCTTCCCTCGGCAATTGGACCCGGCCTGGCTGTGTTGAGAGCGTTCACGACGTGCTCGGGCTTGATATGAAAGCCATTGATGTCGTTGAGATAGCCGTCCCACGTTTCGGCGACGACGGGCAAACTCCAGGAGAAGCCCGTCGGATCGGGTCCGGCCTGCGCCACCCGCCAGGCGATCGTGGCGTCGCGGACGACACCGACGCTGTGGGTGTTTGTGATCATGACCGGCCCCTCGAGGAAACCGCTTTCTTCAATCCAAGCCGCGCCGGTCATTTCGCCATTGCCGTTGAGACTGAAGTATCCGGCATAAACGGGGTCGTCGAAGGAGCTGCGACCGCGCGGGAGAATGGCCGTGACGCCCGTGCGGACCGGCCCTTTGCCGACCTCGAGCTTACCTTCGCCGCTGATGAGGGTGGTGTAACCGACCTCGACACCGGTGACATCAGTAATGGCGTTGAGCCCGCCAGGTGTGCCATCGAATGGGATGCCAAGAGCGCGGGCGCGGATGGCTTGTTGCGCAGGCGGGGGGGACGTTTGCGGTTCGCGGGCCTGGAGAGGCGGGAGGAAGAGGAGGAGCGCGAGAAGGATCAAACGCGGTGGCGGCGTGTTCATGGAGCCGAACCTACCCGTCTCCCGCGCTCAATAAAAGAAGAGCGTTGCCGCAGACCAAGGAGGGGCGGTTTGAAACCGCCCACCGCCTAAACCAGCGGTTTCAAGCCGCCGCTCCTTGGATTTCTGTTTTCGGAGACGATTGGGCGGATTAGATTCGGGACGTGAGCTATCAGGTCTTTGCCCGGAAATATCGTCCGCAGACTTTCGACGATCTGGTCGGGCAGACGCACGTGGCCCGCACGCTCAAGAACGCGGTCGAGCAAAACCGGCTGGCGCACGCCTACCTGTTTGTCGGCCCGCGCGGAATCGGGAAAACATCCACGGCGCGCATTCTCGCGAAAGCCCTCAACTGCGTGAACGGACCGACCATCACGCCGTGCGGCGTTTGCGATAGCTGCAAGGAAATCACGGCCGGGAACAGCCTCGATGTCCTGGAGATCGATGGCGCGAGCAATAACGGCGTCGAGCAGGTCCGGGAGCTGCGCGATAACGTGCGTTACGCGCCGAGCAAAGGGCATTTCAAAATCTACATCATCGACGAGGTGCACATGCTCACTTCGGCCGCGTTCAACGCGCTCCTGAAAACGCTCGAAGAACCGCCGCCCCACGTGAAGTTCATTTTCGCCACGACCGAGCCGCAGAAAGTTTTGCCGACGATCCTGAGCCGCTGCCAGCGCTTCGATCTTCACCGCATCCCGGCAAACTTGATCGCGAAACATCTGCAATTCATCGCGGACAAGGAAAAGATCACGCTCGATCCGGCCGCGGCCCATGCGATCGCGAAAGGCGCGGACGGCGGATTGCGCGATGCGGAATCGATGCTCGATCAGCTGGTGGCGTTTTGCGGCGAAAAGATCGCGGAGCCGGACGTCCTGAATGTGTTCGGGTTTACGAGCGAACAAACGGTCTCCAATTTCACCGACAAGATTCTGCGGGGCGAGACGCCGGAAGCGCTCGAGCTGCTCCACGCCGAGGCGGAGAACGGCAAGGACATGATGAAGTTGATGTCCGACCTGATCTCGTATTTGCGCGATTTGCTCGTCTGCAAGGTGAAACCGGACGCGCTGGCGGATGACTTGAATCCGGAGTTGCAGAAATCGCTCGAAGCCCAGGCCGCGATCATTGAAACCGACCGGCTGCTGGAGTTGATCGATCAGTTTGCCGCGGCGGAAGGGCGAATGAAATGGGCGCCGAACAAACGGCTGCATTTCGAGGTGGCAGTGATCAAGGCCATTCAAACGCTGAGCCAGGTAACACTCAACGAAGTGATCGAGAACCTGGCTGCCTTGCGGGACGGGAAATCAGACTCGCAAGCGCCGAGACCACAGAGCGTGCCGAAGCCGCAGGACAAGGACAAGGGCGCTGCACCGGTCACGCCTCAAAAGCCAAAGGCGATGAGGGTCAAAGAAGAAACGCCGGCCTACGAGACAAACGCTTCGCAGCAAGAGCAGCCGGCCGGTGCGCCGGCGTCCACGCGGGTCGATCACGAAGCAGTCTGGCAAAAGGCGGTCGAACAAATCCGAGCGCGCCGGCCGTTGATCCGGGGTTGGGTGGCATCGGCCAAGCCATTGGGAATCGACGGCCGTTTCTTCGTCCTCGGGTTTCCGCCGGAGCAAAAAATGGCGATGGAATCGGTTGCGAGCCCGCGGACGCGCGATTTTCTTGAGGCGCTCCTCCGGGAGATCAGCGGGCAGGATTGGAAAATTAAGTTCACGCTGAAGGAAGGTTTGCCCGTAATGAATGTCGCGGAGCCGGCGGCGGCGGTGGATGAGTTGCCGGCCCAAAAAAAGGGCGACTCGCAAGCGATGTTCAAAGATGATCCGCTCATCCGGGAGGCGTTGGAAATTTTCAAAGGCGAAATCAAAACCGTGAGCGATTGACTCCGAAAGCTTTCGCGAGGAGACCCGTTTATGAATCTGAACAAGTTAATGAAGCAGGCCCAGAAGATGCAGGAGCAAATGGCGAAGACCCACGCCGAGCTCGAAGAAAAGACGGTCGAAGTGCAGGCGGCCGGGGGTAAGGTCACGGTCGTCGCGAACGGCTCGGGCGACGTGATTTCGATCAAGATCGCGAAGGAGATTGTCGATCCCGAAGACGTGGAATTCCTCGAAGAAGCGGTCCTCAGCGGCGTGAAGCAGGCCATCGCGGAAGGCAAGGAACTGGCTCAGTCGGAGATGACAAAAATCACCGGCGGGCTTGGCGTGACGGGGCTGGGGCTGTAGCCGCCTCGCTCCGTCGAGGCGCGCACACGCGGCGAGAGAGCGCCGCGCCTACAGCGTTCGGCGCTCGAGTCTATGGTTCTCGAAGATGCACACCTGTTTGATTCCGAGCCCCACCATTTTCTCCGAGAGCCGATCGTAATTCTCGCCGAGTTGCACGTGGGAATGCGCATCGGACGCGGTCGTAAACTGAATTCCCTTTGCCATCGCCAGCCGGATGATTTCATCGGACGGATAAAGCTCGTTCACGGGTTTGCGCCACCCGGCGGTTGAGAGCTCGAGGCAAAGGCCCCGCGCGGCAATGAAATCGAGCGTCTCTCCAACGAGAGCCTCGATCTTCGCTTTCGGCCGGTGGCCGTGAATTTTGATTAGATCGAGATGCGACAGGCAATCTACCAGGCCACTCGCCGCGATCTCGCGGACGCGCCGGAAATAATCGGCGTAAAGCTGGTCGATGTCGCGGCCGGCAAATTGTTCGGCGCCGGCCGGCACGCTATCGAACATCTGATCGTCGCGTTCGAGGTAATGCACTGAACCAAGAACAAAATCGAGCTTGTCCCAGTTCTTCTCGACCCACTTCCGGCCCGCCGCGGAAGTTTCGGGATCGTTATCCAATTCCAATCCAGCGCGAATTTTGATGTCGGGATTCGCCGCGCGCAGTTTTTCGATTTCGTCAAAATCGATCCCTTCGTGATAGCGATCGTGATCGGTAAAAGCGATGTCGTTGAGCCCGCTTTTCCGGGCGTGATCGACCCAGGGTTGGAGGAGTTCCTGAGTGTAAGGCTGGATCCGATGGCCCTGCGGATGTGAATGGTAATCGGAGAAGGGAAGTAGTGGAGTAATGGAGTGCTGGAGTGATGGAGTGTTGCCAGAAACCATTACATCATCACTCCATTACTCCCCTACTCCATTACTCCATTACTCCATTACTCCACCACTCCATTACTCCCTACTCCATTGCCGGTGTCCCTACGGCGCGGTCAGGAATTTTTGCCGGATGCGCAGCTCGGGATATTGCGGGAAGAAAACTTCGACGATGAAAACCTTGTTCGGCGTCAGCTCGCGCGTGGCGATGGTTTCCGGGTAAAAGATGCGCTCTCCGGGATTGATCAGGACGGAGCCGGCTTTCGGCTCAAAGGCGTGGTTGTCCGACCATGTGGTCAAGACGGCGTCGGATGAGTTCTTGAGGAGTATTTCAATTCGCTGCTCGGTGGAAAAATCGAGCGAGACGGCGCGCTTCGAGGCATTGGCAAGGGTAATCTTGACCTCGAGTTGGCGGACCTCGGACAGCTTGACCGGCTGGGCCGAGAGTTTCAAATCGAGGACCAAACCGCGGAGCCGCGCGTCCTTGTAATTCGGCACCGGGCTGGACTGGAACGGATGGAGCATCCGGCTGAACCAGCCGCCGCGTTTCTGGGGTGTCTGCTGCGGCATCTCCTCCTGGGCTGAAAGCCGGCCGGCGATCGCAAGCGACAGGAGGGCCAGGACGATGGAGCGGCTCATGAGCGGCTAATCAGCAAACGTTGCAAATCGTGTCAAACCCTTTATCAATCCGCCATGCGATCCATCGCCGCATCCGCCATTGTCGGCCCTCCGGGAACGGAGCGCAACTTGATCGACCCATCGCCCAGGGCAATATCCAGCTCGCACCCGGCGAGACCCCAACGATCGAGCGATAGAGCAGCCCTGTCGGTGGATCGGGCCTGCGGAAACACACGGTAATGCGAAATCGGGTAGCGAGTTTCGCGATTGTTTTGCTCGTCAGTTTTGCGGCCATGGCGCAAAGCCAGCCTGCGCCGTTGAATCTCGCGCTCCCGACGGAGAACGATGCGATTTACCGGGGGGACGGCCCCGGGTTTTACCAATACATCGAGCGCGACTGGAAGGGAGTTAAGTCGACCCCGTGGGAAGGCGGCCAGTACGGCTTTGTGCGCAATCCAACCGAGACGCCGGCTGGGATTGTTTACACTCGGTTTCATGAAGGCATCGACATCCGGCCGCTGGAGCGCGACGCGCGCGGCGAACCGCTCGATCCGGTGCGTGCGATCGCGGCCGGCCAGGTCGTGCACACGAACCTGGTGCCGGGATTCTCCAATTACGGCAAGTATGTCGTGGTAGAACACCGCTGGGATGGCTGCAACTATTACAGCCTCTACGGGCATCTGAGCTCGATCCAGGTCCAGGTCGGGCAGCGGGTGGAGCAACGGGATCAGCTTGGGGTAATGGGGCACACCGGCGAGGGTTTGAACCAGGCGCGCGCGCACCTGCATCTCGAGCTGAACCTGATGTTGAGCCGGCGGTTCGAACCGTGGTACGACCACTTTTCCCAGAGCGACCCGAACCGGCAGGGCCTTTACAATGGGATCAATCTGATCGGGCTGGACATCGCACGGCTTTACCTCGCTTTGCAGAAACGGCCTTCGCTCACCATTCCGGACTTTCTCGCTGAAGAAGAGACGTTTTACCGGGTCCTCCTTCCCGCTTCGAAGAACTTCGATCTCGCCCGGTCTTATCCGTGGATGATCGCCCGGAAAACGGAGGAGCCACCGGTATCATGGGAAATCTCATTCAACCGCGTGGGCGTCCCGGTGAAGATCGAGCCGAGCGAGAAACCCGCCAGCACGCCGAGACTTTCCTATCTCAAGCCAATCGCCGTCAATGCGAGTGAGTTGACGCGCGGCCAGATTTCCGGACGAGGCGAAGGCGCCCATCTCACCGAAAAGGGGCAACGTTTCATGCGGCTCCTCATTTATCCTGATTAGCTCGGAGGGACGTGCTTCGCTCCGCCGCCGAAGCGGCTTTGGCGCGCAGGAGGCTGCACGTCCCATTCTTCAGACCATGCGCGATCCAGATATTTGGGACGTGCGGAAGCACGTCCCTCCGAGCTGGGGCTCCCGCGGCAAGAATGCTATATGCTTCTTGAGGCCCGAGAACGATGACGAAGATCACACGGCGAAAATTTCTCGGCCTGAGCGCGCTGGCCCTGCCAGCGGTGCTGGGCGTCGATGCCCGGTACATCGAACCGACAGCGCTGCGCGTGACGAAATTCAATTTAGGAGGCGGGGGCGACTGCCGCTTCGTTCATTTCACCGATTTCCACCACAAAGGCGACGTGAAGTACGCCGCCGAAGTGGTCCGCACCATCAATGAACTGGCGCCCGAGTTCGTTTGTTTCACCGGCGACCTGGTCGAAGACGCGCGGTTCGCGACGGAAGCTCTCGGTTTCATTCAGCAAATCCAGGCGCCGGTTTACGGCTCTCCGGGAAATCACGATTACTGGAGCCAGGCTTCTTTTCCGGAGTTCGAGCGCGCGTTCGGGGCGACCGGCGGCGCCTGGCTGGTCGATCGCACGACCGTCCTTCCGAAGCACGACCTCGAGCTGGTGGGGATGGCGGTGCGAGGCATCCATGCTTTCACCGCGCCACGCGCGGGCCGGCAGGTGTTGTTAATGCATTACCCGGAAATGGCGAATGGATTGAAAGATCGCCGATTCGATCTCATCCTGGCGGGACACTCGCATGGCGGGCAGGTGCGGCTGCCTTTTTATGGGGCGCTGATCGTGCCTCACGGCGTGGGACCGTATGAGCTCGGCTACTATGAAACGCCCGGCGGCCCCCTTTATGTGAACGCCGGCATCGGCACGTATCGCATTCCATTGCGTTTGAACTGCCGGCCTGAAATTACATTGATAACAATTTGATCGAAGCACGCTTGGTAAAGCGAGACTCCGTCGAGCCGATTCGAGGCCTCGCGGCTCCGCAGAGCGTCGCCCTACCATTCAGCACGAAGTCGGAACGCGTTGCGCCAGGGCGACCGCGTGTGGGATCGCGCCGGCCACAAATCCCAGGCATTCCACCGCCCCGGATGGTTTGCCGGGAAGCGCAAGAACAAGCGAACGCTCGACCACGGCCGCGAGGCTCCGGGAGAGAATCGCGTTTGGCGTAATCGCCATCGATTCGCGCCGCATCGTTTCTCCAAACCCCGGCAGCTCGACGCGCATCATCCCGCGAATCGCTTCCGGCGTGACATCACGCTCGGCCGCACCCGTGCCGCCGGTGGCGAGGACCAGCCCACAGCCCTGATCCGAGAACGAGCGGATTGTTTCCCTGATGCGTGAAATTTCGTCCGGGACGACGGCTTCGGCCAGGACCTGCCAGCCATAGCCTTGCGCCGCGACTTTCAGCGCAGGTCCGCCCAGATCGTCGTATTCCCCAGCCGCGGCGCGATCAGAGATGGTGATGATCCCAACGGTGATGGCGCGGGGGGATTGGAGTGCTGGAGCAATGGGGTGTTGTGCTTGTGTCTCCATTTTTCCACTACTCCACTACTCCACTACTCCATTACTCCAACACTCCATCACTCCACTCCCCCCGCCGCGCGCTTGGTTTTCTTGAGCAAACGAATATCGGTAATCTGCATTTCCTTATCCACCGCTTTGCACATGTCGTAGATGGTCAGCAACGCGATCGCCACGCCGGTGAGCGCTTCCATCTCGACTCCGGTTTGCGCAACGGTGCGGGCCGAGCATTTGACTTCCAGCCCGGATCCAGCAGGGGCGATCTCGATTTCGACATGGCTCAAGTTCAGATTGTGACAGAGCGGAATGAGCCGCGACGTTTGCTTCGCCGCCTGAATTCCGGCGATGCGCGCCGTGGCGAAGACGTTCCCTTTCCCGATCTGATTTTGCGCGATGAGATCGAGCGTTTCCTGCCGGAGATGAATCTGGCCGGCGGCGACCGCTTCGCGCGCGCTCTGTTCCTTCGCGGAGACGTCGACCATTTGCGCGCTTCCATCCTCCGCCAGGTGGGTCAATCGATTCACCTTCAACCTCCGATGGCCACCATCATTCGTCCGGGGTGGTAGTTCTCCCGGAAATCATGTTGCTCGGGCTTCCGTTCGACGACATCCAGGAAGAACCGCTTCAATTCCGCGTCCGTCGCCCCGGCCCGCATGACCTTCATGATATCGAACTCCAGATAACTTCCGAGGCAAGGCCTGAGCTTCCCGTCGCAGGTCAGCCGCAATTTGTTGCAGCTCTCGCAGAAATGCAGATTGCTCATCGCGCCGATGAACCCGATGCGCTGGTCGCGTCCCGGAATCTTGTAGTAACTGGAGGGACCGTTCGTGCGGAAGGCGGGTTCCGGAATGAGCGGGCCGTAGCGCGCTTCGAGAGCGCGCCGTGCCTGGGCGACCGGCAGAAAATTGTCCTCGTGGAGGACGTCGCCGGTGGTCACCGGCATCAGCTCGATAAAGCGAAGGATGAGTGCGCGCGATGAGGCATATTCGACCAACGGGACCAATTGGTCTTCGTTCCGTCCGCGCATCAACACGCAGTTTAGCTTTATCTGCGGAAATCCCGCCGCGATCGCGGCCTCGATGCCGGCGAGCGCCTGGGGCAGGAAATCACGGCCGGTTGTTTGGGCGTAGACCTCGGGGTCGAGCGTATCGAGCGAGACGTTGACGGAATTGACCCGGGCCCCGCGCAGAGCTTCAGCCATCGTAATGCCGGATGCGGTGGGGCGCGCGAGCAAGGTGCCGTTGGTGGAAAGTCCGAGGTCGTTGATGCCGGGGACCGCGCGGAGCATTTCGAAAAAGGAAAGAACGTCACGGCGCGTGAGCGGTTCGCCGCCGGTAATGCGAACCTTGGAAACGCCTAATTCGGTGGCGACGCGAATCAGCCGGAGCGTTTCTTCATAAGTGAGGACGTCCTCGCGAGGCAGCCACTCCTGCAATTCGCGCGGCATGCAATAGGTGCAGCGCTCATTGCACCGGTCGGTGATCGAGACCCGGAGATAGGAAATGCGATGGCCGTAGCGATCTTCCATGCGACTGCCAATCTACATGAGACCGCGCGGTGAAAACAAGAGGGGGTCCGGTTTATTCGCTGCGCAATGCAATGATCGGATCGACCCTGGTTGCGCGGCGGGCCGGGAGCCATGTCGCGGCCACGCCAATCGCGGAAAGCAGTGCCCCAACAACGGCAAACGTCACCAGATCGAAGGAACGGACACCGTAGAGCATGTTGCCGATGAGTGGCGCGAGCGCCGCCGCACAGGCCAGGCCCGTGGCGACTCCAGCAAAAACGACGCGCACCCCACCGGCGAGCACTTCCCGCGTGATGCGCGATTCATCGGCGCCCAGCGCCATCCGAATCCCGATCTCTCGTGTCCGCATCGTGACGGCCTGACTGGTAATCGCATACAGACCCATGGCCGCGAGCAGCACCGCGACGGCGGAGAAAAATCCGAGCAGGCGCAGATTGAAAATGCGCGGCGCTTTGGCCCAGGCGATCGCCTCATCGCACGAGCGAAACGACACCGCCGCATCCGCATCGATGCTGCTCAGCGTGCGTCGGACTGGTTCGCGCAAGGCCAGCGGGGCGCCGCCATCGATCCTGGCGACAAAGATCATCCGCGCCACAAAGAACGACAGCAGCGCCGGCGTAATCTGCCGCACGGGCAGATAAAGAGCAGGCGTGGCTGGCTCCTCGAGCGAAAAATGTTTGGTCGCTCCCACGACTCCGATGATTTCCAGGTCCCGCTTCTCGCGGCCATCCGGCATGCGGATGACTTTCCCGAGCGGGTCCTCGCCGGGCCAAAAACGATCCGCCAATGCCTGATCGATGATGACGACAGGACGGCCCTTTTCGTTATCGCCCGGTAGGAAATCGCGCCCGCTGCGCAGCGGGATTCCCATCGTTTGGAAAAAGTCCTCGAGGACGAAACGGTTCGCAGCACTCAGGGTCTCCGATGGTTTGGCCGAAGGCCGGTCGGCGCGCGTGAATTCCGAACGCGTGTTAATGCCGGAGAGCGGCAGCACGTGCGTCAGGCTCGCGCTCCGAACGCCGGGCTGCTCTCTCAGACGGCGGGCAAATTCCTCGGCAAAGCCGACCACCTCTTTCACGCCCCGGTTTGTGGAGGGCAATGAAACCTGCGCCGTGAGGACACCGCGGCTTAGGAAGCCGGGCTGTATCTCGAGCAGCTCTTGCAAACTGCGGACGAACAGGCCGGTCACAATGAGCAGAACGGTGCAGAGTGCGATTTGAGTGCCGACCAGCATCGTGCGCGCGCGGGAACGGCCGGTCGCCGCCTGCGAGCTGCTTTTCAACACATCCTGCGGCGGCGTTCTGGCAAGTCGCAGCGCAGGCGTAAGGCCGACGCCAAGGCCGGTGACCATGGTGCAGCCCAGCGCGACAAGCAGGACCGTGCCGTCGATGTTGACGAAAGCCGCGCGCGGCAGGTCGGCCGGCGCGAGCGCGAGGAGAGCTGGCAGGCCAAGCGCACAAGCCACGATGCCCAGCACTCCGCCGATTGCGGCGATGACAAAACCTTCACCCAGATACGAGCGGAACAGACGCGCCCGACTCGCGCCTAACGCCATGCACAGAGCAGCGTCACGCCGCCTAACCAATGCTCGCGCGGCCAGCACCCCGCCCAGATTCGCGCACATGATGAGCAAGAGCATTCCCGCCGCGCCCAAAAGAAGCAGAAGCGAGCTGCCATACCCGCCGGCCGCTTCGCTGCGCAATGGAACGAATCGCGGCGCAGTGATGGCGGCGTCTGTGTCTGGGAAGCGTTGCGAGAGAGTTTGCGTGAGCGCGGCAAATTCGGATTGAGCCTGGCGAACAGTCACGCCCGGTTTCAGCCGCGCGATGGCGCGCAGGAAATTCGTGCCCCGATCCTCACGGCGAGCGTCCGTTTCGAACGACTGCACGGCGACGATCTCCGTCTCCCAGGTGGGAAGAAAAAACGCCGGCGGCAGGATGCCGACGATCGTGTGGGCGGTGCCGTTGAGCGTGAGCGTGCGGCCAATTATGGCGGCCTCGCCGCCTAAACGCCGCTGCCAGTAGCTGTATCCCAGGACGGCAACGGGAGCAGCCCCAGGCAAATCATCGGACGCGCCGGGCATTCTTCCGAGATGAGCCTGCGTTCCCAGCAGCTCGAACAGGTTCGTGCTGACACGCCAGCCCGGCACACGCTCCGGTTCACCGAGGCCCGAAACGCTCATGCCCTGTGGAGTGATCGCCGCCAGGTCCGCTGTCGTGGTGTTCGCTCGCTTTAGATCAAGGAAATGCGGAATGGAGAAGAACGCGCGGTCGCGATCGGGACGGGTGGACCAAATCCAGGCGAGGGATTGTTCGTCCCGAAAAGGAAGCGGACGAAAGATGACGGCGTTGGCGACGGAATAGATGGCGGTGACCGAGGCGATGCCGAGGGCGACGGTGAGAATGGAAACGAGGGCGAACGCCGGCGAATTGGCGAGTGAGCGAAGGGCAAATTTCATTGGAGAAGGCGGTATTAGTAAATGTTGTTTCTATTTGTAATATGTATTACATAGACCTGACAAGCACGATATGAAACCCGGTCAGAATTGGTTGCTCCTTCTCTACGCCCTGCCGGCGCGCCGCGGCTCATCGCGCGTGAGTCTGTGGCGGCAACTAAAGAAGACCGGGGCGATCGCGCTCAAGTCCTCCACCTATCTTCTCCCCGACCAACCGGCCCATCGGGAACGCTTCCAGTGGCTGGCCCAAAAAGTCCGTGACAGCGGAGGCGACGCTACGTTGATCCATGCGACCGACATCGAAGGAATGCCCGATGAAGAGATCGTGCGCGGATTCAACGCGGCGCGGGCGGCGGACTACGCCGCGCTCACGGCTGACCTCACCGCCTTTGTTGCGGCAAACAAGCGGAAGGCCTCCGACACATTTCCAGACCAGCTCGAACGATTCAGCGCCCGGCTCGAGGAAATCCAACAGGTGGATTTCTTCGCTTCACCGAAAGCCGAAGATGCACGCATGCGCCTGACCCAGGCGCGCGCGTTGCATGTGAAATCAGGCAAGGCGCCGGCTAAACTTTCGGCGAAAAAATTTCACGGCCGGACCTGGCTGACCCGGCCGCGTCCCGAGATAGATCGAGTCGGGTCGGCGTGGTTGATCCGCCGGTTCATCGATCCAAGGGCGCGCTTCGTCTTCGGCGGCCAGCCCAAACAGTTTCCTGGTGCGCTGCCATTCGACATGGCCGACGTCGAATTCACGCACCATGGCGAGGACTGCACGTTTGAGACGCTCTTGAAACGCTTCGGTTTGGACGATCCCGCTCTCCAGCGCATCGCCGAGGCGGTGCACGTGGCCGACCTGGAGGACGGCAAGTTCGCCCGACTCGAAGCGATCGGCATCGACCGCGTGCTTAAGGGTTGGGGCCGTCTCGGACTGAGCGATGAAACGCTTTTACAACGCGGCGGCGAGTGCTTCGAAGCTCTCTACGAATACTTCCGCAAACGGGCCTGAGCGCATGCGTTCTCGACCCAGACGCGCGCGACGCACCATTGTGCGGCAAGGCCGCCTCAGTTGACGCCCCGGAACGCGGCGGCTAGCTTACGCTATGAAGCGTCGCATCATTTCTCAGGCGCTATTTGGTGGCGCCTTATTTTCCCTGCTTTTTCTCACGGCCTGCACCACGCTGGAGACGCGCATCCAGGAAAAACCGGACGCCTTTCGCGCTCTGTCGCCCTCCGACCAGGCGCTCGTCCAACAGGGTAAAATTCGCGAAGGCATGTCGCAGGACGCGGTCTATATCGCGTGGGGACCCCCCGGTCACCGCGTGCCGGGACGGAATCGCGGCCGGATTGTGGAGACTTGGATTTATGATGCAACGGCCGCGGGCGACTACGGTGGGCCGTTCTTTTACGGGTCGCGCTACGGACACGGAATCGGATACGGCTTGTACGGGGGGCGACGCGGGCGGCTGGGCTATCGACACTATTTCTACGACCCGTTTTACGATCCCTTTTTCTACAATCGCGCCAACATTGTCCGCTATCCGGAGCGCACCGTTTCGTTCCAGGATGGCCGCGCGATCGCGTTCCAGCTTCTGCCTCCACCGCGGTTTTTCTAAGGCCGAGCCGGAACGGCCGTAGCGAGATGGCGTATTCCTCTTTCCGGCAGTTCGTCCAGGCCCTGGATGAGGCGGGCGAACTAAAACGCATTTCCGTCCCGGTCGAGACCGATCTCTTGATCGCCGAATGGGCGAATCGCGAGATGAAATCGCCTGGCGGCGGAAAGGCGCTGCTGTTCGAAAACCCCACGGTCGACGGAAAGCCGTCGAAGTTTCCGCTCGCCATCAACACGATGGGATCACGGCGGCGCATGGCGCTCGCGTTGCAGATCAACAGCGTGGAAGATCTGGCGCAGGAAATTCAGCTCATCCTGAAGGCGAAACCGCCGACGGATCTGCGCGAAGGCTGGAGTCTCCTCAAGCAAGGCCTTCATCTGCTGCATGCCCGGCCGAAGCATTCGAAGGAAGGCGCATGCCAGGAAGTGGTGCACCTGTTTGAAACCGGAAATGGGAAACCCGCCGCGGCGGGAAAATTTTCATTAAGCGACCTGCCTATTCTCAAGTGCTGGCCGAAGGATGGGGGGCGGTTCATTACGTTGCCAAATGTGCACACGCGCGATCCAGAAACGGGCGCACGAAATGTCGGGATGTATCGGATGCAGGTTTACGACGAACGAACGACAGGAATGCATTGGCAGGTGCACAAGGTGGGCGCGCGCCACGGCAAGCGATATTACGAACGCAATGAGCGCATGCCCGTGGCCGTAACGCTGGGCGGCGATCCCGCCTACTCTTTCGCGGCGACTGCGCCGTTGCCCGACGGATTGGATGAAATTCTTTTCGCCGGGTTCATTCGCAAAAAATCAGTCGACCTTGTGCCGTGCAAGACCGTCGACCTTGACGTTCCGAGCGACGTCGATTTCGTGCTGGAAGGGTATGTGCAGCCCGGTGAAACGCATCCGGAGGGACCGTTTGGCGATCACACCGGTTTCTACACCGCGATCGAGGATTATCCGGTCTTCCATCTGACGGCGATCACACACCGGCGCGACGCGGTTTATCCGACCACCATCGTCGGCATCCCGCCGATGGAAGATTTCTACATGGGCGATGCCAGCGTCCGGATTTTCCTGCCCGTCTTCAAAATGAATTTTCCGGAGCTGGTCGACATGACTCTCCCGCCCGAGGGAGTTTTCCATAACCTGGTTTTTGTCAGCATCCGGAAGCAATACCCCTATCAAGCCTTCAAAGTGATGCACGGCCTTTGGGGCATGGGACAAATGATGTTCAGCAAATACATCGTCGTCGTGGATGAAGATTGCGATGTGCATAATACCAGCGAAGTCCTTTTCCGCTTGTGCGCGAACACCGATCCGGAGCGCGACAGCACAATCATCCGCAATCCGAGCGATTCGCTGGATCATGCCCCCAGCTCGCAGAACATCGGGTCGCACATGGGTTTCGATGCCACCCGGAAGCTCCCGGGCGAAAATTATCATCGCTCCTGGCCCGAGCTCCTGAAGATGACCGACGAAGCGCAAGCGCTCGTCGATGCATTGCAGAAAAAGACGGGCTAATTTGGCAGGGCGAGACTCTGTCGAGCCGTGAGCCTTACTCTGGTCCCCGGTTGATTGGTAGGGCGAGACTCTGTCGAGCCGTGAGCGCCTAATCTGGTCTCGGCTCGACAGAGTCTCGCCCTACCGAAACCTCTTAAGGCTTCCGGAAATACCCGCCGCCAACCCTGTCTTCGACGAGACCGCCGTGCGGGACCCCGCGCAGATTGTAGATCTGATGTGGAGGATACGGACTCTGGTAAAATCCGGGCGTGTCCGTCCTGCGGCCGTAGGGGAATCCACCCCGCGGCCTTGGCCCATAGCGCAGCGCCTCCTCCTCGTCGATGGACGCGCCAATGAGGGCGCCTGTGTTGGCGCCAACAATCGCGCCCGCGACCGCGCCGTGCACGTCGCCGGTGACCGCTGCTCCGAGAACGGCGCCGGTGGCGGCGCCCCAGCCGGCCCCTCGCCCAGTGGCTGTGTCACAGGAGGTAAAAGCGACCGAGCCAAGCAGGAGCCCTGAAATAATCAATAACCTGTTCTTCTTCATATGTGGTCGTGGGAATGATTCGAGAGGTATCTGACGGAAAATCAGTTCCGCGCATTCAAGCAAACTCGGAAAAGTTGCGACGCGACGCGGCCACACTTCTCCAGCCGGCTCAGGCGATAATCCCTCTCGAAAACGCGGAAGCCGTCGGCCTTCATTCGCCGCAACAACGCCTGATAGACCGAACGCATGATCTCCGCCGCCACCATCGAGCGGCGATCTTCCCTCGGCAGCAGGTCCGCGGCTTTGGCAAAGAATTCCTCGGCCCGCGCCGCTTCAAATTCCATCAGGCGTCGAAAGGGCTCGTTCTGTTTCCTGAGGCGCAGATCGGCCTCCGAGTAATCAAAACGGGCGAGATCCTGTTGCGGCAAATAAATCCGCCCATTGCTCAGATCCTGGCCGACATCGCGAATGATGTTGGTCACTTGCAGGGCCAGGCCGAGCTGGATCGCATATTCGCGGCAGGCCGGATTGCGGTAGCCAAAAATTTCTATGCTGACGAGGCCGACTGCGCTCGCCACGCGGTAACAATAGACCCGCAGCGCTTCAAAGGTGTCGTATCGGACGTTGTCCAAATCCATCTCCACACCATCGATAATTTCCTCGAGCATGGCCGGCGTAAGCGAATACTTCGCGATCAATGCGCGCACATCCACCGCGATTGAAGATTCGTCCGGATCGCTTTCCCGGAGCCACCGCCGCCAGGCCGCCAGGCCGCGGGCCTTTTCTGGTCCGGAGAGTTCCGTGGAATCGGCGATGTCGTCGATCACGCGACAAAACGCGTAAAAGCCCGTGATATCCTGCCGGCGTTCGCGACCAAGCGCGACGAAGGCCAAAGCCAGGTTCGATTTACTTTCGCCCGTGATCTTAGCCGCGTTCATCGTTCAACTGCCATGGCGGGGACGGCCCCTGCCTTCCGAGGTCCTCATCTCAATACCGTATCCAGGTTTCCTGATCTGCACGTTCAGTCTCGCATTGGCGGAACAAGCAAACCCAGGAGGCCAGAAGCCAGCCGGTGATCAGTCCCCGCAGGCAGACGTAGATGATTTTCCACCCGATCACGGCCACCACGCGGTCCGCCACCGCGCCGCGGACAATGGCGTCGCATGCGGTCAGAAAGAAAAAGTGCATTCCGGCAATGAGCAAAAACCAGCCGAGCCGAACGAGGTTCCGGCGAATGAATTCGCGATGAGCGCGAAAGGCCGCTCCCAAGCTTTCGTTATGAAGCACCAGCGAAACCTGGACGGAACAAAAGGCGATGATCAATCCGCTCATGATCAGGCGCTGGAGCGGCAGATAATCGAGGACCCCTGGGAGACTCCGGAAATACGCCAGCAAGAGCGGCCCGCGCACAAACAACGTCCCCACGATGACCACGACGCCGGCCCACTCCAGGACATAGCTGAAACGCCGCATCGCAAAGCGAAACAGATCTCCTTCGTGAAAGCTCAGGCCCTTGATCCACGCCAGACAAACCGTGATGAGGTAAACCTGAATGTAGACGCCGAACAGGTATTCAAAGATGAATGCAACCGCGTCGATAGTCGCCGAAAGTTGGAGCCATCCGGCCGACGGCGCCTCCCCGCCCCACTCCGGCAACCGCCAAAAAGCGATCGGTTTCAGGAGGGTAGCCAGAACGCTTATGAGCAGGATGAGGTAGATCGCGTAACCCCAAATCCGATAGCGTTTTCGCAGCGCTTGGAACAGGGCGCCGTGCAATCCGCGCCAGTTCAGGAGCAAGAGGACCGCCGCGAGAACCGACAATGGATAGGTGGTGGTGGCGTTATCAAAAATCCCCACGACCCCTTCCAGCGCGGGCAACGGCACCTCGCGCCAGACCTCGACGAACGTCGGCCACGCCCAACTGGCCGGCTCCAGGACCTGGCTGAGATCGATGTCGGAGGTCCGCTGGAGCGGAGTGAAAGTCGCGAATTGAAAGACCGAATAGGCGAAGCCGAGCAAGGCAAAGGTGAGCCAGATTCGTTTGAAACGGGTGATGCACCGCAACCCGTCCCGCAGGGCGACGCGGATCGGGCTAAAGAGCATCACGACGGCGTAGCCGCCGAAAAGTCCCAGGAGGGGAAACAGCCGTGATCCGTTAATAGACATGCCGCCCTAGAGAACAGGCGGAGTGGAGCAATGGAGTGATGGAGTAGTGGAGTATTGAATGAAACTCATGAGGGCCTGTCCTCCATTACTCCATTACTCCATTACTCCACTGCTCCATCACTCCCTCTGCCTTTCCTTCGCCTAACGAATCAAGCCCCAATGCCGATTGAACGGCCAATAGACGAACAGCCCCCGTCCGACCAGATTTTCCTCCGGGACAGGTCCCCAGTAGCGGCTGTCCAGGCTGTTGTCGCTGTTATCGCCCATCGCGAAGTATCCATGGTCGGGGACGCGGAATGGCTTGGCGAGATCGAGATGAACAACACCACCGCGCCAGAGGACGTCAACCGGAGCCCGGCCCAAGACATAGCCCCGATAAGGAGGAACGGCGCTCATCACTCGTTTCAAACCGAACTCGTCCGGCAGTTTTCCATTCACGTACATCCGCGGCGACTCGATCCGAAGAGTATCTTCGGGCAGGCCGACCAGTCGCTTGATGTAAAACGGAGCGCTCTCCTCGGCCTGGGCGGACCGCACGAACCGGGACGGGCCGGCTCGGGGATCGACGCCTTCGATGGAATCGGTGCGAAAGACAAAGACATCGCCGCGGTGCGGCTTGATAAAGTTGTAGCTGAATTTGTCGACGAAGACCTGGTCGCCGGTGTCGACCGCGCCTCGGGCGATAACGTCCCCTTTGCGCAAAGCGCGGCCGGGCACAACGCTCCAATAATCCCGCAACGTCTCCCACGGCGCATAAACCAGGTAATTCTCCTGCTGCCCGACAATCCGGGAAAAGGTGAAGAAGAAGAGAAATTTCCTGGGTTCCACCCGCAGGATTTGATCGTCGGCGCGAGCGACCACATCGATGTAATTGCGTCCGAGGACGACGAACTCACCGATCTGGCGGACAAGACCCGGCCCCGAGTCTTTGCCCGAATATCCGCTTAAGTACCATCCGTCGTCCCGTTGTTGGTAGGACGCCTTCTGGTCGAGAGGAATATCGGCTTCGTTTTGATAGAAATGCTTATGGCCGATGATCCCGTTCAAAGTCGGTTGCATCGAGCCGGTCGGGATTTTGAACGGTTGGAGGAAATAGGACCGGATGCCGACGGCAACGACGATCGCGACCAGAATTACCTCGATGTTTTCGCGCCAGGCCCCGTCTCTCGATGCCGGCATGCGTTGCAGGCAGAGGGCGTGCAGTTGCTCGGACTCCGCATTGACCGCATTCTTGTCGCGAGCGTCCAGCGCCTTCTTCAATTTCCCGATCTGCGTCTTCAGCTCCGAAACGTTGGCCTCGCTCAAAACGTCTTTGCGATAGCGGATCAATTTCTCCGAATGGCGAACGAGGAGGCGGCCGTGTTTGATGTAGCTAGGTGTGAACATGAATTTGCGGATCCAATGAATTACTGCGCGCGCAGGACTTTGATGAATGCCTCTTGTGGGATGTTGATCTTGCCGATGCTTTTCATGCGCTTCTTGCCCTCTTTTTGCTTCTCGAGCAACTTTCGCTTTCGGGTGATATCGCCGCCGTAGCATTTCGCCGTCACGTCTTTGCGCAAGGCGGAGACACTTTCACGCGCGATGATTTTGCCGCCGATCGCCGCCTGGATGGCCACCTGATAAAGTTGCCGCGGGATCACTTCCTTCAGTTTCGCCGCCAGCGCACGTCCGCGACTCTCGGCGCGATCCCGGTGCACGATCATCGAAAACGCGTCGACCGGCTCGCCATTTACCAGAATGTCGAGCTTCACCAGGCTTGCGGCCCGATAGCCCGCGTGTTCGTAATCCATCGAGCCGTAACCGCGGGTGATGCTCTTAATCTTGTCGTTGAAATCGACGAGAATCTCGTTGAGCGGGAGTTCGCAGTGCAGCATCACGCGCCGGGTATCGAGCGATTCCGTGTGGTCCATCAAACCGCGCTTTTCCATGATGAGCTGAAGCAGGTCCCCGATGTATTCGTTGGGAACAAGCACGTAGGCTTTCACGATCGGTTCGCGAATTTCGTCGATCACGCTCGGATCGGGCAGGTGCGCCGGGTTATCGACCAGCAACGTTTCGCCCCGCGTCGTGAGGATTTCATAAATAACGCTGGGAGAGGTGGCGATAATATCCATGTCGTACTCGCGCCGGAGGCGTTCCTGGATGATCTCCATGTGCAACAACCCAAGAAAGCCGCAGCGGAACCCGAAACCGAGCGCCACCGAGCTTTCCGGCTGATAGACGAACGCCGAATCGTTCAGCCGCAGTTTGCCGATGGCTGTTTTCAAGTGCTCGAAGTCGCCGGTATTGATCGGGTAAATCCCGCTGAAAACCATCGGATGGATTTCCTGGAAGCCGGGCAACGGTTCCTTCGCGGGATGCCGCAGATCGGTCACCGTGTCGCCGATTTTGATGTCTGCCGTGCTCTTGATGTTCGCGATGAAATAACCGACGTCGCCCGCCTGGAGCCTTTTTTGCGGGAACATCTTTGGCGTAAAGACGCCGATCTCCTTTACCTCGTAGCGCGCGTCATTATTAATCAACTTGATTCCCTGGCCCGCTTCGATCTTGCCGGAAAAAATGCGAACGTAGGCGACGACGCCGCGGTAGATATCGAAGACACAATCGAAAACGAGGCCGCGCAAGATGTCATCGGCCGGCTTCGGTGGCGGCGGGACTCGATGGACGATGGCCTCGAGAATTTCCTCGATGCCGATTCCCATTTTCGCGCTGGCGTCGATCGCTTCCTCGGCGGGAATGGCGAGGATTTCCTCGAGCTGCTTGTGCACGGCGGGAATGTCGGCATTCGGCAAATCGATTTTGTTGATCACGGGGATAATGGTGAGCCCCTGTTTATGCGCGAGATGCACATTCGCAACTGTCTGGGCCTCAACACCTTGCGCGGCATCTACGATAAGGAGAGCGCCTTCGCAGGCCGCCAGGGACCGCGAAACTTCGTAGGCGAAATCGACGTGCCCCGGCGTATCGAGCAGGTTGAGTCGGTATTTTTCACCCGACTTCGCGGTGTAACGCATCGCCACCGGATGGGCCTTGATCGTGATCCCGCGCTCGCGTTCGAGGTCCATCGAATCGAGCAATTGATCCTGTTTATCGCGCTCGTGGATCGTGCCGGTGCGGTCGAGCAATCGATCCGAGAGCGTGGTCTTGCCGTGATCGATATGCGCGATGATGCAGAAGTTCCGGGTCAGCTCGATCGACATAAAGCGCAGCACTATGCGGGCGCGTCCAGTTTGGGTCAATCGGGTGGGCGCGCGTAGCCGATGTCCTCCCGAGCCGCGGAGACGGGACCGCGACCATGGGAGGAGCGCTGACCTCGCGGTTGGCCAACCGCTTCCGCGAAACATTCGGCGGGAACTTCGGATTCGGCGTGCCTGCCTTTCGCTAACGCAAGCTACGGTTGTGAGGTCCTTCGTCCGGCAGCTGCCGGACTCAGGATGACAAGCAGCTGGATCGCAACTGCTCCGGATTGGCGCCGGAATTGCGCAGCTCGCGCAAGCTGAGCGAGTCGTGCCGTTTCGCGAGCCGCCGGCCTGACGAGTCGGTCATCAGTTCAGTGTGATAGACCTCCGGCGCGCTCAATCCGAACGCGCGATAAAGCAGCAACTGCCGAAAGGTCGAGAGAAGAAGGTCCGCGCCGCGCACAACTTCCGAAATCCGCATCGCGTCATCATCCGTGACAACGGCGAGCTGGTAAGCGGGCACGTCGTCTTTTCTCCAGACGATGAAATCGCCAAAGTCCACGCCGGCGACCGCCTGCTGCATTCCGAGGCGGTGATCGACGAATCGGAGTGTCTCGCCGTCCGGCACGCGAAATCGCCAGTTGTGGCCGCCAGGCGTGACAATGTCGCTGATGATTCCGCTCCGCGGCCGGCAGGTTCCGGGATAGACAGGTTCTTCGTTCTCGTGATGCGGAGCCCCGGCGGATTGAAGGACATCCTGCCGCGAACAGGTGCAGGGATAAATCAGCGCCGCATCGCGCAATCTCTTCCATGCCGCCAGATAAACTTCACGCCGTTCGCTTTGGAGGTACGGCCCTTCATCCCATTCCAATCCAAACCAGCGGAGGTCTTCGACGACTGCCTCACGAAATTCCGCCCGGCAGCGATCGCCATCCAAGTCTTCGATTCGAAGAACGAGCTTGCCGCCGCTCTCGCGCGCGCGTTCCTGGGCTCGCCAGAACGTCATGGCATGCCCGAGATGAAGGTAACCCGTCGGCGATGGAGCCAGGCGGCCCCGATATTTTGTCATTCCGAGCGCTGTCACTCCGCTCGAATTTGCATGAATCGACAGATTCCTCGACTACGTTTCGCGTTCGCGAAACTCGCTTGGAATGACAACAGGACAAAAACGTCTCCTGCTCTGGGACATTGACGGCACTCTCATCAGCACCGGCGCGGCGGGGAATCGCGCGATCGAGCGGGCCACCGTGCAACGGTTCGGCGGCGATTTGGAGGGCGTGGAGATCGCCGGCAGAACCGATTGCGGCATCGCGCATCAGATTCTCACGAAATTTGGTGAGCCGATTACGGAGGAAAGCGTGAAATCCCTTCTCGACCTTTACCTAGAGTTGCTGGCGCTCGAGCTGCCGCGGAGCCAGGGAAAGGTTTTGCCCGGAGTTCTGCCGCTGCTCCAGCGAGCTGAAGGCCGCCCGGACATCACCCTGGGGCTTCTGACCGGCAATCTCCGCCGGGGAGCTCAACTCAAACTGGAGCATTATCAGTTGTGGCATTTTTTCGCCTTCGGCGCGTTCGCTGACGACCATCACGATCGCAACGAGCTCGGCGCGTTCGCCCTGACGCGAGCCCGGGAAGGCGGAGAAGAATTCCTGCCCGCGCAGGTCGACGTCATCGGTGACACGGGTCACGACATCGCCTGTGGAAAGGCGTTCGGCGCACGTACGATCGCGATCGCGACAGGCTCGTGGCCGCGGGAAAGACTTGCCGCATGCGCCCCGGATTTTCTCTTCGACGATCTCTCAAAGGTGGACGAAGTGATCGCGACTTTAGACTGGTGATCGATTGACGCGCGCCGGGAGAGTGACATCTTCCCCCACCCTGACCGCTATGTCTTTACCCGACGCTCCCAACGTTCTGCCGCTCGAAGGCGAAATCGACCTCCACATCGCGCCGCGCGTCGCTGCGTCCCTGGGTGCGATGGTCAAGGAAAAGCCCGCGCGCCTGGTGGTCGATCTCTCGCGCGTTTCTTACATCGACAGTTCCGGACTCGCGGTCTTGATCGAAGGGATGCAGAACGTCGAAGCCTACGGCGGCAAATTTGTCCTGGCCGGTTTGCAGGAAAGCGTGCGGCCGATTTTTGAAATCGCCCGGCTCGATCAGGTTTTCATCATTTTCCCTCACGTCGACGCGGCCCTGGCCGCGCCCGGATCCGGAACACAGACTTTCAGTCTGTGCGGCCAGCGGACATTCTGTCCGCTGAAGAGAAATCGCGGAGTGCAACTCCGCGGGACGCACAGGCTACAAGTCTGTGTTCCGCCGCTGCGTCGCCGCGACTTGAGTAACAATCTCCAACGTTCGAGCGACATTCGCCGAGATGTCGAATCGATCCGCCACTTCGCGGATTCGAGGACGGGCCTGTTCGCGCCGGGCGGCGCCAGACCAAAGCAGGAGCGCTTCGCCAATCGCATCGATGTTCCGTGGCTCGTCCAGAAGAGTGCCGTGAACGCCGGTCTGAATGATTTCCGAGAAACCGTTCGCGCGCGTGGTCACGACCGGAAGGCCGGCGGCGAGGGCTTCGAGGCAGGCATTGGAAAACGGGTCGTAAATGGTGGGGAGCAAAAACATGTCCGCCGCTCCGCAAAGCGCCGGCATATCCTCGACCACACCCAGAAAACGGGCTCGAGCGGACTTAAATTTACCCTCCTCGCCCCGTCCGGCGACCAGCAGCGACATCTGCTTCGGGCTCCGCTCGATCGCTTCGATCGCGAAGCGCAAACCTTTTCGTTCCCAACCGGACCCGGCAAAAAGAACAGCGACATCGTCAGGTCCGAGGCCGAGTGTCTCGCGAGTTTTAGCGCGGCTTTCCTCGCCACGGCGGAACGCAGCCACCGGCACGCCGTTCGGAACCACCTCGATTTTCCCCGCCGGATAGCCATAGAGGCGCACGATCTCTTCCCGCACCATTTGCGAGTTTGCGATCACCCGACGCGCTCCCCCATCCGCAAAAAGCGATTTCTCCAGGGCGATGGTGGCGGAGTGCTTGCGGTTGAAGACACGGCTGAGCTTTCGGAGCGGCCCCTCCATTTCCGCGCGCCGTTCCAGCCACGCCCGATGCACCCCATCGCCCGCGCGATAAACATCGCATCGCCAGATGCGTTCCAGGCTCATCAACACATCGCACTCCGAACGGGGCGCCAGCTTTTCAATTTCATCCGCAAAGGCAGTTGCTGAGCTCCCTTTGACGCGGGTCATCGGCCCGAAGTTCCACTCGTCCGGCGGCCAGTCGCCGGAAGCGTAAAGCCGGACTTGGTGGCCGTTCTCGACCACGCCGGCGGCGAGCCGCTTCAAATACGCCTCGGCGCCGCCACTGGAAGAAAATCCGCGCCGGACAAATCCTATGGTAAGATTATTGGATCCCATTTGGGTCAACGTGGAACGAGGACTTTACTTGCCTGCAATCACCACAATACTTGTTAGCCGATGGTGGGTGAAACTCTAAACGCCCCTTCGCCGTCGCGCCCCGCGACCCGCAAGCCAGGTGTCCTTCCCAAGCAGTTGCTTTATTCGATCTTCGCGCGGATCGGAGGCTCCGGCCTGGATACGGACGCCTTCGAGACGTTGCGCGCCTCCTATCGCGGAGGATTTCTCGGGTGCGCCGTGGCCTACGATAACCGGCAAACGGAAATACCGGCGCCGCTGATTTACTCGCTCCGCTGGCATCCGGTGCGCCTCATCTCCTTTCTCGATCGCCCGTATTATTATGGAGCGAAAAAGAAATATCTCGACTGGATCGCGTCGCGGCAACTGGCGACCGGACGTTATGATCTTTTTCACAGTTGGTCGGGGGACTGTCTGCAATCGTTGCGCGTGGCGCGCAAGCTCGGCATTCCCTCGATTGTGGAGATTCCTACCTGGCATCGGGACCGCGGCAAAGTGCTGGGCGATCGCCCGGCGCCGGCGTCCGCGACGGGCGATCTTTCGTGGCATCGCCGCTGGCGGGAAAATCTGCTCCAGACCCGCGAACGTTTTCTGGAGGAATACGACCTGGCCGACCTGCTTTTCGTTCTCTCTCAAAAAGCGGCGGACACCTTCCGCGTCCAGGGGTTCCCCGAGGAAAAGCTATTTTACCTTCCCCGGGGAGTCGACATCGAGCGTTTCAAACCGGGCGTGCGCCCGCCGATCTTTCGCGCGGTCTTTTCCGGCGCCTTGATCGAGCGCAAGGGCATTCATCACCTTCTGGAAGCGTGGCATCGCCTCGATCTCAAGGACGCGGAGCTGTGGCTGGTGGGATCCGTCCACGAGGAAGCGAAGCCGCATCTCAAGAAATACTGGCGCGACAATATCAAAGTGGTCGGTTTCGTGCGTGACGTGGAAAACTACCTGAGCCAGGCGACGGTCCACGTTTTTCCATCGCAATGCGAAGGGAGCGCGAAAGTTACCTATGAGGCCGCGGCCTGCGGTTTGCCCCAGATCACGACGCGGGAAGCGGGGGACGTTGTCACCGACGGCGTCGAGGGGATTCTGGTCTCGCCGGGCAATGTAGGCGAACTGGCCTCGGCAATTCTCGAGCTCTATCGGCATCCGGAGATGGTCGAGCGGATGGGAGTGGCCGCGCGCCAGCGCGTGGTCGAAAATTTCACCTGGGACCATTTTCGCGAGCGGCTGCTCGGCGCTTACGAGCTGGCAATGGGAATGGCCCGCTAGCTTCGGCTCCTTCTCCTCGTGCTCGTGATCGTGCTCGTGCTCCTAATCGCCCCATCTCCAGCCGCTGCTCGATTACGATCACGATCACGAGCAGGAGCACGAGTTCGATGAACATCCTCCTCATTCAACTGAAGCGGATCGGCGACCTGATCCTGACCACGCCTGCGATCGCCGCTCTCCGGGAAAAATTTCCGGAAGCAACTCTCTCCCTGGTGGTGTCCCCAGCGGTGGAGGGGTTGCTCCCGGCGATCTCGGGAATCGACAAGGTTTTCGTGCTGAGGGGAAAAGCCGACGATGCCCTGGATTGGATCGCGCTGGCCTGGGGCAAATTTGATTACTGCCTCGACTTCACCCGCAACGATCGCTCTTCCTTTCTGACGCTGCTGTCGCAAGCGCAAAAGCGCATCACCTCGGACCACCCGAACCTCCGCACAAAAATTCGGGCCCGGAGCTACAACGAGTTCGTGGAATCCCCGGTGCGCGACCTTCACACTGTCGATTACCATCTCGGCTTGCTGAAGCCGTTGGGGATTCACGACGCATCCCGCGCCATCCGGCTCGACTTGCCGGACGCCACGGTGGAAAAGGCGGAGCAACTCCTGAAATCGGCGCAAGTGGCGGATGAATTCGTGATTCTTCATCCGGGCTCGGCCCGGGCCGAAAAATTCTGGAAAGCCGAGCGCTGGGCGGAGTTGATCGATCACTGCGTCCAGGCGCGCGGAATGAAGTGCGTCCTCACCGGAGGCCGTTCTCTGATGGAGCGGGCCCAAATCGCCACGATCAAAACGTCGACTCATTCGGACGTGACCGACCTTTCCGGGAAAACGGACTTGCTCACCCTCGCGGCCCTCGTGCGCAAGGCCCGCTTGCTTATCACGGTGGATTCGGCGCCGATGCACTTCGCCGCGGCGTGGGGAACTCCCCAGGTGGTCCTGTTTGGTCCCACCAACCCGTTTCATTGGCATCCCCGCTCCGAATCCGCCGTTATCCTTCTGGGTGAATTCCAGGGTCCGGTGAGCGAATTTCGCCCCCACCAGCCGCCCGTGCCGATGAACCAAATCTCGACTCAATCGGTGATCGATGCTATGGAATCGCTGCTGTCGGCTCCGGCGGCGCCCGCGCTATGAGTGAACCGAAAGCCGCAGAAGCCAAGCCGTCCTTCTGGCAGACGATCCGCGTCGGCTGGCGGCCCTATCGCCGGCTTTATTCCTACGTAAAGCCCTATCGGTTCCGTTTCATTCTCGGCCTCTGCTTCGGTGTCGCCGCCGGTCTCACCAGTTCCGCCCTGCCGCTCGTTCTGGCGAATGTGACCAGCGTTGTTTTTCCCAGCGGCGCGCCCGGCACCCCTCAACAGCTCGCCGCCAATCCATCGATCCTCAATGCGGGCCCGAAGATGACCAGCTCCATCATCTGGCTCTGCCTCGCGATTCCGGCGGTCATGACCATTCGCAGCCTCTTCGCCTATGGCAATTCGTTCTACATGAATTGGGTCAGCAACCGCGCCCTGACGGATATCCGCGACGAGCTCTTCAACAAGATGCTCTACCATTCGATGGATTTTTTTAACCGGATGCATTCCGGCTTCCTGATGTCGCGCATCACCAACGACACCCGCGGCATGCAGGCCGCGCTTTCCACGGTAAGCAGCGATCTCTTCAAGCAACCGGTCACCATTGTCAGCGGCGTGGCCGTTCTGCTTTACATGGATTGGAAATTCACCCTCGTGGCGATGGTGTTGTTTCCGAGCTGCCTCGTTCCGATCGCTTACTATGGAAAACGCGCGCGCAAAGCCGTGCAGCACGAGCAGGAAGACATGGGCCAAATGGTCGTGACGATGCAGGAGACTTTCGCCGGCATCCGGGTGGTCAAATCGTTCGCACGCGAGAAGCACCAGGAAGATTTATTCCGGCGCAGCAACAAGCTGCAATTCGAAAACATGATGCGCATCATCATGTCGATGGAAGCGGTCGGCCCGCTCGTGGAGATCATCGCCTCGTTCGGCGTCGGCTTGACCTTGCTCTACATCTATTTCGCGAACCTGAGCGCGGCGCGTTTCATCGCGCTCAACGCCGGCATCGTTCTGCTCTACGAGCCGATCAAAACCCTGAGCAAGATGCACGTAATCATGCAGCGCTCGATCCAGGCCACGACGGAAGTTTTCGCGATCATGGATTCAAAACCGAGCGTCCAGGATGCGGCCGACGCAAAGGACCTGCGCGTCCGCGATGGACTGATCGAGTTCGATCGGGTGACGTTCCGTTACGCCAGCGGCGTGAGTGATGCGGTCACCGGCCTGGATTTGCGGATCGAGCCGGGGAAAACTTACGCGCTCGTCGGTGCGAGCGGCGCGGGCAAGAGCACGATCCTGTCGCTCATCCTGCGGCTCTACGATCCGACCGCGGGCAGGGTGAGCATCGATGGCCAGGATTTGCGCACCGTCACGCAAAAATCGCTGCGCGAACAGATCGGCCTCGTCACCCAGGAAACGTTTTTGTTTCACGACACGATTCTAAGCAACATCCAGTTCGGCCGGCTCGATGCGACGGCCGACGAAGTCTATGCGGCGGCGCGCACCGCGTTCGCGCACGATTTCATCATGGCCCAGCCGAAAGGTTATGAGACCGTCATCGGCGACAAAGGTTGTTTGCTCTCCGGCGGGCAACAACAGCGCCTCGCGATCGCCCGCGCCCTGCTGAAGAACGCGCCGATCCTTCTCCTCGATGAGGCGACCTCCTCGCTCGATTCGGAATCGGAGAAGCAAATTCAGCAAGCGCTCGAAACGCTGGCCGCCGGGCGAACGGTCATTGCCATCGCGCATCGGCTCTCGACGATTTTATCAGCCGATCAGATCGTGGTCATGGATCAGGGGCGCATCAAAGAGATCGGGACGCACTCGGAATTGCTCGAGAAGTCCGGCTACTATCGCAGGCTTTACGACATGCAATTCAATCACGACGGCGACGGCGATAGTCTGGCGGAGACCGGCGTCCTGGCTGAAGCGATTGGATAAGGCTGGGCCCGGAGGCGCAGGCAGGCCTCTATGTCGATCGAATCAGCGCATGAAATCTCTCAAGCCGCTCATCGTGCTCTGGATCCGTCAACACCGGCTCGAATCGCGTTTCTTCCGGGCGCGTCGGCATCGTTACCCAGGACCGGCAACCGGCGTATCGGGGCGTGTCAGGAAAAATCCAGCTCGGCACAACTCGGAACACCCGGACCAGGGCTACGTGCAGACCAGGCGCCTTGTCGTAGTCGAAACGCTCGCGCACGACCGCCGGCTGCAAAATGTGAAGCGGCTCCAGGGCAGCGGCTCGCTCCCACGAAGTAAGGTGCGTGGCGGCAACCAGCTTCGCAAAAAACCGGATCTCAATTTCGCCTTCAGGCACTTTCGGAATTTCCGCGCCCTTCACCCGGACCTTTTCGATTTGCTCGTGAAAGAACGTCGGAAAAAGAAAGAATTCCGCGTGCCGGAACGCGAACCCGGCCCGGCCCTCCGCGAGCCCTCCCTTGCGCAGGATGACGCTCTGTTCCCCGCGACCCATCGCTTCACAAACGATGGCCCACTCCTTTAAACCGGCGCTTTCCATTTTGGGCGCCGCAAACTAGCCTCCCCGCAATGCCGTTCAACATCGACCTGCACACGCACACCTTCTTTTCGGGCGACGGCGTGTCGAGCCCCGAGGAGAACATCGCCGCGGCCCGGGAGAAAGGGCTTCACGGCATTGCGATCACCGATCACAACACTTGCGATGCCGTGGCCTACCTCCTCGAAAAAGGCCTGATGCGCGAGGACGGTTTGCCGGTGGATAATTTCCTGATTATCCCCGGCGTCGAGGTGACCACGGCGGAAGGCCACCTCCTGTGCATCGGCGCGACTCTGCCTTATCTGAAAGGCAAACCGGCCCGCGAAGTATGCGAAATGATCCACGAACGCGGCGCCCTGGCGATCCCGCCGCACCCGTACGACCTCTTTCGCGCCGGCATCCGCTTCCCGGTCCTGGAAACCTTGCCGATCGATGCCCTGGAAGTCTTCAACGCGGCCACGACCCTGCGCCGTTATAATCGTTACGCTTTCAAATACGCGCAGCTCCGCGGCCTGCCGATGACCGCTTCGAGCGACGCGCATCACTCAGAGGCGATCGGCACCGCCTATACCATCCTGGATACCAGCGATTTTTCCGTCCGCGGGATCATTGCCCAGCTGGTCAAGAGCAACCAACTGAACCAGCACTACCTGACCCCGCGAGATAGCATGCGCAAAACCTGGAACAACTGGCTCCGTTTGCGCCGGCGGAAAAAACTGCCGATCTCGACGGCGAAATTCGACAACGGCACCGAGAAGCCTGGCTAGCGGTTTGGTCGCTCATTGGAGCCACCGGCTGTACCGCTCCCCCCCTTCGCGGCGACAGAGCGCCGCGGCTACAGCGCTTGACCTGTCGAGACGCGGTTTTGCAGGCTCGACGCTGTAGCCGCCTCGCTCTGTCGAGGCGTCTGCGCGTGATAACATGACAGCTCCCCCCGTCGCGGCGACGCAGCGCCGCGGCTACAGCGCTTGACGTGTCGAGACGCGGTTTTGCAGGCTCGACGCTGTAGCCGCCTCGCTCTGTCGAGGCGTCTGCGCGTGATAACATGGCAGCTCCCCCCGTCGCGGCGACGCAGCGCCGCGGCTACGGCGCTTGACCTGTCGTGCCGCTCGAATTGCAAAGCCCTTCGCGCTGATGTAAGGGATTCGCCGCTCAATGGCACCAGTCTAAATGCGCCAATCTCAACGAACACTCGGCAGCTTCATCTTCCTCAGCCGCTGGCTTCAGGCGCCGCTCTACTTCGGTCTGATCGTGGCGCAGGGCGTCTACGTTTATCATTTTGTCGTCGAGCTCATCCATCTGCTGCTGAGCGCCTCTGGGATTAAGGAGACCGAGATCATGCTTACGGTCCTCGGCTTGATCGACGTGGTGATGATCGCAAACCTGCTCATCATGGTGATCGTGGGCGGCTACGAGACATTCGTGTCGCGGCTCAACCTGGAAGGGCACCCCGATCAGCCGGAGTGGTTGTCGCACGTGAATGCCGGGGTCCTGAAGGTGAAACTCGCCACGGCGTTGATCGGCATCTCATCGATTCACCTGCTCAAGACGTTCATCGAAGCGGAACGGCTCTCGAACAAAGTGATAATGTGGCAAATAATGATCCATCTTACGTTCGTCATCTCCGCCTTCATGCTGGCGTGGACTGACAGGATGGCCACGACCAAGAGCGAAGCCGTCGGGAGTCTGCCCGGCACTTCATAAGGCTAGTTCGCAAGCAACTTTCGCAAGGCGGCCGGCTCGGTCACCGGCGCCTGGCAGGTAAAGTTTTCGCAAACGTAGGCGGCAGGCTTCTTCTCGATCGGCTTCATTTCCCGAAGCGCCTCGAGTTTTTCCTCCAGATATTTCTGGCCATCGGCGCCGTCCGCCAGGAGGAGGATCTTGTTCGGCAGAAAGTGCCGGTGAACCTCCTGGAGAAGTGCGCGCGTTTCGTCCGCGCCGCGCTTCCCGGCGATTACGATTTGCCACGGCGTGCTCAGAGTAAGATCGAGCGCGACCAGCATCTGCGGCATCGCGCTCGGGAAATGGCCGATCTGGGGACTGAACGCGTCGATGGTCTTTTCCGCTCGTTCGAACGAGCGCTTGTCGTTACGGAATTGCGCCAGCCGCAAGAGATTCAACGCCGACACTGAGCTCGCGGCCGGCTCCGCGCTGTCGTTATCCTCTTTCAGCCGGAGAAGGATGCTCGGATCCTTGCCGGTGCCGCTAAAGTAACCACCCCGCTCTTCATCAAAAAAGAGCCGGTCCTGCGTCTCCTGCAACTCGATCGCGAACTGAAGCCAGCTCACGTCGAAAGAGGCCTCATAAAGATCGAGCAATCCCTGAATGACGAACGCATAATCATCCGCGAACCCCTCCACTTCGCTCCGGCCTTCCCGGTAATTTCGCACCAGCACTCGTCTCGATGCGTCATAGAGCTGAGTGCGGACGAATGCCGCCGCCCTTGTCGCCGTTTCGAGATAGGCCGGATCGTCCAGCACTTGCGCCCCGCGCGCATAAGCGGAAATCATCAGGCCGTTCCACGCCGTGATGATCTTGTCGTCGAGATGGGGCCGCGGACGTTTCGCGCGGAGCGACAGCAGGATGGCGCGTGATTTGGCCAGGAGGTCCCGCACCTCCGCTTCCTCCTTTTTGAAATGCTTCGCCGTTTCCTTCACGGACTGGAGCTCAATCAGAATGTTTTTCCCGGTAAATTCGGCATGCGGATCGGCGGCCGGAGGCACGTTGCCGCCGGGCTGGACGCCGTAATGAAAATTGAAAGTCTCCGCAGCCGATCCAAGCGCCTCGTCTAGCTCGTTCTGGCTCCAGGTGTAAAACGCTCCTTCGCCATGCTCCGGCTTTCCATGCTCGAAAACGCTGTCCGCGTCCTCGGCGGAGAAAAATCCGCCCTCCGGTGCGGTCATGTCCCGCCGGACATAATCGAGAACATCGCGAGCGACCTCTTCGAAGAGCGGCTCGCGCGTGACTTGAAACGCCTCGAGATAGGCGACCGCCAGTTGCGCCTGGTCATAAAGCATTTTCTCGAAATGCGGCACGTGCCAGAAAGCATCGACCGAGTACCGGTGAAAGCCCCCGCCGAGATGATCGTGCATTCCGCCGGCCGCCATTTTGCGGAGGGTGAAAAGATTCATCTCGAGCGCGTGTTTGCCGCCGGCCGATTCGCGCGATCGCGCGTAAATCCTAAAAAGGAAGTTCAGCGTTACCGGCCGGGGAAATTTTGGCGCCGTGCCAAAACCTCCTTCATGAGCGTCGTAGCTGCGGGCGATTTGTTGATAGGCCGCGTCCAGGGTCGCGGCGCCAAGTTCTGCCGGCTTCGCCTCGCCCATCTCCTGGGCCTGCGAGAGCGCGGAAATGATCTTTGTTCCCTGTTCGCCGATTTTTTCGCGATCCTGTTTCCAGGCCGCCGCGATGCGTTCGAGCACTTTGCCAAACCCGGGTTGTCCATATCGATCCTCTGGCGGGAAGTAGGTTCCACCCACGAACGGTTTCAGCTCAGGCGTGAGCCAAACGCTCATCGGCCAGCCTCCGCCGCCGGTCGTGGCCTGAACGAAAGTCATGTAGACGCGGTCGACGTCCGGCCGCTCCTCGCGATCGACTTTGATGTTCACGAATTCGCGGTTCATGATTGCCGCCACTTCCGCGCTCTCGAAAGACTCGTGCGCCATGACGTGGCACCAGTGGCAGGTCGAATAACCGATGGAGAGAAAAACCGGTTTATTCTCGCGGCGCGCTTTGGCAAATGCTTCTTCGCCCCAGGGAAACCAATCGACCGGGTTGTGCGCGTGCTGGAGCAGATAAGGCGATTTCTCGCGCGCGAGACGATTGGTGGCTGCGGTTTCGGCTAACGTCATCGCTCAACCTATTGCTTTGCTCCGCAAAGCCAAGGAGGGGCGGTTTGAAACCGCCCGCCCGAAAAATCGGCGGTTGCAAACCGCCGCTCCTTGCAGCGGCGAAGCCGCTCGTCTATGACGGATCGATAAAACGCTGCGGCGCAGCTACGTCATGGAGACCCGCGGCGCGGTCTCCGGGGACCATGGATTGACCTTGTGCTCGGACTCGACGATCACGGCCGCATGACGGCTGAGCATCTCCCGAAACGGCCCCAGCTCGAACCCGTGCCGCTCCGCGCCCAACGGCGCCAGGTTCTTCTCCGCCAGGCGAAACAGCCGGACGGCCGGGGCCAGCCTCCGCCCATGTTTCGGATGGGTGGGATGTTCGAATTGCTTTTGCAAATGGACGAAAGCGCCGGCGGCCTGGATCAACCCTTTGAAATATTGCGCATCGTCCGGAGTCGTCGTCCGCTGGAGCCAGACCTGCTCGAGAACATCGTGCGCCTCGTAGTAGCGCTGCTCGTTCCAGCAGCGAAAAAACGCGCGGTAATAGGGGTGGTCGGCGATGGCGCCGCTGCCGGGTTTTGCCTCGCCGCCCTCGAGCGCTTGCACGAACTGGGAAATTCTCTCGCCTTTACTCATGAAGGCCGTAACTTGGTGGCGCCTGCGATGATGGGCAAACGAGCACGCTTCAGTCTTCGGGAGGGCGGACGGTTGCACGACCGCCGCCGCAGCGAAAAATGACGCTGGCGGCTCTTACCCTTCTCCTCTTTTCCATCGGGCTCCTGATCTTCTGGTCGGGGCTTTTTTCCGGTCTCGAAACGGCGCTCTTCTCCCTCAAGTCCCATCAACTGCGCCGGCTCGAGGAAGAACATCCGTCCCTGAAGCAATTCATCGGGGTCTTCCGCGACAACCCGCGGCGTGTCCTCAACGTTCTTCTGCTCGCGGACGCGCTCGTCAACATTCCCCTGATCGTGCTCTGTCTTTTCCTGATCTGGGAAGGACCGCTCGCCTCGCCCGTTCCCCAGTGGCTCGCCGCCACCGTCATCTTTGCAATCGTCGTTTTGCTTTGTGACCTGATCCCCAAGCTCCTGGCGCTCTCGGCTCCCTACCGCCTTTCCGCCCTGGGCGTCTTCACTTTGAAAGCGTTGATGCCCCTGCTCGATCGTGTCGGACATCTCCTCGAACGGGTCAGCACCGCCCTGGTCAATCGCCTTACGCCGCGTCACCTGCAAAATCGGCCGCGCCTCAGTGACGAGGAACTCGAGACCCTCGTCGAGATGGGTGAGGAGCAGGGAACATTGCAGGAGGCGGAAGGCGAGATGATCCAGGAGATCATCAAGCTGGGCGACAAGACGGCGAAGGATTGCATGACGCCTCGCGTGGACACGTTCGCCCTCCCTGATGACCTGACGAACGAAGAAGCCGTCGCACAACTGAAGGAGAGGCGGCATCGGCGCGTCCCGGTTTATGCGGAGACACCGGATCAAATTGTAGGCGTGCTGGACGTGAAGCTTTTCCTCCTCAATCCCGCGGAGCATTACACCGAGGCCCTGATCGCTCCCTCTTTTGTCCCGGAGACGATGAAAGCGATGGACTTGCTCCGCGGTTTTCTGAGCCATCCGCAAGGGCTCGCGATCGTGGTCGACGAGTTCGGTGGAACGGAAGGCATCGTCACCCTTTCCGACATCATCGAGGAAATCATGAGCGACGCGGCGCCGTTGGGCGACGCCGATCTCTACATCGAACCGCTGGAGGACGGGCGCTTCCTCGTGAACGGGAACGCCCGCCTCGACGATTTGAGCGAGCATCTCGGATTCGAGCTGGAGGCCGAGGGCATCGATACGATCGGCGGCTTCGTTTTTAACCGGCTCGGCTACCTGCCCCCATCGGGGACGCGATTCGAAATGCCGCGCCTTGCCATCACCATTCGACGCACGGGTCGAAAGCGAATCGAAGAAATTCTGCTGGAAAAAACCGCCTGCTTTACCGACCCCGACGAAACAACCGGCAACGGCGCGGTGGAATCATGACTTACGCTTTGCTCATCCTTTGCCTGTGGACGGTCTCGTTTTTCTTCGCGGGAATCGAGGCCGGGCTCCTCTCGATCGACCCCGTCCGGTTGCGCCATCATGTCAAGCAAAGGAAACCCGCCGCCTTGCGTCTGGAACGGCTCATGCAGCGGCCGGAACGATTGCTCATCACCGTCCTGCTCGTCACGAACATGGCCGACATTCTCGGGTTGCTCCTGCTCACGAAATTGCTCGTCGCCTCGTTTGGATACGCCGGATTCCTGGTCTCGATCGTCATCGCGCTCCCGATTTATCTCTTCGTGCTCGCGGTTCTCCCCAAGTCCCTCTTTCGGCGATTTCCCTTTCGCGCCCTGGCCGCCCTGGCCGGTGTGCTCGAGTTCGTGTCGATCGTTCTTTGGCCGGTCCTGGAAATCGGCGAGCGGCTTGGGCGTTTGCTCATTCCGCGCAAAGCCAGCGAGCGGGCCCGGCTCTTTGTCGCGCGTGAGGAGTTGAAGCAGATCGCCGTGCAAAGCGAGCGCGAGGGATCTCTCACATCGACCGAGCGCGCCATGATCCACAACGTCGTCGATTTTCGGAACCTCACGGCGTCTCACGTGATGGTGCCGATCGAGAAAGCAAAGTCCATCCGGCCGGATACTCCGGTCGACGAAGTCTTAAAACTCAGCGCCGAGGCTGGCGTCGATCGGCTGCCGGTGATTTCGCCTGAAGGGCAGGCCGTCGGAATCGTCAATGTCCTCGATATCCTGCTCGACCAAACGCGGCGCGACTCTCTCACCAGTTACACTCGGCGAATTGTCATCGCGAATGACACCGAGCCTGCCTATCGCATCATCCAGCGGCTTCGCGCGGCGCGTCTCGGATTGGCCGCCGTGATCGATTCGCAAAAAGGCCTGATCGGGATCGTCACCGGCGAAGACATCATCAAGCGCCTTGTGCAGATCGGCGCGGTCTAGCGGCTTAAGCTCAAAACGGACGCCACCGGTTTGGTCTCTGCGGTCCGGCGGTAAATCCAGAGGTTGTTCGACGGAGTCTTCGCGGCGAGCGCGAAATCGTAAAACAACGCGTCGCGCCACTCGCCCGGGAAGACGTAGTAGTGGTAGCCCGCGTCGCGAAGGATTTGTAAACCAGGCGGCAGGTGGACGGTGTAAAATTCCGCCTGCCAGAGAGAAAAACGGACTTCCTCGGGAAAAACCTGGGTGGCGCAAATGATCCACGCATATCGGTTGTAGATAGCCTCGTAAGCCCCCTTGGCATCCAATTGCCGGAGAAAAGGAAGATCGGGAACGATCTTCGTCCCGTTGAACACGGGGGCGCCGGTGGCTTTCACCAGCTGCCCGGTCAGGTAATCTCCGTAGGCAATCCACTTCGCCTCAGGGTCGGCGGCGTGGACTTTTTCGACTTCCTGAAAGGCGGCCGACTCGGTCAGCGGTCCCAGACCGCGCATGACCGGATTGATGAGCCCGTTGCTGCAAATCAGAAGCAGCGCAAGCACCGGCGGCAGCCATCGTCGTGCGCGATCCCAGAAGAACATCGCCACGAGAACGGCGTTCGCGACGATTAGCAGCGTGAGGTGGATGCGATCGGCGAAAAATCCGGCATCCCGCGCGTTCACGGCGCAGAAGAGCGCGCCAATCCCCAGGGCGGCGGCGAGCGCACCGCCCAGCGTCCAGAGTTTCCCAAAGACCGGCTTGTGGTAACGATCGAGAAACAGGCAGACCAGAAGGATGTTCGCAAGGCCGATGCTCAGGAGCGCGCGCGCTTCATGGACATGCGCGAGCAGGGTCGCATGCAGAAGCCATTCCGGCAGGCGCACGACGCAATAAAGACTGAGGCCGGCGATGAACACGGTCAGCATCGCCAGCAAAGGCGGAATAGAAATGCGGAATCGGACCCGGCCCGCGGCCACGCCCAGCAACGCCAGGGGCCACAACGGATAGAAATTGCTCGCCTCGCAGATATTCGGGAAATCCGGCGGCACCTTATTCTCCGATTCAAAAAATCCGAGCGGCCCGCCGAACAACTGCCACACGGCGTAATTGCCGCCCGTGTTGTGCCGCCGGCCGGGATACTCCGTCTGCGCGATAATTTCGAGGGTTGACCGCGTTTCCATCCAAAAAGGGATGAGCGTGAGGAGGATGATGGCGCCGGCGATCGCGACAAAAAACAAGCCGCGCCAGGTCTGAAAAGGCTGCCCGCTGTTACGGCGTTCGATCCAAAATCCGGCAAGCAGCGCGAGCCCAAGATAGAGCAAGGGAATCTGAAAGGGCGGATAGAGGCACAAAATGAAGTTGATGCCGAAGGAGACGAAGCCCACGACAGCGAGCGCCACTTTCCAGCGATTCCTTTCCTGCCAGAACGTGATCACGCAGCCGAGGCAGATGGCCCAGCTCGCCACCATTTCCGGCAGCATCGCCGGCGATGAAAACCACCACTGCACGAAACTGGAAAAGAAAATCCAGGCCGCGCCGAACGCGATGAGGCCGCCGCTCCGAATTCCCAACTGGCGCAGCAGCCAGACGGACGCGAGCAGCAAGCCGAAGACTTTGGCGCACCAGTAGAAGGAAAACCCCCGTTCGAAATCGAGGAGGAAAAAACCCCAGAGCTGGGGGCGAAAAAATGTGGTGTAATAGGCGACCGGAACGCTCATCAGGAGCGGCGCTCGCCCGTAACCGAGGCTCGAATTCTCGATCGGGAAGGGCGGCGTTTGCCGCGCTTGCGAGAGAATCGAAGGGGTCCAGACGACCCACTCGTCGCTGCGGATTTTTTTCGCCGTGGAAAGAAGCAAACCGCGGATTGGCGCCGGCTCGCGCAGCACGTTTTGCCAGCGGCCGATCGAGGAGCCGTTGAGCTTGAGCGCCACGCCGGAAATGAAAAGCAGCGCGACCGCCAGCCACCACCAACGGACGAGCAATCGAATCATCCTGGGAGTGCTACAAGGTTTGGGACGGCATTTCCAGAACGCATCCCGCCAGGCCGCAGCGGATCGGAACCAGCGACAACCGGCCTAACGATTAATCTTGTCACAAGGCCATCGGCGACCCTATCCTGCGGCATGCCCACCCATCGCTACGGCCTATTTCTCTCCATAACTCTTGCCGCCGTTCAACTTGCGTCGGCGCAAACGGTCGTGAACTCAGTCTTCTCGCCGCACGGCACTAGTTATTACGGCGATGCCAGTAACTGGTCCCCTCCCGAGGTCCCGAACAACACGCCGGAAAAAATCTACAACATTACGATCCCGTCCTCATTCATCAGGATGAATATTGATGCGACGGTATCGAACGTCACGCTGGATTCCGCTACCGTCATTTCCGAAGGCGAAGGCCATACCTTTACGGTCGATGACGCCACGACCATAAAGCACAGCGCCTCCCAGCAATGGGATTTTTTTCTGACCTCTCAAGATCCAACAGGATCAACCGTCGCAGCCGGCTCCTTGAGCCATTTCTCCGCGGGCTCGCTCACGGGCTGGTATTACCTTTCGAATTACAACACGTCGGCTGGCTGGGTCACCCTGCAATTCAACGGCGCCCATGTTACAACCTTGAGCAGCGCCCGATTGTCGCTCGCCGGCCCCTTCACCCGGGTCGTGGATGAATTCGGAAACGATGCGCTGCGCGACCTGGCTCACATCGATAGCGATTCGATTCTGAAAATGGTCGGTCGTCAATTTGTCGCCGCAGCGCCCTTCACCAACCATGGCGAATTGTCGGTCGCCGCCGGTTTCGACCAAGCCGGCCTTTTCCGTATCCCCGGCAAACTGACGAACTTCGATACGACCTCGCGCACATTGACCGGCGGAACCTACTCGATAGGTGGGAGCGACTACGGGGGATCGAATCATCCCGCCGAGTTCCAGTTCGCCGGGGCCGATATCGTTCACAACCAAGCCATCCTCAGTCTTAGCGGCCCGCTGGCAAAGATCATGGATGAAAATGGCAACGATGCGTTGCGAAATTTCTCCCATAACATGACCGCCGGTTCCTTTGCCGTGTCAGAGCGGGAGTTTTCCATTGCCGGGAGCTTTACTAATGACGGCTTGCTCTTCGTCTCGCTTGGGACTCTTACGATCCAGGGATCGCTGACAAATTTCGAGCCGGCCACCCGCACCCTGACGGACGGCGCCTACCTGCTCGATGGAAGCGCCGGCCAGGCTCATCTCGTTTTTCCGGGCGCCGACATCGTAAATAATGCCGGGGTGATCCAAATGAACGACGGCGCCAAATTTTTGGATGAGAATGGGAATGACGGGCTGCGCAACTTCGCCCACAACCTGCAACGCGGTTATTTCGCTCTGCGCAGCTCCGCTGGTTTCACCGTAAACTCCGATTTCACAAACGCGGGGATAATGAACATCTCCGGCGACCCGCCAACGAATAGCTCCCAGGGTCACTTCAAGTTAACCGGGGGCCACACCTATCATCAGACCGAGGGCATGACCTACTTAACGTACGCCGTTTTTTCAGGAGACATGGTGATCGACGGAGGTTCCTTTTTTACCGCGGGCCTGAACGCATTCTTCGCGCCTCCCTCCCGCCTCGAGGGAAATCTGACTATTGGCGACGCGCTTTTTGGACCGAACGCTCTCATCGTGAACGGCGCAGTCCATCTCTCATCGAACTCACGGTTTCAAACAATCCCTCAGGATTGGAATGACGGGTTCTTTTCCGTCAGTGAGACGTTCACCGCCGGCGGCACTCTCCAGATTGAAGCTTCCTACGTGCAACCTTCCAGCGCGGAGACTTATGTCGCGGTGCACGCCGGTGGCGGGGTCATTGGCACTTTCAGCAACGCTCCCCATGGAAGGCGAATCCCGACCATCGACGGACAAGGGTCGTTTGTCGTCTCTTACACGCCGAACTCCATTTTGCTCTCCGGCTTTCAAGCCACCCCGTCCGCCGGGCAGTTGCTCAACATCTCTACGCGGTTGCGTGTTGGGACCGGGGACGACGTTCTGATTGGCGGATTCATTCTCACCGGCACGCAACCCAAGACTATCATCGTGCGCGCCATCGGGCCGTCGCTCTCCTCCCTCTTGCCCGAAGCGCTCGCCGATCCCCTGCTCGAGCTCCGTGATTCCTCCGGTGCTCTGATTGCCTCCAACGACAACTGGCGCAGTACTCAGGAGGCAGAGATCATCGCGACATCCATCCCGCCCGGCAACGATTTGGAATCGGCCATCGTGGCGACCCTGCCGGCCCAAAACTCCGCTTACACGGCCATCGTTCGCGGGGTGAACAACGGGACCGGCGTCGGATTGGTGGAAGTGTACGATCTGGCCCAAACGCTCGATTCGAAGCCGGCCAACATTTCTACGCGCGGCCTTGTCCAATCCGGGGACAACGTCCTGATCGGCGGATTGATTGTCCTGGGGCAAAGCCCGCTGAACGTCATCGTGCGGGCCGTGGGCCCCTCGTTGCCCCTGCCGGGATCGTTGGGAGACCCGACGCTCAGCCTGCACGACGGCAATGGCGCGCTGATTGCCTTCAATGACAACTGGCGGAGCGATCAGGAAGCCGAAATCCTCGCGACCGGGATACCGCCCAATAACAATTTGGAGTCGGCGATTGTGACGACGCTGCCGGCCAATGGAGGATTCTATACGGCGATTGTCCGGGGCCAGGACGGCGCGAGCGGTATCGCCCTTGTGGAAGCGTACGACCTCACCGCTGACCAGCGAGGTCGCTAGCCTTCGGTCAGAATTCGCGCCGTGTTCACGAGCGCGACGTGCGAAAACGCCTGGGGAAAATTGCCGAGCTGTCGTTTCGCACGCGGGTCGTATTGCTCGGAAAGAAGCCCAAGGTCGTTCCGCAGCGCGAGCAGTCTCTCGAAAAGATTGCGCGCGTCCTCGGTGCGGCCGATCAAATGCAGACAATCGGCCAGCCAGAACGTACACAGAAGAAAAACGCCTTCCGAGCCCGGCAAACCGTCCAGGCTGTTTGCCTCGGGTCGATAGCGGCGGACGAAGCCTTCCTCCACCAGTTCACGTTCCACCGCTTCGATCGTGTTGCGCACCCTCTGGTCTGTGGCGGGGAGAAAACCGACCAGCGGCATCATGAGCAAACTCGCGTCGAGCTCGTCCGATCCGTAAAACTGCGTAAACGCTTTTTTCTTTGCGTTGTAGCCCCGGGCGCAGACCTGCGCGTGGATTTCATCGCGGACTTTTTGCCACCGTTCGAGGTTGTCTCCCGCCGCGCAATCGCAATGCTCGATCAACTTCACCGCGCGATCGAACGCCACCCAGGCCATCATCTTGGAATGGGTGAAATGCTGCCGGCCTCCGCGCATTTCCCAGATTCCTTCGTCGGGTTCCTCCCATTTCGACTCGAGAAAATTGATGAGCGCGGCCTGGAGCTTCCAATCCGTTTCATTCGTCTCGATCCCGGCGGTGTGCGCGCGATACATCGAGTCGAGCACCTCGCCATAGACATCCAGCTGGAATTGTTTCGTCGCGGCGTTTCCGATGCGCACCGGCCGCGAGTCCTCGTAACCGCTCAGCCAGTCGACCTCGAATTCCTCCAGACGACGCTCCCCTTTCACGCCATACATGATCTGCATCTGCGCTGCGCTGCCCGCGGCCGCGCGCAGAAGCCATTCGCGCCAGGAACGCGCTTCGTCCAGGTAACCGGCGTCGATCAGCGCAACGAGCGTGAAGGTCGCGTCGCGCAGCCAGCAATACCGGTAATCCCAGTTTCGCACCCCGCCGATATCTTCCGGCAACGAAGTCGTCGCCGCGGCCACGATGCCGCCCGTCGGCCCGTAGGTGAGACCCTTCAGCGTGATAAGGGAGCGAACCACGGCCTCGCGCCACGGTCCTCGAGCGCGGCATGGCTTCGCCCATCCCGTCCAATATTCCTCCGTTTGGCGCAGGGCGTGTTCCGGATGGATGGCTCGCGGAGCTTTTTCGTGAGACGGAAACCAGGTCAGCACGAACGGGATGCGGTCGCCTTCCGCGACGGCGAAATCCGCCACCGTGCTCAGATCCTCACCGCGCGTTTCAACCGGCGTCCGCAGGATCAAGGCATCGGGTCCCGCGATCGCTTCGAGCCCGCCGTCGCGTTTGCGCACCCAGGGAATGATCTGGCCGTAATCGAACCGGATGATCAGCTCCATCTTCATTCGCACGCTGCCGCGCAGTCCCTCGACAATGCGAACGATGTCCGGATTTTCCCCGCGCGGCGGCATGAAATCGATCAACCGCACCGCGCCCTCGGCCGTTTCGATTTCCGTTTCGAGAATCAAGGTGTCCCCCCGATAACGGCGGCGCGTCGCGGCGATTTCGCCTTCAGGGAAAAATCTCCATCGTCCATTTTCCCGATCGCCCAGGAGCGAGGCGAAGCAGGCGCCCGAATCAAAGCGCGGAAAGCAAAGCCAATCCACGCATCCGTCCCGGCTGACGAGCGCGCCGGTCTGCGTATCGCTCAGGAATGCGTAATCCTCGATTTTCGTCATTTACCACGTGAACAAAGCATCAAGGAGCGGCGGTTTACAAACCGCCGACCCAAAACAACGGCGGTTTCAGACCGCCGCTCCCTGGTCTTCTACGCCGTCTTGCATTAACTCGCCAGTGCGCCTCGCTGATGCCACGTTCAGCCTTATGGCCAATTCGTCGTCCGAAACCACCCGCCTCATCGACATGAGGTGAAATAGGGTGTCCGCGTCGGCCTGTGGAGCGCGTGCCGGAATGGGATTCCAGCTCGATCCACCCTCCTGGAGCTCGTTGCCGGTCCAGGCGTCTCAGAGACCCATCGGCGACATGTAGTGGATCATGGGGACCCGGCCGGCTGACTCATTTCGTCCCCGAGACTTCGGTGTGACGTGGGCTCAGCTCCGGACTGCGGCGTCGACGGCTCAGCATCGCGCGCATGTCTCCTCCGAGGAGGTCACGGTTGTATCTCGCTGGAAGCGGGCGCGGCGCGCGCGCCAGGCCCATGGATGCGCGCACTCGGAAGCCGAGCCGGCCGAGGAGCCAGAGGATGTCGGCCGTGAGCAGCTTCAAGCCGCCATGGTGCTTCAGGAAGAAGCGGCGGCGTGAGTCGAACCAATACATGGGAAGGCGACTGCTCCTTGAACGAAGGCCGGTGGATGCTCCTTCGCGGTGGACGATGCGCACGTGCGGGAGCATCCAAACCTCCCATCCTGCACGGCCAGCTCGTTTGCAGAAGTCGACCTCTTCGAAGTAGAGGAAGAAGCCCTCGTCGAGGAGTCCTATCGCCTGCAGGACCTCGCGGCGAACGCAGAGTGCGGCACCCGACACCCAGTCGCATCGAATCGGCCGCGCCTCGGTGCGATTGTCTCCATCGGCGGCGAGGGGTCCGATCCAACGGTCCAGGAGACCCAGGGACGCTCCGCGCTGGAACTCTCGGAGGGGCGTGGAGAACCTGTGCGCTGCACACTGTTTCGCGCCGGCGCTGTCTTCGAGCGAGGCGCCCACGATTCCTGCGCGAGGGTGCTCGACGAGGAACTGCGACAGACCCGCGATCGCTGCAGGGGGCGCAACGGTGTCCGGGTTGAGGAGCAGAACGAAGTCCGGCGGATGCGACTGGCTCAACACGATCGAGAGCCCCACGTTGTTGCCCGCAGAGAAGCCGCGGTTCTCGTGGTGCGCGACGACACGGATCCACGACGACCAGCCGTTCTCCTCCACCGCATCCTGCAGTCGCTCCGAGGAGCCGTCACCTGATGCGTTGTCGACGATCACCACTTCGAACTGCGGGGTGGCACCCGTGCGTTGTGCGGCGAGAGACCGGAGGCACTCGATCGTGAGGTGCGCTATCCGGTAGTTTACGATGACGACCGCGAAGGTCACCTCGTTCTTCCCCAGCATACGATCCTGGCAACTCCTATCCTTGCGCCCAGGAGCGGGGCGAAGCAGGCGCCCGAATCAAAGCGCGGAAAGCAAAGCCAATCCACGCCCCCGTCGCGGCTGATGAGCGCGCCGGTCTGCGTATCGCTCAGGAATGCGTAATCCTCGATTTTCGTCATTTACAATGTGGACAAAGCATCAAGGAGCGGCGGTTTACAAACCGCCGACCCAAAACAACGGCGGTTTCAGACCGCCGCACCTGGTCTTCTACGCCGTCTTGCATTAACTCGCCAGTGCGCCTCGCTGATGCCACGTTCAGCCTATGGCCAACTCGTCGTCCGAAACCACCCGCCTCATCGACCTGAGCCACACCGTCGAACACGGCATGGTCACCTACAAAGGTCTGCCCGCGCCGCTCATCTGCGATTATCTTAGCCGCGAAGAATCCCGCGCACGTTACGCCGCGGGGACCGAATTCCAGATCGGCAAGATCGAGATGGTCGCGAACACGGGGACTTATGTCGATAGCCCCTTCCATCGCTACGCCCATGGCAAGGATCTCTCCGAGCTTGCCTTGGAATCCCTGGCCAATCTCGATTGCGTCGTTGCCCGCGCGACCAAGCGCCGCGCTCGGGCGATCGACCGGCTCCCCGTCGAACTCGCGACACTCCAGGGCAAGGCGCTGCTCGTGCACACGGGTTGGGACGCGCACTGGCGCACCGATCAGTATTTCGAAGGGCACCCGCACCTGACGGGCGAGCTGGCGCAGCAACTCGTGGAAGCGGGCGTGGCGCTCGTCGGCATCGATTCGTTTAACATCGACTGCACCGATGACGGAAATCGCCCAGTGCATTCCGCGCTGCTCGGTGCGGAGATTCCGATCGTCGAGCATCTCCGCGGTCTTGCCGCGCTGCCCGATCGCGGCGCGCGCTTCTACGCCGTGCCGGTCAAGGTCAAGGGGATGGGCACGTTTCCTGTTCGGGCTTTTGCGCGCGTTTAAGTTTTCTTCCTACTCGTGCTCGTGCTCGTGATCGTGATCGCTGTCTTTGATCAACAGAAAGGTTGGATTCGATCACGAGCAGGAGCAGGAGCACGAGCACGATTACGACGCGGATCCGGCCAATTTCGCGATCCCCTCTTGCGTAAGCCGAAACACCGTCCACTCGTTCATCGGTTCCGCCCCGAGCTTCTTGTAAAACTGGATGGCCGGATCGTTCCAATCGAGCACCGCCCACTCCATCCGGCCGCAGCCGCGCTCTTGCGCAATTTGGGCCAGCCGTTCCAGCAACGCCCGCCCGTACCCCTTCCCTCGTGCGGTTGGCCGAACGAAAAGATCTTCGAGGTAAAGCCCGGGCCGGCCCAGCCAGGTGGAGAAACTGTAGAAATAAACGGCGAACCCAACCGGCTCGCCCTCCTCCAGCGCGAGCAGAACTTCGGCGGAACGCTTCGCCCCATAGAGCACTTCACGAAGGCCCCGCTCCGTTGTTACCACGGCGTCCGGCGCGCGTTCGTAGTCGGCGAGCTCGCGGATCAGGCTGAGAATGATCGGAACGTCGGCTTCAGTCGTTGTTCGTATTTCAAAGTTTATCATGACGATGGCGCGGCAAGCTCATCCAGGGAGCGGCGGTTTTCCAACCGCCGACTTAAGAAAAACGGCGGTTTCAAACCGCCGCTCCTTGTTTTATCTCGAGCCGCGAGGCCTCGGGGCAGGACAAAAATCTCCGCGCATCCCCCGGCATTCACGGATCGCGTCTTGACAAACGGCCTCATTAAAGTCAATCGAGTACAGGCGCTCCGCCCCAAACCGGAATGAAACACGTCGCCCTTATTATCGCTTTGTCGGCCACTCTCATCGGCGCGTCCGCTGTTCGAGCGGCCGAGGAAGAACCGGCTCCACTCCTGCCGGAGGTAGTCGCTGCGGCCAAACTCTTGCCTTTGCTCCCGGACGGACCGGCCGGCTGGACGGCTGATAAGCCGGAAGGCTCGACCGAGGATGCGGGCGGCGTCAAGATCACCACGGTTCATCGCGACTACAAAAAGGGCGACACCGATACGGCCCCGATCACTTCGATCAGCATTCTCGATTCGGCTGCCAACCCCGAGTACGTCAGGGACACCACTGCGGCCTGGAACTTAAGTGCTTCAACACCAGAAGGTTACACAAAGGCCCTCACGATCGACGGCATGCCCGGCTTTGAAACTTTCGAGAACGAAGGAAAACACGGCACGCTCTGGCTGATGGTGGCGAAGCGTTATGTCTTGCAAATCGAGACCCAGGGCCAGGACGCGAAAGATCTCCAAGACTGGCTCAAGCGCGTCGACCTGAAAAAGCTGGCGGACGTGAAGTGAATGGTGATCAGTGATCGGTGAATGGATTTCGCTCCATTCACGTATCACCATTCACTATTCACCCCGCGGTCACGGCGAGCGCCGCGCGACATAGACAAAGCCCAAAGGGTGAGCGATGGGGAAATCGCGAATCCATCTCTCCAATGTCTGACGAACGAAAAACTTTAGAGCAGCGCGCCCAGATGACCGACATCGAGCGCCTGCGCCATTCGGCTGCCCACGTTTTGGCGACGGCCATCCTCAAAATTTGGCCCGACGCCCAATTCGCCGCGGGTCCGCCGGTCGAGAACGGATTCTATTACGACGTCGAACTCGACCACCGCATCTCACCCGAAGACTTCGAAAAGATCGAGGCCGAGATGAAAAAGGAAATCAAAGCCAATCACACTTTCGAGCGTGTGGCTGTCTCGCGTTCTGAGGCTTTGGACATGGCCAACCGTGGTGTCCTTGGTGCCCTTTGTGAGAGATCTTCTCCCAGCAAGTTCAAACTCGACATCATCCAGAACATTCCTGAGGGCGAAGAAATCTCCCTCTATCGCAACGGCGAATTCACCGATCTCTGCGCCGGCCCGCACGTCATGCGCACCGGCAATATCGGCGCGTTCAAGCTCACCCACGTAGCCAGCGCCTACTACAAAGGCGACGAAAAGAACCCGCAGCTCCAGCGCATCTACGGCACCGCCTTCAAGAACAGGACCCAGCTCGACGAGTACTTCGCCATGCTCGAGGAGGCTAAGAAGCGCGACCATCGCAAGCTCGGAAAAGAACTCGAACTCTTCACCTTCGACGAACAAGTCGGTCCTGGTCTGCCGCTTTGGCTCCCGCGCGGGACGGCGATGATCGAAGAACTCGAAAAGCTGGCAAAGGAAACAGAATTCGCAGCCGGTTACGTCCGGGTCCGCACGCCCAATCTGGCGCGCGAAAGCCTCTACATAACAAGCGGCCACCTTCCCTATTACGCGGAATCGATGTTCCCCCCGATGACCCTGGTGGCCGAGAAGGTCGAAGCACGGCGGCCGGTCCACCAGCCCGATTTATTCGCGGATTTGGTGGAGAAGCCGCTGACGCGCGAAAGCCTCGACGCGATTCTAGCCAAGGCCGCGGCAATGCGGGAAGCAGAGGAGCTTCCCACCGAGCGCTACTACCTCAAGGCGATGAATTGTCCTCATCATCACAAGCTCTACGATGCGCTCCCGCGCAGCTATCGCGATCTGCCGTTGCGTCTGGCCGAGTACGGGACTTGTCATCGTTACGAGCAGAGTGGCGAACTCTTCGGCCTCATGCGCGTTCGCTCGCTCCAGATGAACGACGCCCACATCTACTGCACCGAGGACCAGTTCGAATCCGAGTTTCTCGCCGTGAACGAGATGTATCTGAAATACTTCAAGCTCTTCGGGATCGAGAAATACGTCATGCGTTTCTCGACCCACGATCCGTCGAAGCTGGGCCAGAAATTCGTCGATAACTCTCCGCTCTGGCTCAAGACCGAGGAGATGGTCCGGGGCGTCCTCCAGCGCTCTGGTATCAACTACGTCGAAGTGCCTAACGAGGCCGCTTTTTACGGCCCGAAGATCGACGTCCAGGTTTGGAGCGCGATCGGCCGCGAATTCACCATCGCCACCAACCAGGTCGATTTCGCCCAGCCGAAAAGCTTCGGCCTCGTTTACAAAGACAGCGACAACACCGAGAAGACGCCGCTCTGCATTCATCGCGCGCCGCTCGGCACGCACGAACGTTTCATCGGCTTCCTCATTGAACATTACGCCGGCAACTTCCCGCTTTGGCTCGCACCTGAACAGGTTCGCATCCTCCCGATCGGCGACGACGCGAAGCTGCTCGAATATTCACGTTCCATTCAAGCCGAACTCCGTGCCCATCAAGTCCGCTGCGAACTGGACGCCAGCAGCGACCACATGAAGACGAAGATCGCGAACGCCGAGCAGATGAAAGTCCACACCATGCTCGTCATCGGAAACCGCGACATGGAAGCGAACGCCGTCAGCCTTCGCGTCCACGGCCAAGGCAATCTCGGCGCAAAGCCGCGGGATGAGGCCATTGCGGATATCCTCCAGTCGATCAAAGAACGAAACGCATGAAACCTCTCGTCGTTCTGCTCCTCCTGTCGGCCACTGCGATGGCCGCCGATCTCCATCCGATTGTCGAAATGGACACCGGCTATTTGTTCGGTGGCAGCGCCGAGGGCAAATGGGTCAAGGCGGAGCAAGCAGCCAAATCGGTGAAGGCGAGCACATCCTTTCGCGTTTTTGGGCTCACCCAGGAGGTCGGCAAAGCGACGGGAGATAAACCGAAATCTGCCGAGGCGGAGGTGTGTCCGGACACGCTGACGGTAAAGCTTGCGCCGCAGCCGAAGGAGGGCGTGATCGCTCTGAGCGCGCCATGGAACGCCCTGCCCCGCAAGCCGCAAATCGCCGACCCAACCCAGCAAGTCTATGTCGATGCGGTGCGCGAGTTCCTGGAGGCCCGCCGGATGACCGATCCGAAGGTGAAGATCACGCGAATTCTGCGCGTGGACCTGGATGGCGACGGCGAAGAGGAGGTGTTGATCAACGCGACAAATTACTTCACCGAGGATGGTGACGTGCCAATGGACACGGCCGCGCCCGGCAGTTACTCCATTGTGCTTCTCCGCCGCGTGGTGGCGGGAAAGGTGCAGACGGAACTTATCGCGGGCGAACTATACGTGAAAGATGAATCCAGCGCTTCGAATTTATACGAGATTCCGGCCGTGCTCGATCTAAACGGAGACGGCAAGCTCGAGGTCATCGTCCACTCACATTATTACGAAGGCGCGGAGACGACGATCTACGACTGCTCCAGCGGGAAGTGCAAAGCTGTGCTTTCCGTCGCGTGCGGTGTCTGACTGGAGGCGCAGACCCAACCGGCGGGCATTTAGTCGCCTCTCTCGATCTCGAACGCGTCGTCTTCCCAGGCCAGCGAAAAAGGACGGTCGCCACGTCGTAAGTGAGCGGCAGGATCCGGGGCGGAAACAACCTGAAAGCGCGCCAGAAGTAGCGCCCTCTGGGGCATGGGGTCTGCTTTTTTGGTCTCGGCATGGATCCGCGATTCCCCGAGGAAGAAAAACTAGACCTCGGAGGGCCAATGCGGGGAGTGGTCGCCGGCAAGCAACTCTTTCAGCGCTTCACCCTCCAGAAGGTCCTCGGCCATGGCGCAATGAGTGTAGTCTGGCTGGCGCTCGATGACCGGATGGATCGGTTGGTGGCGCTGAAACTCGTGCCGGAGTCGGCCAGTTTCGACCCTGCTGCCTGCGAGGACCTGAAATACGAGACCCAACAGAGTCTCGTGCTCACGCATGCGAATATCGTTCGCATTTTTGATTTCATTGCCGACGAAGGAATCGCCGCGATCTCCATGGAGTACGTCGACGGCACCACGCTCTCGGAAGCGCGGAAGCAAAAGCGATCGAAGTGTTTCGGGATCCCCGAGCTCGTTCCCTGGGTCACGTCGCTGTGTGATGCGCTCGCTTATGCGCACGAATCGGCCGGTTTGATCCACCGGGACCTGAGGCCGGCGAACATCCTGGTGGATAGCCGCGCGAAACTCAAGATCACCAACTTCGGGACCGCGTGCAGTCTGCGCAATTCTATGAGCCGGGTGAGCGGGCAAATTTCGCCTGGAGCATTGAATTACATGAGTCCGCAGCAATTGCTCGGCGAGGAGCCGTCGCCTTCGGACGACATCTACGCGCTCGGCGCCACCCTGTACGAAATGCTTTCGAGCAAACCGCCCTTTTACAACGGGGACGTGGCGTTGCAGGTGCGCGAGATGGTCCCGCCCCCGGTCGCCCAACGCCGTGTGACTTTGGGAATCGCGGGCGAGCCAATTCCGAAGCGCTGGGAGGAAACCATCGCCGCCTGTCTGGCGAAAGATCCCGAGCAACGGCCGCAAAGCGCCGCCGAAGTCGCGCAACGGTTGCGCCTGGGTGGGACGGTTCGCCTGACGACCGCCAGGGACATCGCCAAACCGGTTTTCGAGCGTTACCTCAAACTCGGCGCGCTGGCCGGCGGCGTGGCCGCGTTGGTCGCCGCCGCCGTCATTTCTTCCCGTTCCCACTCGCCGGCACCACGCCCAAAGGCTGGGCCGCCGTTCAAACCGGAGACTCCAACGGGTTACGCGATCGAGTCCTCGGTCAAACGTGTGCCTGCGGCAAAAATTGCCGAGCCGCCACGGGTCCTTGCGCCGAGTGCCGCGCGGCAAAATGCCACGCTGCAATTGGCGACGACTCCGCCCGGCGCGAGTTTCGCGATTTATGCCGGCGCAGTCGCAAGTAGGCCGGCGCCCGACACGGCTCCGTTGCGCACTGGCGCCACTCCCGAATCGGTCGCGGACCTCCCGCCGGGCCAATACACGATTTTCTTCCACAACGAGGGCTGGCCGGAGGATCGCGCGGAAATCACGGTGCAGCCGGGAGAGACTCTTCCCGTCGAATACACTTTCCCTCATGGCAGCGCTACAGTCACCAGCATCCCGGAGCGCGCTGAGATTTTTGCAGGCGAAAAATCGCTCGGTTTCACGCCGCTGACAGCTGATCTGCCGTTGGGCAAGCAGGAGCTGGTCGCCCGTCACCCCGATTTTCCGAAGAAGACCGAGACGGTGACGATCGAAAGCGAGACGCCGGCAACGGTCGCGTTCCAATTACGCGCGCGCAGCCGTTCGTCGGGCAAGGCCAAAGCGCCGGAATCCGCCTGGGAAAAATTTAGCAACAGCCTGAAGAAAGTCTTTTCGAGCAAGCCGCCCCCCAAGAAAAAGCGTGCTCCCGTAACGCTTCCGCCGCCGGTTCGCTGACCAGTCTGCGGCCCCCGCTGGCTCGACCGACCGCGATTCAATCAAGATAATTGCCTCGCGGCGAACCAGAAAGGCGCGCGAGGACGATAACAGGGTGTGAAGAGCCCGCCTGACTGTAACGATCCGTCGTGGAAAAAACTCGCGGGCGTCGCGGCGCTAAGCGGGGCCCTGTCGATCGTAATCGTCCGGAATTTTTTCGACACCGAGAAAAAGATCAAGTGTCCCATCCGGGCGGATTACGCCGCCGGCGATGACGTGTTCGTCCGCACCATGGGGCAGCTGCTCGGGCCGCCGCTCCTCAAGGGCAACAAGGTCACCATCCTGCAAAATGGAGATGAGATTTTTCCCGCGATGCTCGAGGGCATTCGCTCGGCCCAGCGCACGATCACGTTCGAGAATTTTCTTCTGAAGGACGGGGAGATGTGGAAGCAGTTCGCCCGGGCCTTTGCGGAGCGAGCCCGCGCGGGAGTGAAAGTGCATTTTTTGCAGGACGCCATGGGGTGCGACTGTTTGCACGGCGAGGGAATGAAACTTCTGAAGCGCTCCGGGGTGGAGGTGGAGATTTTTCGCTGGCATCAGCTGTCGCAAATGAACTACCGCACGCACCGGAAACTTCTCACGATTGACGGACGCACCGGCTTTATCGGTGGGACAGGCATCGCGGATTCCTGGCAGGGAGACGGGAAGACCCCGGGATTTTGGCGCGAGTCGCATTATCGGCTCGAGGGCCCGGTAGTGGCCCAGGTGCAGCAGGCTTTCATTGACAATTGGATGGCAACCCGGGCGGTTCTGCTCCACGGCGATGCCTACTTTCCGCAGTTGAACAGGGCCGGGACGGTGACCGGCCAGGTCTTCAAGAGTTCGGCCAGCGAAGGAGCCGACAGCGCACGGATGATGATCCTGCTTTCCGTCGCGGCGGCGCGCAAACACATCCGGATCGCGAACGCTTACTTCATCCCGGACGACCTCTGCCTGGAGACCCTCGTGCACGCGTGCCGTCGTGGGGTAAAGGTCGAAATTATCACTCCCGGCCCCGACATTGACGCGAGAGCAGTGCGAGCGGTCGGGAAAATGCGGTGGCCGGCGCTGTTGAAAGCCGGCGCGCGCTTTTATGAATACCAGCCCGCCCGTTACCACTGCAAATATCTGATTGTGGACGACTGCTGGTCGTCGGTCGGCTCGGCGAATTTCGATAATCGGTCGCTCCGGTTGAATGAGGAAGCGAACCTGAACGTGCTCGATGAGGGCTTCGCCGCGAAGCACATCAAGATTTTCGAGGAGGACAAGAGCCGTTCGCGCAGAATCACATTGGCGGACTGGCGCCGCCGGCCTTTGGAAGAGAAACTCAAGGGAGCGGCCTGGCTGTTTCTGCGCTCGCAAATGTAACCTGCCTGCGGCCGATGAGTGGAAATGATGGCGAACGCCTGCGGGTCGCGACTTACAATGTACATGGCTGCCGCGGAATGGACGCGCGCCGGTCGGAAGAGCGCGTCGCCGAAGTCATCGCGATGCTCAACGTCGATGTGATCGGCTTGCAGGAGCTCGATCTCAACCGGCGCCGTTCCGCCGGGATCGATCAAGCGGCCGTTATCGCGGAGCAACTCGGCTGGCACCGTTTTTTTCATCCGGCTCTGCGCCGGGAGGATGAGCAGTACGGGGATGCCATTTTAAGCCGTTACCCGATGAGACTGCGAAAGGCCCAGGAACTGCCTTCGGTGACGACGCGCGTCTGTCCCGAAAGCCGGGCCGCGATCTGGGTGGAAATCAAAACCGCCGGCGGCATGGTGCAGGTAATCAATACGCACCTGGGGCTGGGCCGCCGCGAGCGTTTCATGCAGGCGCAACTCCTCGCGGGGCCGGAATGGCTGGGCAGCGTCGAAACCCACGACCCGTTGGTCCTGCTCGGAGACTTTAACAGTCTGCCCGCCTCACCCGCATTCCAACTGCTCGCCCGACAACTGCGCGATGTCCGGACCCTGGTCAGTCCCGCGCCGAGTCTCAGGACCTATCCGACTCGCCTGCCCCTCCTGGCCGTGGACCATATTCTGGTGAACGAGCGGCTGCGGGTAGATTCCGTCAAGGTCGTGCGCAACGCCGCGACCAGGATTGCGTCCGACCATTTCCCCCTGGTGGCGGACCTGCGTCGCGCTTAGGGCAGATGGTTGCGGGATCAGACAGTGTCGTTGCGACCCTCAACGCCGGTGGCATTATGTGAGCGCGCGCATGACTGAGAGAAAATTGCAATCGAGCCGGATCGCGGGCGTGCTCACTTTGATCTTGCTCGCCGCCACGGCGTTTTGCGCCGTCGGCAAAGAGGCGGCCCCGGCGGAAAGCTACTTTCCGCCGCGCGGCGAGTGGCGGAAGCAAGATCCCGCCGCAACGGGCTTCGACAAGGCGAAGCTGGACGAAGCGATCGCGTTCGCCGTCGCCCACGAGAATCCGGACACGAAGGACCTGGCCGTGGCAATCCCGGAGCAATTTCGAAACGAGGCGCCCTACAATACGCTGATTGGGCCAACCGAGCCGCGAGGAGGCGGCAACGGCATCATCATCCATCGCGGCGCCGTCGTCGCGGAGTGGGGCGACACGGCGCGCGCGGACATGACGTTCAGCGTTACGAAAACGTTTCTGTCGACAGTCGTCGGCGTGGCGTTCGACCAGCGGAAGATTCGTGACGTGACGGATCGCGTCGCGACCTACATGCCCAAGGGCGTCGACCTGTTCACGTCCGAGCACAACGCGCCGATCACCTGGGACCACCTGCTGCGCCAGACGAGCGACTGGTCGGGAACGCTCTGGGGCAAGCCCGATTGGGCGGACCGCCCCCCGCGAGGACAGACTCCCGAGCAGTGGGCCAAGCGCGAGATGCACCTGCCGGGGACTTTCTACAAATACAACGACGCCCGCATCAACGTGCTCGCGTTGTCGGCTCTTTATGTGTTCAAACGGCCTCTGCCGGAGGTGTTGAAGGAATCGATCATGGATCCGATCGGCGCCTCCTCCACCTGGCATTGGGAGGCGTACGACAACGCCTGGGTGGAGATCGACGGCAAGCGCATGAAATCGGTCACGGGCGGCGGCCATTTTGGCGGCGGCATGTTCATCAACGCGTCCGACCTCGCACGTTTCGGCTACCTGTTCCTCCGCCACGGTAAATGGAACAATCGCCAACTCATCTCCGAGAAATGGATCAGCATGGCCCGAACGCCAGGTCCGGCGAACCCGGCCTACGGCTTCTGCAATTGGTTTCTGAACGCTCCAACGAAAAATCCGGACGGCAGCGAGGGACCCCGCCCGTTCCCCTCGGCGCCGCCATCCTCCGTTACGTTCCAAGGCAACGGGGTGAATATTGTCTATCTCGATTGGGACAACGATTTGGTCGTCGTGGGGCGATGGATCGACGGCAACAAGAACTTCGATCAATTCCTCGGAAAGGTGATTGGGGCGATGAAGTAGGTGCTGCGTCCTGAAACGGTCGGCGGCTGGTTGATAACCGAATCGAGAAAGATGAAAGCGTCATTTACTTCGACGACCAAGATCCTCGTCCTGTGCGCACTGCTCGCCGGCAGCGCGCTTTCGCTCACGTCCGCGCAGACGACAGCGGACAACGAGATCAAGAAAAAGGAAGCGGAGCTCGAAAGGCAAAAGCTCGACCTGGAAAAAAGAAGCCTCGAGCTCAAGCGCAAGGAGCTGGACCTGGAGAAGGCGAAGCAAGAGCTGCAATATCAGGAAACCGGCAGATCGATGAGCCTGAATCTCGCGGGCGACGTGCTTTTCGATTACAACAAAGCCGAGCTGAAACCCGCGGCCGAGGAAGCGCTGCAAAAGGTCGCCGTCGTCCTCTCCCTCTTCCCGGAAAGTAACGTGACGGTGGAAGGCTACACCGATTCGAAAGGCGGCCCGGCGGTCAACCTGCAACTCTCGCGCGAGCGCGCGACCTCCGTGAAAGATTGGCTGGTCAAGAATGGCGGCGTGGCGGCGAAGAACATCGTGGCGAAAGGTTTTGGTGAAGCGAATCCGGTGGCGCCGAACACAAATCCCGATGGGAGCGACAATATCGTCGGGCGGGCCAAAAACCGCCGGGTCACGATCATCGTGGATAAGCCGGTCACGGCGGCGGCGCCCTGAACAACGCTTTTCGTGTTGCCTTTCAGTCCGGGGCTTGTTCTCCTCGGCCAATGTTTCCAGCTTTCCATCTAGATTAGGGCCACGTGAACGCGAACCACGACCTCAGCGAGAAAAGGCGTCCTGAACTTACGATTCGCGGGCTGATTGTCGGCGTGATCATCACGTTGGTCTTCACCGCCGCCAACGTCTACTTTGGCCTCAAGGCCGGCCTGACGTTTTCGACCTCGATTCCGGCTGCGGTGATTTCGATGGCGATCCTGCGCAGTTTTCGCAATGCGACGGTCCAGGAAAATAACATCGTGCAAACCGTCGCCTCGGCCGCGGGCACGCTGTCATCGATCATCTTCGTGCTGCCCGGTTTGATCATGATCGGCTGGTGGACCGGATTTCCGTTCTGGATCTCGTTTTTGATCTGCGCCCTCGGCGGCATTCTCGGCGTGATGTATTCCATCCCGCTGCGGCGCGCCTTGGTGACGAACTCCGATTTGCCATATCCGGAAGGCGTCGCCTGCGCCGAAGTGCTCAAGATCGGCAGTGGCGGCGACAAGGAGAATGCCGGCGAAGTCGAACACAGTCGCGCCGGTCTGCTCGCGGTGCTGTGGGGATCAATCGTCGCCGCCGCCTTTGCGGTCATCGTCGCAACTCAAGTCTTCGCGGCGGAGGTCGCACAAACCTTCCGCATCGGCCGAAGCGGCGCGGTAGGCGGTTATAATTTTACGCTCTCCTTCGCTCTGCTGGCGATTGGCCATCTGGTCGGTTTGTCGGTCGGCATCGCCATGCTCATCGGCGCTTGCATCGGCTGGGGCTGGCTCGTGCCGTATTATTCGTCACTGACCGGCGACCTCACCACCGCGGCGGGCGCCCTTGCTCAGGTAACCTGGAGTCGCAAAGTGCGGTTTATCGGCGCAGGCGCAATTGGCGTCGCTGCGATCTGGACATTGCTGAAGCTGGTGAAACCTGTCATGAGCGGCTTGGCTGGCGCGATGGCCGCATCGCGCGCGCGCAAGGCTGGCAAAGCCGATACGCTGCCGATCACCGAGCGCGACATCCCAATCGGCATCGTCGGCATTGTCACGCTGGCTTGCATGGTGCCGATCGGCTGGGTGCTCGGCTATTTCGCAAACACGAGCGGCCTCGGCGCGCATTTGCCAACGCTGATCATCGGCGGTGTGGCCTACGTTTTCCTGATGAGCTTCTTCGTCTCGACGGTCTGTGGTTACATGGCGGGACTGATCGGTTCGTCGAACAGCCCGCTTTCCGGCATCGGTATTCTCGTTGTGATCGGGGCGGCGTTACTCCTGGTCGTGGGCGTGAAGCCGTACGTCGGGCCGGAGTCTTTCACGGCGCTGATGGCCTTCGCGCTTTTTACGACTGCGGTAGTCTTCAACGTCGCTGCGATCGCGAACAATAACCTCCAGGATCTTAAGACCGGGCAACTGGTCGATGCGACTCCGTGGAAGCAGCAGGTCGCGCTCATCATTGGTGTCCTCGCCGGCGCCGCCGTCATTCCGCCCGTGCTCAACCTGGTCAATCAGGCCTACGGTTTCCTGGGCGCACCGGGCGCCGACTTGCGCCCTTCGCCCCTCCCCGCGCCTCAAGCGGGCCTGATCTCATCGCTCGCGCAGGGCGTGATCGCTGCAGATATCGATTGGAGTTTGATCCGGATGGGCGCCATGATCGGCGTCGGCATCATTGTGCTGGACGCCATTCTCGCCCGCACCACGAAACATATGCGCGTCCCTCCTCTCGCCGTCGGACTCGGGATCTATCTGCCGACCGCGAGCACGCTCATGATCGTGGTCGGCGCGATCGCGGGATGGTTTTTCGACCGGGCCGCCGACCGCACACCGAAACCAAAAAAGACGAAGGACCTTGGCGTGCTGCTCGCGTCCGGCTTGATCGTCGGCGAGAGCATCATTGGTGTGGTCCTCTCCGCCATCGTCGTCTTTTCCGAAAAAGCCGCACCGCTCGCGCTCGTCGGCCCGGAATTCGAAATGATTGGGAAAATCCTCGGCGGAGTAGCTTTCGTCACGATAGGCTTTCTCCTCTATCGATGGATTTTGGGAATGGCAGCCAAGCGAGCCGCGTGAAGCGGCTGACTCGTTAGGCTGGGGCGGATTGCACCATGGCAAACATCGATCCGTCCAATCCGCCTAACGAATTCCCGGACATCGTCGGCGCGAAGCCGGAGAACCCGGTCCTCGCCAGCTTCCGGCCCTTCATTCCGCCGCAGGCGCGGTTGCGCGAGCTGACGCCGCTCTCCCTCATCATGGGCACCCTCCTCGGGGTGGTCTTCGGCGCCTCCTCGCTTTACCTCGTGCTCAAAGTCGGGCTGACGGTGAGTGCGTCCATCCCGGTCGCGGTCATCTCGATCACGGTCTTTCGCCTCCTTTCCAAGCTCGGCCTGCGGGATTCGACCATTCTCCAAAACAACATCGTCCAGACCGCGGGCTCAGCCGGCGAATCGATCGCCTTCGGTCTCGGCGTGACCATGCCGGCGATCATGATTCTCGGGTTCGATCTCGAGATCACCCGCGTCATGCTGGTTGCACTCCTTGGCGGGTTGATTGGAATCCTGATGATGATTCCGCTGCGCCGCGCGCTCATCGTGCAGCAGCACGGTTACCTGAAGTATCCCGAGGGCACGGCCTGCGGCGAAGTGTTGAAGGCCGCCGCTTCGCCCGAATCGCGCGATGCCGCGCATGCCGGCGACGCCGTGGCGCGCGCCGCGGCCGACGAAGCCGTCAGCGGCGGCAAGATTATCATGGGCGGCTTCGCGATCGGGTTCCTCTACTATGGCCTCCAGCAGATCTTCAAAATCATGAAAGAAGTGCCGGAGAAAATTTTTGGGAAACCGTTCGAAGGCGGGTCCGTTTCGCTGGAGAACAATCCCGCGCTGCTCGGGGTCGGCTACATCATCGGCCCGCGCATCTCCTCGCTGATGATGGCCGGCGGCGTCTTGTCGTATCTCGTCCTGATTCCCGCCATCAAATATTTCGGTTCTGCCGGAACCCTGCCGCTGGCGCCGGAAACGACCCACAGCATCGCTGACATGTCGATCGAGGAGATCCAGAAGCGTTACATTCTTTACATCGGCGCGGGCGCGGTCGCCGCGGCCGGCATCTTTAGTCTCTTTCGCTCGCTGCCGCTGATCTGGCATGGCTTGAAGGGCGGGCTCACCGACCTGCGCGGCTCCGGGGTCGTCCGCGGAGACGTCCCGCGCACCGATCAGGATCTCTCGATGAAATGGGTGATCGGCGGAATCATCGCCTTGCTCGTCGTCATCATGATCGCGCCGCAATTGAATCTGCGCTTCAACTTGCTGGGCGCGGTCCTCATCGTCGCTTTCGGTTTTCTCTTCGTGACCGTTTCGTCGCGGCTGACCGGCGAAGTCGGCTCATCCTCCTGTCCCACCTCGGGCATGATGATCGCGACGCTGTTGCTGACGTGTCTCATTTTCCTCCTCATCGGTTGGACGGCGCCGCCCTACTTTGTCACCGCGCTCTCAATCGGTGGCATCGTCTGCATCGCGTCGTCGAACGGCGGAACCATTTCGCAGGACCTCAAGACCGGTTTCCTCGTCGGCGCCACGCCGAAGTCCCAACAAATCGCCATCCTGATCGGCACGTTCGCATCGGCGCTTATTCTCGGGCCGATCCTGATGCAGTTTAATCAATCCGGCACAATTTACGTTCCCGTCGCCGGCAACCAGGACTTCACTCTCCCCGCCGGCTATCACGCGAACCCGGCCGACTACCTGAAAGACAGCGGCGGCCGGCCAAAACGCGAGCGTCTCTCCGGAGCGCAGGCGGGCACCGATGCCAACGAATATTTCGTCTACCACAAAACGAACACCGAGAACGGGCCCGCCGGCCGCTACCTGGTGAACAACGATGGCGTGCCGGTTTATCTCGTCGATCCCGGGATCAACGGCGTCTATGAGAAACGACCCGACGGCTCCAGCGTCCAGAAATTCACCGCGCCCAAGGCGACCCTGGCCTCCTACATCATCAAAGGAATCCTCGGTGGCGAATTGCCGTGGGGTTTGGTCCTCCTCGGCGTTTTCATAGCGATTCTCCTCGAGCTTTCCGGCGTCTCCGCGCTCGCTTTCGCCGTCGGCGTCTACCTTCCCATTTCCACCTCGGCGGCGGTTTATGTCGGCGGGATGGTGCGCTGGCTTGTCGATAAATATACCCGCCGCAAGCACGTCGACGCCAAGCTCACCGAAGATCTGCTCATCGCCGAAGGTGACAAAAGCAACGGCGTTCTCCTGGCCTCCGGGTACATCGCCGGCGGCACTCTCGCGGGTGTCCTCTTCGCCTTCCTGGTCATCCCATGGAAGGACCGCCTCGACGGATGGCAAAAGTGGGCCGAGCTGCACAACCCATTTTTCCATGGCCCGTGGTCTGACATACTCGCCATGATTCCTTTCATCGCGCTTTGCGTCCTCCTCTACCTCGTCGGCCGCGAGGTCATCATGGTCGCGAAACGCGCCGCAAAGTAGCGCCTTCTCTTCCAAGGAGCGGTGGTTTTCCAACCGCCGACCTTCAACAACGGCGGTTACAAACCGCCGCTCCTTGTCACGTTTCGACCGGCCCGTTTTTCCAATTGGTAAGGCTAAACTCCCTGCGCGAATTCGCTTGTTCGCCCTGATCCGGCTCCCTAGTCTCGGCTTACAACCCGCACATCTACCCCAGTTGTCGCCGCACGACCTGACCCCAGCAATGCAATCCTTCTCGTTCTCCACCCGCCTGCTAATAGCGGCCGTGCTTGTCTTGTTCGTCAACGCCCTGGTAGTCTTTGGGTTGATCGCGCTCGGGATGCTGGGTTTCGAAACGCTCAATATCAACAACTTCGTCGCACTTGGCATTTTGTTGGGCGTGGCCCTGGTCGTCTCCCTTGGCCTGCTTGGGCCGGGACCAATCAATCTCGGGTTGACCATCACTGCCACGTTGCTCGCCGTGACCCTCATGGTCGCCGGCTTCCTTGAACCCGGCCAACCTGACCTTGGCTTGATCGTCCTGGGCCTTTTCGTGGCCATAGGCACTTTGATCGCCATCGGTTTCTCCGGCTCAGGACCAATTAACGTTGTCCTGATCGCAGCCGGCCTTTCCACCCTCCTGGCCCTTACTCTGTTCGCGTGGGCCTTTGGGCTTATTCCCTTGGGCCTTGCCCTGGTTAGTATCTCGATCCTCGGCTTGATCGGTGAACTCATCGGCCTCTTATGGTTTATCCTCCAGGTGCATCGCCTGCCGCTGTCTCTCCTTGGCCTGGAAGGATTAACCAGCATGCCAGCAGTCCCGTTTCACATCGCAGAGCTGCCGGATACCATTCTCAAACTGTATGAGCGGTCGAAAGAGATCCAACCCGCGAAGGAGGGACTCTCCACGAGGTTTACCATCGACGCCGGTACCCCAAACGAGGTCACCGCGACCGGTTATACTTTCATGTACGGCACGGGTGAGTCTCGCTCTCTGAATCTGCCGGAGCAATTCTCGATGGGTTGGACTACTCTGGGCGGCGTCGACCAGAGTGCGGCGCCGTTGCTGCCGATCTGGTCCGCCTCTTTGAGCGACGCCGATGCGGCAACAGCCCTCTTCTGGCCTACTCTGGCCAAGTACTACCTCGCTTTTAACCTCGTCCAGCTGGAGAAGCTATCGGCGACACGCGCCGCCCAGTTCAAGAGTGAGCTAGGTGAACATTGGACTGCCCGGATGGATGACCTGCTAGGTGCAGGTCGCCTTTACGTGATTGATATGAGCATCTTTGGCAAGATCGCTCCCCCGAATACCGCGCTGCCCCAATTCACTCCATCCACTCTCACCTTCCTCGAATTCGAACCCGCGCAGAAGACCTTCACACCCTTCCTCATTCAGGTCTCAAACGGCGCCATTACCCTACACTTTACGAACACTCCTACGACCGCCTCTACCTGGTTGTATGCGTTGCAGGCGGCCAAAACCTCCCTCACCGTGTGGGGAATCTGGCTGGGGCATGTCTACCATTTTCACATCGTCACGGCGGCGATGCAAATGACCATGTCTCAATACCTGCGTTCCTCGCACCCCATCCATCAATTGCTGGGTCGGCAATCGAATTATCTGATCGGCTTCGACGAGTTTCTGCTCCTCGACTGGGCCATAGGCCCGCCTACTTCCATCACGAACGGCGGCGATTTTCTGCGGCTGACGAACACCTATGCGACCGGACGAACCTTCTTCGCCGACGACCCGAGCACTACTCTGCAGGCGCTGGGTCTAAACGTGGATGACTTCACGACGCTCCCGGCCGGAGACCCAGATCGAGTAGAGTGGGACCTTTACCCGGTAGCTCGCTATCTTCTCGCGCTCTGGAACGCCACGTCGACCTATGCCAGTTCCGTGATTTCCGCCAAGTATTCCGACGATAGGAGTGTGACGAACGACGCGCCCTTGCAACGCTGGATCAAGGCCTCGGGTGATCCCCTCGAGGGCAACGTTCGGGGCCTTCCCGCGATGGACTCGCGAGCTGCGCTCACCAGCGTGTTGACCAGCCTGATTTACCGGATCACGGCCCACGGCGCCAGCCGAATGGAACAGGTCGCGAATCCCGCGTTGACTTTCATGTCTAACTTCCCACCCTGTCTTGAAGACTCGAGAATCCCAGATCCAAAAACTACGCTCACAACTCGTGAGCTCCTGGCTTTCCTCCCGAAAACCGGAACGATGGGCGCCATGGCAACCTTCCTTTTTACTTTCATTTACTCGCCTCCTTACATTCCGTTCATTCCAGTGGCGGGCGTCGAGGCCGAGTTGTCCTTCCGCGGTCCCGCGGCAGATGCCTGTAACGATGCGCTGATCCGATACCGCCGGGACCTCCTGGCTTTCATGGAGTTATACGCGACCGATTCCAACCACCAGAACCAGCCGGCCCAGATGAATTTCCAGGTCGCGCCGGCACAGATTCACCAGTGGGAACTGAACATCGAAGAGTGATTACCAAGGCTTAACTAACCCGAACCATGAGCGAAAGAAGCCTCCTCCGCCGTTCGCCTAACAGCCTGGCCGTTCTGGTTGCGCTCGCGCTTGCCTTGCTCACTATCATCTCCGGCCTGCTTCTCCTGCTCGCTCTCGGCTTCCGACGCTCCCACTGGTCCGTTGAGAGCAAGACGTTGATGCCGGAGCCAGCGTTCGACTCCGTTCTGAATGTGCCCGCGATTATCCTGCTGGTCGTGGTTTGCCTGCTGGTGTTCCCGCTGCTCTGGCGCTACCGGCGTCGAGCCAGGAGAGCCATTCCACCTGAATCGTAGGTTTCTGTGGGAGGAAGGGCCGCGACGCGCTGCCTCTACAAAAGCTGGCGATTACCCGCGGGTCTGCGAGTATTCCAAATATGGGCGATAAATCACCGAAGACCAAAAATAAACAGGCGGCACAGAAACAAGCGAAAGCCAGCGCCGCAGCCAAACAAAAGAATGCCAGCAAGCCAGCAGGACAAGCAGCGAAGCCCAAGAGGTAAGCTGGCCAACAAGGAGCGGCGGCTTGTAACCGCCGACCCATAAAACGACGGCGGTGGCAAACCGCCGCTTCTTGAATTGCCCGCTGGCCTACAAAGCCTCAAAGGTCGCAAACAGCGGCGCCAGGTCGATGACCTCATTCGCCGCGGACCTCAACCCGCTGCCAAGGTTCTGCGCCACCGAGGCTACCTCCACCCGAATACCGCGCCGCCTCAACTGTAGAGCCAGGTAAGCGAAATCGGCATCGCCCGTCACCAGAATGATAACGTCGGGGCGCATCTGCGCGGAAAGCTCCACCGCGTCGATCGCCATCATCACGTCCATATTCGCCTTGTAGTGGCCCTCTTCGGTGGGCGAACCATCTTTCGTCACCGCGAGGAACCCATTGGAACGCAGCCAATGGACAAATTTGTTTTTCTTATCCCGCTCCTCCTGCCAGACCGGAATGGCGGGCGGAAGTCCGGCATAGACCACCATCTCGATTAGCTTCCGTCCTGTCTTGCCGCCGGTCAGAAAATCGCGGAGCTTCAACCAATCGAGGCCGCGTCCCTGGGTGCGCACCGAGCTGACGACATTCGCTTCATCCACCAGGACCAGCACCCGGGCCCCTTCACCCTTCGTCATCCTTCAGCCTTCGTCTCTTCGCCGGCGTCGTCCGCCTCCGCGGTATCGCTCCTCTCCGAGGCTGGATTTTCCTTCGCGTGCAATTTGCGAAGCCGTTTCTCTTCCTTCTTCGCCTTCTTCGCCAGGTCTTTCCTGCGCTTCTCCCCCGAATAATTTGGTCTCGCCATCGGTAATCCTCGTTAAGTTCTTCTTCATCGCCAGCGTCTACAACGCGCGCAGTTTGGGCAAGCACGGAGTGACATTTGTCAATCCGGCCTCGGAGGGACGTGCTTCCGCGCGTTCCCAAATGGGATTTTTCATCAGGGGTTGTCTTCCGGTCTCGGTTTCTCGCCCAGCTCAACTATTTCCATCGCCGTCAGGTCCTTCCAATTCTCGAGCCACACCTGGAAAAGAGACCGGTCATCCGTCTCCATGAGCTGAAAGCATCTATCTCCATCCTGCTCCAGCCAGCTGTTCACGTATCGCAACCCCTCCGGCAACATTCTTCCCTTTTGCCGGAAGCGTTCGTAAATCCTTTCCTTGCAGCCAGGAAAGAAGCTCTCAATGACCATGTATTGTTTCATAGGTTAGCTCCCGGCGGTCGTCGACCCCGCCCAGACTACGCGGCAGGTGGCTCGCCGAAATGCGACGCGTGGCTTTCATAAGCCGCGATATCCTGCAGCATCGCGTCCACCGCAGCGGCTAGTGGAGGAAGCCTGGCGAACCCGGAAAACACCGCGCGGTCCCCGATTTCGCTGTCGATCACGAAGGTCGGCCGCTGCGTGACCTTCAACGCGTGAAACTCAGCGGTGCTCGCTCGCACTCGCGCCTCGATCTCCGGCGAGCGCGCGCGTTCGAGCAAGGCCGCTTGATCGAGCCGGCCGGCCTGCGCACCGATCTCACCTGCGACCTCCCATTGGTCGGCCTGCTTTCCATCGCGCAGCGCGGCCGCCGCCAGCGCCAGCCGCACCCGATCGTCTGTCACTCCCAAGTCTCGGGCTGCTTCCGCGACGAAATTCCGCACCGGATACTCTGTCGCACCGGGCTGAAGCCATTCCGTGTTCAACATGAAAGGAGAGCGCATGATCATTCCGCTGCGCCGATAAAACCAAGCCAACTGCTCTCGGGAGGTGGGAAGGCCGGCCGCATCCATCAACGCGATCTTCCATTCAAAATCCACGCGTCCGGCGTAACGCTCTTTCAGCGCGGCCCAAGGCGGCTCCGCCCAGAAGCACCACGACGAAGCAACATCCAGGTAATAGGTAACCTTAAGTTTCATTAACCTTGGCTGTAGCCGTCACTCTTCGCCCTCGTAGTAGTCTGCTATTTTCCCTTTCACGATCTCTGTCTCAGGACCTTCCAGAGCAACCGCCCATTTGCCACTGTCCGGATAATAACAGGAATCGCCGCGCGGATTGTCCGCGATGACGTAGTAGGCAAAATCCTCTTCGCCGGCGTTCGAGAGCTGATGCGCCTCGCCCGGCCCGAAGAAGAATGCGTCGCCCGCGCTCACCTCGGTGGTTCCCTCCTTGTCGCGAATGCTTCCGCGGCCGGAGATCACGAGATAGAACTCCGACTCAGCTCCGTGCGAATGATACGGACAATACGTTTTGCCCTTCGGAATCCGCACCACCGCCAGATCGAACGGATGCCGTTTCGCCAGATCGAGCGACTCACGATCGCGTCCCAGCGCGATCGAAACGCCCTTTACGAATTTATGGAATTTTCCCTTAGGCGATTTTCGCTCCTGCTCCTCCACATCCTTCAAATTTACTTTGCGCATACGCCAATTTCTACTGACGAGACCGCGTTAGAACGAGGAAAATCCCCGTGCGTTTCTCGTGTGCCCAAAGTTCCTCGGTTCCTCGTTCTGGCAGTTCCACTGCCGCAGCGAACGAGAGGACCAACGAGCGATTCACGAAGCACAGCTTCGGAGACAAGCGCGTTCCCAAGTGCAACTTGGGAACGAGGGGACTGCCAGGACAGACGTTCCCTACTGCCCGCTCGACGCCCAAGACAATCAGCGCCCGGAGGTCCGGATAGAAGCGTCCACTTTCTCGAGAGCTGTTCCGGTATCGGATTCTTCTGTCTTCTTCAACTCTTCTTGAGTATGGACCCTCTTCTGCGTCGAGTCCGTCTTCGTCGTAGTCGTGGTTTCCGTCTGAGTCGCGCAGCTTGCGAGCCCAAGACTCACAAACGCAACGAGAAAAAAATATTGGATTCTCATGATCTTTGATACGCAATCGCCAATGCCTTTGGTTGCACGTAAACCTCTCCAGCGAAACTGTTGCTCGTAACTGCGTTCTTTTGCCATGTCCCTGACAGCCATCGTTCGTGAGGTAAGTTCGAGCATCAACGATTGCGAGCTGTCGTTTCACGCCAGACAGCCGATCGATGTTCCCAAGGCAATCGCGCAACACAAGGCGTATCAGGATTGCCTCGTCGAACTGGGTATTCGGATCGTCTCTCTTCCCGCCGAGCCAGGACTTCCCGATGCCGTCTTCGTCGAGGATCCGGCCGTAGTCGTAGACGAGGTTGCCATTATCTCGAACATGGGAGCTTCAAGCCGGCGGCCCGAAGCTCAAAGCCTGGCGAATGCGCTCTCGCGGTACCGGCCGCTCAGGTTTCTCACCGAACCCGCCACCCTCGATGGAGGCGATGTCCTGCGCATCGAGCGCTTGGTCTTCGTCGGCCTATCGCGGCGCACCAATCGGGACGGCATAGCCCAGTTGCGTGCCTTCCTGGAACCCTACAGCTACCGGGTTCAGCCGATCGAGGTCAGAGGCTGTCTGCATCTGAAGAGCGCCTGCTCCTACATTGGCAACGACACCGTTCTCGTGAATCGATCCTGGATCGACCCGCAACCACTCTCCGGATTTGCATTGCTCGACGTTCCTGAGGAAGAGCCCGCCGCCGCGAACGCTCTTCTGGTCAATGACGTCGTGATCATTTCGGCTTCCTTTCCCAAAACACGCGCCCTGCTCGAAAAGCGAGGGTTTCAGGTGCAAGCCCTCGACGTGTCCGAATTGCAAAAGGCCGAAGCCGGCGTGACCTGCACCAGCTTGATTTTCAATGACGAAACGCTCAGTGCAGCAGGCACGACGGGATAAAGCCCGGAGCGCAGCGAAGCGAAGCTCCGGGCTACCGAACCAAAAGGCGCAAACCCCGTAGGGGTGACGGACGCCTGTTGAGTCTCGCCTGGGCTGTTATCTTCGGTTCCGCCGCCCCTTCGGGGCTACTGTTTTTTCGCATTGGCATACCTGGAGTTTCGCTGGCGCTTCACTCCGGGGTTTAACTGCGTCGCGCCTCCGGCGCTTACAATTCGCGGCCTTAATGATCTCCGTAGCGCTTTTCGCCGGCCTTGATCTCAACGTCCAGAGTGTTTTGCGGCGGCGGAAGCGGACAAGTGGCAAAGGGCGTGAAGGCACACGGCGGATTCTGGGCTTTGTTGAAATCAAGCACCGCCTCGCCGTTCACCGGCTTATCGGCGTAGAGAAAGCGTCCCGCGCTGTAAGTCTCGTTCAGATTCGATCCATCGCGGAAGATGATAAACAACGTCCCATCTCCCTCATCGACCGGCTGAAGCGAATACTCCTTTCCTTTGAAGGCGAATTTCAGGATGCCCGGGCTCTTCATCTTAAAGGACCCGCCGAGGACGTTCGGAATCATCGCCTCCTTCGGCTCTGGAAAGGCTTCGAGGCGGGCCGTAACTTTGTAACTCTCGTCGATGGGAAACCAGTGCTGCCCTTTGAACTCCAGCCTCGCCTTGCTCTTGCTGTCCTTCAGCCGAATGCCGAATCGTTCTTCCCGCTTGATCAGATAGAAGGTCTGACTTCCCGTGCGAATTTGCGTCGGCTTCCCTTTCTCATCCGAGACAAGCTGAATCGTCGTCGAGATGTCTTTGCCATCGCCCTGGCTCTCAACACCGTCTTCCACCTTCAAATTCGCCACCCCGCCCTTGAGGTCTATTTCGCCGAACTTTTCCCCTTTAAAATTGTCGGTCAGCCGAACATCAAACGTCGGCCCCGCGCCGACGGTATTGATCCCCTCCTTCAGCCAAAAAAGTCCCGCCACCGTCAGCCAGCCCGTTTCCTTTCTCAGGTCAGCCTCTTCATCGCTCCGCCATTTTTCGATGGCCTTGACATAATCCGACTGCGCCTGCGCAGAAATCAGAGCGCATAGAAGAATCACTGCGAGTATTGACCTTTTCTTCATTCTCTCCGCCTTCGCTTTCCGGTTTCCGGTTTCCGCTATTCCCTCTCGTACGCCGCTTCCAGCTTCGCGAGATCGAGCTTCTTCATCTGCATCAACTCGTGCATCACCCGCTGCCATCCGGCCGGATCCTTGGCCCACTCCTCGAAAAACTTCGTCGGCACAACTTGCCAGGAGAGCCCGTATTTATCCGCGAGCCAACCGCACTGCACCTCTTCGCCGCCGCCGACGGTGAGTTTTTCCCAGTAATAATCGATCTCCTCCTGCGAACCGCAGTTGATCACGAACGAAATCGCTTTGGTGAACTTGAATTGCGGCCCGCCGTTCAAGGCCACGAAATCCTGTCCATCCAGCTCGAAGTCCACCGTCATCACCTTGCCCTTCATCCCGGAAGGCTCCTCCCCGGTATAGTGCGTGACCTGTTTGACTTTCGAATTCTTGAACACCGAGACGTAAAACTCCGCCGCCTCCTCCGCCTGACCATCGAACCACAAAAATGGAGTAATTCTTTGCATCGATCACAGTTCTCTGCGGATAGACAGTGCGCAAGGGATCGGCACAAACAGGTCGCATTCGTCCATTCGATAATCCAGATTGAACACAGGTCTCCCAGCATGTCCAAGCGCGTCTTCATCAGCTACAGCCATGATTCAGACGCCCACCGTGAGCGGGTACTCGCTCTCTCCGAACGGCTGCGCGCTGACGGCATCGAGACCCTTCTCGACCAATATGTGAATGGCTTGCCACCGCAGGGGTGGCCGCGCTGGATGCTCGATCAACTCGATGCCGCGGACTCCGTCCTCGTCGTTTGCACGGAGACCTACTACCGCCGATTCCGGGGACATGGTTTGAAGGTGGCGTTGATCGCCGGACGTGCCGGGAAATCGATCCGTACCTGAAAAACGCCATCCGCCAAATGAACGAGCTTCGCGATGAAGTCTTAGGCACCGCTGAGTCCTCCGGACCATTGCCCGTGAGTCCTTCAAATAGTGCGCCGGCACCCGGTTCCTCAGACATCCCGCATTCCTCGCCGGCGTTGTTTATTTGGCGGAAAAAGCCAAACGGGGACCTGTACGTTGCCTCCTACTTTGGGGACTTGGTCGATCGCTTTGATGGCCGCACCGGAGCGTGGGTGCACAGTATGCACTCGAGCGCTCTGGGCGGACCAATGGATATCGCCTTCCAAAAAGCAACGATTGGCCGCTAATCCAAGATAGGTGCCCGCAAATCGTGCGCGGCACTCCCGGCAAGATTTTGCTGGCGCTCGGGGCGTTTCGGCGGACAATTCCCTCCATGACCAAGCGCGCAATTTCTGTCGTGGCTGGATTTCTCGGTTGTTGCCTGTCGTTGTCCGCCCAGCCGACCCAGAGCCTCGATCCACTCCGATTCGAGGGCATTACGCCACCGGCGCTCACGCTGACAGATCGAGATTTCTTCACGTTCTCCACCGCCTTCGGCTGGGTCCCGCCCGTCTCGGGCTTCTTGCCGATGTTCAATGCGTGGGACCCGGGGAACATCGACTATCCCTACACGCCGGCCCGCATGAATTCACGCGAGCGGGTCGTGGAGATGCGCTCCCCTGATCGTGTTTATTTCGGCGGAGAAGTGGGCTTTCTCTACGGAAGGTCCGACGGCAAATACGGCCGCGAGGATTTTCAGGCCTACATTACCGGGACGGTGGGGAATGAGTACTTCTCGATTACGGCCGGTTATCTCCGTCAGGAGTCGAGCGGACGCGTGCCGTACCGTCGCCGCTAAGTCTGCAGCGCTGCGGGTTTTTATTGGTAAGGCGAGACTCCGTCGAGCCGCGCCGTTATGTAACGTCGCCTGACGGCTCGACAGAGTCTCGCCCTACCAGCCGAGGCAATGCTCTGTCGACTAAGGCGCAGGCGTTGGGGCAGGTGCTTTCGGCACCGCCGTGGCCTGCCAGCCGGCTGCCTGCCATTTGCCGTTTCGTTTCAGGAACGTGCCGGTGTTCAGATAATTGGCGACCGTTTTCGCTCCGGCCTTGTCGGTCGTCGCCACCAGGCGAAAGGCAACGATGGCGGTGTCGCCGTATTGCTGGATGCGAATTTCTTCCGCGGTGTAAACCACAGTCTCGCCGCCGGGCTTGGCCGGCCCCTCTTCGCGCAACTCGCGCATGATGTCTGCCTTGCCTTTCCGGCGGCCGAGGGCGGAGGTGTAGATCAAGTCGTCCGCCCAAAAACGATCGTGCATAGCGACGTCGTTCCGCCCGGCGCCAGCCAGGAAATCATGCAGGAGTTTGGTCAGCTCGGACGCGTCCGGCGCGGTCTGCGCGGGGAGGCCGCAGGCGATGACCGTCAGCAGTAAGGCGGAGAGAATAATTCGCTTCATTGGCCAATCCTAACGCCTCGGGTGCGGCAATGTCAGTTATCTTTCGCGAGCGATCGGGTTGGCCCAATTGAAGACGTGAACGGTATGAGTCCGCGATGGGTTCCGAGTCCTGCGCACGGACAGTGTGCTCGCCTCGACGACCGAATGGTGTAAGATCCCGGCGTGAGCGTGCGCTATCCAATTGTGCTTCATAAGTCCGACGAGGGATACGCGGTCAATTGCCCGCCGCTTCCCGGCTGTTGGTCCCAGGGTGCGACTGAGGAGGAGGCGATCGAGAATATCCGCGACGCGATTCAGGAATATTTGGCTGCCATTAACGATAGTCTACCGCAAGCCGACGTTCGCGAGGTGGAAGTAACGGTTTAGCGATGCCGAAAATTCCCGGCGTCAACCATCTCCGGGCAGTTCAGGCGCTGGAGAAGGCCGGATTCAAGATCTTGCGGCAGGGCAAGCATATTGTGATGAGTGATGGCGTGCATTTCATTACGATTCCTCGCCACAATCCGGTGAACGCCCTCACGATGGGTGGAATCGTAAAGGATGCCGGGCTCAGCGTGGAGGAGTTTCGGAGCTTGCTCTAGGGGCGAGACCTCGATCACCCTCGGTTTCCTGAAAAATGAGCACATTAGCTGACCGCGCCCTAACTATTCTGCACGAGTGGGTCCAATCGGAAAGTCTGCGGCGGCATTGCTATGCGGTGGCTGATTCCATGCGGCATTTCGCGCAAGGGCAGGGCGCGGACGCGGATTTGTGGGAGGCGGTGGGGCTCCTTCACGACATGGATTACGAACGCCATCCGAACCAGGAGCAAAATCCGACTGAAGGACATCCTTTCGTCGGAGTGGCAGCGCTGCGCGAGCAGGGATGGAGCGAAGAGGTCTGCCGTGCGATTCTTTCGCACGCGGATTATGCCGGCGTCGCGCGCGAGACGCCGCTCGAGCGGACGCTCTACGCAGTGGATGAACTGAGCGGTTTCGCCATGGCGGTGGCGCGGGTCCGGCCGTCAAAAAGCATTCACGAGGTGGACGTGGCCGCGGTGAAAAAGAAGATGAAGGACAAGGCTTTTGCGCGCGCGGTAAACCGCGAAGACATCGTGCGCGGAGCAGAAAAATTGGGAATGCCGCTGCAGGACGTGATTGCCGGAGTGATCGCGGCGCTGAAGGCGGACGCGGAGAGGCTGCAGCTCGCGGGAACCGCGAGTTGATGGTCGGAGGTCTGAGGCCGGATTGAGTGACGACTCTTCCAAGGAAGGGCGGTTTGAAACCGCCCACCGTTTAAGACGGCGGTTTCAAACCGCCGCTCCTTGGTCACGACGCGACACTTAGGACTTAGTGCGTTGCTCGGCGTGATAATCGGTGACGACCAGACAGGCGTGAATGACACCGGGGATCCAGCCGAGCAGAGTCAACAGCAGGCTCAGGAGAAAACTACCCATCCGGCCCGTCATGAGGATGGCGACGGGCGGAAGAACGACACAGAAGAAGTAACGGAGCGCTTTCATGGAGATGTTGAATCGTTAAAAACGTTACATTGTTAACAAGCCTGGCTATTTCCCAGGCGTCGGATTGCGGTTCGGAAGAGGCGGAGGAGTCGGCAGATCGAAGCGTTTGGTTTTCAGCTCGGTCTGGATTTCTTCGATTGCCCGGTCGAGCTGCTGATCCTCGCCTTTGAATTCTTTCGCGGGATCGTTATCCACCACGATGTCGGGCTCGACCCCTTTGCCTTCGATGATCCAGTCCTTGCCGTCTTTCGAATAAGGCGCGAACTCGGGACGGAAAATCTGCCCGCCATCGGTCAGTGGAAGCGGGTTACGAATGCCGACCACGCCGCCCCAGGTGCGTTTGCCGATGAGTTTGCCGAGGCCCATCGCTTTGAAACGGTACGGAAAGAGGTCGCCGTCCGAGGCGGAGAACTCGTTGCACAAGGTGACCATCGGGCCCACGAAGGTTTGGGGCGGATTAGTCTGGGGCGTGCCGTTGCGCGCGATCCCAATCATGACGAGCGCGCGCCGAAGCCGCTCGATGACGAGCGGCGAAACAAAGCCGCCGCCATTACCACGCACGTCGACGATAAGCCCCTTCTTTTTGATCTGCGGGAAGTATTGCTTGGTGAACTCGTTCAAGCCCCCCTGCCCCATATCGGGGATGTGGATGTAGCCCACTTCGCCGTTCGTCTTCTTGCTGACTTCATCAACGTTCTTCTGCACCCAGGCCCGGTAATAAAGCGGCGACTCGTCGGCCACCGGCACCACGGTGACGTCGCGCGCACCGTCATCCGCCGGTTTGGAATTAACCCGCAGGATGACCTGCTTGTCGGCGGTGCCGATGAGCGCGTCGTAGAGGTTCGGTAAGGTGGAAACGGGAATGCCGTTTACGGCCAGGATGTAATCGCCCGGCTTTACGTTCACACCGATGGCGGTAAGCGGAGAACGGGCGTTTTTGTTCCAGTTCTCGCCCGGCAAAATCTTCTCGATGCGATAAGCCTTGGAGGCGGGATCGCGCGATACCTCGGCGCCGAGCAGACCTAGCTTGATGCGCTGCAACTCAGGCCGCTCGCCGCCACCCGTGTAGGCGTGGCCGATGTTCAACTCCCCGATCAACTCGCCGATGAGATAAGTAAGATCGTTGCGGTGATTCACGAACGGGACCAGCGGCGCGTATTTATCACGCATGGCCTTCCAATCGACGCCGTGCATGTTTGGCACATAGAAATAATCGCGCATGTGCCGCCAGGCCTCATTATAGATCTGGTTCCACTCGGCGTGGCGATCGAGCGCCATGTCCAGCCCGGCAACCTTCAATTCGTGGTCCTTGGTTTCGAGCTTGTCCTTGGGAAGATCGATGATGGCATAGTCTTTCTTGATCTTGACCAGCATCTTCTTGCCATCGGCGGTGATCTCATAAGTGTTGACGTCACCCAGGACGGTCTCCTTCCGGTCTTCCAGGCTGTAAACGCACAGGTGCGACTTCCGATTGTCTCCGTTGTCATCATCGCCGGCCTGGTCGTCGGCCACGGTGCGGCGGAGGTAGAAAATCCGGTTGTCGACCAGGCGAAGGTTAGTGTAATTGCCGGGCGGGATTTCCAGCGCGACGAGGCGATCCTGAATGCCATCAAGGTCGACTTTCACCACGACCGGTTTCTTGGCGTCTTTGTCTTTATCCTTGTCCTTGTCCTTGTCTTTGTCTTTGTCTTTGTCCTTGGCGTCTCCGCCCTTTTTGTCGTCCGTTTTCTTGTCGTCGGCCTTCTTATCTCCCGAGTCCTTCTTGTCGGCCTCCTTCTTATCCCCGTCCTTTTCCTTGTCTTTATCCTTGTCCTTCTTCTTGCCGACTTCGTCGCTGCGCGGGCCAAGCGGCGACTCGGTTTCCTTCGCAAGGGTAACGAGATAAACGCGCTCGAGGTCGCGATAAATATTGGAGAACTCGGCCTGGCCAAAAAGCGGCCTAAAATCGCGACTCGAGGTGATCATGAGATATTTCCCGTCGTCGCTGAAGGTGGGATTATCGGCTGAATACCAATCGTCCGTTACCGCCGTCTTCTTCTTGTCGGCGATGGAGAAAAGATAAACTTTGTCGCCGCCGTTTTCCTCGGGGCGCGCCCAGGCGATCCATTGGCTGTCCGGTGACCAATCGTACCAGGGAAACTCGCCTTCCTTGTCCTGGTCGACCTCCGTGACAGCCTTGCTGGCGACATCGACATAGCGCAGCCGCTGCAAACGATCGCTCCAGAGGAGCTTCTTGCTGTCGGGCGACCAGATCGCCTGATAATAATAAGTGTCCGCGTTGCTGGTGATCTGTCGCGGCTGGTCTTTGCCGTCCTGCGAGCGGACGTAAAGCTCATTCTCGCCCGTCGCGTCCGAATTGTACGCGATCCATTTGCCGTCCGGCGACCAAACCGCATCGCGCTCGTGCGCGGTGGAGGTTCTGGTGAGGTTGCGCGCCGTGCCCTCTTTCATCGGCACCGAGAAAAGATCGCCGCGAGCTACCGCAATAACGCGCTGGGCATCCGGCGCCGTGCTGACCGACTGAATATTCTTCGACGCGTCGATGAACGCGGAACGGCCCGAAGCCAGGTCCTCCTTGATATCGATTGGCACCACCGCCGCCTGTCCGCCGGCGAGATCGAAACGCCAGATGTAGCCCGCCTGCTCGAAGACGATCGAATCCTTGCCGATCGAGGGGAACTTGATGTCGAAATCCTTGAAGGTGGTGAGCTGTTTGGTGTCCTTGCCGGTGAGATCGGTCGAGAAAAGATTCATCCGGCCGTCGCGGTCCGAGATGAAATAGATGCGGTTGTCCGGTCCCCACATCGGGCAAATATCCTGTGCGGGATCGTTCGTCAGGTTCTCCGTCTTGCTCGTTTTGAAATCGTGGATCCAGACGTCGTCCGCCATGCCGCCGCGATAATGTTTCCAGGTGCGGAACTCGCGGAAGACGCGGTTGAACGCCATCTTGGAATCATCCGGCGAGAACGAAGCGAACCCGCCGCGCGGCAGCGGCAGTTGCTTCGGCAACTCGGCGTCCAGGCCCACCGTGTAGAGCGATCCGATGAACGAATTGAACGTGGTCATGCGCGACCGGAACACGACCAGGGGCTTGGTGTTTTGCCACGTCATCACGATGTTATTCGGGCCCATCCGGTCCGAGATGTCGTCGCGTCCGAGCGTCGCCGTCGTGGTCAGGCGCTTGGGCACGCCGCCATCACCCGGCATCACGTAGACCTCGGTGTTCCCGTCGTATTGCGAGGTGAAGGCGAGTTGGGTGCCATCCGGCGAGAAGCGCGGGAACGAGCTATAGCCCGGACCACTGGTCAGCCGTCGCGCGGTGCCGCCATCCTTGGGGACGGTGTAAAGTTCGCCCGCGTAACAGAAGACAATTTGCCGGTCGTTAGTGGCCGGAAAACGGAGCAGTCGCGTCGTGTTCGGCAGGTTCTGAGCGGAAGCGGAAGAATCGATCACGAGCAGGAGCACGAGAACGAGCACGGAGCGGAAAGAAAAGATGATGCGCATAAGAAGAATTTAGCGATTTAGCGATCCGGCGACTTAGCGATTGAAAATCTCCCGATCCCCGCCCGCCCGCTCGCTCAATGGTTTGGGCGATTAAGCTGCGTTCGAATGGAGCGGGCGCAACCGAATTTCAACCAGTGCCGGCGCACATCGCCCGCCGCTCGTGGCGCTGACAAGCCGCTTTTCGCCCTAAGTCTCGAAGGCGGTCTTCGCTTTCTCGACGTCTTCATCCGCGCCTTCAAAATGAAGAACCAGCTCGCGGCGAGGGCCTCGTTTGATGATCACGGTCAAGCTGGCGATCCCTGCTCGGATTAGTTTCGTAGCGACCTGCTCTTTGAAGTGTGCCGTTACCGGGCGGTCGAATCCGTTCGGCTCAAAATCTGTTTTGAAGGTGATCACGTCGTTCGCGCGACGTGCCCCGAAACTTGAAGCGAAGCGCTAACGAGCCGTGTTCAACCGGGGGGAATGCGCCGCTCGCGAAGATCGAGGACTCCAGTTGTTGACGCAAGACGTTTGTTCGCAGAGTGCGGGGGACGTGTCCGTGAAATCCCGAGTGACAAAGTAGGATTCTTCGGCTTCGCTCAGCAGAACAGGTCCCCATGCGCATCCTTTCCGGCATTCAATCCAGCGGCGTTCTTCATATCGGGAATTATCTCGGCATGATGCGGCCGGCGATCGCCCTCCAGGCCGAAGGCGACGCATTTTATTTTATCGCCGACTATCACGCCCTCACCAGCTTGAAGGATCCGGCGACCTTGCGGGAAACCGGCCGGCGCGTGGCCGTCGATTTTCTTGCGTGCGGACTCGATCCGGAGCGAGGAGCGCTCTTTCGCCAATCCGATGTGCCGCAGGTCACTGAGCTCGCCTGGATTTTGTCCACCGTCGCGCCGATGGGACTTCTCGAGCGCGCCCATTCTTACAAGGACAAGATCGCGCGCGGCCTGACCCCTTCCGCCGGGCTCTTCACCTATCCGGTCCTGATGGCGGCCGACATTCTGATTTATGACAGCGATATCGTGCCGGTTGGCAAAGATCAGAAGCAACACATCGAGATCACCCGCGATCTTGCCGGGAAGATGAATGAGAGGTTTGGCGAAGTGTTCAAGTTGCCTGAGCCGCGCATCCAGGCCGATACGGAAACGGTCCCCGGCGTCGACGGGCAAAAGATGAGCAAGAGCTACGGAAACACGATCGATATTTTTGGCGATGAAAAGCAGGTGCGGAAACAGGTCATGAGCATCGTGACCGATTCCAGCCCGGTCGAAATGCCGAAGAACCCTGAGTTTTCCACGATCTTTCAGCTTTATTCCCTGTTCGCCACCGAAGCCGAAACCGCTGCGATGCGTGAAGCATTCCAGCGCGGCGGCACCGGCTACGGTGATTTCAAGAAGCAACTGTTCGCCAGGCTTTGGGATTACTTCGAACCGATGCGAAAGCGGCGGGCGGAAATCCTGGCCGATCCGAGCTACGTGGAGAGCGCGTTGGAGCGCGGCGCGCAACGGGCGAACGAAGCAGCGGACAAGGTGATGGCGCGCGTGCGCCAGGCGGTCGGGTTGTAAGGGAATCGACAGACGGAGCGGCCTTTTCCCATTCGGAGGGACGGGCTTCCGCACGTCCCAAACTGGGATGCGGACGCTTTCAAGGAATGGGACGAGCAGAAGCTCGTCCCTCCGTGTAGGACTACACGCTCTTAGCGTTCTCTTTCAATTCGGCGAAGATCAGCCGGCCCGCCCCGGTTTGGAGCGCGCTTGAAACCACCACGGTCGCCACGTTCCCCAGTTTCGGCCGCGCGTGGTTCACGACGATCATGGTTCCGTCCGGGAGATAACCGACCGCTTGATGCGCTTCGCGGCCTTCTTTCACGAGATTGAGTTCCAGCTCGTCGCCCGCCAGCAGGTTGGGCCGCAAGGCCTGGGTAAGATCAGCCAGGTTCAGCGGCTGAACCTGCTGCAAACGCGCCACCTGGCAGAGCGCAGTATCGTTCGTTAGAAGACGGGCCTGGAGCATTTTTGCCGTGCGGACGAGCCGTGCATCGGTCGCGAGGTCGGCGTCGTCGCCGGTTGTGTCATGGATCGTCAGCTCGATATCCGTAGAACGCTGGAGCTGATTCAATATCTCGAGGCCGCGGCGGCCGCGCTCGCGCTTGATCGGATCGCGCGAGTCCGCCAGGGTTTGCAATTCGGCCAGGACAAATCGGGGCACGATGAGCGACCGGCTGAGAAAGCCGGTGGCGCAAAGATCGGCGATGCGGCCGTCGATGATGACGTTGGTGTCGACGAGCAACGGCTCGTGCTGGGTCGTCTCCCGCGCGAAGCGGACATAAGGAATGATGAGCGAGAATTCGTCGCGGCTGCTGCGCATGGCCAGCATCATTCCCAGGTAAGCGAAAGAGCAATAGACAACCAGCCGCAAGGCCCATTGCGTCGTTTCGCTTTGATAACGCAGGATTTGCGAGCCCATGAGCAGATTCGCAAAAACCAGCCCGAGGAGCAGGCCAAAAGTGGCGGAAGAAAAAGCGCGAAGCGAAAAACCCTTTAACAATCGATCCACCAGCACCAGGACGAGGGCAAAAAGCGCGCCGCCCAGAATTCCCGGGATCGACGTCCCCTGCGTCTCGACCGTGACGATTCCGCCGATCGCGGCGCAGAAGGTCAGAAAGAGGACCCGGAGCAAATTGAGGGTGAGGAGCGGCGTCATCAGCGTCCTCCCCTCTTCGGCGGAGTGTTTTGGTTTCGCTCCGCCGCGGCGCGCGCCTCGACCTTGGCGGCGCTGTCCCGGTAGAAGAGAACTCCGTGCGCGCGCAGGTTGCTGACGAGTGCGCGCAAATCCCTGGCCAGGTCTTGATTCGTCAGCAGGGCCGCGAGCAACCCTTTCCCCTGCGTCGCTTCCTGCATGACCTGGGTCGCGGCTTGAATGGTTTTGCGGGCATCGGCAATAGCCACCTGCACGTCATCCGCCGCTTTCTTGGCCGAACCCATGGTGCCGTCCGCTTTCTCGAGCACGCCATCAATTTTCTTCGACGACTCGGCCAGGGCGGCCGTCGCGGTATTCAGGTGCTCGACGCTGGCCTTGAGATTTTGCATGTTCTCGGGCGAAAGAGCCTGGTCGTTCAAGCGGCTGATGGTCGCATTGATATTCTGCACGGCGCCCCGCAAATCGCCCACGAGAAACCCGCCCTCCCGCGTCAGATCATCAAGACCCGTTTCACGCGTGCCCTCGATCGATGACCCCTTTTCGATGAAGGCGGTGGGCTCACCCGGTGGCATCGTCACCGCCACGAACCGATCACCGAGCAGCCCTGAACTGCCAACGGTAAATTTGCTGCCGGCCGGAACTTTTACGTAATCGAAAATCCGCAGCGGCACATCGACACCCTGACCGGACCGGGCCAGGCGCGGCCCATCGGAGACGCGGCCGATCTTCGCGCCCGCCAGCAAAACGTCGGACCCCTTGAGCAGGCCGCTCGCATCCGGGAACCGCACGGTCAACCCGTAGTAGGTCTTGAAGCCTTCTCCGACCCGGCCGAACTGAATGACCAGCGCCGCCAGGACCAGGAGACCCACGAAGACAAACGCGCCTACCTTTAGCTCCACCGTCTTGTCGGTTTGATTGGTCGCCATTGTCTCAAGCCGATTTTAACACGTGTTTAGCTGACACGTCAGGCAGATTCGATCTTCTCGTCAGATTGGAGCCTCCGAGCGTCCGAGCAAAAAGTCTTGCAGAAGCGGATCGCCCGAGACGTGAAGTTCCTGGGGAGTTCCGTAAAAATAGATCTGGCCTTCATGCAAATAGGCGATGTGGTCGGCGAGGTGAAACGCGCTCTTCATATCGTGCGTCACGACGACGCTCGTGACATGAAAGCGCTCCTGCAAGCGGCGGATCAATCGATTGATGCTGTCCGAAACGACCGGGTCGAGGCCGGAGGTCGGTTCGTCATATAAGACGCAGGAAGGCCGGCGAATGATGGAACGCGCCAGGCCGACTCGTTTTTTCATGCCGCCGCTCAGGTTCACCGGCATCTTCTTTTGCTGCCCTTCCATTTCCATCACCTCGAGCATTTCGCTCACTTTCTCGCGGATCGTTTTCGGATCGCGCTCGCCCGCCTCGCGCAACGGAAACGCAATATTCTCCTCGACGGTCATGGAATCGAAAAGCGCGCCGCTCTGGAACAGGATTCCGACCTTCCGGCGAATCGCGGCCAGCTTGCGTTCGCTCAATCCGATAATGTTTTGGCCGTCGATCCAGATCTCGCCCGCATCCGGTTGGAGCAATCCGATAAGGTGCTTGAGAAGGACGCTCTTGCCGCCGCCGCTCCGGCCGATAATCACGAGCGTCTCGCCTTTCGCCACCGTCAAGTCGATGCCGCGCAAAATTGCCTGGCGGCCGATTTTCTTGGTCAAATCGCGCACGGCGATCATCGCCGATGTGGTCGTTGCCGTCAGCGGCGACGGAGCGCGCTGCACGGCTGCAATAAGGGTCCCGGTCTCCACGCTCATCCTTACAACAAGGAGCGGCCGTTTCCAAACCGCCGTTAAATCATCGCACGTGATCGCGCACGTACGCCGCCACGGCGTCGCGCCAGGGCCGGGGCGTTTGTCCCGTCGCTCGTTCGTACTTTCCACTCGAGAGCACGCTGTAGACCGGCCGCTTCGCGATGAAGTTTTTCATCTCCGCCAGCGAGGCCGCGCCGACTTTTCTGGCTTTCATCGGAAGTCCTTCCGCGTGGCAGCAGTCGAGCGCCCATTGGGCATACTCCTGCCAACTGCACTCGCCGTTGTTGGCCAGGTGGAGCAGCCCGCCTTCCTGGCGGCCCACGAGGTATGGCTTCAACAAGGCGCAAAGGTCCAGCGTGTACGTCGGCGTGGCATATTTGTCCGCCACCGCGGAAATCTCTTCCTCATCGCGCGCCCTTTTTAGGATGGCGTCGATAAAACTCGGCCGGTCCGGCCCGAAGATCCAGGAAACGCGGACGATCAGCGCCTGATCGTTTGCCTCGAGCGCGCGGCGTTCCCCTTCCCGCTTCGATTCCCCGTAGACGCTGATCGGCCGCGCTTCGTCTTCTTCGGTGTAAGGCGCGCGTTTTTCGCCATCGAAAACATAATCGGTGCTGATGTGAATGAATCTCGCTTTCTTCGCGCGACAGATTGCCGCGAGGACGCGCGGCGCTTCCGCATTAAGCGCGAACGCCTCCTCCTGGTGCGTCTCGCAACGGTCGACGTTCGTCTGCGCCGCTGTGTTGATCAGCGCGCCAAACTCCAGGCCTTCGAGCGTCGAGCGCAATTGTTCCGGCGCGCCGAGATCGAGCTGGGCGTGATTGAACCCCACCACTTCAAAATCGCGGGCATACTCACGCACGAGCGCCGCACCCAGCCGGCCGCCGGCTCCGACAATGATAATTCGCCGGTCTTTTTCCATCCGACAGATTCAGAAGGAACGCGGCAACGTCAAGAAATCGCTCCGGCTCGACAGTTCTGGCCTGCCGTGAGAATGCGAGATTCCGGTTAATTCAGGCCGTAAGCCTCAACCACGGCGATTCCGGTCGTGTTGTTCGCGCCACGAATGATCGCGGTATAGCTGCCCGGCGTGAGATTTCGCACAATCGCCGACTCCAGATCGTTCGATGGCGGTATGCCCGTCGCAATGATTTCAGATTCCTGCGCGGGGTCTTCTCGCCAGTTGTCATTTGAGGCGACGATTGTCCCATTGCCGTCGTGCAGGTTTAGCGTCGGATCTTCTAGCGCGCCCGACAGAGGCAACGAGGGGCCGATCGCACGCAGGATCATGCTTAGCGGATTTTGCCCCAGCACAGTCAACCCGCCAATCAAAACGTCGTCCCCGGTTTGGACCAAACCGCGTGTGGAAATGTTCGCCAGCTTCGAATTGACCGTTTGATCCATATCGTACGCTTCCACCACCCCGATGCCGGTTCCGTTGTCCAGCCCGCGCACGATGGCCGTGTAGGCCGAACCGTTCGCCGGCAGCGTGGCCACGATGGCCGATTCCAAATCGTGGCTCGGCGGAATGGCGGTCGCGATGATCTCGGCCTCCTGTCCTCCGGTGCGCCAGTTGTCGTTAGACGCAAGCAGACCGCTGGAGGCATCACGCAGCTCCAGGACCGGGTCGGCCAGCGCTCCGGCGAGAGGCAGCGAAGGTCCGATGGCGCGCACGATGATCCTCTTGGATTGCGTGCCGGTGATAATGAATCCGCCAATCAGGACGTTATCGCCTGTTTCCACGCGAAGGCGCGTCGAGATGTTGATTAAGGCGGCAGGCGCCGTCGGCTGCACCTCGAAGGCTCCGATGTCCGTGCCGTCGCCGCCGGTTGCATTCGGCGTTCCGGGATCGTCGAAGGTGCGTGAGAAACCAGCGCCTCGCTGATCGGTCGAGAGATTGGCGCTGATTCCCGCATCGATCGCCGGGCTTCCGGGCAGCAAGGCTCTGGTCCAGGTCGCTCCCCCGTTGTCCTGCAGCGGACCAAGCATTGGATCGACCGGGGCCTCGATAGTTCCGGCCTGATCGCCAATCGCCGTGAAGCCGACACTGCCGTCGCTTCTGCCGATGAGATTAAAGCCGCTGGATTCAAATGGACCTGCTGCGTCTGGGGAAACGCCACCGGTATTTTCGGCCACGATGCTGTTGCCAATCTGCGTGTTCCCAACGCTCCAAATACCGCCGCCGGAAGCAACCCCGCCGTCGGCCGTCGAGGAATTCGATCCGATCGTGCAAGCTGCGATCACCAGATCGCCAGCATTGCGGATCCCCGCCCCTGTTCCGCTGCCGAACAAACAGCCGAATAAGGGATGGCATGATCGGGGGCCACCCGCAGCTGTGTTTCCGGTGATCGTGCAGTTCTCCAACGACGCCATGGCGCCCTGATCGTTCCACAAGCCACCCCCGTAGCCAGATCCCGGCTGTCCGAAATGGAAGCCGCCTCCCCCGTGCACAAGATTGCCCTGCAGCGTGCAGCGAACGAGCTGAATCGAACTCCCCGTCGCATTGTAGATCCCTCCGCCCTTTGCGTCAGAGCCGAAGTCGGCCGACAAGCTGGAGGCGCTCACCGTGCACTCCGTCAGTGTCAGGTTTGAGTCGTTCCGGATTCCACCGCCCTCGGGCCCGCTCACGGCCAGTTGCCCGCGGGTGAATGTGAGCCCGAAGATCGAGACTGCTCTCCCGTGGGCATCAATGCGAAGCACACGCGACGCGTTTCCGGCATCGATGGTGAGCAGGTTTGCGCTCGGCCCCTGAATAGCAAGGGCTTTCGAAATCAACAGCTCACCGCTCATCAGAGCGACGGTTCCGCGCACGTCCGGCGCGAAGTCGATCGTGTCATTTTCCTGCGCATCGGCGATCGCCTGCCTGAATGAACCTGCGCCGCTATCGGCGGTATTCGTCACCGTGATCACGGCAGCCTCCGAGGACGGGAGCCAGCCGAAGGCAGCGCTGGCAACGAGCAACAGCGCGAGCCAACCGGAGAATCGCGGACGGGCAAGGCGAACCGATCCGCAAGAGCGCAAGCACGGCATGTTTAAGCTGCTCATCTGCTTAACGGCGCTCGCATTGAAACAACCGCGGCGTCTCAGGGACTATCGCAGAAGCATTGCCTATTGATAGCCAATACTGGTCGCGAACTGGAGGCGACCGGTGCCGCGCGCGCGATTTCGCCGCGCAAATTCTAGCGATGGTCAAGCCTGTCGCGCTATCCACAGCACGAACGAGCGCGGGATCAGGGGCGCGCTCTCGAATCCTTCTCCGTTCCCGCCGCCGGGACAAGGATGGACGAGGAGCTGAACCGCGAGATGTCGCGATAGACTTGAGTGGTCTTCAGCGGGAGCGTCACGGAATTGTAGCCGCCGGCCAGGAAGACACGGGCGCCGTCGCTGTCCGCCGCGAAATTGCGCTGTCCCGTGCTGAACGGCAATCCCACTCTCCATTGCCCGGTTACGGGGTTGTAGATATTCACTTCGGTGGAGCGGTCCGACACAGTCCTTCCGCCGCCCAGGACCCACATCTCGTTGCCGACCGTAAGGGCCCGCGTCTCGCCCGTCGCCCTCGGTATCTTCGCGATGGGAGCAATAGAGTCCGCCGCGGGATCGTAAACGTAGGAATTATCGGTCTCGGTAAGAGTGCAAGGGGTGAAGGTGGAGCCCCCGGCGGTGAAAATGAGATTCCCGATCGCAGTCGCCGGGACGAAACTCAGCGCGATGGGCAGGGTAGCCGCTTTCTGCGTCCACTGTGAGCCGAGGGAATTGCCCGGGGAAAACTCGAAGATGCGATTGGTCGCCGCGTTTCCCACGGTGAGGCCACCCAGAATGTAGAGCTTGTTTTGGACGACCGCGAAACCGCCCGGCAAACTATCCGGGGCACTCTCGCTCCACGGGTCAAGACCCGCCGTCTGAATCGTGTCGGTCGCGGGGTCGTAACGGAAAACGCGCCTGGTCGCAGCAGTGGTCCCCCCGGCCGACGTGCCGCCGACGCAATAGATGCAGGGCTTGCCGCCCACGGTCAGAACGCCACAGGCCATGTTACTGACCTGGTTATCCGGGAAGGGCGCCGTCTTAAATGCCCAGGTGTTGGTCTTCGGATTGTATTCGTAGGGGGTAGTCATGTCGGCGCCGACCGTGTCGCTCATCCGGCCGCCCATGGCGTAGAAACGCCCGTTGGCTGGGAAATAAACGCCGGTGGCCCGAACGAGGTCTGTGGGCAGATCTGGACTGCTGGACCAGTTGGCCGCCGGCGCGCCCGATAGGAATGGGCAGGAGGCGAGCCACACGGAAACGATCAGGATCAGGGGGCGTGTGAATCTAAGGTGCGATTCTCTCATGGTTCAATCCTTGGTCTGTGGCCAGATCGCGCGAACCGCGACGCCGGGTTAGTTTTTACGAAGATAGCTTGGGCGCTTTTGTCCGGGCAAGCGCAATTCGCATCGCGACCCGGCCTGAAGCGCTTTGTCAATCCAGGCCGTAAGTCTCGACCAAAGCCACGCCGGTCGTGTTGTTCACCCCCCGCACGATGGCGGTGTAATTGCCGGGCGTGAGATCCCGCACAATCGCCGATTCCAGATCGTTCGATGGCGAGATGCCCGTCGCGATAATTTCGGATTCTTGTCCTCCGGTTCGCCAGTTGTCATTGGAGGCGATCAGTGCGCCATTGCCGTCGTGCAAATCCAACGTCGGATTTTGCAGCGCACCCGGCACGGACAAGGAGGGGCCAATCGCACGCACGATTACCCTTAGAGGATCCTGCCCCAGCACAATCAATCCACCGATGAGAACGTTGTTGCCCGTTTCGACAAAACCGCGAGTGGAAATGTTCGCCAGCTTCGAATCAACCGTTTGGTCCAGATCGTAGGCCTCCACCACTCCGATACCGGTCTGGTTGTTAACCCCGCGAACGATTGCCGTGTAGGCCGTGTTGTTTCCCGGCAGAAAAATCACGATCGCCGATTCCAGGTCGTCGCTCGGTGGAATCCCCGTACCGATGATCACTGCTTCTTGTCCTCCGATCCGCCAGTTGTCGTTGGAAAAGATAAGGCCACCAGAGGAATCGCGCAGCTCGAGGATAGGATCGGCCAGCGCTCCCGCGAGAGGCAGCGAGGGGCCGATAGCGCGCAGAATGATCTGCTTTGCTTGCGCGCCAGTGACGATAAATCCGGCAATCATCACATTGTCGCCGGTCTGAACGCGCAAACGTGTCGAGATATTTCCCAAGACGCTGGGTGGAACTGTTGGAGTCGGGGTTGTCGTAGGTGTGGGTGTCGGGGTCGGGGTGAGAGGAGGTGTTGGTGTGGGGGTGGCAGTGAGTGTTGGTGTGGGAGAGGCAGAAGGTGTTGGGCTTAAGGTGGGGGTTGGTGTCGTAGTCGCGGTTGCCGTAGGGGTTGGCGTCGCGGTGGGTGTTGGTGTTGGTGTTGAAGTCGGGGTCGGCGTGGGCGTTATCGGGGGGGTAGGCGTCGATGTCGGTGTGGCGGTGGGAGATGGGGTTGATGTGGGAGTTGGCGTCGGGGTCTGGGTTGAAGGCTGATAGATGACAGTCAACTGCGGCGGATGGCTGGTGTTTTCGCTGCTGTTAAATCGCTGCGCTCTTCCCGCGATGTTTTCGTTGCCGCGGATCATCCATCCAAAGTTGCTCGCCGGATTGGAAGCCCACGCCTGCACGTCCGCCACCAGTCCGCTGCCGGTCCACGTGTAGGTGGTGTTCATCGAGCTGACTGTCGTGCTTGCGCTGGGAGTGGTTGAAAAGTCGCCCCCGGCTGCCAGCCAAAAAGTGGTGTCGTAGGAGGTGTGTATCCAGGTAGCGTCGCCTGTCTCCGCCTGGACGCCGGCGCCGCCGGGCTCGCCGGCATCGGAAGCGCCCTCGCCCCAATCACGCGACGCTTTGCTCAACGAAACTGACGCGGAACCTCCATGGCTCAGGGAGACGTACATTGAAAGCGTCACCCCCGTGATTGTCGCATTGGCGGGGATCGAGGAGAAATCGAACGCGATCAATCCCCGGCGCAAGCTATTCGCGGCAGTCTTTCCGGTGAAGAAATAAATCCCCTGACCGTTGCTCAACGAACCGAAAGGATCCTCGTAAAGCGTGTTGTCCTTTTGCGGCGACAAAACAACCGTGTCGGCGAAAGCGGCATCCCCGATCGTGGCGAAAAGCAGAAGAGCGGTCAGGGCGCGGTATGTCTTCATTATCGAGGGCGATGAATTTCCAGTGATATAGCGTCAGGAGCCAGTCTTAAATCTCAACCTGCACTTGTTTCCGCCCGAGCCGGCCCGCAGAGATAGACTAATTCAGCCCGTAAGCCTCAACGACTGCGATCCCGGTCGTGTCGTTCACGCCGCGGACAATCGCAGTGTAGTTGCCAGGCGTGAGATTTCGGACAATCGCCGATTCCAGATCGTCCGAAGGCGGAATCCCCGTAGCGATAATTTCGGATTCTTGTCCTCCGGTCCGCCAGTTGTCATTGGAGGCGACGATTGTCCCATTGCCGTCGTGCAGATTGAGCGTCGGATCCTCCAGCGCTCCCGCCACGGGCAACGATGGGCCAATCGCGCGCACGATCACCCGGAGCGGATTTTGCCCCAGCACAATCAATCCACCGATCAAGACGTCGTCTCCGGTCTGGACGAACCCGCGCGTCGAGATGTTCGCCAGTTTCGAATTGGCCGTTTGGTCCAGATCGTACGCCTCCACCACTCCGATGCCGGTCCCATTATCCAAGCCACGCACGATCGCCGTGTAAGCCGAGCCGTTCGCCGGCAACGTCGCCACAATGGCCGATTCCAAATCGCTCGAGGGTGGAATGCCCGTGGCGATGATCTCGGATTCCTGATCGTCTCTCCAGTCGTTGTTAGAAAGGATGAGAGCGCCGGCTGCATTACGCAGCTCGAGCACAGGATCGGCCAGCGCTCCCGCCAGTGGGAGCGAAGGACCGATGGCGCGCACGATGATCCTCTTCGGTTGCGTGCCGGTGATGATGAATCCGCCAATCAGGACGTTGTCGCCTGTTTCCACCCGAAGGCGGGTTGAAATGTTCCCAAGAGTGGTGGGCGTGGCTGAAGGTGTCGGGGTGGGTGTAGGGGTCGGCGTTGGCGTTGGCGTTGGGGGGAAGGTTGGTGTCGGTGTTGCGGTAGGCGTTGGTGTAGGTGTGGGAGTTGCGGGGGTGCTAGTCGGCGTGGGGGATGGCGTTGGAACAACAATTGTTGCGGTCAGGCGCGCGAGACAAATGCGAGGTACTCCATTGTACCGATTAAAGATTCCGCCGATCAGAAGTTTGTTGTCTGATTGGATAGCCAGCGCGGTGACTTCAGGGACATCCAGGTAGGCATTCGCTGGAGAGGTATCGATGCCTGTGCCGGTGACGAAGGTTGAATCCAAGGCGCCGCTGCTGGTCAAACGCACAATTCGCCCCGGTGGATTGGTAAAGGCTCCGCCAGCAAAAACCTTCCCATGCTGGAGCGCCAGCTTCCAGACGATGCCGTTATTGGTCGGTGGGACGAAGGCCACATCGAGTGAGCCATCGGCGTTCAATCGGGCAACTCGCGAACGCTGCCCTCCGTTGTAGGAAGTGAAGCTTCCTCCAGCGTAATATTTTCCGTCCGGGGCGAGCGCCAAAGCGAAGACGGTTCCGCTAAAATGAGTGACTTGAGGGGGTGTAAAGCCCTGGTCGAGTGCGCCGGTGGTTGTATTCAACCGCGCAATACGACGGGCAGGCTGGCCGTTATAAGTAGTAAACTGCCCCCCGATAACAATGCCGCCCGCTCCATCTGGCGGAGCGATCGCAAACACGGTGCTGCTGGCGCCGCCCCCTGCCGGGTTGAAGTTAGGATCGAGCGCGCCGGTTGAGCTCAGTTTCGCCACCCGAAGCCGCGATGCGCCATTGAAGGTATCGAAAGCACCAACGACATAAACGTTGCCGGCCGAATCCTGGGTGATCCCATAAATGATGCCGTTCGCTCCCGTGCCCGGATCGAACGAAGGATCGAGCGTCCCGTCGGAGTTCAACCGTGCGACCCTCCCGCGCATAACGCCGCTGACAGACTGAATCAATCCCGCGATAAGAATTTTTCCGTCCGGCTGGATGTGTAACGAGCGGACCGACCCGTAGGTCCCGAGGTTTGCATTGAAGGAAGGATCGATCGTCGAGTCCGGATTCAAGCGCACGATATTGTAATGCGAGGCGCCGTTGAAGGAGTTGAAGAAACCGCCGACCACAATTTTGCCATCAGTTTGCGTCCCAAACGCGTAGACCTGCGGAAACGCGTCGACCGCGCCAGCCAAACCGTTGAAGGTGCCGTCTACTGAACCATCGCCATTGACCCAGGCCACGTTATTACGAGTCGCGCCGCCGTAGGTCGAGAAGTAGCCGCCGGCGAAAATCTCGCTGTCGCCCGGGCGAACCAAAACCACGCTTACATTGGAAGCTAGCGGACCTGCCGCTGTCGCCGCGAAACCGGCATCCTTCGCGCCGGTGGTCTCGAGCCGGACTACATTGTTCGCGGCCACTCCATCTAACGAATGAAACAGTCCGCTCACGATCAATTTCCCGTTTGGCTGTTGCGCCACGGACAAAATGCTTCCGGTGAGGTCATAATTCACAAACACGCCTGTGTTGAAACCGCCGTCCACGGCCCCTGAGCTGTTCAGGCGCACAATGCCACTGCGCGGCGCGCCGCCGTAGACGGTAAAGCTTCCAAACACGACGACCTGATCATCGGATTGGACGAAAAGGCCTGAGATGGATGGACGGAAAGTAGTTACGCCGGCGGTGAACGTGGCGTCGAAACTTCCATCGGCGTTCAGGCGCACCAAACCGCCGTCGAGGTCGAAATTGTCGTCAAATTCGTCGAAATCACCTTGGATGACGATCTTTCCGCTGTTGGCTCCTACGGTCTGCCGCACCGCGTGATTCACGACGGTGTTGGCGGGTTCGAGGGTGTTCACTGCTCCTGTCCCAGGATCGAAGGACGGATCGAAACTCCCGTCGCTGTTAAACCGCGCGACACAGGATCGCGGCACACTTGTGCCAGGCCCGGTGATGATGTGGAAGAAACGGCCGACCACGACGAGTTTTCCATCCGGTTGGAGCACGACGGACTGCACCACCCCGGGGTTGAGCGCCCCGCCTGAACCATCGTCCACTCCATCGAGGGAAATGCCGCGGCCTGGGTCGAAGCCGGTCTCGAGCGAACCGTCGCTGTTCAGCCGGGCAATGCTCGCAAATCGGTTGACGCCATTAAAACGGCCGAAGCCTCCGAAGACGATAATTTTGCCATCCGGCTGAACGATCATGTGCCTTAGGAGCGTCTCAGGACCACTGCCGGAATCGAACGAGAGATCGAGTGTGCCGTCCGTGTTCAGACGGGCGATTGAGTGGCGGGCGACACCATGCACTTGATTGAATTGTCCAGCGATGAGCAGCTTGCCGTCCGGCTGCAAAACCGCGCCGAGGACCTGGCCGTTGGTAAAAGTCCCTGCGTCAAAGGCGACATCGAGGGAGCCGTCAGGCTCAGTGGTGGCGCGCGCCGAATGCGCCCCTGGCCAGGAAGCCGTCAGGAACGACAACAGCAGCAGCGCCGCCATCTTCATCAAACCGTGAAGAGGCATCCTCCCTCGGCAACCTATCGGACTCATGTTGGCTCTCGCCTCGTATCTTTTCGCGCTCATATGTGTAATCGGTGGGGTAATGAGGGTGTTTGAATCGCCCGGCTCCGCCAGACACTAGGGGGCTGCCCGCCGCGCGGCGCACGCCGGCCAGAATGGGCGCCTTCTTACGTCTTGAACGTCTATAGCGCAAGAGGAAATCTCCGCCGCGTTTCAATTAATTCAGCCCGTAAGCCTCCACGACGGCGATCCCGGTCGTGTTGTTCACGCCGCGGACAATCGCGGTGTAGTTGCCAAAAGAGAGATTTCGCACAATCGCGGATTCCAGATCGTTCGAGGGCGGAATGCCGGTCGCAATAATTTCGGATTCTTGTCCTCCGGTTCGCCAGTTGTCATTGGAAACCAGCAGGGTGCCGTTGCCGTCATACAGACTTAGCGCCGGATTTTCGAGCGCTCCCGCCACGGGCAACGACGGACCGATCGCGCGTACGATCACCCGGAGCGTATCTTGCCCCAGCACGATCAATCCGCCGATCAAGACGTCATCTCCCGTCTGCACGAAGCCGCGCGTGGAAATGTTCGCCAGCTTCGAATTAACCGTTTGGTCCAGATCGTACGCTTCCACTACTCCGATGCCGGTCCCATTGTCCAAGCCACGCACGATCGCCGTGTACGCCGAGCCGTTTGCCGGCAGCGTCGCCACGATGGCCGATTCCAAATCGCTCGAGGGCGATATGCCCGTTGCGATAATTTCGGATTCCTGGTCGTCTCTCCAATCGTTGTTGGAAAGGATGAGAGCGCCGGCTGCATTACGCAGCTCGAGGACAGGATCGGCCAGTGCTCCCGCCAGAGGGAGCGAGGGACCGATCGCGCGCACGATGATCCTCTTCGGTTGCGTGCCGGTGATGATGAACCCGCCAATCAGGACGTTGTCGCCCGTTTCCACACGAAGGCGCGTCGAAATGTTTCCCAGGGTGGGCGGCCCTGCCAGATAGGCATTCCGAACTGTTTCCGCACTGCTTTCCGACGCGTTGGAGTAGCCGCTCCGATAATGACCCCGAGCGCGAATGTAGATGTTTTGTCCGGTGGGCAGGTTCAAACCGGTCAGAGTCCAGATGCTGCCGGTCCCCACCCCGCTGCCCAAGGAAATGTAGTTCACGCTGTCGGTTGAATACTCAAACGTAGTGCGCCCGAATTGCGGGCTCGAGCCGGCGCGGGTCCAGGTAACGCTGGTCTTGGTAACAGCCAGGCCTTGCAGCGCCGCGGTATCGTTACTCAGACGGGCGTAGCCTAGGCGTGGCTGTCCGCCGATCTGGCCAAACAGGCCGCCGACGACAATCTTGCCATCCCCCTGGAGTGCGATTGTAAAGACAGAGGAGTTGTCCGCATTCGGATCGAACGAGTCAGCCAGACCAGAGGTGGCATCGAGCCGGGCAAGGCCGTTGCGTGTCTGTCCGCCAACGCGCGTGAAACTGCCACCCACCAAAATCTTGCCGTCCCCTTGGAGCGCAAGTGGATTGACAATGGCGTTCGCGTTCGGATTGAAGGAATCAGCCAAGCCGGTGGCAGGATCGAGCCGGGCGAGCCGGTTGCGCGTCTGTCCGCCGATAGAGTTCGCTCCGAAGAAAGCACCGCTCACCAAAATTTTGCCGTCGGGCTGCACCACGATCGAAACGACGCGATCGTTCGCGTTCGGGTCGAATGAGTCCGCCGCGCCAGTCGTCCCGTTGAGCCGGGCGATGCGGTTTCGCGGTTGTCCGCCGATGCTGGTGAACTGGCCGCCCGCTAAAATATTGCCGTCCGCCTGCACCGCGATTGAGGAAACGATATGGTTCGCGCTCGGGTCGAACGAATCCGCCAGGCCGGTCGTCGGATCGAGCCGGGCCATCCGGATGCGCGTCTGTCCGCCGATGCTGGTGAAACCGCCGCCGGCCAAAATCTTGCCGTCCGCCTGAACGGCGATCGAAAAGACTTCGATGTTCGCATTCGGGTTAAACGAATCAGCCAGCCCGGTCGTGGCATCGAGGCGGGCAATGCAGCTGCGGGCCTGCCCGCCAATGGTGGTGAACGGACCGCCCACTAGAATCTTGCCATCCGCCTGCAACGCGATTGACTCGACGAGATGGTTCGCGTTCGGGTTGAAAGCCGTGTCGAGCGTGCCATCCGCATTTAATCGAGCAATGCCGTTACGCTCCACGCCCAGGATGGTGTGGAAGTCGCCGCCGATTAGAATCTTGCCGTCCGGCTGCACGGCCGTGGCGATAATCGTGTCGCCGTCCGTGCTGGGATTCAGCGTCTGGTCGAGCCTGCCGTCGGTCTCCAGCCGGGCAATGTTGTTGCGCGCCACCGCCGCTCCCCCGTTTGGCGCGAGCGCCGTGAAACCGCCTCCCACCAGGATTTTCCCGTCGGCCTGGACTGCAATCGATTCGACAATATCCTCTGCGTTCGGATCGAACGAGTCGGCCTGGCCGCTGACGGGGTCGAGCCGGGCGATGTAGTTCCGCGTTTGTCCGCCGATGCTATTTGCTCCGTGAAAATAGCCGCCGACCAGGACCTTGCCATCCGTCTGCAGCGCGATCGTCTCGACAAAAAAACTCGCGTTCGGATCGAACGAATCCGCCAGGCCCGTGATGCCATCGAGCCGGGCTATGTTATTACGCGCCTGCCCGCCAATGGTGGTGAAATTACCCCCAGCTAAAATCTTGCCGTCCGCTTGCACCGCAATGGCCTTCACACTTCCGGTGCAGCAGTTATTTCTGGCGTTCGGATTGAATGAATCCGCTGAACCGGTCGTGGGATCGAGCCGCGCCAGGGCGTTGCGGGTCTGCCCGCCAATCGTGTCGAAAGTTCCGCCCGTCAAAATCTTGCCATCCGGCTGAACCACAATTGAAAGCACCATGCCATCTGCGTTTGGATTGAAAGAATCCGTCTGGCCGGTCACGGGATCGATCCGCGCGATGCCGTTGCGCTTTTCACCGCCGCTGCTGGTCATTTCGCCTCCAACCAAAATCTTGCCATCCGCCTGGACGGCGATGGCGTGGACCAGAATTGCTCCAACGTGAGGGTCGAACGAATCAGCCAGCCCCGTGACGGGATCGAGCCGTGCGAAGGAAAAGCGGAACTGCCCGCCGATTTCGAAAAAATTGCCGCCGGCCAGAATTTTACCATCCGCTTGCAGCGCAAGGGCAAAGACACCATGGCTCGCATTCGGATCAAAGCCGGCATCAAGCGTGCCGTCCGGGTTCAGCCGGGCGATATGGTTGCGCGTGACGGTCGGTCCACCGTTCGGCGCCAGCGACGAAAAAGCGCCCCCGATGAGAATCTTGCCGTCCGGCTGAACGACTACAGCGTGAATCGGCCCGTTCGCGCCCGGGTCGAAACCGTCCAGGGCGGATTGTCCCCGCGCCACCGCCGCAAATATTAGAAGCAGCAATGGCAGCGACGCCACCTTCACCCATTGGCGAAATCGTCCTGTCCTTTGGTCTTGGGTCAGCTTCGCGACGCCTCGCGATTCGGAATTCCTGGCGGTCATGGATGGATCGATGGCTCCTGGTTGATCAGTGGCGCCCGGTGCGCTCGAGGAGCGGTTCCCACCAGCCTTGATTGTTCGCGTACCAATCGATCGTCGTTTCGAGGCCTTCCTTGAAATTGTGGAGCGGTTTCCACTTCAACTCGCGCTGCGCGAACGAGGAATCGATCGCGTAACGCCGGTCGTGCCCGAGCCGGTCGGTCACGAACGAAATCAAGCTCTCCGGTTTGCCGAGCTTCCGCAGAATCAGTTTCACCGTCTCCAGATTCGGCATCTCGCTGTCCCCGCCGAAATTATAAACGCTTCCCGGTTTTCCCTCGAAAAGCGCGGCCACGATCGCCGCGCAATGGTCCTCCACATGGATCCAATCGCGCACATTCATGCCGTCGCCATAAACCGGGAGCGGCTGATCGCGCATCGCGTTGATGATCATGAGCGGGATCAATTTCTCGGGAAACTGGTAGGGCCCGTAGTTGTTCGAGCAGCGCGTCACGATCACTTCCTGGCCGAACGTCTTGTAACAGGCCAGCGCCACCAGATCGGCGCCGGCTTTGCTCGCCGAATAGGGCGAGCTCGGCTCCAGAGGGGATTGTTCCGTAAACCTGCCGGTCTCGCCCAGGGAGCCATAGACTTCGTCCGTCGAGACCTGGATGAAACGCTGCACGCCATGCCGCCGCGCGGAATCGAGGAGCACAGTCGTCCCGACCACGTTCGTATGGATGAAATTTTGGGGGGAATTGATGCTGCGATCGACGTGCGACTCCGCGGCGAAGTTCACCACAGCGTAAAAGGAGTGCTCGGTCATGAGCGCGTCCATCTGGTCGGCATTTGCAATATCTGCTTTGAAAAATTCGTAACGCTCGCCATGTTCCTCGGCTACGCCGTCCAGATTCGCGAGATTCCCGGCGTAGGTGAGGACGTCGACGTTGCTCACCGAAGCAGGCTTGTAATGTTGCAAAATATACCGAATAAAGTTGCTCCCGATGAATCCACAGCCACCGGTCACGAGTATGCGCATGGAAGCGAGTCCTAGCAGCGGAGTGGAGAGCGCGCTAGCAGTTTCTCCCACGTGGGGCGAACGCCTGGCCGATCTGAAAGCGCGCGCTGCGGAAATCGATTGGGTGCCCTGGGCCATCCTCGCGGTCGCCGCCTTTTTGCGCCTCTTCCTGCTCGGGATGAAGCCGCCCCACTTCGACGAGGGGATCAACGGCTGGTTCGTCGATCAAATGGTCAAAAACGGCTTTTACCGATACGACCCGACGAATTATCACGGCCCGCTCCATTTCTACGTCCTCTTCCTCTCGGAGACGTTACTGGGCCGAAACATCTGGGCGTTGCGCCTGCCCGTGGTGTTGATCAGCACGATTTGCGTTTTCCTGACGCTCAAATTCGAACCGTTCGTCGGGCGCAACATCAGCCGGCTGGCCGCGCTCGCGATGGCTGTCTCACCCGGATTTGTTTTCTACGGGCGTTATTCGATTCACGAAATCTGGCTGCAATTTTTCTCGATGCTCTTCATCCTGGGTCTGCTGGGATTGTGGCGGCGCGGCACCGCGAATTATCTCTGGTGCCTGGGGATGGGATTTGCCGGCATGATTCTGACCAAGGAGACCTACATCATCCACGTCGGCTGCGCCGCCGTCGCGGCACTCGTCACCTGGATGTCTCATCTCCTGAATCGCGTGCCCAACAACAAGCCGGCCAAGCAAATCTGGACCTACCTCGATCTTGCCCTTGTCTTCCTCGTCGCGGTCGCGGCGATCGTTTTCTTTTATTCGGGAACGTTCTTCAACTGGCCGGGAGTAAAAGGTCTCTATTTAACCTTCGAGACCTGGTTTAAGACCGGTCACAATGGCAACGGGCACGAAAAGCCATGGAAATACTGGCTCGAGCTGATCCTGAGGTACGAGATCGCAGTCCTCCTGGCGCTGCTCTTCTCTCTCTATGCCCCGTTTATTAAGAATATTAGCTTGCGTTATCTCGCGGTCTACGGTGTCGGGACGCTGGCAGCCTACAGCATCGTCAACTATAAGACCCCGTGGTGCATCATCGCCTTTATCTGGCCGCTTTTCTTTGTGTTTGGCGCCATCCTCCTCGTTGTTCCCCTAAAGTATCGTTTGGCTGCCAATATCAGTCTGGGCCTTGTCCTTTGGGCGTCGCTTATTACCAGCATTCGGTTGAATTTCTTCCGTTGCAGCTCCTTTGAGGAGCCCTATGTCTACGTCCAGACCTACAACGACATCTACAAGCTGACCCGCCCCTTGCTGACTCTCGCCAAACAGGACCCCACTAACTATCAGCTCGTAGGTCACTTGATCCGGGGCAGCACCTACCCGTTCCCGTGGATTCTGGGCGATTTTACCAGGGTCGGCTACTACGAAGCGGGCAACATGCCGGACAAGGTTGACGGTGATTTTTTGATTGTGCAGGAGAACAAGATTCAAGACGTCGAACGCAAGCTCACCGGCTCCTATTACACGGAGCCCTTGACCATTCGCCCTTATCAGGACACTTCCAAGCTTTATCTAAACGCCAAGGTCTTCCAAGGCTTTTACCCGGGCCGTACGCCGGAGTTCACTGGAAAGCCAGCTACTCCATGACCCGGTTCGAGGATAACCCGCCGATATGAAGTGGCTGTCGGCGGGACTGACTTTCGTTAATGTGTCGACGGTTTGCGGTCTCCTTCTGGGGATGGCAGGCCACGGCTTGAGCAAGACAATCGCAGCCGCCGCAATCGCGCTTGGCTTGGCCGCCGCGCTGCTGGCCTACTGGGTAACCGATTCCGGGCGCTCGCGGCCCAAGCCAACGCATGCCGCACGCTCCGCCTCAAAGCCGGAATTCAAGCTCACCCGCCGCCGCGATCGCCGCGAGGCGGAGGCCGCTGAAACTGCGCATCCCTCGCGGAAATATCGCTCGATCTGGCTTTGGCTGGTAGTCGCGGTTTTCGCCATCTTTGCCATTCGCTCCTTCTGCAACGTTTTGTTCGTTGACGGCAACGAACTAAAGATCCAGTCCCCCAACAATCTCGGGGACCTGTCGCTCCACCTTGCTTACATAAACAACTTTGCCAGCGGCGTAGCTCTCTGGCCGGATAACCCCATTTACGTCTTCAGCAAGCTCAGATATCCCGCTGGGATAGACCTGTTCAATGCCCTGCTGGTCTGCGTCGGGATGGACGTGATTCGCGGCTTGGTCTGGACCGGCTTGCTGGCATCTGCCGCACTTTGCTTCGCGCTCTTCCGCTGGGGCGGCACGTTCACCATCGCCGGTTTCCTCTTCAATGGCGGGTTGGCCGGCTTTCAGTTCTATAAGGCCTATCAGTGGCTGGATTATCAGGGCGTTCCGTTTATCGGCTGGAAAAGCCTGGCTCTGGCGATGCTGGTCACACAGCGCGGCCTCCTCTACGCCCTGCCCGTCGGCCTTCTTCTCCTTTACCATTGGCGCGCGAAATTTTTCCCGCCGGCCGAGACGGCGGGCACGACTACGCCGGCACGGCCTCCCCTTCCGTTTTGGCTGGAGCTCTCGCTCTACGCCACCATCCCGCTCTTCCACGTTCATACCTTCATGGCCCTCAGCGTGGTTCTCGGGTTTCTCTTTCTTTTCCTGTTGCCAAATGCCCGCGCCCGCAAGCAACTGGCCTGGCTGGCCGGCGCGGCCTTCCTGCCTGCGACCTTTTTCGTCTGGCTGGTCACCGATCACTTTCATGCGGGAACCGTTATGCAGTGGAATCCCGGCTGGGTGCAGAACAACGGCGATTTTGCCCGTCCTCTCGCCGCCTTTGCCAGTCCGGGAGCAGCGGCGGCCGTTGTCCCAGTGACCGGGCTCTGGGGAACGATAAAACACTTCCTCCAGTTCTGGTTGATCAACTTCGGAATCACCATTCCGTTGATCATCGCGTTACTGGCGCTGATTGGCGTGCGGGCGTGGAAAAAACGAGACGAGGAAGCCCCGGTAAGGATCTACCTCATTGCCTTTCTGGGGGCGCTCGCCGTGGTGATCGTTGCCTTAGCCAGCCTGTTCGCTCATTTCTCGTTAGGTTTCTCCCTGTTTGTCACCCTGGCGGTCATCCCGCCCATCGCGCTGGCGGTGCTGGTTTTGCCGCTTACTATCCTGCTCCAGCGCGATTGGAAGCAGAAGTTCCCCATTACCACTCCCCTGGCCTTTGTCATCCCGGCGGTGGCGCTCTTTCTCTTCGCCTGCCTGGTCAAGACCGCGCCGTGGGAATGGGACAACATCAAGCTGATCATCTGGGCCTACCTCATCGTGCTCCCTTTCCTCTGGAGCGAGTTGGTCTCGCGGTGGATTTTCCCCATCCGGGCCGTCGTTTGCGTGGTGCTTTTCGGTTCGGGTTTTGTCACTCTCTTTGGCGGGCTGGCCGCGGGTCGCACCGGCTTTGGTCTGGCCAACCGTGCCGAATTGGACGCGGTAGGTGTCGCCGTTCGTCAATTGCCGGTGGAAGCTCGGTTTGCCGCCTTCCCGGTCTACAATCATCCTGTTCTGCTCCAGGGACGGAAAGTCGTCCTGGGATACCCGGGCCATGTCTGGACCCAGGGTTTCCAGTATGGCGAAGAGGCCGCGAAGCTGTCGGCGCTCATGCTCGGGGCGCCGGATTGGAAGGAAAAGGCGCGCCAATTGCGCACGCGTTATATGTTCTGGGGCCGGGAGGAGAAGGCTAATTACGCGCAGAGCAAGCGCCCTTGGGAACAGGAATCAAAGTTGGTTGCCACCGGCGCCTGGGGAGCGATCTATGACCTCGAATCCCCGCGAGACCTCGTCCCGGTGCCCGCGAGTCCCCCGGTCACTCCAAGCCCAGCGATCGCTCCCAGCCCTGCGATCACTCCGAGCGCTGCGAGTACTCCGACTCCTGCGAGCTCTCTGGGCCCTGTTAGTTCTCTGAGCCCCGCGAGTTCTCTGGGCCCGGCGAGTTCTCTGGGCCCGGCGAAAGCTCGCAGGCCGTAAGGGGGAGGAGACTAGCACGGCAGCGATTGCGCAACAGCCGCACCCGGCGCGCCGGAGAACAAGGCCAAGGAGCGGCGGTTTGAAACCGCCGTTTTGTTGGGTCGGCGGTTTCAAACCGCCGCTCCTTGGCTTTGAAAACCGCACCCTTAAAGGCGCGTTACGACCCGCGTTGCGGCTGCGCCACAAATTCCTTCTCCGGCCGGGCAAAGTCGACATTCGCCCCCCGCCGAAAACGCAAGCGCGCCCGGACGCCCGCGGCCAAAATGCGGCATCCGATCGCAAAAGTTCGCCGCCACGTCACGCCCGATACTTTTTGCTTCCCGGCCAGGCGGGGCCGTTCGGTGGCCGGCACTTCGCAAATCGCGGCGCCCAATCTGGCCGCGGCCACCTGAGCTTCGATCGTCCAGCCGAAGGTCTTTTCCTGGGGCGCGATCGCTTCGAATAATTCGACCTCGATCAGGCGAACCGGCGCGAGATCCTTGAACCAGCGGCTGGTCAGGACCCCGCACCAGAGGGCCAGCGCGAAATTTGCGACCACATGCGAGAATCGCATCACCGGCCAGTTGCTCCACTGGCCGGTCCGCGCCCCGAGCACGAAGGCGTAACCCTGCTCATACGCGGCGACGAGCTTGCGCAGGTCCTGCGGGTCGCTCGCGCCGTCACCCGCGAAAAAGATATAAGCACGCAATGACGGAAAGGCCGATGACACCAGATCAATTGCTTTTTGACATCCGTAGCCGTACCCGCGCTCGCTCGTCTCAGCCACCAGGACGCCGCGTGCCCGCACCACCTCCGCCGTCCTGTCCGACGATCCGTTAACGCCGACCACGATCACGAATTTTTCAGGATCGATCGCGAGGGAAAGCTCATCGAGGACGCGTCCGATACTCTCCTCTTCGTCGCAAGCAGGTATGATGACGGCAAACTGCGGCCGGTGTCTTCGCTCTGGGCTTTGCACGATTTTGAGAAATGAGAAGTTATTCGCCGGTCCCGGAATTCACCGCCGCGCTCAAGACGAGCTGGCCTTCCGCAACCTGCACACCGCTTACGCTGGCTTCGACCTTAAATTGCACCAAGTCGCCCACGTGCGCCAACCTTTCGGCACGCAGATCTATCCGCTCCCCGGGGCGGACGGCCCGAAAAAATTTCATGCTCCGGATCGCGGAAAGAAGAAACATGGGCTTTGTGCCCTCGGAATGGACGGGCGCCGCGGCCGCGATCCCCGCCGTTTGCGCGAGCGCTTCCGTCAGGATGACACCCGGAACGAGCGGATTACCCGGAAAATGTCCCGCGAAGATCGGATCGTCCGCGGCGAACGAGGTAACCGCTTCCGCGAAAACACCAGGCTCGCACTTGACCAGCTCGCGCACGAAAACAAACGGCGGGCGATGCGGCAAACCGAGAAAAGGCGGGTCAGGGCCAACGCTGTCCGTCACACTTTCTTTCCGCAATCCGGTCTCCGCAATCCGGTTTTCTTCTCAGCCATTGACGAAATAAACGAACTTCCAGCTTCCGCCGATGCGGCGAAGGCCCACCCGGTATCCGGTGTAGTTAAGCGACTCATCGGCGAACTGCGGCGGCGCGACCCAAAACTCGCCTTTCTTCGCGAAACGCTCCGTCAGGATGGCGTCGAGTTCAGTCCAGAGCCCGTTTTCATCCCAATAGAGGAAAACCCCATCGCCGGATTTCTCCGGATTGAGGCTGTATCCAAAATCCGTCGTCATCATCGAAGCCAGGGTGTTGGCGTCGTGCGCCGCCACCGCCTTTTTTAGCCGCCCGACGAAAGCCTGAAAATCGACGTCCGTATTCTCATCCCGCAGCTCGGCTTTCGCGCGTTTTTTTACTGCCGCGTCCTTCTTGTCTTTCTTGGACTTGAACATGTCGCAGCCGCCAAACGCGATCGCTGAGATAAGAAAAAGGAAAACGATTTTTTTCATGTCAGGTGATCTTCTGTCAGGTTTGCCGAATGGATTCAAGGTTGACTTGCGAGGTCGCCGGCGACGGGACTTTTCGTGAGGATCGCCTGGAGAGCCCTGTTCCCGCCTCCGCCACCGGCTGCATTCCACACTTTGCGGACACGCCTCGGGGAATCAATCTCTTCCTTCCTTCGTAATCGTGCTCCTGCTCATGCTCGTGATCGATCCGCTTCCTCTTCCGATTACGAGCACGAGCACGAGCACGAGCACGAAAGAGAGGTAAACAAGAGCTTGCGAGGCACCATCAACGATTTACCATTTCAATCTCCACACGCTCGGGTGGTGAAATGGCAGACACGTACGTTTGAGGGGCGTATGCCGCAAGGCATGGGGGTTCAAGTCCCCCCCCGAGCACCAATAAGAGACGGACTCTCCGAGCAGTCAGGGCTCTTGCAGTTGCGGGTTCGCCCCTTTATCTACCCCTATGGCGCGCACCTTCTTATCAGCCGATAAACGTAAGCCCGTTGTCACTGCACTGGTTTGTCTCTTAACGACGGCCGCGATTGCGGCGGAGTCGCCGCCCGACGTGCCCGGCCAGGAAAAGGCGACGGTGGCCGCGGAAATTTCCCGCGGATTTGACGACATCAGCAATTTCGCTAGGGAACATCCCGACCTGCGGTTCGGCATTCTCTCTTCTCGCCTGCGGCGCCGCTCGTCGGCACCCGTAGTGAGCAAGGATTCGCCTGGATTCATGCTCGGAGCTCGACTGGCAGAGTTAGTTTGTCTCGACGCCTTGATGCGCTCCGATCAGGGGCACGGGAAGAACTCCGCTAGCGACACGCAAAACGCGGCGGCGTTCGCGCGAGAGACCTGCCTGGACATCCGGAAGCGGGAACAGGAGTTGGGTCTTAAGGATAGCGACCTTTTACTCGCGATCGGCGAACCGCATTCCAAGGGGATTCCGGCCCTCCTTTCCAAGTACGATGCGATGCCTAAACCGGAACCCGCGCCCGCATCGCCTCCAACGCCGCCGCCCATATCGGGGCTGATCGAAGTCACACCGACACCGCCGTCGCCGCCCGAGTTCGTGCGTCTCACGGCGGAAACTACCTTGCGAGACGCCAAAGGCCGTGAAGTGAAAACTTTGGAGCGCGGCAAACGTCTGCGCGTGGCCGCGCGGACGGAGACCGAAGTCACGGTTTATTTTTGGAACGAACAATACCCCATCCCGATTGCCAGCACCGAGCCAACGCAATGACCAAGGTCCGTAAGATCCGTCCTGAGGGGGCCACTGCCGCATTTTCAGTATTGACTTTCCTTTCGCGTCCAGCCTTTACTTTATGGTCGTTTAAACCCCTAACACTAAAATCCTATGGCAGACCAAAATGATCCCCGTTCGCTCGAAATGCGGCTAAGCAAGTTAGAAGACGCGATCGGCAAGCTGGCGGAAACGCGCAAGAGCGCCGACATCAGCGCCGAAGAAATGAAAACCTATATGAAGGTCCGCGATTCCCTGGACCCGGAATTTTGCGGCCCTAATGACTGCATGCGCCTCTGCATCCCACCTGTGACCTGCTTTCGTTGTTTGCGGTGCATCCGGTGCATCCGGTGCATCAACGAATGCAACTGCGGACCCGGCACGGGCGGAGGCTTGAGCGGCGGATTCTCCGACATCGGTTTTTGACCGGGCGGCATGTATTACCGCCTTAAGGCGACCGCAATCGTTGTTCCGCTGGTCGAAGACGGGCTGCTGCTCAAAACTGACACTGTTTCCATTCGAATGGAGGGCGGGTTTGCCCAAACCCTCCAAAGTCGAATTTTGCCTGCGCTGGACGGCCAACTGACCGTTTCAGAAATCGCAAGGCGTCTTGACCTTCCGACCGAAACGCTGCTGGAAAACTTTGATCAACTCGTGGACTCCGGGCTGTTCGAGCGGAGTGCGGAGGCGTTTCCATCGGCTCAGCCCAATCCGCGGCATAATCTGCTCCGCGCCCTGGGGATGGCGGACGGGGAAATCGATCGGCGCTTGATCGCGGCGCGAATCGCCGTGTTTGGCTTGGAGCGGCCTGGAGCCACCGTGGCCGAAATGCTGCTCTCGTCCGGGTTTCGCAACTTAACTTTGGTTGACTCTTTTGCGGCTACACCACTGGATTTTCTTCCAGACGAATTGGTGGAATCAACCTCCCGCGAGGAACTGCTGGCAACCCGGCTGCGAGGCCGCCATCCTGAAGCCAAAATCAATTTGTCGGGCGGCAATAAGTTGGCCCGCGAAGCCACCGCGGAACTCGCTCGCGGCCACGACTTGCTGATCGCATGCTGGGACCAGGGTTTCAGTTCTGGAAATCACTGGGTCAACCGCGCTTCCCACGCCCTCGGAATTCCCGCGGTCTTTTGCGAACTGGGAGGATTGCAGGTCCTGGCCGGCCCCTTCGTCGTCCCAGGCATGACGGCGTGCTACATGTGCAGCCGAATGCGGGCGGTAGCGGCGGCGGAAAACTACGGGGAGGCGATGGCGTGTGAGCAGTTCCTCGATCAACTAAAGTCCCCGCGACACGATTGCCGCGAATTTCTCCCGGCGGCGGTCTCCACCATGGCGTCCCTGCTGGTAGCGGAATCGCTCAAGTTTATCATCTTGAACCAGCAACCCGCCTTACTCGGTGCAATTGCGGAGTACGATCCCTTCGAACTGAGCCTGAAAAGGCACGTCGTACTGGAACAACCGGGCTGTCCAGTCTGTTCCCAAAAAAAAAACTACTCCCGCGTCAACATCCCAGTCTGGCAGAACTGAATGGCGCGGGCACTGCCCGCCGCGACCTTCTTTCACTCATCCCGGCGCTGGTGAGTCCGCGCTTCGGCATCGTGAAGGAATTGAAACTCTTCGTTCCAGATTCGAGCGAACCGCCGCAACCATATGTGGTGCAGTCGGTCTTGGGGAACCACCGCTATCAAGAGAAAGATGAGCAGCTCAAAAACAGCGCCTCGGGCAAGGGCTTTACTGTCGCGCGCGCCCGCGAAGGCGCCTTGGGCGAGGCCGTCGAGCGTTACTCGAGCCTCTTCTGGTGGCCAGAGGAACTTACCTTTTCACGCCACGGGGATCTCCCTGGCCGCGCCATCGATCCACGAGCGTTGGTGCTGTATCGCCCGGAGCAATACGCGCAGGTCGACTATGCGCCCTATGCAGAAGAATCCGAACTAGGTTGGGTGGCGGCGCGCTCTCTTCTGCACGATGCGCCGGTTTGGGTTCCCGCCATGGCCGTGTTCCTCAGTTACGTGGCGCGCGCACCACACGAGCACTTGTTCGGTGTTAATTCAAACGGCGTTGCCACCGGCGGCACACTGTCGGACGCCATCTACCGCGGTGCTCTGGAAGTCGTGGAACGCGACGCTTTCCTGCTCGGCTGGATGCACCGGCTCGTAGCCGCCCGCTGGGAACCGGCCACCCATCCCGACCCGGCCTTCCGGTGTCTGGTCGAAACCTATCGGCGACGCCGAATTCGGGTTGGCCTTTTTCAGATGCCAACGGATCTCGACGTGGCGGTTTTTTTGGCCGTGGGGATGACGGAGGACAGCGAGCAACTTCCCGCCGCTGTGGCGGGCCTGGGTGCCGATCCCGATCCGGCAGCGGCCGCTTGGAAAGCCTTTCTTGAAGTCGGCCAGATCCGGCCGGCTCTCCGGCGTCGGCTGCGAACGCCGGAAGATCACGGGCGAATGCTGCAGCTGTTCGCCGATCCAACCCTCGTGAAAGAACTCGACGATCACGATCTCCTCTATGCCCACCCGGGCGCGCTGGGCAAATTGGATTTCCTGTGGGATACGCCGGTCACTCAATCCGTTTGGCCGGCTCAGGCCGAGGCACACCACCTTGCCTGGTTGACCGATCACCTTGGCCAAAGAGGACACGAATTGATCTACTATAACCTCACGCCCCACGACATGAAACGCCTTGGCCTTTTCACGGCCCGCGCCCTCATTCCAGGTTTCCAACCGATCGACTTTGGCTATTTCGAGATGCGTAAAGGGGGCGAGCGACTCCATCGCCTGCCTTTCGATCTCGGTCTGCGGGACGAGCCCGCGGTGGTTGGGAGTTTGAATCCGGACCCTCACCCGATAGCATAAAGCTGACATGTTCCGAACAAAAACCCCGATAGCCTGGACTTTTCATCGCAACAGCAGCCGTTGGCCCTATAACACGCTGCGACTGGATGAAAATCGGCACGAGACGCCTCCTTTCAAGGAAATGGCCGACGCCCCCGCGTCGACTCTGCCGCCGCCAGCGGAATTAGGCACCGGACTCAGCGACGCGATTCGCCGGCGCTATTCCTGTCGCCGGTTTACGGCCGAAAGCGTTTCCCTCGAAGCCATGGCTACTATCCTCTTCTCAGCCTACGGAAATTTGGGAATCGCCCCATTCGCAGGTATGGAAATGGTCACCCGGCCGGTGCCCTCCGGCGGAGGGCTCTACCCCCTGGAACTCTACGCGATCGTCCTCCACGTCTCCGGTCTCCCCGGCGGAATCTATCACTACAATGCCCTGGGCCATTTACTTGAACGAATCCGCCCGGGACGCATGCCGATGCATCTGCTTTCAGAGTTATTTATGGGGCAGCCTTATGTGGCGCAAAGCGGATTCGTTCTGGTGCTCACGGCCGTTTTCGATCGTTCGCTTTGGAAGTACGAAGATCGCGGCTACCGCTACCTGCTCTTCGAAGCGGGTCATGCCGCGCAAAATGCGAATCTAACTGCGACGGCCTTGGGTTTGGGTTCGCTAAATCTCGGCGGGTTTTTTGACGTCGATCTGTTGAGTCTACTGCAACTGGACGGGGAAGAGGAGGCGCCGCTCTACGCCGTGGCGATTGGCCAGCCCGAGGCGGGCTCGCCGGACGACCTCCGTGTCCCCGCGGAGCCGTTCAACATTTAAGGTGTCTTCGGCAGCTTACCGCGTAGGTCAGCTCAGCGCTAAGGGTCGTGCCGTTTTTTTGATCGATCATGATCGGGAGCACGAGCGAGCGCGAGCGGGACGGCCGTTTCACTTCCGCCGCGTTTCCCTCCGGTTCAGGTATTTTATCCACTGAGGAATGTCGAAATTGACCCGAGGCCCACAGACAATTGCCGGTTCGGATGGCGTCTCAATCTCGGCCGCGATCTCTGAGCGCGAGCTTGTCTTTCGCTACCGTCCTCCGGCGCCCCGCGAGAATGCGTTAAATATTTACGTCGCGCTCGGCACGCACCAGGAAATCGGCGCGGCGGTCCTCCCCTTCGCTCAGCATGCCGAAGGCTCGACTGTCTTTCTGCCCTTCAAGTGCGACTTGTTTCTCTCGGCTGAATCCAGGCCGAACGGGATAACCCGTTTCCTCCGTCGATGGGAGCGGTGGCGATGGAGCGAACGAGAGAAAACCGAAGCGTTTAAGGTCGCGTGGGAGAATGATGAACTGGTTTTTCGGTTGCCGTGTCCGCCACTGGACGAACTGCCGAACGTAGACTTCGTCATCTACGCGAAAGATCCGAACGCAAATGACGGATGGGGTTGGTTTTGGGGATGCTCGGATCGCACGGTCGATTCAGGGATCGGCGACAAATACATTCCGCACTACCACGAGTTGCATTTGCGGCCCGTCAGTCCGAGCGAGGTCGTAAGGCGCGCGGCGAAAGAGCCTGCCTCGATTTTGACTCTGCGTGGCCGCTCGAGCACGGCGCAAGCACGGGTCCGCATCTACCAACTGTTCGTCAGGCTGTTCGGCAATACCAATGAAACGCGCAAACAAAACGGAACCCTCGCGGAAAATGGCGCCGGCCGGTTCGGGGACATCAATGAAGCAGCGCTTCGCTCAATCCAGGAAATGGGATTCACCCACATCTGGCTGACCGGTGTTTTGCAGCAGGCGACGGCGACCGATTATTCAGAATTCGGCCGGCCCGCGGACGATACCGACCTGTTAAAGGGGCTCGCCGGCAGTCCTTATGCGATCAAGGACTACTTCGACGTCTGCCCGGATTACGCGCGGGAACCCGCCAATCGTTTGAAGGAATTCGAACAACTGCTCAAACGGCTCCATGCGCACAATCTGAAAGCGATCATCGATCTTGTCCCGAATCACGTGGCGCGAAGTTGTGATTCCTCCGTCAAGCCGGACTGCAACTTCGGCAGTTGCGGCGGTGACGGTGCGGGGGATGACGTGACCAGATTTTTCGATCCGCAGAACAATTTTTTCTACCTGACCCCGGATGGGAACGGTCCGCCTCTCCGGTTGCCGACATACAAAGATGGCGTGCCGGTGAGCCCGACCTGCCAGCTTCCCGGCGCAAAGTGCGATGGACTTTTCGAAGGAGAAAAAACTCTCGGGCGCGTTACCGGCAACAACGTCGTGAGTTGGACGCCGCACCTGAATGATTGGTATGAGACGGTGAAACTGAACTACGGCTTCGATTTCACCGATCCAGCCAAATCCGTCCGCGAATATCCAAATGCCTGGGCGCCGGACAAACCCATCCCGGACACCTGGAAAAAAATGGATCAGGTCGTCGAGCACTGGCAATCGATGGGCGTCGACGGATTTCGTTGCGACATGTCGCACATGGTTCCTCCCGAATTCTGGTCGTGGGCGATCGCGCAGGCGCGCCGGCGCAATCCGGACGTTTTCTTCATGGGCGAAGCCTACGATGACGACCCGAGCAAAGTGCCGGGAAGCGATCCCGTGATCGCGGGCCTCAACTACGGCAAGGGAAACGTGCTCTTCGATTTGTTGAACGCCGGCTTCGACGCCGTTTACGATGCGCCGGTTTACCGTGCGCTAAAGAGAATCTACGACGGTTCCGGTTGGGCCAACGATATCGACCGCGAGATCGCCGATCCTTTCATCTGTCAGAATTCGGTGCGCTACGCGGAAAACCACGATGAGGTCCGGCTGGCGGCGCATTCGGAATGGGGAAGCGTGGGCATGGAGGTAGGCCGGCCGGTTTGCGCGATTTTGTATGGCATGTCGCGAGGCGCCATCATGCTCCACAACGGCCAGGAAGTCGGCGAACCGGCCGCGGGCGCGGAGGGATTCGGGGGTGACGACGCGCGCACCAGCATCTTCGACTACTGGTCGATGCCCGAACTGGCGAAGTGGGTGAACGGGCATCGTTATGATGGCGGGCGCTTGTCCTCCGAGCAAAAAGCGCTGCGAGCTTTTTACGGCCGGCTGATCAACCTGATTGGAGAACCGGCTTTTCGAGACGGCGAATTCTTCCCGCTCAATCCCGCGAACCACGGCAATCCCAGATTCGGGCGTTTGCCGGGCGAGCAAGCCAGCGGCCACTGGTTATATGGATTTCTCCGCTACGATCGATTGACCGGGCAACGCTTCCTGATTGTCGCGAACCTGCATCCCGCAGAGGCATTGCACGATGTGCGCGTGATGCTTTCGCCAGGTGCGATGGAGTTCCTGGATCTTGATCTGAATCGGCCGGAGACGCCGCTCCAATTCATCGATCGCCTCGCAACTGCCGGCGCCCTGGAAATAGGCACCTGCGTAGGTGAAACCTTGCAAAACGGCTTGCCGATTGCCCGCATTCTACCATTGACCGCGTTCTATCTGGAGTTCGGCTAGGTGGATCGGGCGCCCCGCGATTACGCTTTCCGCGGGTGTTGGAAATGAATTGCCAATTCCCATCGCCGCGGTCAGTCTCGTCCCATGCGAGTCCTCCCTTCATTCCTCCTCTCATTGTTCGCTGCCGCGGCATTTGCCCACGATCTCGCGGAGCCCTGCCCGCCGCGCTATTCCTACTGCGGCTATTCCGGTCCGGCACAGTGGCCGAATCTCCCCATCGAGAATAACGAGTGCGGCGCCACGATGCAGTCACCCATCGATGTGACGACGCAGACAAGGAGGGCTGGCGACGCGATCAAAGTCGCCTACAAACCCGGCGACGCCGCCATCCGCAACACCGGCCACGACATCATGGTCGTGCCTACCGAGGAGGACGCCGGCGGGATCACGATCGGCGCAAAGGAATACAAGCTTCGCTACTTTCACTTCCACCTCCCGGGCGAACATCGCGTTCCCGGCGTCCAGGCGGTGGCCGAGGTGCATATCGTTCACCAGCTAAAGGGAGGCAGCGACTACGCGGTCATCGGCGTGATGCTAACCCGCGGCCTCAGGCCATATCCGGCTCTGGCGCCGGTGTTCGCGAACCTGCCAACGAAAGCCTGCAGCGAAGCCACTCATCGGGTCGACTTCGCCGGGCTCCTGCCAGAGAACGTGAGCGGTTACTACACCTACATCGGCTCGCTGACCACGCCGCCGTGCACGCAGGGCGTGACCTGGTATGTCATCGGCGCGGCGCGGGAAATCCTCGCGTCGGACGTGGCAAAACTTGCCGCGCTCGGCGAGAACGCCCGCCCCCTCCAGAAAAATCCAAAGCCGCTGGAAGTGACGTACATCTTGCCGAAATAAGCAGTGGGCAGGCGACGCGCTTAACACCGGCTTGGCGATTGCTCGTTCCTTGAGCCTCTGCTGGCAGCACCCTCTTCCTCGTTCCCAAGTTGCACATTCCTCGTTCCCAAGTTGCACTTGGGAATGCTTCTGTCACGGCAGTTGCACTGCCGACCGGCGGCACAACAGCGTGCGCGCCTAAACTCGAAGCACAGCTTCGAAGACAAGTGCGTTCCATTCCCAAGTGCAACTTGGGAACGAGGATCCGACTCTCTGCGCGGCTCCGCCGCAGTCATGTCACCGCGCGGAACGCACAATTCCACCCAAGGAGGGAGGAACCGATTTACCCTTTCCGCACCGAGCCGCCTCCATTAACGTCACGCCATGGAATCGTCGTCGCTTTATCTGGTCGGCTTGGCAGTCCTTGCGCTGTTCGCCTTCCTTCTTTGCATTCTTATTTTCAGGTTTTTCAATTTTTGGCTGCGCGCGCGGCTCGCAAATGCGCCGGTGGGCTTGTTCAAGATGTTCGGCATGAGTCTGCGCAAAGTGCCGGTCGGAATGATCGTCGACAACCGGATCACCGCGGTCAAAGCCGGCATCGATATCCCGAGCGACCCGCTCGAAGCCCATTATCTCGCCGGCGGCGACGTCGGCCACGTCATCCTGGCCCTCATCGCCGCGGACAAAGCCGGCATTTCGCTCGATTTTAACCGGGCCTGCGCGATCGATCTCGCCACCAAAGGCACCGGCAAAACAGTCCTCGAGGCCGTCCGCACCAGCATCAACCCGAAGGTCATCGACGCGCCCAGTGCAAACATGGGACGCACCACCATCGATGGGGTAGCGCAGGATGGCATCGGGGTGAAGGTCAAGGCGCGCGTCACCGTGCGCTCGCACCTCGACCGGTTCGTCGGCGGCGCCACGGAAGAAACGATCATCGCGCGCGTCGGTGAAGGAATCGTCAGCTCGATCGGCACGGCCGCTTCCTACAAAGACGTGCTGGAAAATCCGGATCGCATTTCAAAAACGGTCCTGGCTAAAGGCCTCGACAGCGGGACGGCCTTCGAAATTTTATCGATCGACATCGCCGATGTGGATGTCGGCGAAAACATCGGCGCGAAACTTCAAACCGAGCAGGCCGAAGCCGACAAACGCGTCGCGCAAGCCAAAGCCGAGGTGCGGCGCGCCGCGGCTGTCGCGGTCGAGCAGGAGATGCGCGCCCGAACCCAGGAGATGCGCGCGAAGGTCGTCGAGGCCGAGGCCCTGGTCCCGCAAGCGATGGCGGACGCGTTTCGCTCCGGCAATCTCGGCATCATGGATTACGTGCGGATGAAAAATGTGCAGGCGGATACTTCAATGCGCGAGTCAATCGCCGGCGGCGATAAACCGCGGACGGAGGGGGCGACGTAAGCGTGTAATGCGTTGAAGCGTTGCAGCGTTACAAGCGTGAACCGCTTCAACGCTCCAACGCTCCAACCCTTCAACGCTCCAACCACCACTCACCATGTTCGACAACCCCATCATCCTCCTCCTCATCGTGGCGGCGGCGGTGTTGCGCTGGCTTTACCAAAAATCTGAAGCCGGGAAGGATCCGGAAAGGCCCGCGACCCCCGGTGAGCCGATTCCACCGAGTGGCGAGACCCGAACGGAAGAGGAACGCATTCGCCGTTTTCTTGAGGCGCTCGGTCAGCCGGCCACTTCAGCCCCGCCACCAAAGGTGACGCCGAAGCGCGAACCGCCGAAGCGGACCATCCTCCCCCAGCCCACTCTGCATCGCCTTCCTCCGCTGACGACGGTTCCACCTCCGTTGCCACCACCCATCTGGACCGAGCCGGTTCTCATTGAAGAGGCCGCGCCCCGCCCAGTCGAAAAGCGCATCTTCCAGCCGGCGGTTGCCAAAGAGGCGATCTTCGAAGTGCACGACCTGAACGTGGAATCGCTGGAAGATTTGTCCCGCGAAGGCCGGCGTGCGGCCGCCAGGCAACGAGATTTCATTCCCGATCTTGCTTCGGTGCGAAGTTTGCGCAGCGCGATCGTTCTCCGCGAAATCTTAGGGCCGCCGCGCGGTTTGCAGGCTTTCGAAGGAGCCACTTCTCCTCTGTAGCGGCGGTCTACGCGGCCGCCCGCTACAGCGAGCGAACGCGGATCCAGGTCTCCGCATGCCGGCCGCTGTCGAGATCGGTCACGATGAGGCGATGTTCGCCTTCGCTCGCGCGGGCCATCTGTCGCCCGTGCTCGTCGACGCAGTTCAACGATTCACTTTTCCAACTCACCCGCCTCGCGCCGGTCACGGCCAGCGGAATCGAGCGGCTCGAAGGAATGTCGGGATCGACCACATAAGTGCTTCCGGGAAGCGGCGAGATGATGCGCAAGGGCGAATCTGTGGCCAGCGTCACGCGATCGGCCAATCCATTTTCGCCACTTTGAGACCATTGCGCGTACTCCGGTCCCAGCAGGACTTTGCCGTCTTGATCGTAGTCATGCTGTGATTCGTCAGGCGGCAAGCGCTCCGCGAGGAATTTTTCCCGGATCGCCCGCGAATCATCCGCCGCCAGCAACTTGCCGGTAAGCGGATGAATCGCGCGTTCCACGATCTCGGGCGGGGTGCGATACCAGCTCGTTCCGCGCGTCGAGTGCAAATGATCCATGATGGCGTGAAAAATCGGACCGGCCCCCGTCACGCCGGAAACTTCGCGCATGGGCGATCCGTCGAAGTTACCGGCCCAGACGCCGACGGTAAACTCGGGCGTAAAACCGATCGTCCAATTATCGCGGAAATCGGTGCTCGTGCCGGTCTTGCACGCAACCGGGTAATCGAAGCGCAACGCCGAGTTCATTCCGAACGAAAGGGTGCGCGCGTCGTTGTCGCTCAGGATGTCGGCAATCTGCCAGACGTATTCCCGCCGTGAAATGGAACGCGCGAAGGTCGGAGTGTCCCCCACCAGCCGCCACGGGCGGAACTCTCCGAGCCGGGCGAGGCAGGCGTAGGCATTCGTCAGTTCGAGCAAACGTCCTTCGCAATTTCCCAGGGTCAGCCCGAGGCCGTAAATCTCCGGCGGGCGATCGAGGCTCGTCAGGCCGACCTCCCGGAGACGTTCGTGCAAGGCGCTCGGGCCGCCGGCGGCGAGCAGCGCTTTCACCGCCGAGATGTTGAGCGAGCTCGCCAGCGCTGTCCGGTAACGCACCGGGCCGTAGCACCGGCGATTGTAATTTTCCGGACGATAGAAGCCATCTGTCGTGGGGAAACTGGTGCGCACATCCGCCACCATGCTGGCCGGCGTTTCGCCATTTTCGAACGCGAGCAGATAAGTGAACGGCTTCAGCGTCGAACCGGCTGAGCGCTTCGCCCACGCGCCATTCACCTGGCCGGCGCCGGGCGCGAAATAGTTTTCAGAACCGACCAGAGCGAGCACGTCGCCGCTCGCGTTATCGATCACCACCGCGGCCGCGTTATGAACATTCTGCTCGCGAAGTTGCGCCAGGCGCTCGCGCAAGACGGCGGAAACAGCGTCGTTCAAGGTGAGATCGAGCGTTGTCCTGATCACCGGCGGCGCGAGAACCGCGGGTTGTTGCAAGACGAGATCGACAAAATGCGCGGCGCGAAAAAGTCTGCGTGGCGGCCGCACCCGCAGCGGCTCCAACTGTGCGCTCTCGAAGCGGGCTGGATCCAGGGCGCCGCTTTCTTGCATACGCCGCAGGACCGTTTGCTGCCGGGCACGAGCGGCCTCGGGCGCGGCATGCGGATTGAGTTTCCTCGGGTTCTTTGGCAGGCCGGCCAGAAAAGCAGCTTCCGCGTCGCTCAAGTCGCCCACTGGTTTGCCGAAGTAGTAATCCGCCGCCGCCGCCAGGCCGACGTTCAGGTTGCCAAAATCGAGCCGGTTTACATACGCGGCGAGGATTTGGTCCTTGCTCCAGACCTGCTCGAGCCGGACCGCCTGGATGCTTTCGACAATTTTTGTCCAAACCGTGCGCGGGCGGCGCTCGGAAATCTTGATGAGCTGCTGGGTGATGGTTGACGCGCCCGAGACAAAACGCCCGCGTTGAACTCCATTGAGCAGGGCCCGGCCGGTGGCCAGCCAGTCGATTCCATGGTGGGTCCAAAAGCGTTTGTCTTCCGCGGCGAGCAACGCGGCAATGACGTGCGGCGGAACTTCCGCCAGGCGCGTCTCCCGGCTGAATCTTTCCTCCACCCGTTTCTCCCGAAGAGGAATTCCGTTCCGATCGACCAGGGCGATGCTTAGCACCGGCGAACGTTGCAAAGCCGGCGGAATCGGCACGAGGCGGAGACTGAGATGGCCCGCAATCAGCAGCGAGGCCGACGTTCCGAGGAGCAAGGCCGCCTTGTATTTCATTTTAGCGGCGACGCGTTCATCTGCTGCGTATCCGTCGAACCGAAACGCTCGGGATGATACATCTCCTGGATCTTTGCTGAAGGGGCGAGGGCATCGCCGGCCGCGACCACGCGGGCAAGATAGCGGAGCGAATATCGGCCCGGATGAAGCAGATCCGCGAAGAACACCGCGCGATCCTGGCGGAGTTCCTGGTGGCTGCTAATCCAGCTCGACCCGAGCGTCTCGCCTGCCGCTACTTCCTGCGATTTGAATTCAGGATTGATCGCTTCGAAAACCGAAGGCAGCGGATCTTCGATCACGACGTAGGTCGCCCGTCGCCGCACTTCCAGATCGAGCGTGACCAAAACGCGATCGCCGACCTGAAGGTTGGTCGCGGGCGAAAGTTTTCCGCTGTCTTCAACCCGCGCATATTTTCGCGCGATCCCATAGCCGCGGTCCTGCCGTGGCTGTTCGACCAGACGCGGACGAGCTTCCACCGTGACTTCTGAAAAAATCTGGCCGCCGGTCTTGCTCACGGTGATCGGGGCGCTGCCAATCTGGGGCACAATGGGAAATACCGCGCTGGCGAGAGGACGCGCCTTGTTCAGCTCGAACGGTTGCTTCGCCGCTTTCCAGCGAATTTCTCCGCGCGAAGCCGGATCGCCTTTTTCCACCGCGCGCAAATAAGACGAGAGCGCCAGCATCGCCCAGGCGTTGCCCTGCGTCGTCCCCCAATGTCCATTCGACCGCCGGGTGAAAAGTTCCGTGGCCAGCTCATCCACCCGCGGAGCGCGCGGCTGGTGGCGCGTCCAGGCGAACAGGTTTAAGGCATACTCGCGCGTCGGAGAGCCAAACCATTGCTCGACATACTTGCTCTCGTCGATCGGCATCCGCAAAAGTTCGTCGACCATGTTCGCGGGGCCGCGGCTCTCCAGGACGGCGAGCGCGACCAGAGCACGATCTTCCGCGCTGAGTTTGTCCCGTTTCTTGAAGAGGAGTTCGTGATAAGCCGGCTCGGCTTTTCCGGCGAGCGCAAGCGAGTAAACCGCGAGACACCGATCGGAGAGTCCGTACCCCGTGGCATCCTCCGCGGTGCCACGAAGCTGCGCGCTGATGTAATTGAAAAGCCTGGTCGCATTGTCCTCCGGCACCTTGAACCCGGCCTTTCCGGCGAGTGTAAAAGCGAGGCCGCCGTACGCGCTCCCCCAAAGCATCGGCTCCCGCGCGTTTGGCCAATAGCCCAGGCCGCCCCCGGTGGTTTGCATCGACAAGAGCAGATCGATGCCGTGATTCACCGCTTTGGCGACTTCCCGGTCGGGTTTGGCCAGCTCCGGAAACGTGGCGCGCAGATCGCGCACCGTCAGCCAGGGCAGAAGGCTGGAGGTCGTTTGTTCGACGCAGCCGTACGGGTAATGCAGCAATTGCTTCATCGCTTCGTGCAACTCGATCGTGCGCGTGTTCGCCAGGCTGATTTTCGCGTCGCCGCTTCCCTCGAGAATTTGCGGATCGGCGATGCGCGCAATTTCAGCCTCATTTTGCTCGATCCGCTTTGTGGTGACCTCACGAACCAGCGGGGTCGGGTAGCCGACTTTCAGTTCCGATTGCACGGAATCGCGAAATTCGGTCGTGCCGTCGGAGGCCTTAAAGGCGGCCTGCCAGCGCCATTTCGCCTGGCCGACGGCGACAAATTCAATTGGGAAATCGACCGCGACGGATCCCCGGGCGGCCACCGTTACGCGCTTTTTGGATTCGCCGGCGCGGGTCGTCGCGTCGAGCTGCATCTCGATCTCGGCTTCGCCCGCGAGGTCCGTTTTATTATGGACGACGGCGCGGAGAGTGATCTTGTCGCCCACGTTTCCAAACCGCGGCAGGGCCGGCTCGAGCATGATCGGCTTGCTAATTTCAAAGGCGGACTCGCCGGCGCCGATCTGACTCGCCTTGGTGCTCGCGATCGCGATCACGCGATAACGGGTCAGGCTGTCGGGTGCGGGGAATTCCGCGCGCACCTGCCCGGCGGCGTTCGTCCGCAACGAGCCGTTCCAGTAAGCACACGCAATAAAATTCGTCCGCAACCCGGGAAGCGCAGCCGGGCCGCCTTTCCCATCGCCAATGAGATACCCTTTGTTTGCGAAATCGGACTCGACCGAGTCCTCGCGCAACATCGTCGGCAAATTGAGGCTCGTCATAACCCCGAGGCGGCGCAGTTGATTAAAGAAGGTGAGCGCATCCGGAGTTTTGTAAGCGGTGAGACTCAGCACGCCTTCATCCACCGCATAAAGCGTCACCTCCGCGTCCGCGACTGGTTTGCCGGCGAAGTCGCGCACCGTGCCATCGAGCGCGATCTTGTCCCCCGGCTTCACCGCCGGCGCGGATGTCCGGACCTGCACGCTCAATTTCTCCCGCGGCCGCGAGACCTTGAGCTGGCAATAACCGATCCGGTACTCCGGCGCTTTGATCTTTCGAGGACTCTCCTTCGCGCCACGCAAAATCATTACCGAAACAAAAACATTCGGCGCGTCGCCTTCCGCGATCGGCACTTTGATGGAGGGCGCATTCCCCGTGAGTTGCGCGACGAAGGAACGAACGACGTGCCCATGTTCCACGGTAACGAGCGCTTCGCCGGCGATCGGGGTCTTGACCAGCAATGTCGCCGTTTGGCCCGGCTCGTAGCTCTCCTTGTCCGAAGAGACATCGATCGCATACGAATTTCGGTAGTCCCAGGTGGCCGACCCCGGACCCGCGACCTCGAAGCTCATGCACGTCCGAATCTCATGCCCCGCCGCGTCGCGGCCGGTCGCGGTAACCAAATACTCACCGGGCTTGCCGGCCGCCACCGGTTCGGGCATCACCGCGATCGGTTTGCGGTCGGGGCCCTGGCCCGGAGCAAGAGTGACTTCCTTTTCCCACTGAACTTGCAGCACCGGTTTGCTTTCGAATTCCGCCGTATCCCCGGCGCCGTCGAGCCGGTTCGTCTGCCATTCGATCCGCGTGATCTGCAAAGTCGCCTTCGCCGGCTCGGCCAGCGGTTTGCCATCGGGTCGCACCGCGATCAATTCAAGCGGAAGCGGTTCGCCTTCCTTCAACACCGCGTCGAAACGGTGAAGCCCAAAGTAATAGTCCGAGCTTTGCCGAACGAAATCGACCGATTGCGAAACCGTTTGCTGGTTGAGGTCCGTGATTTCGCAAAGCAACTTGGCCGCGCGCGGCTGCGGGGCTTTCGGGTTGAGCGGAAACTGGGTGCGGACTGTCGCGGCGCCAGTGGGATCGAGGTCAGCGGTGCCTTGGGCGTTGAACTGCGAGGTGTGATCGAGCGCGTTTAGCAGGCGATAATCTTCGATCCCATCGCAAAAGGCATAGGTCTCGAGCCCTTCCGGCTTGAAAGCCTCGTCTCGCGCCACCAGGGACCAAGTGACTTTGGCGCGCGAAAGCGGCGCGCCCATGAAATATTTTGCCTGGATCGGAAACTCCAGCTCTGTGGGCCCGGAGACGGCCGGCGGGGGCGGTATCGAAATTTCAAATGCATTCGGCCGGTATTCCTGCACTTGAAAAGCGAGTTTTCCCGAGAAGCCCTCGTCCTCCACCACGCTCTCGGCGCTGATCCGATATTTCCCGAGCGTCCCCGGCGGGAGCGGAATGTCTTCGGTAAACGAACCGAATTCCGAGAGAGTGATTTCCTTGCGGAAGAACTCCCGGTCGCGCGCGTCGGTGCCCGTGAGGGTGAGGCGTTTTCCGGCGGCGACGCGCGCGCCTTTGTCGTTAGGCACGCGGGCAAGGCCTTTCAGGTGCAGAGTATCGCCCGGCTTATAAACGCCGCGTTCGCTGAAGAGGAAAACCTCCTCGCCCTCGCTCTCCTGCTCCTCGCCATCGTAACCACCGAGACTCGCCTCAGGGAGCCCGAGCCGATAGAGCGGCACCTCGCTCTCACTGTTGAAAATCGCGATCAGGTGCGAATCGTCATTCTGAATGGCCTGGATCCAGCGGGGTTCGGCTTCGCCCTCCTGTTTCGGCAGCCGCCCATTACCCGACGCATCCGTGACCGCTTGCGCCAGTTGCTTCTCGGCCTTGTCGAGCAATCGCAGCTTTACTCCCGGAAGATTGCGGCCCGTCGCGAGAGAAAAAACATGGAGGAACGTCCCGGTGGAATCGCGTTTCCAAACGGCGCCGAGATCGGTCAACTGGACAAACGCCTGCGTCCCCGCGCGTTTTCCCGCGGCGTTGACCGGACCGATCGACTCCGCGGTGAGGAGAACCGCCCCGGTGCGTTGCGCGCCGAGAATTTCATTCCAATCCAGCGGCAGCGTTTCCTGGCTGTCGGCCTCACCGCCCGGTGAAAGCTCGCGCTCCCAGATCATCTTGCCGCCGAGTTTTTCCACTTCGACGCGCGAATAAGTTTCGTCGGGCGCAGCCCCGGGCGGCTGGTCGTGATAATGATCGTAGGCGCTGACCGCCGCGGGAACTCGTCCGCCGGTGAAGAGGTGCGCCGTCACACGGATGCGCGGGACGTTGATCGAGAGAAGCCGAAAACGCCGGGTGCCCTCCGCAAACTGGTGGGTGGCGAAGTCCTCGAAATAAAGTCGCGGCGCGATCTTCTCGAAAGTGAGGGTGCGCGAGACCGTTTGCGCGAGGGCAAATGGTTCGCGCGCGGGCAGCCCGGCCTTCACCTCAACCTGGTAGGAGGTGTCGAGGGCGAAATCGCCTTTCACGGTCACCATCCGGTCCTCGATCTCCGGACGGAGATTTTTGATGACCGGTGTAATGGCGAGCCATTGAGTCAGCGTCTCAGGCGTGACCTTGGAGGCGAGTGACTTGGAAAATCTCAGAATCAGGCGGCGGCCCGCAATTCGATTCGTCTCGGCGTCGAGGCTTTCCAGGACGAACGGCTGGACCACGCCGAGCTTCACTTCTTTGCGCTCCGGCAAACCAATCTTCCATTCAGCCGAGGGCAAACCTTCCGCAAGCACCAGCCGCCAATGCGCGCCGGGCGGCAACGGCTTTGTCGCGCTGACAAAGAGAACGTTGCGGCGCGGCTCGACCTTTTTCGGAACGGCGAGCGTTGTCTCATCTTCGTAGTCCGGCTCGTCCGGCGGCCCCTTGCCCGCGGCAAGTTCGGACCAGGTGGCGAGCGAGCGATCGTCGCTCGACCAGGCATAGAAACGGCGCGTCTTGTCCGTGACGCCGTCCGCTTGTTCCACCTTCGCTTCGACGCGCTTCCCGCCAGCATCCTCCCACCAGATGAATTTCGCCGCGGCCGCCGCTTCGATGTTGGTATTGAAAAGAAGGAGGCATTGCGGCGTGGCGGTCGCATTATCGGAATCGCTCGACCCCATCACGCTCGAACCTTTCAAGCGCATCGGGGGCGTCTCCGCGGTTTCGTTGAGTTCCGCCGCGAGCGGTTTTCCACTGGCGTCCTTCAAGCCCGCGCGAAGGGAGATTTTGACCTTCACGCCCAAAGGCAGCGTGGCCGACGGCGCAAACGATCCGCTTCGAGTGCTCAGCCAGACGAACTGTCCCTGAAGTTTTGGCTCAAGAACCAGGGGCGAGTCCGCCGCTGATTTTCCGAGTTGCTCCGGCCGAACCATCTCCGCGGCGAAGCGCACTTCGAAGGTGCTCGTTGGTTGCAGCCGCTGGGAGGGCAGGAGCAATTGGACTGCGGGCTCCTCCGCAGCCGCGTTGATGACAAGAGCAAGAGAAAGGGCGAGCCAAAATGAGCGCATCATCTTGGGAGCGGAGCCTAGCATGCCGAGCCCTCTCTCCTTCAACTCAATTCGCGGCCGTCTGAATTTGGCGGGGCGAGACTTTGTCGAGCCGGAGAGCAATCTTTTAACCCAGCGGCTCGACAGAGTCTCGCCCTACCAATAGAGCGGCTCGACGGAGTCTCGCCCTACCAATGGAGCACGTCCTCGCGCCGCTAAGTCGCCCGTAATTTGGACTTGCGCGCGCGCCGGGGAGTGCGAAACGGTAGCGGCACCAGCCGGCGTGGCGGAACTGGCAGACGCGCTGGACTCAAAATCCAGTACTCGCAAGAGTGTGTGGGTTCGAACCCCTCCGCCGGTAGCGCTCCCGCCTCAATCGAGGGTCAGCGGTCCCGCAAAATCGCGGGCCGGATCCTGGCGGAAAAAGTTCCCCAGTTCTGCGTAAAGTTCGGGATGTCTGGCGCGCAAAGCGCGAGGACGCTCGAAGAACGCCTCGGTCGCCACGGCGAAGAATTCAGCCGGGTTCGTTGCGCCATAAGTATCGAG
>DASZDO010000081.1:0-153015 GCA_035941955.1 Chthoniobacterales bacterium
ATCTGGTTAGTGCTTTCCGTTGACGATAGCCCAGCGTTTCAACGCTGGGCTATTGTCATTTGAGTTACCAGGTCCGGCGGAGTGGGTGCGCTTCGGTGTTGAACACAACTTTGTCGAAGTCCAAAGTGCCGGCCGGCGCGAAGAGCAGGTAAAAGTATTTGAAGGTCTCGGCCAGGGCGAAACTTTCCATCTCATCGCGCTTTTCTTTTGTGACCATGTCGGCGAGCGAGGCATAACCGGCTTCCGCGCGGCAATGCTTGACGAAATCATTGAAGATCGTTTCGCCCATCTGCCGATACTCTGGATCGCCGGTGCAGTGGTGAAGATAGTAGGTGGATTCCACGATTTCCGGCCGCAGATGATAAGTGACCGCCTTCACCTGCATCGTCTTGTAGTCGATAACTTCGGGTTCGATCCCATGCAGTTGCCACATTTTGAAAGAGGAGGCTTGCAAGCGCCGTGCGCGGGGAACGTCGCCCGCCATGGCCAGCAGGGCAGGGAAGAAGGCATCGAGCGCGCCATAGGTCGTATCCGTGCGCTGCCCGCTCAACCTATCCGCATGGCCGTACCAGAGTTCGCCGCGGGTTTCGTCGGCCAGATATTTGTGGACGGCGGGAATGCTCGCGTTCCACATCTCCAGGCAGTCTTTATCGCCAAACAAGAGCCAGCATTTCCAAAGGTATTCGTAATAGGAATCGATCCCGCCGCTGATATGACTGTCGTTGTCCGTCCACGCGCCCGTCTCGACATTAATGCTCGCGCCGACCAGGCCTAGCGGCGACCGGCGCTGGTACGTCTCGACCAGGGCGCGCTTCGCCTTTTCGAAGAAGACGGGTTTGCCGGTCAGCTTGCCGAGCGTGCCGAACTCGAGGAGGAGCGTGCCGGTTTCCGCAGGGTTCGACACAGGATCTCGAACCTGGCCGGTCCGAAGATTGACGAACACATAAGGAAGGCCGGTGGGCGAGTCGAAGGCCGGGAGAAGGCGGGTGCCCAAGTCTTCGGCCAGAGCCAACAGACGCTTGTCGCCCGTGAGCTGATAACCGGAGAGCAATCCTCCCAGCAGCCGGATCGTTATCTCGAAGTTCTTGACGTAAATGTCGTGGTCGAAGGAGAGATCGCTGGTAATGAGCGCGCGCGCCTTGTCTGCCTCGGCGTCGAGCTTCATCAGGATGAGGGTGTCGAGTGCGTCGACCGGCGTCATCAGCAGCGATTGCCCATACCAATCGTGTGACGTCTTGCTCAACGGTTTGAGCGCATCGTGCCCCCAGGCATAACGTTCGTAGTTATTCCAGGCGTGCAGAAACTCGGTTTTGACGCGTTCGGCGACTTCCCGGACGTGGGCGCGTTCGCGGGCCCGCTCACATCCCGCCGCCGCCAGCAAAGCCAGGCCAGCAAGCAAAGGCGCCAGTGGGAAACCCCGGGAGGGTCGGACGGACATTGGCCGCAAACTCAAACGGGCGCCGTACTCATGTCGAGCAGAATCTGGGAGTTCTGAAAAACTCCCCGCTCGATATCCAGCTGGAAACCATCACCGGGGTGGTGCGCGATACAGGGTTCGAACCTGTGACCCCTACCGTGTCAAGGTAGTGCTCTACCACTGAGCTAACCGCGCGTGTGGGAAGAAAGTGATAAGTGAATTGTGATCCGTGATCAGTCAAGGAAGGGTCACGTGATTTGTTGATCTCGCGATCGACGGAACGAATCACGATTCGCCGATCACCGTTCACGGTGACCCCGCTTTGCGGGATTAGGCGGCCAGCTTCGCGGCGTCTTTGTGGCCGAGGATGCGGACGGTCTGCTGAAGCTGCTCCACTTTCAGCGGCTTCTTTAAAACCGTGATCGGGCCTTTCGCCAAAATCCGGTCGAGCATCTCGCTATCGGGATAACCGGTGATGACGACGATCGGCAACTCCGGATCCGCATCCTTGGCTGCATCGTAAACGTCGTCCGCTGGGCCGTCCGGCAATTTTAGATCGAGGAAGAGAAGATCGAATTTCTGTTTCTCGAGTGCGGCGATCGCCTCCTTGACGGTGCCAACGACCACGCGGCTGAACCCGATTTTCTTCAGGAAAATCTTGAACAAGCTCTGGAGGCTTTCGTCATCATCGACCACCAGCACGGTGGGCTGGCCGGACTTGTCTTCCTTCAAAATGTCCTTATCGAGCGACGCTTTCTTGATCCGCCAGCGGCCGCCGATCTGGATGGCAGGCAATTGCCCGCGTTGCACAAGATAGTAGACGGTCGGCAACGGGATTCGAAGATATTTGGCCGTTTCCTTGACCGTTAAGAGGTTGTGCATGGCTGAAAAACACCAACTTGCCCGTAAACGGGCAAGCCTTTTCGCTGACGGAGCATTATAAAATTTATAGCCCGTGTCAATGTTTACTTCCCGGTTTCTGACCCCAGACGCCCAGTAATGCGCTCGACCGGCCCGGTTTGGCCCTCGCCGGAGCTCACTTCCCGACTGGACAAGGAGGGGCCAGCGGTCGACTATTCCCCCCTTCGATGAGCGCTCTCTTCTTTAAGCGGTTTCTACAACGCCCTTTTCAAATCGCTTCGATCATACCGAGCTCCAAAGCCCTGGTGAAGCGGGTGGCCCGCAAGATGGACTTTAGCGAACCGCGCGTGATCGCCGAGTATGGCCCGGGTGAAGGGGTCCACTCAAGGGAGATCGCCCGCCGCATGCCGCCCGGCTCCCAATTGCTCCTTTTCGAGCTGGACGCCGCCTTTTCCCGCGATCTTCAGCGTCAGTTCGCGAGCGATCCACGAGTCCACGTCATTAACGGCGATGCTGCGCGCCTGCCGGAAGAATTGGAGCGCCGCGGCATTCCGCACTGCGACTACATCCTTTCCGGCATCCCGTTCAGCATCCTCGAAATCAAGAAAAAGCGCGCTTTGCTGGAGAAAACCTATGAAGCGCTGGCGGACGGCGGCCACTTCATTATCTACCAGGTCACGAATGAGCTGCGCCAGCACGCCACGCTTTTCGAGCGCGCCGATTCGGAGTATTTCCTGCAGAATATTCCACCGATGTTCATCACGGTCTTCCACAAGGTGCATCGGCGGAACGGCCATCGGCGTCCTCTCAGGCAAGCAGCGGAGTTTTCCACGAATCATTCGGCATGACGGCCGGGTCGACCCGCACCGAAAAGGATTCGATGGGCGAAATGTCCGTCCCGGAATCCGCGCTCTATGGCGCTTCCACCCAACGGGCGGTCCTCAATTTTCCCATTAGCGGGTATCGATTTTCGCGACCCTTCATTCGCGCTCTGGGCCTGGTAAAATGGGCCGCCGCGCAGGCGAACGCCGACTTAGGGCTGCTCGATTCCCATCGATGCGCGTTCATCGTTCAGGCGGCGGAAGAAGTCGTAGAAGGCAAACTGGACGATCAGTTCCCGCTCGACATTTTCCAGACCGGTTCCGGCACGAGCACGAACACGAACGCTAACGAGGTGATTTCTAATCGTTGCTGCCAGCTGGCGGGAAAACCGATCGGCGCGCGGGACCCGGTTCACCCGAACGATCACGTCAACATGGGGCAGTCGAGCAACGATGTGATTCCATCGGCGATTCACATCAGCGCGGCGGAACAACTCAAGAATTGTCTCATTCCCGTCCTCGAGAACTTGCACGGCGCGCTCGACATCAAGGCGAACGAATTCTGGGGGATTATCAAGATTGGCCGCACCCATTTGATGGATGCGACCCCGGTCCGGCTCGGCCAGGAATTCAGCGGGTACGCGTGGCAGATTTTCTATGCGCGCGAACGGGCCAAGCAGGCCATCGCGGCCCTCGAGGAACTCGCCCTGGGCGGCACGGCGGTCGGCACCGGGTTGAACCGGCACATGGAATTCCCCGGCAAAGTGATGCGCCATCTCGAGCAGCGCACCGGCATCAAATTTCGCGAGGCCCAAAACCATTTCGAAGCGCAAGGGGCGAAAGACGCCGTCGTGGAAGCGAGCGGTCATCTGAAAACGATCGCGGTCAGCCTCTTCAAAATCGCCAACGACATTCGGTGGCTGGGGAGCGGTCCGCGTTGCGGCATTGGGGAGATCCGATTGCCGGCGACCCAACCGGGCAGCTCGATCATGCCGGGAAAAGTGAATCCGGTCATGTGCGAGTCGCTCATGATGGTTTGCGCTCAGGTCATCGGAAACGACAGCTGTGTCACCTGGTCGGGCGCGAATGGAAATTTCGAGCTGAACGTGATGATGCCGGTGATGGCGCACAATCTTCTCGAGAGCATCCGCCTCCTGGCCAACGCCTGCGAGGCGTTCTGCGAGAAGTGCGTGCGGGGGATCGAGGCGAACGAAGAGCGTTGCCGTGAGCTGGTCGAGCTCTCCATGGCCATGGTCACTAGTCTGGCGCCGAAAATCGGGTACGATCGCGCGGCGGAAATCGCCAAGGAAAGCGCCGCGACGGGGCGGACCGTCCGGGAGATCTGTCTCGCGAAGAAGGTGCTTCCCGTCGAGGAATTGGAGCGCGCGCTTGATCCGGTCGCGATGACAGAGCCGGGAGGGGAAGGGTCTGCCGGCGGATAAATTCCATGGGCAGAGTCACCGCCTCGGCGGCTATTGCAGTATTGGTTTGCACGCTAACCAACCTTTCGGGCGCTTCGGAAAAGCGGATCGACCTCGCGGCGATCGTCACCAAGAAGGACGCCGAGGCCGCGCTGGGCGAAACCGTGAAGGATCCGCAACCGCGCAATGAGGAGGGGGCCGACGGCTATTACTCGCGCTGCAGTTATTACAGCCAGAATCCCGGCAGATCCCTGGTCTTGCGGGTGCGTCAGGCCGGCCCGGGCCAACTGGCGCCCGCGAAACAACTGGAGGAATTGAGCGCGGGAAACAGCCGGATCAAATCGGTGTCTCGCTTGGGCGACCAGGCGGCGTTCACGTGCGAAGGCGCGGAGAGCAGTCTCTCCCGAGTGCTGATGCTTTACGTGGCGAAAGGCAACGCGTTTATCACCGTGGGCATCGGCGGGATCAACGACGAGAAAGTGGCGCTGGAGAAAGCCAGGGCGGTCGCGCGCAAGATTTTGGCGAAGCTTTAAGGGAGACAACCTCCGCAATTCACTATGGTCGCGAATGTTAATGGTCCTCAGTTTTCCGGCGGCGCGAACATCGCGATCAAATGCCCGAGCCATACCTACGAACAAATGCTCGCTTTTTACCGCGACACGCTTGGATTGCCCTTGATCGAAGAGGAAGCGGACGGCTGCATTTTTCAATTCGGTCCGAATCGGCTCTGGATCGATCGGGTGCCGAACTTGAGTCATCCCGACATCTGGTTGGAGCTGGAAACGAACGACACGGAAGCGGCTGCGTCCTACTTGAAAATTAACGGTGTGGCGCGCCGGGATGAAGTGGAGCAATTGCGCGAAGACTTCGACGGTTTCTGGATTTCCGATCCGGCGGGTGTGATTCATCTCGTCGTCGGCGACGAAGAATAGCTCTCTGCATTCAGACGTGCCGGCCTACCATCACCAGGTCGCGTTCGACCTCATCGACGCGCGCGATGCGCGGGAGGACACCCCAGCGTTCGAATCCCAGGCGCTCGAAAAGGCGCAGACTCGGCTCGTTATGTCCAAAGATGCAGCCGACCAAAGCGTTGATTTCCAGGCTGGGCGAATGCGCGATGGCCTTTTCGAGCAGCGCACGAGCCACCCCGGCTCGCCTGGATTGCTGGCTGACATAAACACTGATTTCCGCCGTGCCGCGATACGCGCAGCGCGTAATGAAAGACTGAAAACTGAGCCAGCCGGCGATGGCGCCATCGCTCTCCGCCACCCAGAGCGGATGGGACGCGGGCGAATGCTCACGAAACCACGGCAGCCGTTCTTCGACGGAGACCGGATCCAGTTGCGCCGTGGAAATTCGCCCGCGAATGGCGTCGTTATAGATCTCGACGATTGCCGGAAGATCAGCTTCCACCGCGTCGCGGATGATCATGTTACAGCGTGACCGGTGACGTTTGGAAAAAAACGCTGTCGAACGTCGGCTGGAAGGCGCGCCCGACCGTTTCCCCGATCCGAAATCGGAGACTGATCTCCGTCTGCCCGGCGCAATGCACTTCGATTTCGGTCCGGCCGCGCTGCGCGAGCATGGCGCGGATCGCGCCGGCGGCGAGTTCAGGTGTGTTGCAATCCCGGCTGAGGTGACCGAGCACAACGCGCTCGAGTTTCCCGGAAAGCAGTTGTTCGATCACCGTCGCGGCGGCGGTGTTTGAAAGATGACCGTGGCGCGACTGGATGCGCTGCTTCACGGGCCAGGGGCGATGCGGATCGTTTTGCAAAAGTTTTTCGTCGTGATTCGTCTCGATCACGAGCGTGTGGACCTGCCGCAGGCGCTCGACCACCGTTTTCGTCGCGTAACCAAGGTCGGTAATGAAGCCGAGCGCGCTCGAGCCGGAGTGAAACGCGTATCCGACCGGATCGACCGCATCGTGCGGGACGGGGAACGTTTGCACCGTAATATCGCAGATCGAAAAATCCGCGCCGGTGCGGAACAACCGCCAGTTCCGGTGCCGGGATAATGGTCCGCAACGGATCGCTTCGGCCGTGAGCGAGTTGCAATAAATCGGAATATGATATTTCCGGCAGAGCACTTCCAGGCCGCAGACATGATCGCCGTGTTCGTGGGTGAGGAGGACGCCGTCGAGCTGGTTCGGGGTGATTCCGCACTGGGCGAGGCGGAGGACGAGCTGGCGCGCGCTCAAGCCGCCGTCGATCAGCAACCGGCAATGATCGGTCGCCACGAGCGCGCTGTTTCCGGCGCTCCCGCTCCCGAGCATCGTCAAACTGAACACGTTCGATTAGTAGCGGACGCACGCTCGTTTCACAAATTGGAAATGACGCGACGAAGAAAATTCAACGGGTGTCGTCGCATCGATCATCGTGGAGCGCGAAAGCGGACCTGCGTAATTCTTCCTGCGACTGAGAGGTCCCTCGCCGCCTGCGCGGCTCGGGATGACAACGCTTCCTCAGCTTTGCTTTGCCTTCGGCGTGTCCATCAGCGCCAGGATGCGCGCCTGCTGACGTGGAGATGTGTCCATCAGCGCGAGGATACGCTGTTTCTTTGCGCCGTAACCGAGCGAACGGAACGCGCGAATCTCATCGAGGCGCCGCATCCCATTAAGGGTATCGAGAAAATTCGTGTAGCTCGCGGCCAGCTCCGTGGTCTCGAGATAACGGCCGCGCAGGTTCTCCGCCTGAAACGCGCCGGGATTTTGCGCAGCGAAGAGGTGAAAGCGGAGCCAGCGCCGGTCGGTGCGCGAGACCTTTTGCGTTTTCCGAAAAAAAGCGACGAAAAGGAGCAGGACGAGGTAGGTATCGACGCGGGCCTGGAGCTCGAGGTTGCGCGCGAAATCTTCCGAAGCGATCTCACGCTGTCCGGTCTTGAACTGCAACGCGGCGTGCAACGCATGATTGATCTCCTCCACAAAGGCGATGAGCGAGCGGATATTGCGGTCGCTCAGCCCGGCGCGCGGATCGTGGCGCTCGAGCTGTTCGATCAACCAGCGCGAATAGTAGATCCCGACGTAGAGCTGATCATCGGCGTGCCGCAGAAACGTGCGGGCCAGCTCGCTTAACTCCCGCGCGGATGCGCCCGCCAGCCGTGAGAGGTGCGCGCAGCGGCCGCGATCGATCAGGCAATCCTCCAGATTGATGCCGACCTGGGCGTAGGTCCGTTCGAAGAGCCGCTGGATTTGGCTGAAGAGCGTTTCGTTCACACCAAGAGCGTGGGGTTCACCTCTTCATCGAGGTTGAGCAACTGATCGGAGAGCCGGTTGAGAGCGAGCCGCACTTCCCGGAAACGGTCGGCCAGCTCCTCGTAGACATCGCTCAGCTCACACCGGCGCGCGGTCGCGTGCGAAGCCACTAACTGATAATTTGTCCGGCCGATCTGCTCGTAAAAGGCCAGATCGGGTGCGCCTCGGAGACTGCGGCGTTGCGTGTTCTCATGAAAAATCCCGCTGAGAAAAAGCGAGTAGTTGCCGACATGCGCCCGGAGCAGAAACGTTTGTTCCGGTGTGGCGCGGGTCAGCGCGATCAGCATATCGGAAACGTATTGGCGCCCGTGGTCGTCACTCACGTGCGGCGCTTGCAAACCGTTCACCCGGGAAAAAGTCTCGAGGAGCGAGGCGACATAATCACACAGCTTGCGGTCGGTGATTCCCACGTCTCGCAAGACGTGCCGTGCGAGCACGTAAAAATAGAAATGGGACGAGATGCAAAGGTGACCGGCATGGGAGAGAATCGCGTCCACCACCCTCGGATGATCGAGCACGGAGTCGCGCGTGTCCGCGTCGCTGAGAAGTTCGACCAGTGAAACGTGGTCCGTCCGCGAACGGGCGAGGGTGCGAACGACAAAGTCGAAATCCGCGCCCGTGAAGCGCTCCCGACAATTCGCACGAATCATCGAGAGCCGAGTATTAGCATCGGGCGTGCCGCTGGCAAGCTCCAAGCCACGGCAGCCAATGAAAAGAACCAGGTGCTCAATGGCGGGGGAAGAGGCCCGCCACGACCGGAGCCGCCTTTTCGCGCAAACGGGTGCAGGGCGACTCGAAGAAGCGGTAGAGCAGCGCGCTCAGCACGACCGCTCCGCCAATTTGGAGCGTGAAAGAAGAGATCGCCTGGAAGATCGACCGTTCCCAATCGCGAAAGACCGTTCGGGTCACGATCAGAGAAACTGGCAGGTGAACGAGATAAAGTCCGTACGACCAAAGCGCGATGCGCCGGACTGCGGTGCTCCAGACGTTTTTCCTGGCCAGCTTCCAGCCGGACGCCCAGGGCAGGAGCAAACCGAAGCCTAGGGAAACGAACGTGAATCGAAAAGTGCGCGCGAAATAAGAGTCGTCGCCGAACGCCAGGCGGCCGTGCTCAATTTTCCAGAGGGTCGCATACATGGCGAGAAGGAGCGCGCCGCCGGCCAGGGCGCAGAGCAATTGCCGCTTCCGCCAGCGCTCCGGAAAACGGACCGAAATCCAGGCGGCGAGAATTCCGAGCATGAGCGCGTCGAAACGATAAATGACGACCATGCGCTGCGCTTCCGCCCAGGTGGCCGCGGGATCGTTCGCGGCAAACATTCTCGCGACGGTCGAGAAAATGAAGAACGCGAACGCGGCGGAAAGGAACACGCCGTCAAAACGCTTCGATATTTTCAAGCCGAGCCAGAGCGCGGCTGGGAATAACAGGTAAAACCATTCCTCGACCGCGAGGCTCCACGACTCGGGAAAGAACGACATGTGAAACCCGGTCAGGTTTCGCAGGAAGAAACCGTGCGAAAGAATCTCGGACCAGCCAAGACGATGCTCTCGAAATTGGATTTCGAGCCAGACGTTGATTCCGAGAAAGAGAAAAAAAAGCGGCAGGGTGCGGAACCAGCGCCGGATGTAGAAGACGGCGACGTTGGCGGCCTGGCCAAGGGCAGCGCCTTGTCGAATCAAAATCTGACCGATCAGAAAGCCACTCAGGACAAAGAACAGCTCGACGCCGTAGAAACCGCCGTGTCCGAAAACTCCGAGCGCACTACCCGTGTACGGATAGAGGACGACAAAGCCGTGCGCGCAGATCACGCTCATGATGGCTGCGGCGCGGAGGAGATCGAGGCCGAAGACGCGGTCCGCCTGTGACCTGGCGGCGATGGGATCGGCTCGGGCACTCATGACGCAGCAGTGAACTGGCGGCTACTTCCTGCGGTGACCCACCATTTCGCTTCGCATCGTGCGCGCATCGATGCGGGTCAGGAGTTTTTCCAGGCCGGGTTTCAGCAAGGGTGTGTGCGGAACGTCGCAGAGGTGCTCCGCGATGAACCAGATGTTTTTCTCAGAGGTCATCCAGTGGCGATGATCGAACTGCGCCAGGTTTACCGGCCGCGAATATCGCCGGAGCGTGCGTTCGCCGCGCAGATTGAAATAGACATTAAAATAACTCAGCGCCAGTTCGCGCAGAGTTCGGTAGACCGGCTCGCGATAGCGGCAGCCGGCAAAATTTGATTTGGCGATGGCCCCCCAATGTCCGCGCGACTTGAAGACCGCCAGGACGTGGTCGGTGTCCTGGTCTGCTTCAAGATCGAGCAGGAGCGGCGAATAGCCGATCACGCGCAGAGCGGCAGCGGCGAAGGTCGCGCCTTCCAGGCAATGCGCCGTTTTCTCGCGCAACACCACGCGAGGGGACCAGGCCGTCCCAGCCAGGTGATAAGGAATCTCGTCGAGGTAACGTTGGATTCCCGCCGGCGTCTTGAGCGCGCGCAACGCGCGCAGCTCGGAAGGGGTGAATCCGAAGTTTGCGGCGAGCTTTCCCTCGTTCGCTTTCCCCGCATTCGGAGGACGGGAGCGGGAAGGGAGAGGAATGCGCATCGGGATCGGATTTGAACCAACGTGTCTTTAACATGGCTTGGTTTCGAGTCGAGGAATTGCTGGGCATTCTTGACCCCCTATTCAGGTCTCCGCTTTCCTTTTCGCGGCTGCCAATCTTTCTTGGTCGCGTCGTATCCTGGGCGTCGAGCGAGGACGTCCAACGGAAGCGGAATGTCGTACGCAAATGGCTCGTAGACTCGGACTAGAAGAACGAATCGAAGCTGTTTCAATCACAAAAGCATTTGATGTCTGCAAGCTGACAATCACAAAACCATCTGGGAACGACGAATAGTTTTCCTTCTCGGGCATACTGCTCCCAGCGGTGATGCCAAAACCTCTTCCCTTCTAAACGATCGCCCTTTTGCTCGTCGTGGAGAATCACGACGCGGTTTCGGCGATCTTTAAGCAGCCAGTCGTTCACGCGAATATTGATGCCTTTGTCCGTCCATCCGTATCCGCTGCAAATGAGGGTCCGGTAACTCTCGAGACGGGTTCGGAACTCGTGAAATATGTCGCCGAAAATGCCCGTTCCGTACGCTTGTTCCTTGCCAATCGTTCCGGTGAGGAACCTGGGAAGTTCCTCAATTATTCCGATTGGGATCCCAAGTGAATCTTTCGGCTGCTCCCGATTGGCAACGAGGCGCCCATAGGCCCTCGCGCCACGAGATCTAAGATAAAGGCGATGCCAATTGATTGACCCGTGGAGTTTGAAAAGGCGGACCGAACTTTCGTCCCAAGACCTATCAAAGAAACGAGCATCACCATCGACTCCGCCGAATCCGTCGGTCAGAGCGATGCCTTCGGCCCTGAGACACTTTTCGACAAGTGTGTCGTGGTTTAGCGAGAACATATCTATCGAAGCAAAGCGTCGAGCCGCCTCCAGAAGAAGCTCAAAGCCGAGCGGCTCTTTGACTTCGGCGAGTGAATGCCGCACAACCCATTCAATTAACAGGGAGGCTTTATCCACTAGCGAGGCGAAAGGATTCTGAACGTATCCCGCTGCCGTTTCGCGGGTAATGTGCGAAGGAAACTCTTTCCAGAGGTCGACGCATTCTTTTCGGAAAGAAGAGACGAAATCTTCAAGAAGTGGATTGATTATCTCGGACTCTTCGTCATCAACGATTTGCCGAAGGCACGAAAAGTAATCCTCATAGTGTGGTTCTCGATCGTCCCGTGCTCGGATATGATCGACAATTCGATCGCGCAAGCGGCGAATCAATTCTTGCGGATTTCCTCCTAAGGTATTCGGGAAGTAGAAGTGATGCTCGGGCAGAAGTTCATGAAAAACTTGGTTCGGTCCGCAGTACCACTTTTTCGTGAAAATCAGTTCAGAAAGTTCGTTCACCATCGGCGCTTTCGATGGCCTCGAAACGCCTGACCCGATAAGGAATGCGACTTTGTTTCCCGCCATTATGTCCAGCGTTCGAAGCCTATCTTCATGAAAGTAGTTTGCGCCGCAAACCCGGCTCCGGCAGGCTTATTCTCGGCCTGTCGCCTCCTTCGCGAGACTGCCAAGGTGCAGACTCGAGTTCACGGTGCGGCACAAGTGGCGATTCGTCTGATCCGTCCGCAACGGCGCCGAAGAACTACTCTCCACCGGTACCGTTCAGGGCCGAGTCTAACCATTCAATATTGAGATTAAGCAAAGTCCAACCGCGTTCTGCCGCTTACAACCGCTATTCACCATCCTCGTCGCTCATACTGCGGGGATCGCAGAGGGAAAGAACGAGCCATATGATTTTTGGCCAGTAATCTGTCGCAACGCCCCACAGCACCAAGATCCTGACCATTATCAATATCACGAAATAGAGCCGCTTAAGCGTCCCAGCCAGATGGTAGGGTATAAATCGACTTTGCTGCCGCTCAGAGAAGGGCCACCCATTCTTTGGCCTCTTCTTCGCTCATCGACGATTTGTCCAAACCCTGCCGGACACGCGTGTTCCTTTCCAGATCGATCGCGGTCGCGCCAGGATAAGCTTTGTACCAGACTTGCGTCGCCAGAGTGTGGCGCCGCAGGAAATTCCGATATTTTTCCTCATCGTGACATCCATCTAGGACAAGCCAATTGGTCTTGAGATAGCCGACTCCGTTGCTGAACAAGGCGTTGAGGCCGAAGCCCGCTTTATTGATGAAATCGTCCATGTAGCTGTCGACCGTGCCGTCGTAATTGCTGAAGAACACCATCCGTTTTTTGCGGTCGAGAAAAACCCAACGCGCGAAGTGGATCGTGCGGATGCGCCCCAGGCGACCGCGCCTGACGATGTGCCGGGCGGCATAATCCACCGCCGCCAGAACGCCGATCAAGGTCCACAACCGAAACGGGACTGGCTTTATGCTCCCCACCAACGTGAACTGATTAGTGACATAGTGGTCTTCCATGTCCGACAACCGATTGGAGTAGGCCTGGTCCACCCGCCAACAGAGCTCCGGCTCGGTTTTCTCCAGGCGCCGGAGGCAAATAAGATAGATCGGCGCGATCAGGATTACCAAAGGCAACGCCAACAAGCCCAGGAGTGGAACACCGATCAGGTGCAGCAGGTCCTTGATTCGCCAGCCAATCGGAGTCGCTCTCTCCTCGGACAATGTGAGGCGTCCGGAGGATTTTTCCGCATTGATGAACTGCCGTAGCTGTGCCTGAATTTGTCGCGGAGGGAGACTGGTGAGAGCAGGCGCATTGGCCTTGAGGTAGGCATCTAGCGCTTGCTTCAACGCCGCCTCTTCGTGAATGCAACGCACAGTCCGTCCCCGCCAATTCACGTAGGCCGCACTGGCCGGAGCATTGTGTTGCTTTAGCCACATAACGAGATCGGTCCCGACGCCGAACCCCGTGCAACAAGAAAAAATCGAGCGCAGTCCGTTGGTTGCGAGCCTGACCAATTCGTGGAAAAAGGCATCTACTTCGCCATCGATATCTCCCAGGAAGGCGAGGTAGAGCGGATAAGCGGGCGCAGGTACCCCGTAAACGCGAATCTCATCGACCGTCCCGTCGTCGAGGATGACGAATCGCGCGAAATGAAGCGTATCGAGTTGCGCGAAAGGGATCAGCGGGTTGGTTGCGTTCACGCGTCCGGGTTCGTCGTTCATTGAATCGAGCAGTAGGCGAAGCTCCGCCTTGCGCGTTGGATCGATCGGCGCCAGGATCGTGAAGTTCGCCTGTGGAGTCATGGCGCGTCACCCGGAGACTGAGTTATTCCGGGCCGCTTCCACTCTCGGTGAAGTAGCGCAAAGCGCGCAGGCTGGGGAGAAAGAAATAGGCGCCGCCACGCAGGGTGACGAACTGCGGCAAGCCCGAGACGCGATGCGGGATTCCGTTTTCTTGTGGCCGGGTAAATTCCGAGGTCACCGGACACCCAGGAACCGGCTGCCGGTTTCCCAGCAGTGGATCGGTCTCCTCGGTCAATCCGGAAAACTTGCTCGTATTGATCCACGCGTTCTGGAGGAACTCGAACTGGCGCGAAATGTTGGCGTTAAGGCAGAGGAATTGCAGGCCGCGTTCGGGATCGCCCGCGGGCGCCAGCGCGACCGCATCCTCGGGTAATAATTCGGGACCGTACTCGCGGCCGCGCCGCAGGATGCGATGAAAGCGAACGGGGGACATGAGATCGTCCCGGAAACCCCTGGGACCAAAGCCAAGCATGGTAATGAGTTTTTGGAGACCGGTCGGGCGTCCGGGAAAATCGGCGTTGCGCGGGTTGGCGCGAAAAACGTGCGCGCCGAAGGGACAGCGGGCGCCCTTTGGATCTTTAGCGAAAGTGAATTGGTTAAGGCGAACCTCATCCGGGTCAGGTCCAACGCCGGGAATCGGCTGTTCCTGCCCGGGCACCAACGGGCTGCCCATTCTGGTCCGCCCGACGAACGCCTCGGCCAGCTTCTCGGCCTCGCCCGCATTTCCACCGGTCTGCCGGTTGACGAATTGCCAGAAGCCCCGCACGTCCTGCTCCAACTGGCGCAGAACAAGATAGGTCCCGTTGCGACCGACATCTTTTTTCTCCGGCACGTCTTCGGCGTTCAGCAAACTTCTGCTGACCGGATCGGGATCGATCAAGGGCCGATCGGTGTATTTGTTGTATTCATTGGGGTACCCGAGCAGAAACTCTCCGAGAGCAACGATATTGGTGTAATCAATTTGGGGGCGAGTCACGTCGCGCTTCCGCTCCCAGTCGATCTGCGGTTGGCTGATGCCGTCGACAAAACCGAAAGGTTCGACCGCATCGAGATCCGCCGTCCCCTGCCAGCGCAGTTCCTCGAATGCCTCGTTCCAGTTGTTTCCCTTCGAGATTTGAATAAAGGCATCGAGGCGCCGCCGATCGGCGAAGAACATCACCAACAAATCGGGCACGCTGTCGCCATAACCCCATTGCCATTCCGACGGTGCGTTGCTGCCGATATCCCCCAGGCGGCGGGCCCGGTTTGGTTCGGCCATCCCGGCGAGGAACTCGGGCGAAAAGCCCTCGATGACGGCAGCGGGCACCTCGAGGGCGCGGAGGCCTTTCGCGGTAAAGGCGACTTGCAGTGCGGTGGAGGGTGGAGGTTTCCTGGTCGCAGCACTGGTGATGTCTGCTGTGCGCAACCACGCGCGGGCGGCCGCCGCGTCTCTGACCCGCAGGAGCGCGTAGGAGGCCCCCTTCAATTTTCCGTAGCCAAAGCGGACCAGTCCTTGGATGTCAGCATAATCGAGTTCGTTTTGTTTCATAAAAGGGCCGCCCATTCGCAGGCTTCTTGTTCGCTCAGCGACCTTGATTCCAAGCCGCCTCGGATGCGCGAATTCCTTTCGAGATCGATCGCGGTCAGCCCGGGATAAGCTTTGTACCAAACCTGGCTCGGCAAAGTGTGGCGGCGCAGGAAGTCCTTGTATTTTTGTTCGGCGTCGCATCCATCCAGGACCAGCCAGTTGGTTCGCGGGTAACCGATGCCCGCGCTGAAAACGGCATTGAGACCGAAGCCGGTCTTGTTAATGAAATCGTCCATGTAGCTCTCAACTGTGCCGTCGTAGTTACTGAAGAAAACCATGCGTTTCTTTCCATCGAGAAAGACCCAGCGCGCGAAATGGATGGTGCGGATGCGTCCCAAACGGCCGCGCCTGACGAAGTGCCGCGCGGCATAATCCACGGTGCTGAGCACCCCGATCAACGTCATGCGCCGGACGAGACCCGGCTTCACGCTCCCCATGGCTACGAACTGATTGGTGACGTAGCGATCTTCCGCGACGGACAAACCATCGGAGTAGCCTTGGTCGACCCGCCAGCAGAGTTCCGGATCGGTCTTCTCAAGCCGGCGCAGACAAAAGATATAAATCGGCGCGATCAGAACAAGGAGGGGCAACAAGAGTAAGGCCAGGAGCGGAACGCCGATCAAATGCAGCGCGTTCCTGATCCACCAATCGATGGGAGTAGCAGCCTCCGGCGTGAGCTTGAGCCGGCCCGCTGCCATCTCCGCCTTTAGGAATTGCCGTAACTTCGCGTGGGCCTGTCGAGCCGGCAGCTTCCTGACCTCGCTGGCATTGGTTTTGAGGTGATTTTCCAGCGCATCCCTGAGGGCCGCCTCTTCCTGGATCTGGCGCGCGGTTCGCCCCCGCCAGTTTACATAAGCCGCGATGGCCGGAGCTTCGTGCTCTTTCATCCACCTAACGAGATCAGTCTGGGCGGTGAATCCCGCGCAACAGGAGAAAATCCTCCGCAAACCATCTCCGGCGCGTGCGGCCAGTTCATCGCGGAAGCGATCGGCGTCGCCATCGATGTCTCCCAGGAACGCCAGATAAAGCGGATAGGCCGGCGCAGGTTCACCTCCGTAAGCGCGAACGTCATTGAGGGTGCCGTCGTTAAGAATGACAAAGCGCGCGAAATGAAACGCGTCGAATTGAGCGAACGGGACCAGCGGGTTGCCGGGGTTCACCTGTCCGGGCGCATCGTTCATGGAATCGAGCAGCTGACGTAACTGCGCCTCGTGCGCAGGATCGATTGCCGCCAGGACCATGAAGTTCGCCTGCGGAGTCATGGCGCGTCACTCGAAGACTTCGTCTCCATTGGGTTCGTAATGAGGCACGGCATTCATCGACTGGCGCAGTTTACAAAGCGTCTCGTACATGCGGCGCCGGGCCCGGCTTTGATTACCCAGGGGGCGATGCGCAGCAATGGTATGCCAGGGGTTATAGGAGAGCTTCTTCGCGAAGTCCATTTGGGCAGGGGAATCGAATTTCTGCCGCGGCAGGCGCAGCGTGGCCACTGAAACGCGAGGCGAAAGCTTCTCGGGCCAGAGGACGGCGTTGTTTTCGATGGGCATCAGGTGCGGGTCGGTCTGCCGTTGCACCCGAAAATCGAACTCGACCTCCCCGGCCGCCAGCGCGGCCACCATGGCGTTGCGCAGATAATCGTCCGGCGGCCGTAACGGAAGCCGGGGAATATGCGTTCTTTTCTTTGATTTGGGCCAGACCGAGTACTGCATCGCCTGGCCTTCTCCGAGCAGATACGGGACACAACTAAAATAGGGAGCTTCAAACGGGCTGGTCTGCGTCTTGATCCAAAGCGACTGCATGATGAGATCGAGGACGTGCGACCGGTGAAAGTTCAAGAAGTAGTAAATCTGCGCGTTCTTCACACTCTCGAGTTGCAACTGTGCGTTCGCCCTGGTGTCCGGCGTCACGAAGGTCGGAGTAGAAACACCGAACATATCGAGCGTGAACTTCTCCTGCTCCATCAACTTGGGCCCGGGCACGCCCATGAGTTTAATGCTGATGCTCATGAAACCCGGATCGTCGATGTCCGGCGTAATATAAGGACCGGGGCCGGAAAAACGGACCCAGGCACGGTAGGTCCGCGGTTCGGCGTAGATGCCATGGCGGAACTCCGGGGGCAGATTGTCGTGGACGATAAATTCTCCCCGCACAATGCCCTGTGTTTTGGTATTCCCGCCTCGCTCGAATCCCCCGGGCTTCCAGAGCAGGCGCATCTGCTTCTCAAAGCTGGAGATGATCGAATCGAGGAAGGCCTCTTCGTCAGGCAGAAGCCTTTCTTCCGCGATCTTCAAGCCTTCGTTAGGCCGCTTCCGATTGATCAACGCCGTGACCAAGCGCGCGACGGGATCGCGCAAGACGGCATCGAAGGGAATCCGCAGCCAGTGATCGAACCGGCGTTCGAACTGCAAAAGAAACATGAACGTGTTGCTGACAAAATTCAGAAACGCCGAGCCGGTATTGGCTCGCGGCATCGGACGGCTGACGTTTGAATTCACGGGGGATGAGGCGCGACCCCGGCTGGCTGCTTCCGAGCCAGCCTTCTCGCTGTTGGGCTCGGTTTCAGGGACGCCGGCCATGGCCGCACCAATCGGTTAGGCCGAAGCCGGGAACTTAAGGGCGAAGTGAATTAGTTTCTTTTTGCCCCAATAGACAATTCCAAGATAAATCCCGGGGCTGACCTCGCGGATCTCATCGCGAATCCATTTCGCGAGCAGCGAGGTCTTGGAGTAATCGAGGACGATGCACTCCTTCCCGTCGAACCAGCTCTTGTCCTTGTAAACCTTGGCCACAATCAGCTTATGTCCCAGAGGCAGGATCTTGTTGCGCAGCTCGCCCCTTTCCGGATCGAACACCTTGCCTTGCCAGCCGAAGTGATTCACGAACCGGGCGATGTTATCCGAAACCTTGGTGCCGGAGGCCACGATGGCCGTGCCGTCGCTTTCCCCGCGAGGGATTTCGCCGGCGGGGCTGTTGCGGAAAATTTCGTCTAGCTGTTCTCCCGACATGGTCAGGAATTCCTTTGGGTCTTTAATGGTAGTAGGCATGGTGTTGAGGGTTAGTAGTTCGATCGATCGGGTTAGAGTGTCTTGAGAAATTCAATCAGCGCTTGCTTGTCGCTGTCCGGCAGATCGGTGCCGAAGTAATGTCCGTTATCTTCGATGAAATCGGGAGCGTTATTCGCAGCCAGCAAATCAGGAACCAGCTTGCGCAGCTCGGCTGTCGCCGCTTCCCCGGAGAGATTGCCAGTTTTGATGGCGAGGAAGGCGCGTTTGATCTTCAATCCCAGCTCAACGGCCTCAAGCGGCTTGGGCTGAAGATTGGCGATCAGGTTTATCGGCGTGCCCTTGGGAATCTGGCCGATATTCAGGTAGCCCTCGTCGTCCGCCAGGGGCCAGAGCGCCTTTGGGACGAATTCCTTTGAGACATGGAGAGCGCATTCGTTTTCCGTGCGCCAGATCGAGGCTTTGCCCAACCGCTTGTCCGGCCAGAGCAATTTCTCGGCGGCGTCATTAAAGGCGCGCATCCGCCCCTCTACCGAAGGATCGCCCGTGAAGATGCCGAGCATGTTGTTATGAAAGAAGGGCGCTGAACTCCACAGGCTGATGAGAGAAGGGGTCCGGTAGTAGCCCGGGCCGGTGTTTCGGTCTTTCGGTTTGAACTTAGTGGGCTTGGTTTCATCCCACGGGTTGTAGAACTCGAGTTCATTGACCGGCGAAAGCTCCTTGTAGGTCTGCGAGGAAAAATTGTCCCACACATGGCCGGCTTTCGCGTTAGTCCCAAGCGCGCGGGCGGAGTTCGTCTTGATCTCCGAGACCGGATAACGCTTCTCGTTGGAGAGAAAATTATTCTTGAGAAAATCCGGCTTCATCACTTCGGCGAGGAACCAGGCCTTGCCTTCGGCGGTATGCGGTTCGATCGGAGCGGGCGGCTGTTTGCTCGAGTGACAAGAGGCACAGCTCTCCGCGAAGACTTGTTTGCCGCGAGTCATGACCGCTTCGTCGCGGGTGATCAGGTCCTTACCTCCGGGAGCGTCCGCCAGAAGATAAGGCTCCAGCCGGCGAAAGAATGCTGCGATATGGTCGATACGCTCTTCAGTCGCCATCCAAAAGACCGAGTGTTCGCGCGCATAAGGGATTTCGAACGGTTTCTGCGGAACCAAACCGAGCATCCGATTGTGCCGCGTGAGCCAGTATTCGGAAAACATCCCGATGTTCACGAAGACGCGGATGGTGGCGCCGCGCACGCCGATCGAGTCAGCGCCATCCTTGAGAATACGCGCGACCGGCATGTCTTCTTTCGTGAGTGGGAGAGCGAGGGTGCCGCCGGCCAGTTTTTCCGGCGTGGCGATGCGCTCACGCTCCTTGAGCAGAAAAATGGGATTGATCGCGTTCGGGTTGTTGATGTGGTCGGTCGCGATGCGCGAAGTGTCCGAGGTGCCGGGCGGTTGCGTCCGGAGCATTTCATAGAAGAGGCCGCCCTTGGTCACATTAGGGCCAAACACTTTACCTTCCCGGATATATTGATTGCCAATGGCCGACGCGAGATTGGCCCAGGCGGGATTTTCCGGGTCGGCCGGCGGGTTGGTGGGATGCGGCGCGATATGGCACGAACCGCAGGCGACGCCGACGCGGTAGGGGCGGACGAGCTTATTGTCATTGTAATAATTCGGGTCGTTCATGAAGCGGTCGCCGTTCCATTTCTTGCGCGCTTCGTCGTTGAATTCCGGATTCGGAAAGAGGCGGAAACCGAGCACGCCGGACGGCTTGCCGTAAACTTTCTCGTCAATCCCGGGCGGTTCCGGTTCCGTCTGCTCATCCAGCCATAACCCATATTCGTCCGGCTTCGTGGCGGCCTGAAAGCCGGGTTGATTGACCAGGCCGAGGGTCTTGAATCTTTCGCCGCGCTTGTATTTGCGGTTATCGAGCGACTTGAGGACGTCGAGTAACCCGAAGCTGTCCTGCGCGACGTTATTCCAGAAATGCTCGTTGCCGGCGCTCCAGAGATTCCAGGCATTGCGCCCCATGATTTCCTCGGGCGAAAGCTCGATACCGCCGTCCATCGGCTTGAAGACGTCCGCGGTAATCTGCGGAAAATCCGACGGCTTTTTGCCGGCAAGTTTTGCTTCGTCTTCCACGATCGGTTCCTCTTTCCACCGGTCGCAGCCGGCGACGAAAAGAAGCGCCAGAACCAGGGCGCACGCTCGCGGGAGTGCGCGGGGGATACGTTTCACCGCGGGCAGAGGCTTAGGTTCGTCGCTGCTCTTATGCGCTAGGGCAAGGGTTGGGATTTTTGAGTGCATTGTTTTTCTCCGATCCGTCTGAAGCAGACGTGGCGAGGTATTCTTCGATCTTGGCGGCAAAACTCTTGAAATCAGGGGGTTTCTCGGGATCCGGGTCCTCTCCGGGCCAGAGATTTTTCAGGGTGTAAACCCCGAGCATCCGATAGCTCTCGAATTGCGATTCGCTGAAAAACTGGTCGGCCGTGCTCTCGTGCGGGAAAGCGATGTTGCTCTTGAAGTATTCGTAGATGTCCCGCGGTTCCTGTCCATAACAGGCGGGTTTGATGTAAATCAGGACGCCATCATCGACTTTGGGGCCACCCTCGCGCTGATCGACCACCGAGTAGCGGATCTTCCCTATCGCGCAGGAGCGGCCTTTCGTATTTTGTGCTTCCTCGTCGCTCCGCGCGAAAATCGACATCGGCCCGAACTCGATCGGAATGCCGAGGTCGATCCGGATCTTGCGCACGGCGCCACCGAGATCGGCGAAGGAACAAGCCGGGTCCTGCCCCGCATCACTCACCACGATAAAATGGCAGCGCCGGAGGACCATTTCATAAAGTCCGAGATTCTCGAAGTGCCCGCCGTCCGACAAATAAACATATCGGTTGGACTCGTCGGTGAGGCCAAAGGCCTCCGCGATCAGCGGCCGGACGCTAAACTTCGGATAGCCAAGCTGAAAAGTATCGTGCCCGGCCGGTCCTGGATTGCCCAGCCACGCGCCGAGCCGAACGTTCAGGAGCGTGAGGATAAAGGTGACCAGCGGGGAGGAATGGTAACCCATGTTCGGACTGGCCGCGGCGCCGGAAATAGCTATCGCCGTCCCGAGCGAGATACCCTCCTGGCCGCCATAGCGCAGACTTTCGGCGGGCGTCGCGGCGGCCTGGGCGGGGGGAGAAACATCTTCGTCGCTGCCAAAGCGCCGGCCCGGGGGCGCATCGGTCTTGCGGTAGCCGACTGCGTACGACCCGCAATGAAGAGGCGAAACCGTGAAGCTGGCGGCTTTTCGTTCCTGCCAGGCAAGCTTGCTCCCGTGAACGAGGTTGAGCGCGATATTGACGACCGGCAAGAGCTTGCGGTGGAATTTTTCTTCCCGCCACAAGCCGTGCATTCGCGGATTATCCTTCTCGTCGAAACCAGTGAAAGGATGGGGGTCTCGCTTTCTGTTCGAAGCCCCCAGATAAGCGCGGATCAACCGGTCCCGATACATCGCGTGAAGGGAGAATCGGTTTGGATTAATGACGCAGGCCATGAGGATGCCGAAGAACGCCAGGCCGAGAGCGATCGTGGTAATAAGCCACCACGGGGTGTAGAAAATGATATTCAAATAGTGGACCGTCTCGCCCAGGATTTTCGATTTCGTCTCGAGATTCCAAACCACCCCGAGCTGGGGGGCGATCTCCCCTGCCAGCCAGGTAGTGGCTCTGATGATGAGGATCACGAGCACGGCGATGAAAACTATCGCGGCAAAGCTTGTCGCCTTGGAGAAAATCAGCGCGAGAAGTCCAGGTTTGCCATGTTGTTTTTCATTGGCGGGAATAGCGCTGCTGCGGCTAGCGAGGATCGTGATGAAGCCCGCGATAGCACCGGTGATGGCGGAAATGGCCCAGTTGAGCGCCCACGGGCCGAAGATAACCAGCCCGCTCCCCACCGCCCAGGCCCCCGCCAGGATGAGGAGCCAGCCGTTCGCACGCGCCCACCATTCGCGTTCCGGATCACCCGTCCAGCGGCTGGAAAGGCCGGCGAAGGCAACGAGCGCGATGAGAAAAAGCCCAATAAAGAGCGGAATCGCCAGGCAACCATAAAGCTCCGCGACACTAAGGGGTTGGGGGAAAAGCTTGAACGCCGCGACCCAGAGCAAGGTGCCGCCGATCGCGCCGGAAGCGATCACGGCCAGGAATTCGAGAGGGCGAAAGCCATGAATGCGCAGGAGGGAAACCGCCCAGGCCAGCACGTGGACCACCACGCCGAACCAAAGAAAGGGTGACAAAGTGTGCACTGTTTTCAATCCCGGCAGAAATGGCCATTCCGGGGTTTTGCCGCCGTAGGTGGTAAACCACGCCCAGTAAGTCGTCATGAAAACGGCTCCCAGAAACAGCGGCAAAAGGCAGAACCAAAGAAAACTCTTTTCGCTTCTCTCGTGCTCCTTGCCTTTGCCATCCTTCCGGGTGGCTGGGAGATCTATGCCCATGTAAGCCACGCCCACAATCAGAAAGGCAGCGCCCAGCCAAAGCGGAATGGAAGTGTAAGGCGGCGGTTCCTTCAGCATTACCGCCAGATAGATCCATGGGATCGTCAGGACCGCGGCCAGCAGCGGGATGAGCACGATCCAGTTCAGCAAGAGGTTGCGAAAATAAGTGGCGACGAGCGTCCAGGTGTCGGCCGAAAGCAGTCCGAGGCGGGGGCTCAAATAATTGCTGTAGCTGCGGAGGTTCTGCATTTCCACCGGCTCGGGATTCGGGCGCGCGTCCTGGCGCGGCTTCGCGAGATTTTCCGAAACTTCGCCCAGGCCACCGTCGGCGCGTTGAATCCACGCGGTCAGCCAGCCCCCGATGTAGCCACCGCCCGAGACAGTGGAAAGATAATGAAATTTTTCGAGCAGACCGCACCGCGCCAGTCCCTGCAGCACACCGAGCGCGAAGGTAGCGCTGCGAATTCCGCCACCAGAGATGCAGAGCGCGGCTTGCTTCTTGTTTTCTGGCAGCGCATGCACCTCCGCCCAAATGGCTCGGAGATGTTCTTGCTGCTTTTGTTCCTGAGCTTGCTTTGCTTCCCTGGCTTTCTCGGCGTCGGCTTCCTTCGCCAGCGGCACCGGTTCCGATGTTCCAGGGGGCGGCTCATGATGGAGCGCGCGAAATTCCATCGCGAGCACCTCGTGGAGATGCATCGACGGATTCTCGTCTTTTTTTTCGGCTTCCGCCATAAAGGGGGGCGATTCCAGCAAGGGCTATCGAAATCGCCGGTGTGAAGCAAGATCATTTCTTCGCCCTCGAAGGGGGTGGGATTATCCAACGCTACGCGTTGGCTCTGGAGAGTGATCCCGCAGAGGCGGAATTTAACCCTGGCGCGTAACGCGCCCCGCCAGTCGGGTGGGATTATCCAACGCTACGCGTTGGCTCTGGAGAGTGATCCCGCAGAGGCGGAATTTAAACCCTGGCGCGTAACGCGCCCCGCCAGTCGAACTGCGTTCTCATCCCGGTTTCGCAGCGCACCATAGCTGCCAGGCTCGGGGATTCAAAAGCGGGTGATGCTGGCGGAAGGGGTGGGATTCGAACCCACGGTGAGTTTTACCCCACGCTCGATTTCGAGTCGAGTGCCTTCAACCGGACTCAGCCACCCTTCCTTTGCTGTTCCAACAGCGTTCGAGCTTGCGCGAGAATCGGAATCCATGCAAGGGGCCATCCACCGTCGGCGACAGCTCGAGGAAAAATAACCTCTTAGGCCTCGTTGGCGGCGATTTTGATCGATCCAAGGCTGCGGGCTTGTCGGCAAGTCCCTCAACGTCAACGGCAAAAAATGTTACAATTTTCGGCTTGCCCTCAAACTGATTTGCACTGCATGTTGTGGACCCGCTGGAACGGTTCCGCTACTAATTGTTGTTGGCTGCAGTTAACCGCAATTGACAACTTATTAGCTGGGCTGTTCACCATTATTCTCTTCTATTCCCAACCTTAACCGCCCTGCCGCCATGATCCAACTCAAACCCGGAATTCATCCTTCATCCCTCAATCGACCGCGGAAATCGTCCGTTCGGAGCAAAAATCGCGGGAACACAAGGAAGAGCAAGGGCCTGCGTTTCGGGCGCGTCTTCAGCGACGCGAACGTCGCCCCGTTCGACCAGATCGATTGGGAACGGCGCACGGCGGAAATCACCGACGACAGCGGCAAAGTGATTTTCAAGCAGGAAAACATCGAGGTGCCCAAGAGCTGGAGCGCCCTCGCGACGAAAATCGCCGTCTCAAAATATTTCTATGGCGACATCGCCAACGGGACCGATCCGCACAAGGGCGGCCGTGAAACTTCCGTGCGCCAACTCGTGCATCGGGTCACGCGCACCATCGCCGATTGGGGCATCGCCGACGGATATTTCGCGAATGCGGAAGAGGCGGAAACATTTTACGACGAGCTGACCTGGCTTTGCGTGAACCAGCACGGCGCTTTCAATTCGCCGGTCTGGTTCAACGTCGGCCTGCATCATCAATACGGCGTCGGCCGGGGCGCCGGGCTGGGGAATTATTATTACAATCGCGAACTCGGCCGGGCCGAGCGCGCGGCGACGCAGTACGAGTATCCGCAAGGCAGCGCCTGCTTCATCCAGAGCGTGGAGGACACGATGGAAGACATCATGCGTCTGGCGATGAGCGAGGCGATGCTCTTTAAGTACGGCAGCGGAACGGGGAGCGATCTTTCTTCGCTGCGGAGCACGCGGGAAAAATTAAGCGGCGGCGGGAAACCGAGCGGGCCGCTGTCGTTCCTGAAAGTCTACGATCAAGTCGCAAACGTGGTGAAAAGCGGCGGCAAGACCCGGCGCGCGGCGAAGATGAATACGCTCAAAGACTGGCACCCCGACATCGAGGAATTCATCGACGCAAAGCAGAAGGAAGAAAAGAAGGCGTGGGCGCTGATCGAGCAAGGATACGACGGAAGTTACAACGGCGATGCCTATGGCTCCGTCATGTATCAGAACGAAAATCTGAGCGTGCGCGTGAGCGACGAGTTCATGGATGCCGCGGTGGAAGATCGCGAATGGTGGACGCGGAACGTGCGCGACGGAAAACCGTGCGAACGCAAAGAGGCGCGCGGCCTGTTGCGCAAGATCGCCGAAGGCACCTTCATCTGCGGCGATCCCGGGATGCAGTTCGATTCCACCATCCACAAATGGCACACCTGCAAAGGCACCGACCGGCAGAACTCCACGAACCCGTGTTCGGAATATCTCTTTCTCGATAACACGGCGTGCAATCTCGCTTCTCTGAACCTGATGAAGTTCAAAGGCGAGGACGGCGTGTTCGATGTCGAGCGTTTCAAGGCGGCGGCGCGCGTCTTCATCACGGCCCAGGAAATCCTGGTCGATAACGCGAGCTACCCGATCAAGGAGATCGCGGAGAATTCGCATATTTTCCGGACGCTCGGACTTGGCTACGCGAATCTCGGATCGCTCATCATGAGCTACGGATATGGCTACGATAGCGTGGAAGGCCGCGCCATTTGCGGCGCGATCACCTCGATCATGACCGGGGAAGCGTATGAGCAGAGCGCGGAGATGGCACGGGTGATGGGGCCGTTCCCAGGCTATCGCGACGCTCGTTGCAGCGGCGTGCCCAAGCCGGTGGCGAAGAACAACGTCGCGCCCATGCAGGAAGTGATTGAGCTCCATCGCTCGGCTGTGAACGAGATCGCCGCGAACGAAGAATTTGCCTACCTGAAGGAGGAAGCGGCCAAAGTCTGGGAGAGCGCTTCGGAGCTCGGCCGGCGGCATGGCTATCGCAACGCGCAGGTCACCGTTCTCGCGCCGACCGGCACGATCAGCTTCCTGATGGATTGCGATACGACCGGGATCGAGCCCGACATCGCCCTGGTGAAATACAAGCTTCTCGCGGGCGGCGGCATGTTGAAGATCGTCAACCAGACGGTCACGCCGGCGCTGGAAAAGCTGGGCTACAATTCCGAGGAGATCGAGCGCATCATCGCGCACATCGACGCGTTCGACACGATCGAGGATATCGCGGACACCGACGGATCGACCATTTCGTCCGGGCTCAAGCCGGAGCACATCGCGATCTTTGATTGCGCGTTCAAAGCTTACAAAGGCGAGCGCAGCCTCGGCTACATGGCGCATCTGCGGATGATGGCGGCGGCGCAACCATTCCTGAGCGGCGCTATTTCGAAGACGGTGAACATGCCGGAAACGGCGACCGTCGACGAAATCATGAACACCTACGTCGAAGGCTGGCGGCTTGGTTTGAAGGCGATCGCGATTTATCGCGATGGATCGAAGCGTTCCGCGCCCTTGAACACGCGCAAGACGAAAGACATGGGCGGCATGGATCACGAATCCGTGGCCACGCTGGATCGCGGCGAGCTGGAGAGCAGAATCATCGAGCTCGACGAAGAGGTCGCGTCTTTGCGCGGCCGGCTCGATCAGCCCACCCGGCATCGGATGCCCGACACGCGCATGTCATTGACGCACCGGTTCGAGATCGCGGGACACGAAGGCTACATCACGGTCGGCTTGTATGAGGACCAGCAGCCGGGCGAGCTTTTCATCACCATGTCGAAGGAAGGCAGCACGATCGGCGGGTTGATGGACACGGTCGGGACGCTCACCTCCATCGCGCTCCAGTACGGAGTTCCGTTGCAAAGCCTGGTGAAAAAATTCGCCTATCAACGTTTCGAGCCGAGCGGGTTCACCAAGAACCCCGACATTCGAAACGCGACCAGCATCACCGATTACGTGTTCCGCTGGCTCGGTTGCCAGTTCATCCCGGGCTACAAGGAAGCGACATCGCCGAACCGCGGCCAAAGCGAGCTGCCGATGAAAGAAATTCCGGAGATGGAAAAAAAGGCGATCAATCGTCCCGTCCCCGATCTGCCGCGGACGGCCGAGAAGGAATTGATCGACGTGATCACGAACCACGCGCCGAACGAAGGCAATCCTCACGTCGCGAGCAACGGCCACACCCACGCCGAGCGCGTGCAGGAAGCGCTCGGCAACATGTTCATGGACATTCTCTGCTCGCATTGCGGCAGCGACAAAGTGGTGCGCGCGGGTGCCTGCGGTGTTTGCACCGAATGTGGCACGAGCCAGGGCTGTAGCTAGACAAGCGACAGGTTTGAGAAGCTGCGAGAAGCAAAGGACGAGATCCTAGCTAACGCCGAAACCTATACAACGGAGATATCGTAGAGAGAGCGAGATGGCAGAGGCGCGTCGAATGGTTTATGCTGGTCGGAAATGAGCAGGGTCCAGAAAATCAAGGCCGCGATCAGTGCCTTGCCAGACCCTGACTTTCGGGAGGTTTCGCGGGCGGTCGATGAAATGGAGGCGGAACGTTTTGATCGCGCTGTGGGGGAAGCGGTGCGATCCGGAAAGCTCGAGGCGTGGCTCAAGCGGGTCGATGCCGACATCGACGCCGGGCGGGTAAAACCGCTGGATGAAGTCGTCAACGACACCTGACTTCTGGGAAGCATACCGGGCGCTTCCCCAGAATGTGCGCGATGCCGCGCGGAAGACATACGCGCTGTGGAGGATCAATCCGCATTATCCATCTCTTCATTGGAAACTCTTGATGCCCGGTGTTCGGTCGATCCGCATTGGCCTACAGTATCGTGCCCTGGCGCGGATCCGAGGGGATACGGCTTATTGGTTCTGGATCGGCACACACAACGAGTTCGACAATATTGTGCGACGGCTGAGGTGAAGTTAGTCGTCGGCAGATTGGCGCACATTGAGGACAGGCGCTACGGTACGCCAGATGCAACTGGAAATTTTCACGCTCTGTGACGCGGCGACGGAACACGCCGGCAAACTGAACATCATCGGGACGTTCGATGCTCTTCGCGGGCTCGAGGCGCCGATCGCGCATCCCCAATGCGCCATTGCGGGCCGGCTCCGTTTCGAGCAAATCGAGGAGGGCAATCACCGGGTCAGCCTGACCTTTGCGGACGAAGACGGGAACATCGTCATGCCGAAGTTTGACTCGACCCTGGCGGTGCATTTCGCCCCCGGTTTGCGCACGGTGACCTCTCATTTCGTCATGGTCATTCAGCAAATTCGGCTGCCGAAGTTTGGCGAATACACGATCGACCTTGCGGTGGACGGCCGCCAACTCGGTTCGCTTCCGCTTTACGTTTCGAAAGTCGAACCGGTGGCGGGATAAATTATCGGTTGTCAGTCGCGGCAGAATCCACGATTTAGTTCCGCGCATTCGCGCGATTAGACACCGTCTTTTCGCAGAGCCCTCCTGGCGCAACAATCCGAGTTTATGAACGAAGCAGAAATCCAGCGGCAGAAAGAAATCAAGGAAGCGGAGGAGCTGCTTTTTACCGGGCCGCAGGCGCTGGGGTTCGCCAAGGGGCTTTTTCTCGGGCGCTTTGTGGCGGATTGGGCCATGCCTTATCCGCGCGTCCCCGCCGCGCAACAGGCCGAGCTCGATAAGTCGCTCGCGGAGGTCCGCGAATTTCTCGATCAAAACCTGGATCCGGTGGCGATCGATCGAAACGCCGATATCCCCCGTGAGTTGATCGACGGGCTCGCCCGGGTCGGAGTTCTCGGGATGACCGCGCCGAAGGAATACGGCGGCCGTGGATTTTCCCAGCGGGCCTACTGCAAGATCCTCGAGGAAATTGGCGCGCGCTGCGCGTCGACGTCCGTTTTTACGAACGCGCATCATTCGATTGGCATTCGGGCTTTGCTCCTTTTCGGATCGCGTGAGCAGAAACAGAAGTGGCTCCCAGCGCTGGTGACCGGCCAGCAACTGGCCGCGTTTGCGCTGACAGAAAAGGAAGCAGGTTCGGATGCCGCGAACGTCCAGACGCGGGCGGAGCCGAGCGCGGATGGCAGCCACTACATTTTGAACGGCGAGAAGCGCTACATCACCAATGCATCGATCGCGCAGGTCTTGACCGTCATGGCGCGGACGCCCGTTCCGGGCTCCGACAAGACAGCCATCACCGCGTTCCTGGTCACTCCCGACATGCCGGGGTTCGAGATGCTCGAGCCGCGGATGGAAAAGGTCGGCATCCGCGGAACCGCGACCGGCCGCTTTGCGATGCGGGACATGCCGGTGCCGAAAGAAAATATCCTGGGACCGCTCGGCAAGGGATTGAAAGTCGCCCTCACAGTGCTCGATTTCGGCCGGACGACTTTCGGCGCGTGCTGCACCGGTGCGGCGAGGACCTGCCTGCGTCTCGCGGTCGAGCACGCGAACACCCGGCGGCAATTCAAGAAAACCCTGGGCGACTTCGACCTCGTGAAAAAGAAGATCGGGCGAATGGCGGCCGATCTTTATGCGATGGAAGCGATGACGGCTGTGACGGCTTCTCTGATCGATCGCGGGCTCGAGGATTACATGATGGAGACGGCGATGCTGAAGGTCTTCACGACGGATCGCCTCTGGGAAGCCGTCAACGACGCCTTCCAGATTCACGGCGGCTCTGCTTATTTTAACGATTCGCCGCTCGAACGAATGCTGCGCGATGCGCGGATCAACCAGATCGGCGAGGGGAGCAACGAAGTGCTCACATCCTTCATCGCGCTCGTTGGAATGCGCGGCCCGGGCATGGAATTCAAAGAGATTCACGACACGATGTTCAATCCGTCCCGCGGTCTGGGAAAAGCCTGGACAGCCGGAATGAATCGCCTCGGCGCCGCGGTGAAGATTCCGAGCGTGCCGGTGAAGAGCGAAAGCCTGCGCTCGCAAGCATCGCAACTGGGACGGCTGGTCTGGCGTTTTAATCTGAGCGTAAACCGGGCGCTGATCACCTATCGCGAACCGGTAATGGACATGCAGCTGGTGCAGGAACGAATCGCCGGCGCGGCCATGGAGATGTTCGCGTCGGCCTGCGTGATCAGCCGGCTGGATGCGGAATTGCAAGGCGTGGAAAGAAATGGCGATGCCGTGGCCAGCAATCGCCGGGCTGCCGAACTTTTCCTGCGCCAATCGTTCCACCGGATTCGACGGTTCCTGGGGGAATTGACGGACAACGAAGACAAGGCCCTGCTGGCGACGGCAAATTCGGTGCTCGGGAAAGAGAATCCCGCCGGTCCAAACGGCCGCTGATCCCGCGCCGCGAGGCGCCGTGCTGGCGCATTTCTAGCTCTAAATGAGGCATGCCTCACGCGGAGCTGGAACCTGCTGGAATCGATCTTGGCGGCAAGCGGCTGCTCATATTCATCGTTGCCTACAACGCCGAGACGACGATCGAGAAAGTTCTCAGCCGCATACCGCAGAGCTTGTACGGCGGAGACGTCGAGATCCTGATCATCGACGATTTTTCCAAGGACGACACTTTCGTTAACGGCCTGCGTTATCAGCAGCGGGATTCGGCCTTCAAAATCACGGTCCTGCGCACCCCGGAGAATCAAGGGTACGGCGGCAACCAGAAACTCGGCTATCGCTACGCGATCGACCACGGTTTCGACATCGTCGCGCTCGTGCATGGCGATGGCCAATACGCGCCGGAGAAACTACCCGAATTGCTCGCGCCCCTGGTCCGCAGCGAAGCCGATGCGGTTTTTGGGTCGCGCATGATCGACAAACGGGCGGCGAGACAGGGCGGAATGCCAGCCTACAAGTGGATCGGCAACCAGGTCCTGACGGCGTTTCAAAACCGGATGCTGGGAACGAAGCTCTCGGAATTCCACACCGGCTACCGGCTTTATTCGACCGCGGCGCTGGCCCAGGTTCCGTTCGAGAAAAACACGAACGATTTCCATTTCGACACCGAAATCATCATCCAGTTTGTGCTCCGGAAACTGCGCATCGCGGAGCTGCCCATCCCGACGTTTTACGGCGATGAAGTCTGCCACGTGAACGGGATGAAATATGCGTGGGACGTTTTCAAGTCCACGGTCAAGGCCCGTCTCTGCGGCATCCACCTTTTTTACGATCGAAAGTTCGACGTCAATCCGGAGATTGGAAGTCATAGCGACAAGCTTGCCTTCCCGTCGTCGCAAACTTTTGCGGTCGAATCGTGCGTCGCCGGCAAGACTGTTCTGCAGCTTGGAATCGGCCATGGGAATGTTGCCGCCGAATTGGAGCGCCGCGGCTGTCGCGTCACCGCGATCGACTTTTCGGCGAACGAACTCACGGAGAGCTCGGATGCGATTCATTCCGCGGCGAGCCCGAGCCTGCCGCCGGACCTCCCGGCTTACGACCAAATCCTCCTCATGGATTTGATCGAACATTTGCACGACCCGGAAACCTTCATGGATTCCCTGCGGCAAGAAACCAACGGTCGCCGGCCGGAGGTGATCATCACCTCGGCGAACGTGGCGTTTTTCGTCACGCGCGTCATGCTGGCGCTCGGGCAGTTCAATTACAGCCGGAAGGGCATTCTTGGCATTGGGCACCGGCGCCTTTTCACCTTCAAATCGTTGAGCGCGTTGCTCGAACAAGCGGGCTATGAAATTCTGGAAGCGCGCGGCGTTCCGGCGCCGTTCCCGCTCGCAGTCGGTCCAGGATTTTTGGGGAGAACGCTTCTGAAACTAAACCAATTCCTGCTGAAGATTTCCAAGGGCCTCTTCGCGTATCAAGTCTGCATTCGCGCGCGCGCCCTTCCCGACGCGCGCCACTTGCTCACCGAAACGATCTCCGGGAGCGCGAAGCTGCGTTCGCAGCTCCTCGATCGCGTCGCCTAGTTCAATCCAAGGAGCGGCGGTTTTCAACCGCCGACCTAAGACAACGGCGGTTTCAAACCGCCGCTCCTTGGTCTTATTTTCGTTACGGCGCGGGCGCCGACTTGAGAATGTGCAAGGCGCGGAGAAGTCCTTCGGTGACCAATTCGTAAAGCGGGAAGTCGACAAAGAGAATGTGGTACTGCCGCAATTCCACCGCGCAGACAACGCTGACGGCGCCACAGAGAATGAGCGTGCGATAGCGAGACAGCGCTGCGCATAAAGCGACGATTTGGCCGTAAGCCAGCACGCGCAACGGCATGTCCCACATATTCGCGTAACGCAGGTTCATTCCGTATTTGATATTGCACATGACGAGGTAGCTGGCGGCGATGAACGAGAAGAGGAACAGTTCCGGTTTTTGCGAACGGTCCAGCCGAAAAGCCGCGCCGATCGCCAGGAGCAGGATCACCGGACTGACCAGCAACAGATCGACCAGATAACGGTGCCACGGTCCATCTCCAGTCATGATCGCGTAAGCGAGTTGATAATTTTTGCCCACGGAGAGCTGATAACTGGTGCGCAAGGTCTCGAGCCCGCCCGCGAGAAAAACCAGGACCACGAAACCGAGCAGCGGCCCGGCGATGCTGCAAAGCAGGAGTTCGCGCGTGACCACGCCGAACTGGAGCCACCGGTTCAAAGCGATGATTGCCATTAAGGCGACGAAGACGAAGAAAGCGTTTTCCTTCGTCAGGACCATGAGGCAAAGGCCGATGGTGTAGGCGGCGAGGAAGAGCGCGTGGCGCGGGGCGCGGAGATTTTCCCAGAGCATCCAGAGACAGAGCAGCGCCCAAAAGGTGAAAAAGCCGTCCACCAGCGCGTGTTGCGACATATGGATTTGGGTGGGGGCGAAGCTCATCAAGGCCGCGACGGCCAGAGCGCACGCGGGTCCCTTCAAACGCCAGGCGAAGACAGTCGAGAGCAGGAGGGTGAGAATGCTGAAGAACGAGGCCACGGCGTGAAGGGCGGAGAGCGCTTCCGTCCCGAAGATTTGGTGCCAGAGGTAGGCCGAGAAAATGTAGAGAAAACGGAGCGGCGGCAGAATTGAGCCCTTGAGAGTCTTCTGAACCTCGATGTAGCGGTCGACCACATCCGGGTAGGAAGTCAGCCCACCGGCGATCACCTGGTTGACGTAATTGCGGTAAAGACCTTCGTCGAAACCGATCTGGTCGAAGTTGGCCGCGGGGTGGAGAACTTCGACGGCCTGGAGTGGAGCTTTGGGGCCGGAGAAAACCGGGGAGGGAATCCTGAGGAACGCGCCCAGGGCGAGAACGATGCACAACGCCGCCAGGAAAACTTTGCGACCGCGCGAGGATTCAAACGTCATTTCGGACAGAGTCTAGCAGTTCGACGAAAAACACAACGCGCGGTGCCCGGATGGCTATGCCCCGTTCGGACGAAAACTTTGCGGGCTGCGAAACCAATCCAGGACCCCGCCAATGGCCGCGCCCGCCAGCAGGAGGCTAAAGACCGCGAACGACACCCCCATCGCTTTCTCCGGGGCGATCCCGAGAAGCGCCAGCGATCCGACGAACGAGCCTTCCCGGAGCCCGAGGCCACCGATGGTAAAGGGCAGCGCGGTAACGATCGACACGACGGCGAAGATCCAACACCAATCGGAGATCGCAATCTGGAGTCCCAGTTCCCGGCCGATTTGATAGTTAATCCAGACCGCAATGAGCTGGAAAAATGCGCCCAACAGAACGCTGGCGAGCATGAGGAGCGGCGATTGGGCATAGGACTTCCACGCGATCAAGAACCGGTGCAGTTGACCCGAAATTCTCGCTGCACGCGGACCGCGATTTCCCATCGCTGCCGTGATTCGCCTCCACCACGGCAGATGAAATGTAAAGAGGAGCGCGAGCAGAGCGGCAATGGCCAGGACCAGGGCGATGAAAACTTGCTGCCGGACACCGGTCGAATTCAGCGACACCCCGACCAGGGCCACTGCGAGCAATCCGAGGAATCCCGTGATGCGATCTATCATGACGGACGCGGCAATCTGTTCGGCGTTCTGCCGGCCTTTGCCCAGGCGGTACGCTTTTACTGCTTCGCCGGCCACCTGTCCGGGGAGAAGCATGGCGTAGTACTGGCCAATGAAAGTAAGCTTCAGCAAAGCGCTGAAAGGTTGATCGGGAAGAAGCAGCTTCCATTTCACGGCGGCAATGAGGGCGCCGCAAAGAAACCAAAAAAGATTCAAGAGCCAATTTCCGAAAGTCAGCGCACTCAGCGTGTTGATGATCGCGTGGAAATCGGTGCGCCAGAACAAAAGGACGAGCAAGGCGGCCGTCACCGCCACTTTCAGCGCGACGGAAATCTTCAGACGCAGGGCCATCATGGAGCGTCATCGCGCCGGAAAAGACCGCAGAATTGGTCACCCAATCGCCGTCTGGTCGAGGCGAAGCGGAAGAGGGAATAGAGGACTCCAGCGACAATTTTTTGAGGTGCTCCGTACTCGCCGGTGGTGAAGCTGTTCGAGGCGGAATCTGTCAGGTTGCAAGCTTCGCGGTAAAGCGGGGAGTAAAACGGAAACCCGGCCTGGAAGATTTGCTCCGGCCGAAAACCTTTGGAACGCATGAATTCCTCCACTTCGCCTCTGCGAAAATTTCGAAGGTGTCCAACGTGAACTTCGAAAGGACGCATCCTCCCCAAAGGAAAAGAAACAAGAACAAATTGGCGTGCCGCCGCCGCCATTCGTCCCAGCAGGTCCTGCCAGTCTTCCACATGTTCGAGCACCTCGAACGCGGTCACTAAATCATAGCGGTCATCCAGCGCCTGGGAGGTGACGTCGTGAAGATAACGCAAGCGGGGCAAACTGTAACTGGCGCGGGCGCAATCGATGCCCGCGCTGGAAAAATCGATCCCGGTGGTTTGGGCATCCCGAAAATACTTGGCCAGATCCCATGTGATGGTCCCTTCCCCGCAGCCCACGTCGAGAATCGAAGCAATGTTGCCGCGCTTTTTTATTGCGCAAACCTGGTCGTGGATCAGGGAACGAAGCCAACGGCTGGCCGGCCCCAGCCGCTTCATGTCGAGCCATCGACTCCAGTTTTCGTCGTAGATCGCGCGATTATCGACGGTAACCATGGTCAAGCGTGTTGCTTCTGTCCAAACAACCCGGCGTAAGCGGCTGCGACGCGATCCCAGGAGAAATCGCGTTTGACCCAGTCGCGGCCGCTGCGTCCCATCTCCTGGGCGCGAGCCGGGTCATCGATCAGCGTCCGGAGCGATTGGAGAAGCGACGCTGGCTCATCCAGCGGGAAGAGGTATCCGGTGACGCCGTGTTGCACGACGGCGTCGTTCCCGGCTACGCAACTCGCGACAATCGGTTTCGCGCAAGCCATTGCCTCCAGGACCGCATTTGGCATCCCTTCGTAGAAGGAAGGGTTAACGAAACAATGGCTTTGTTGGTAGATGGCTCGCAATTGGTCGCGCGGAGTCCAGCCGTGCCAGACAATTTTCTCGCTGAGACCAAGACGGTCAGCTTGCTCCTGGAGTTGTCCTCGGAGAGGCCCGTCCCCCACCAGATGAAGTTCGAACGGAACTGTCGAATGAGCACGCAGAACCGCGCATTGCTCCAGCAACAAGGGTAGGTTCTTCTGACCCTGAAATCGTCCGGTAAAAACGATGCGAAACGGATAAGCGCCGGCCCGGGCGGATTCCCCCGCAGGATGGAAGAAGTCGGTATCGACGCCGTTGGGAATCACAGAAACTCGGAAAGGATCGCTCGCCTCCGCCAATTTGCGCAGACCGTCAGCGTTCGCCACGATGGCAATCGCGTGTTTCAAAACAGCGCGCCGGAGAGGCTGTAGGAAACGATGCATCCGGCTTACTTCGGGCGTTAGCCCTGGAACGTCTCCTCCGCGTAAAGAGATGACATAGGGCAGACGAAAGAGAGCTTTAGCGGCGAGAGCTACCGGGCCGCAAGGGATCGAAAAGAAGGCTATCCCGGCGTCGGGGCGATCGGCTGGCACAACGAAAACAAGGGAGCAAAGGGCAGAGAGAACAAAGCTCGCCATTTCCAACACGCTGCATCTATCGGCGTGCCGACGAAAGCAGCTCACTCGACGAACGAGCACCCCCTCCTCCACGCGAGCCTTAGGCAGATCGCGATACCTCGCCGTCAGGACAGTGACCTGGTGTCCAAGGCCAACTAGATTGTTCGCGATTGCCTGGGTAGCGGTAGCAGCTCCGGCGCCGATCGGCGGGTACTCATAGTTGATGAGAAGAAATTTCATGCGACGCGTCCACCGAATTTCCAGGAGTTGCCATTACGAAAGATAAGGTAGGTGCTATCGGGCTTTATCCCGGGATGAGCGAGCCATGATTGCACGGTCTGCCGGTCGAGATAAACCGTCTGGGGTGTCACCAATTGGTCGAACGCCACATGGCGAAAGAAAAGGAAGCCGCGCTGAGCGATCCAAATGCTGTACTCGAACATCGGCGCGCGCTTGGCCATGGAAAAATTTCGGAGGAGGCGAAGGAGCCTCGCATAGAAGTAGTAGGGAATTGCGAGAGGGGTGGCCACGAAATACTTGGTGAACCACCAAGGCAGACGAGACACTACTTTTCGCAATGGGTCGACGAAGTTGATGACAAGCCCGTTTCCTTCACGCGCATAGACCCAGCAGTGAAAACGACCGCCTGGTTTGGTATTGGCGACGACCGCCTGAAAGCCCTGAGCGGGCTCTTTCAAGTGATGAAGGACCCCGATAGAGTAAGTGAGATCGAAACCTTCGCTAGCAAAGGTGGTAAGGTCGGCCTGGACCAGCTCGTAATCCTTGTAGCCCGAGTCTTCCATGTTCTTTCGGGCCGAAACAACCGATGAGCCTAAATCAACGCCAACGAGCCGGGACGGATTCCACCCGCCCATGTGCACGAGGAGACTGCCATTGCCACAACCTAACTCAAGCACGCTCCTGCCCTGGACATCCCCGCGCGTGATGGGATCAAACCACTCTTGAAATTGCTCGCGGGTGTAGACCGACCCAGCGGGAAGGTTGTTCCAGGAGTCTGCGAAAGCCTCGGCCGTCTTTATGTCTTGCGTCATGCCGCGGTCGGTAATGGAGAGGCCGCTCCGGCTCTGATCCATTGGTTGAGGACGTAAACGTTCCAGAGAAACGCGCGCTCGTCCGACTTGCCAGCCAGATGCGCAGCAGTCTTCTCGCGGATGAAGTGGTTCTGGAGCTGCGATGTTCGGTTGCCATTCATATGCAGGGTGCCGTTCTTGAACCAGGCGCCGATCGGACTGCCGAAACCTTTTTTCGTCCGGTAGAGGATCTCGCGAGGGAGCACAGGTTCGAGTGCTTTCTTCAGGATGTACTTGGTCGTGCCCTGGCGCAGCTTGTAGCTGCTCGGGATGCGCCGCACGAAATCGACCAGCTCCATGTCGAGAAACGGCGCGCGAATTTCCAGGCTGTGCATCATGCTGGCGCGGTCGACTTTTACCATGATGTCGTCCTGGAGATAGAGTTTCGCGTAAAACTGCAGCGTCTTGTCGACGAGGTTGGTTTGGGGGCAGGCCTCCCATTGTTCGATCGCTTCGGAATACAGGTCCTCCAACACGATCGGCCCGTCGAAGAGCTCTTCCAGCTCCACCGGATCGAGGGAACCCATCCAGACCGGGAGCCAAAAACTGGGCCGATAGCTCAAGCCCCGGAGAGTGCGTTTGATTTTGAAATCGAGGCTCATGTTCGTGTGCGAGACCGGCAACCGGTTGAACAGGGCTCGAATGCCTTGATGAAGGGGACGTGGGATAAGCGTCTGATAGAGCCGTGCCTTTTCGAGCGCCTGGAAAGGATCGTATCCGGCGAAAAGCTCATCACCACCGTCGCCTCCGAGCGCGACGGTCACGTGCTGCCGGGTGAAACGATTCAGCAGGTAGGTCGGCAGCAGGGAGCTATCGCCGAGTGGTTCGTCGAGGCGGGAGAGGCATTCATCCAGGAGGTTATGCGCTCGATCGAGCGAGAGCGTCTCAGTGTGATGATCGGTGCCGAAAAAATCCGCGACCTGTCGCGCGTATTTCGATTCATCAAAACTCTTCTCGTCGAAACCAACGCTGAAGGTCTTTAACTGACCGGCCGGCAGATGCCGCGAGGCAAAGGCGGTGACAGCGGAGGAGTCGATCCCGCCGCTGAGAAACACCCCAAGCGGCACATCGGACATGAGCCGGCGTTGCACGGCGCGATCGAGAAGCTCGCGAATCTGAGCGCCCCATTCCTCCTCCGGGTTCCGCGGAATCTGCTCGAACGGCTCGAGCACCAGGTCCCAATAACGTTCGATGCGGCAGCTGAGCGTGGCGGTATCGAGTGTCAGGGAGCAGCCGCCGGGCAGCTTCTTTACTGCTTCATAAATTGAGAGCGGCGCCGGAATGTAGCCGTAGGCGAAGTATTTTTGGAGCGCCCCGCGCGAAACGTTTCTCGAAACGTCCGGATGCTGGATGAGCGCGGTCAATTCGGAGCCGAAGATGAAGTTTCTTGGGCCGAGGGCGTAAAAGAACGGCTTCTTTCCGAACCGGTCACGACTGCAAAACAGCCGGCCGTTCTTCCGATCGTAGAGCGCAAAGGCCCACATACCGTTGAGCCGTTTCGGCAGCGCCTCGCCCCATTCTCGATACCCGTGCAAGAGCACCTCGGTGTCGGAGTGATCGGTCTGGAAGACGTGCCCGTGCGCCTTTAGTTCGGCGCGGAGCTCGCCGTGATTATAAATCTCTCCGTTGAAAATGAGGGTGAGTTCGCCGTCAGGCGTGGACATCGGCTGATGTCCGTCGGCGAGGTCGACAATGGCAAGACGCCGATGCCCGAGAAAAACGGTGCCGTTGTCCCACAGCCCGCTGTCATCCGGACCGCGGTGCACCAGGACCGCGGTCATGCGCGCCAGGGTTTCGCGGTCGCCTGCGCCAACGAAACCGGCGATGCCGCACATTTAGTTGCGATGGTGCAGCTTGGGTCCCGCGCGGCGGGGCTGGGCGATATTCCGAGTGCGGGCGATCAGGTAAGTCATCTTGTCCTGGGACTCGTGATACGTCCGGGTGATGAGTTCCGCAAGCAGTCCCATTAAAAAACACATGCAGCCTGTGATAAAGGTGATCGCGAACATCGTGGGCAACGGCGTTTCGATGAAGCTTTTACCGCCGAAAAATTTGAAATAGAGCGAAGCCGCGCCGGAGACTCCGCTGATCAGGAAACTGACGAGCCCGACCGAGCCAAAGAGGTACATCGGCTTTTGCAGGTAGCGGTAAAGGAATCCGAGCACGATGAGATCGAGCAGGACCTTGAACAAACGTTCCAGGCCATAGTTCGACTTGCCGTGCAGCCTCGGGTGATGTGTGACCGGCACCTCGGTCACGCGACCGCCATTCCAGGCGGCGTAGATGGGGATGAAACGGTGCATCTCGCCATAGAGCCGCACGTCGCGCAACGCGGAGCGGCGATACGCCTTGAGCGTGCAGCCGTAATCATGCAGGTGCACGCCCGAGAGAGTAGAGATGAGCCAATTTGCCACCTTGCTGGGGAAATTGCGCCGCAGCGCCGCGTCCTGCCGGTTGGCACGCCAGCCGGAGACCACGTCGTAACCCTCGTCGAGTTTCGCGAGCAGCCTCGGAATATCCGCCGGATCGTTCTGCATGTCGCCATCCATGGCGATGATGACGGCGCCACGGGCGGTGTTGAATCCCGCCATGAGCGCGGCCGTTTGTCCGAAATTTCGCCGGAAATGAACCACGCGAACCCGGGCATCCCCGATCTCGTCCAGGCGTTCGGCGGTCGCATCGGAGCTGCCGTCATTGACCAAGATCACTTCATACGTTTGATCGATCCCGGTCAGGGCGGCATCGAGCGCGTCGAGGAGCGGGGGCAGGTTCCGGCATTCATTGAAAAGCGGGACGACGATGGAAAGGGCGGGCGTGCTCTCGTCGAGGCGGTTCATGTTATTTCGGGATGTTTTTGAGACCGATAAAGACAAAGGAGTAAACCGAGCAGGCGAACAGACATGCAAAGAGCAGGTTAAATACCCGCGACCGGAGAGATTCCCGGTAGCGCTGGAACAGGAAGGCAATCATCGGGATGATGGGGAAAAGATACCGTCCTTGAGGCTGGAAATCGGCCGTCCAGGAGTGATACGCGGAGGCTAATATGACCGCGAGCGTCAGCCCGAGGACCACGGCGGCGAGGAGCGAGTCCCGCCTGGATAAGCGGCAGATGCCCGCCAGAAGAAATGCGAGCAGCGCAAGGTAGAGCGCGCCCATCACGAGGTAGTATTCGGGCGGGCCGCTCAAACTCATCCAATGATAGACCCCGCAAAAACTCTGGAAACTCTGGGCCGCCCAGTCGTGCTCTATGAGGAGCTCGCTAAACCGCACACCCCGGCTCCGGGAATTGAGGCGTTGCGCTCCTTCGCCGGCGGCAATTTCAGATGGCGTAAATTTTGGCGCGGCGAACTTCTCGGCTTGCTCGATGCGAAGCCGCGCTCCATCAAACCGGTTTATGGCTGCGTGGCCCGTCCGGAGCGGAAAGTAGAGCGCCGCGGCGGCAAGCACGATCACCGCCCACTTTTTCGCCAAATGAAGCCGCGGTGCTTCCGTCTCCCACAAGAAGGTCCGCCAGAACGCGACTACCCCAATGAATGGAAGGAAGAGGTAGTAGTTCCGCTTCGCCATGACCACCAACGCCAAGAGCGCCGCAAACAAAAGGCCTCCGCGCCAGGCGGTGCGCCAACCGTCCGCCCTGAGGTACCGGCTGAGCAGGCTGTCCTTCTCTGCCAGCTGAACCGTTACGACGAGGGAGAGAGCCAAGGCCCAGGCGTCGCCATTTACATAGGAAAAGACGTACCAGATTTGCGGTGAAATCAGGAGGACCGCGGGGGCGAGGGAGTGGGGCAGGCGTTGAATCAACCACGCCGCGAGGACGGTGAAGAGCAGAACGCAGCACAGCCGGGCGGCGATTTCGGGGCTGGCCAGCCATGACGGAACAAGCGCCATGAATTTACCGATGAGGAAGTAGGCGGCGTCGAGGTCCTGAAGGTATGATACCCCGTAGTGACTTAAGGATGGCTCGACTGCGGGATCGTCGAGAGCCGGGGAAAACCAGTGGGTGGAGAAGTATTTTGCGGCTTCGAAGTGGAGGTATTCGTCCGGATGCGCGTTGAACTTGCTGACTACCGCCATCGCAAGGACGAGCGCGGCGGCTGCTCCAAACTGCGCCGCCCGCGCCGATGAAACTTTTCCGAGGTGGAACCTGGAAAGAACGCCACTGCGCAGAACGCCCAAGAGCAACAAGGCTGCCGCGCTAAAAAACGCAACTGCCGGAATGATCCGGGACGATAAGGAGGGCCTTTCCGCCGAGAAATCGGGCGGGGGGTCCAACTTCAGTTCTAGCGTGGGAATCTGCGGCCCGGGCAGAGTCTTGATCAGCAGAGAATCCGGTTTCCGCTCCACGATTTCCACTTGTCGATGCGGCACGAGCCCTTCCAACGAGATCTGAACTGTCCTTCGACCCGCCGGGGCGAGGGCGCTTATGCCGGTGATCGCGACGGTATGGTTGGGCGGCGCCGGCGCGAAGAAGTAGCGGCTAGGTGCCGACTGCGGGATGTCGAATCGGTGGGCAGTGCGCGGGTCGATAAAGGCGGATGCATACCGGTTGTCCGTGAGAGTTTCGGCCGCGCCAGCCGGGTCCACCAGGATGAGTTGGGCCTTTCGCGGCGTTTCTTCCTTGAACCGGACGTCGCTGGTGACGTTGAACTGGAGCTGATACGCGGCAGGATTTCCGCCACTGTTAAGAATGTAGAGGGCCGTGCAGATGAGGACCCCGGCCCACACGATCAGGGACAGCCAGGGCCGTTGCGTTCCGGGAGTAGGAGGGACGGGGGGAGACGAAGTGCTCGTTGCCGCCGGTTCCATTTCTAAGAGCATCGCAGCGCCGTCAAAGCAGCTTCTCTGCCGTCGTCGATGGAGCTAGGGCCTACTTAAACCGGACCACATAGTACTTCTCTGGGGGAACGGCGCCGAACGCGAAAGGGAGTGGCCCGACAATATCGGTGTAGAAACCAGCCCCTACGGCGCGGCCCATGGTCGTAATCCAGGGAGACACGGGCATTTCAATTATGGCGATGCGCTCAAACGTGTTTTCGGGGATCGGTTTGAGGTTCGTATTGTTGAACGGCAGGATCATCAAATCGCCAGGGCGGGTTTGGGGGTTCGTTGAATCGAAAGCGCGGAATCCGCTTGTTTGCGCGTAATATTGGAAGCCCCAATGGCCCTGAAACCAAACGGTTGTCGAGGAAGGGGTCCTAAACTGGCTCCGAATCTCTGTGGCCGCTGCGCGAACGGAATCTGCCAGCCGATAATCGGCCCGAGAAACGAGCAGGGAAAATAGCGCGGCGGCTCCGAGAAGGCAGTTCAGCGGGAGGCGGGCAGATATTCCGACAAATTCGATGCGCCGCAGCAGAAGAATCGCGAGCGCTGGGGCCATCGGGAGAATGGATCGCCCGTTAATGGTCCAATTAAGAATGCAGAACACGAATGTGCCCCAAACCCAAAGCAAAAGAAGGAGCGCATCCGGGTCCCTGTTACGTCTACACTCGAGAACGGGAAGCGTCAGCACGGCCACGCCGCCAAGAATGAAAAGGGTCCATAGCAACGTGATCCCGGGACGAGCCGGACTTTCCGAATAGGCCAGGGCACCCGTCAGGAACCAGCTAGTGGGGAGCAGGATCGCCGCCCCGATTAATGCCCAGACCCAGGCTCTTGAGCGCCAGAGCAATGGAGCAAGAAGCAAAGCGATCGCACAGCAGCCTCCGGTGAAGCCGAGGGCCGTCATCGCCTTGACGAACCAGGCGCCGGCGCCGCGCGCCTCGTTTTGGTTCGCATAACTGAATGCGTCCCACATCAACCCGTGGCCATAGAGCGCGCGCATTCCGCACTCGTAAAGCCCCATCACCGCAACGGGAATAAGGAGATAAACCAGCCACCAGCCGGCCCTCCTATTGCGCATCAGGGAATAGGCCAGCAACAAGGGAACCAGGGCGATCCCGAAGTATTTCGTGAGGGATGAGGCAACGATAAGAAGGGCTGCCAGAACAAGTAAGCCCCGCCGATTTTCCTCCAGCCCCCGCATCCAAAACACCACGGCCCAAACCCAGAATGCGACCATCAACACGTCGCACATGAGAGTCGTACTCGAGATGATGAACACCGGCGTGAACAACGCTGCGAGCGCCGCATAAGTGGGATGATGGCAGAGGCGGCTGGCCAACGCGTACGTTCCCAGGACCACCGCAATGGCCTGAAGGAAGAAACCGAGGTGAAGAGCGAATTCATCCTCGCCGAACATCGCCATGAGAAGAGCGATCCAGGCGCAGGCCAAAGGGGGATTTTTCGTCACTTCATGCATCGGCATCGGCCAGCCGTACCAGTTCACCTCAAACCCGTACGGATCCCACCAGCAGGTCTGAATTTGGCGGCCCGCCCAAACGAAAAGCGGATCATCGATGTGAATGGCTTTGTCCGCGAAAGGCAGCAGACAGGCCAGCGTTACAATTGCCAGGATGACTTTGGGGTAACGCCGGCCCCAGGCGATTGGCCCCGAAAGAGCGGTTGGCATACTCTCATCCACGATGCATTGCGGCTATTGCCGCCTCCGGATGAGCTCGTAAAGGTCCTCGAATTCGCGCTGTCCGGGCCGGAGTCGCAAGGCGATTTGAATTTCGGAAAAGGCGGCGTCGATGTTGCCCGCTTCAAATTGCGCGCGGGCGTAAAGGTAATGCGTCTTGCCATCGTCCGGATCGACGGCGAGCGCGGCACGAAGATAATTGGCGGCGCTTTCCCACTCTTTTCCCGACAAGGCGACGAGGCCCAGGTTGCTCAGGGCGGCCTTGTGACGCGGGTCCACCCCCAGGACCGCCAGGTAACAGGCTTCCGCCCGCGGCAGATTCTGCTGTTCCATCCAGAGATTGCCTAACGCCAGATTCACCTCTGTGCTGCCGGGCGCATAGGCGTGAGCAAGTTCCAATTCCTTTTGGGCGGCCGGCCATTGCTGAAGATCGAGCGCTTGCGATCCGGAGTTGTAAAACTTGAGCGCCCAGAGTGCCGGGTCGCGTTGCGGCCACGTCACGAATACTGCGGCAGCCGTCAGGACCGCGAGGTAACCGGCGACGATCTTGCCGCGCGCACGCGCGCAGTTTTCCCAAAACATCCCTATTCCCGCCGCGGCAAACAAGAGAAGTCCGGGCGCAACGGCCAGGCGATAGCGTTCCGTTACAAAAACCGGCAACACTGCCGCTAAATGGAGGAGGATTGCGGCCGCGATCCAACGTGCCGCCGGAAATTGCCGGATGGACAAATAGAACCCCGGAATGGCGAAGGCCGCGACGAGACCGAAATGGAGCCCGGGGAAGATGACGCCGCTGCCGCGGAGCTTGGCGATGATGTTGATGTCGTCGTATTCGAAAGCGTTCCAAAAATTAACCAGCTTCCGGCCCAGCAGCTTCAGCCACCCGCCGAAATCCCCGCTGATATAGGCGCGCGCTTTGGCAGACCAGAAATCCGACACCTCCGAACGTTTTAGGTTTCGGCCGGCGGCGGCTTGGGCAACGTCAATCGAATCCTTGAGCATCGCGGCCTGCGCGGCGTGCAATCCAGGAAAGTGCGGATACCCGGTCGCCTCCGGGTTGTTCCCGAGCCAGAAGTTGATGCCGCTGTGGGCGGACAAAAAAACCGGGTCGCGCGCGACCCAGTAATTGTGAATCCAGCAAGGCGACGTGCCCACTCCGATGCCGGCAAGAAGGAGCAGAATGGCGGCGCCGCGGGCGAGCCAGGGCGAACGAGGCGCGGGATCGAATCGCGGTTTGAGGACGAGCGCGGCCAGCAGCAGAGGCACCAGGAAAAGGATTGTCGCGATGCCCATGGCCGTAACTCCGATGAGGGCTCCATAAGCAAGGGAGCGAGTCGGAGAGGGAGCGTAATCCGCCTTAATGATTTGCCAGACCAGGAACCAGAACACGAAAACACCTGCCGCAGTGGGCATGAGAATCACCGAATACGCCTGAGCTGGAACGAAGAAGGCCCAACCGGCCGCTGTCAGGATGCCGATTACGTGGGCGTGGTTCGCAACGGATTCGTTGGGCGTTCGAAAGATTCGAACGGCGATCTTGTACAGCAGCGTGGCCGTTGCCGCGTCGAGAAGTATCTGTAACAAACTGGGTACGAATAGGTTATATCCAAACAATTTATAGAGGAATGCGAGCAGGTAGGCATAAAGCGGCAACCCATAAAACGCGAGGTGGTCCGTGAATTGCCCGCGCAAGATTTGTTGCGCCCAGTCATCGTAGAAATGCATGTCGCCGCCACTGGGGAAAAGCAAAGGCGATGAAGTTAGCCGCGTGAGGGCGATGAGACGGACGAGAAAGACGAAGGCGAAAACGCAGTGACCAAGATTTAGCCGGCGTGGGAGAATGTTCGGCCAGGCCATGTTAATCCCCGGAAGATTGTTTTCCGGGCGCGACCCTGATCTCGCCGAGAGCCACGGGAGCGGAAAGCAACAAGGCTTGTGGATCGGAGTGACCCGACTTCGCTGCCCAGACGCGTTTGGCGTTGTCGACAAAAAGGGCTTCGACTCCATAATCGCCTTCGGGGATGCGGTCGGAAGGAGCCACGCGCCAGCTTTCCTGATAGGGACCGCTCGCCACTTCGGGGGCGCACAGTCCCTTTGAAATGAGGATGACATTTTGGCGATTGCGCGAGGTGAGCTTCAAGAACATCCACGGAAAAACCTCACGTGGGCCCTGGAAGTTCCAGCGCAGCTTGATCTCGAGTCCCCGCGGCGTGAGCTGATCGCCCGACCTGGTAATGCTCGTCAGCGTGGTGCCCGTTCCCATCTCGACGATCTCTCCCGGACTTTCCGTAGAGGGGATTTGTGCCTGCGGGGATTTATCTTGCCGGAGCAACGTCAGTTCGTCGGAAGAGCTGACGATCCACGGACACCGTTTCAAAAACTCGTGCAACAGCCGATCGCTGGAAGGAATCACGCGGCCGTCGACCGTTTTCATCGTGGGGTGATAGTAACCCGCAACGGCGTCAAAAGTGGCGGAATCGTCGTAATCGATCAAAACGAAATCCGTCGGCGGCGGCGGATCGTAAGTCGAGCGGCTCAGTGTTTTCAAGCCTTTGAGCACGTAATGCAACGAATACAGATTTTCGCGCATGGCCAAATGTGACAGGTACGGAAGTGGCGCGAGGAGACTGGCGTCCGGCGGGATCTGGCTGATGAACGCCTGCTTGCGAGTGCGGTTCTGTTTTCCGTTGAACCAATTGGTGGTCGTCTCGCGGATATCGCCGGCGGGCCCGAGAAGGATCTGGGCCGTGACGCACGCGACAATCACGAGATAAGGAATGGATCGCCGAATCGGAACGGGCACCGGCTCCCAGCGATTGATTGCCGCGACGTTTTCCGCCAGGGCCATCCAAAACAATGGGAGCAGAGGAGCCGCGTAATGAAAATAGATCGTCCATTCCGAAGAACGCCAGGAGAGGAGGTGCTGGAGGAGAATGGGGGCTGCAATCAGCAACCAGCGCGGCCTGATGAGCGGCAGGAGCAGAAAGGGAAGGAGCAACGCCCAAAGCAGGTTTCCATGAGTGAGGGATTGGAAAAGGGCGGCGAGGATCCGCTGAGGTTGCGTGATTGCCTTGAGCAAAATGTCGCCGGCTGATGCGCCCAGCCGCTCGTACAAAGCGAGGTAATCAATACTTCCCGAGTTGAGCGCGGGAGTGATCAGCTGGGTGCAGGCGAGAAACCACAAGATCGATAACGCCATTGGCCAGAGGAACCACGCGCGCAACTCAGCCAGGGGGCGTTTGCGGTTGAGAACGAAATGCACCGCGCAATAAGCGGCGATGAGCAGAGCCATGTTTTCCTTGCAGGCGAGCACGGCGAGCAACCATCCCCAGTGCGCGCGAAGTGAAAGGCGAAGGCGCGCCCGAAGCATCAGAAGGAGGAACGGCGCCGTGAGAGCTTCGGGGTGGAATTCATGGAGCGCGATGAATCCGGTGGCGGGCGTGATCAGGATGGCAATGGCCAGGAGGAGCGCGGTTTTTCGGTTGAGGCCAAGCCGCTGGCCGATGCTAAACGCGACTGGGCCCATCGAAGCGAGGGCCGCATTTTGGACTAGGACGAAGACCAGCGGGTGGCGGAAAAGCAGGAAAAAGGGAGCGATCAGAAAAACGATCGGCTCGACGTGATTTCCGAGAAGGGGGACCCCTTGGACCGAGACCTGAAACCGGCCGTGGATGAGCTGCCACAGGGCCTGGACGTAATAGGCGAGATCGAACGTCCGGTATTCGAAGTTCGCCCATCGGGCATACGAAACCCACGTGGAAACGAGGAAGAAGCCCAGCGCGAGGCTGAGAATGAGGCCTTTGCCAAGATCAGCCGCGAGCCGCTTCGTCGTGGTCACTGTTCATGCCTTATCCCCGGATATGGCGGCATACAAGCCTATCAGGCAAGAGACGTGGATATAACCGCCTGAGCCCCGTTTTTCCCAAGATGGGAGTCTCGGGCACCAAGGACGGATTCCAGTAATTATAAAAACGGAGTCGTTGGCATCAACACTGCTTTAAGAGGGGTTCAAATCCGCGGTCGGTATCGTGGATCGCAGTCAAAACAAACAAGACAAAACGAAAGCAAACAGCATGTTAAACAAACTCAACAAACGCCGCGGGGGCTTCACCCTCGTGGAAATTATGATCGTAGTGGCGATCATCGCCTTGCTGGCAGCGATTGCGGTGCCTGGATTCCTCCGCGCCCGTAAACGCTCTCAAGCAAGCCGCATCATTAATGATCTGCGCCTGATCGACTCCGCAGTCGACCAGTACGCGATCGAAAACAACAAGGCCAGCGGCTTTGTCGTTCCGGTGACGGAATGGACGAAGTACCTCAAGGCCGGGACCAACCTCTACGTGACGGGTGCCGACATCCTCGGAAACCCCTACGGCTCGGTGCAGGTGGATTCCCTGCCCAGAGTCCCGTCGTCGAGCAAGACTGCTCTCTCGGACGTGACCGATTACACGTTCTGGTCGCCCTATAACTAGGAATCTGACGATTCATTCTCCTGTCATTGGTTCGCCGGTGGCAGGGAATGAGTTGTGAGTAACAAGACCGAAACAAGTCCTGCCACCTTCCAGCTCGCACTAATAAAAAATAGAAAGACTCCTTAGTTATGTTAAGAAAACCGACAACCAAACGCGGCGGCTTCACGCTGGTGGAAATTATGATTGTGGTGGCGATCATCGCGCTCCTGGCGGCGATTGCCGTCCCAGGCTTCCTTCGGGCGCGCAAGCGTTCGCAGGCATCCAAAATCCTCAACGATCTGCGCCTGATCAGCTCGGCGATGGATCAATACGCAATCGAGACCTCGAAAAAGAGCGGCGATCCGATCGACGTGACTGACTGGACCAAGTACGTCAAGAAAGACACCGTGCTTTACGCGACAGCAGCCGATCTGTTCGGCGAGCCTTACGGCAACCAAACAGTGGATTCGCTCCCCAACGTCTCGCCTGTCACCAAGGCAGCGCTCTCAGACGTAACGGACGACGCCTTCTGGTCGCCTTACAACTAATACTCGATCGCAAGACCGACAATGTAGGGCGTCCTTTCGGTAACGGAGGGACGCTCTCTTGTTTTCTGCGAAGAACATGACCGCAACTGGAAGCACACCAGACCGGACGGCGCCGGAGCGCCTCAGATCGGGCTGGCGAAGCGCGGTCGCTTGGACGGAGCGCCAATGGCTTCGATGTCTCTTGCTGGTTTTGTTAGGCGCCGGCGCCCGCCTGCCGGCTCTCCAAGGGCCGCTGCTCTGGGATGATCATTACCTGGCGCGCGACAATCCATTTATCAAGAGTCCGCTTTTGGTCCTGGAAGCGTTCCGACATTATCTCTTTCCCGATTCCTTTGCCGGGCACTACCGGCCGGTTCAAACCATCTCCTACGTCTTCGATTATCTGATTTGGAACACGGACGCGTACGGCTATCATCTCTCCAATCTGTTTTGGCACGTTGGGAGCGGCCTTTTGCTTTATCTGCTCCTGCAAAGGCTGCTGCCATTAATCGCCCCGCGCTTTCTCGATCAGAAAAAAACCGCCCGACCCGAGCAACGGGCGCCCGCTCTTTCAGGCGCCGCCTTCGTGATTGCCCTTCTTTGGATTGTTCACCCGGTGCATAGCGCCGCCGTCGACTATGTTTCCGGACGCGCCGATAGCCTCGCATTTTTCTTCGCCTCCGGAGGCTGGCTTCTTTACCTCCGGGCGCGCGAAATATCGCGAAACGTCTTTCGCCGGAGCTGCCACATCCTCGCAGCGTTGTCCGGGTTGCTCGCGCTCTGTGCAAGGGAAACCGGCTTTGTCTGGATGATTGTCTTTCTGCTTTTTCTGTTCATTTTCGACCGAAAACCAACGCTGCGAGCGAAGCTCATCGTTCTTTCCTGCTGCCTCGCTCTCGCGGGCGCTTATGGGACATTGCGAAGCCTGCCAGAATACCGGCCGGGCCATGACATCCGGACGGCGCCAACTGCCGCGGCCAAAGGTGTCTTGATGTTGCGGGCGTTGGGAGACTACGGCCGCCTCGTGATTTGGCCGGCCAATTTGCATATGGAGCGGGACGTGGTGGATGGCGATAGCCTGCGAGACACGAGCCACTGGAGACAGTCTGTTCGCCTTGAATACCTATCGATAGCTGGCTTGGCGGTTGCGGCGATTTTGTTTTTTGGGGCTTCGCGCAAAGGAGCAGCCCAGCCAGTTCGCATTTTGGGCGCGGGCTGGTTCTTAATCACGTATTTGCCGATCTCCAATCTCTTCAGTCTGAATGCGACTGTGGCAGAGCATTGGCTTTATCTCCCGAGCGTTGGGTTCTTCATTTTTGCCGCGGGTTGTTATTTGGAGTTCCCTCCGTTCGGGAGAAAGATTGCGTTGCCGATCGTGTGCGCGGTCGTGCTGGGACTCGGTATTCGCAGCTTTGATCGAAGCGGCGACTGGGTTACCGAGGAAACCTTTTATCGGCAAACCTTGCTCGCCGGAGGAAGCAGCCCTCGAATGTGCGTCAACCTCGCGGCCATCTACTCAAAACGCGGCGAGACCGCCAAGGCGGAAAGCCTCTTGCGAAAGGTGCTCCAGGCCGACCCGACTTACCTGGTGGCCCGCAACAACCTGGCGGCAATCCTCTCGGGAAGCGGTAAGACGGCAGAGGCAGAACAGATTTTTGATTCGGCCAGCAAGACCACTCGCGAGGAACGCGCGACCTATCCACGTACTTGGTCCGCCGCCCTCAACCTTGCCCACCTGGCGCACGCACGTCAGGACGACCAAAGCGCGTTGGCCATAATTGACAAGGCGCGGCACGATTTTCCGGGGACTTGGAACCTGGTCAGCTTTCAGGCAGAGCTGCTTCGCCGCACGCAAGGCCCGGAAGCGGCGTTGCCGATTGTCGAAGAGTTCGTGGAGGACCATTCGTGGCACTGCGAAGCGCTCATCGCCTTGGGAAGGCTTTATTGGGAAAAGGGCGATGCGGCTGGCGCTGAAAAAGCGTTTCGCCACGCAAGCCGGCTCGATGTGCACGACGCGGAGGCGCTCAGTGCCCTGGCTCTTCTCCGGGTCCAGCAAAACCGGCTCGAAGACGCCTTCCAGATGCAACGGCGGGCAGTCTCCAGGCAGCCCGATGAAATACGTCCGTATCTTCTTCTCACAGATATCCTCCAAAAGATGGGCCGCACCGCCGAAGCGCAGGCAGCGATCGTCCGGGTATCGAAGATGAAGGCGATCGCCGAAGCCTCCGCTGCCCTAAACTAGCCCCTCCGACCTTCCGCGACTTTTTAGACGCCTTGAAAACGACTCAAAGCGATATCAAGGCGGCCGCCGGACCTTCTTGGTCGAAGCTCACCGTCTACGCGGAGCGCGGGTGGGTGCGATGTTTTGTGCTGGTCCTTCTCGGGGCCGGAGTTCACCTGCCGTCACTCACCGGCGAGTTGCTTTGGGACGATATCCATCTCGTCAGCGAAAATCCGTTAATCAGGAGTCCAGCCCTCATTCTGGAAGCATTTCGGCACTACCTTTTTCCGGATGTCTACTCAGGCCATTATCGGCCCATCCAGACGATTTCGTACATCTTCGATTACCTGATCTGGAACAAAGACCCGTATGGTTATCACCTCTCAAATGTCCTATGGCACGTCTCGAGCGGTGTCCTTCTTTATCAGCTTTTGCGCCGGGTCCTGGGATCTTTTGCGGAGCGATGGCCGGACCAGTCACTCTTGCCGGGACGCATAAGTTCCTCGTCTGCGGCATTCGTCCTGGCTCTTCTCTGGGTTGTGCATCCTGTCCACAGTGCCGCAGTCGACTATGTTTCCGGACGCGCCGACAGTCTGGCTTTTTTCTTCGCGTCGGCCGGTTGGCTTCTCTATCTGCGAGCACGGGACCTATCCCCGTCATGGATTCGCCGGGGCCTGTATTTCTTGGCGGCCCTATCCGGCTTGTTTTCGCTTTGTTCGCGCGAAAGCGGTGCGCTCTGGATGCTGATGTTTCTTCTTTATCTGTTCGCGTTCGAGAGGAAGCCGCCCCTTCGAGCGAAATTTCTTGTTCTGGGGGTCTGCCTCGTTGTGGTCGCGCTCTACGGCGGATTGCGACAGCTACCCGAGCGCCATTCTGAAGAAGGCGACCCGGCCAACTGGAAGCCTGCGATGCGCGGTATCCTTATGCTTCGCGCCCTGGGCGATTATGGGCGCTTAATGGTCTTTCCCTCCCACCTTCACGTCGAGCGCACTGTCCTCCAACCGGCCTCGGCGCCTGGCCCAGCGAGTTGGCGGAACGCTGTCGCGGCCGAATACCTTTCCCTTGGAGGTGTATTCGTCCTCGGAGCTTTGGTTTTCGGCGCGTTTCGGAAAGGCGCGGGCCGGCGAACCCGCTTATTCGGCGCGAGTTGGTTTCTCCTGACCTACCTGCCGGTCTCGAATCTTTTCGATCTTAACGCCACGGTCGCCGAGCATTGGCTCTACCTTCCCAGCGTCGGCCTCTGCATTTTCTTGGCCGGCGTTCTTTTCGATTTGCCCAGGCGTCATCTGCGCTCCGCAGTTGCAGTCGCTTGTGTCGCGGTGGCGGGATTGAGCGTGCGCAGCGCAATCCGGAGCAGCGATTGGATGGATCCCGAAACATTCTTTCGGCGAACTTTCGCTGCGGGCGGATCGAGCAGCCGCATTGGAGTGAATCTTGGAGTCATCTACGCGCTGCGCGGTGAACATGCGAAGGCGGAAGCGATCCTGCGCAAAGTGCTCCAGGCCTTCCCAGACTATCCGCTCGCCCGGAACAACCTCGCGATTGCCTTGTCTCGCCAGGGTAAAACGAAAGAAGCCGAGGCTATGTTCGAGACCGCCAGCACCTCGGCGGCGCCGGCCAAGGGTGGCTATCCGCGAACCTGGGAGGCTGCGAGAAATGTGGCCCGCTTGCGGCACAAAGAGAAAGACGATGTGGCGGCGTTCGCAATTCTGGAGAGGGCGCGCGTTGATTATCCTGGAAATTGGGAATTGATCAGTCTTCAGGCCCAAATGATCCGCGAAATTGAAGGTCCCGCGGGAGCGCTTCCAGTCGTGCAGGATTTCGTTCGCGGTCATCGGTGGCATGCCGGCGCATCGATCACGTTGGGCGGCCTCTTTCTGGAATTGGGCGATTTGCCGCGGGCCGAAGAAACTTTTCGGCACGCCAGCAGGCTCGATGTGCACGATGCGGAGGCGCTGAATCTGATGGCGCTCGTAAGCGTTCGACAAAACAAATTCGAAGAGGCCTGCAAGATTCAACGCCGCGCCGTGGCGCGGGAGCCCGATCAGCCGCGGCAATATCTCTTGCTCTCGGACATCCTTAGTAAGATGGGGCGAGGCGACGAAGCACGCGCCGCGCTCGCGCAAGTTGAGCATCTTCAGGCGATCGTGAAAACGCACCCCGCCGCTTCAGCCGGCACCTTCGCGAACTAGGACCGTTTCGCGCTTGCAGCGCGGCATGATAAGCTGCGAGCCATGCAGATTATCGTGCTCGGTGCCGGCGCAATCGGCAGCCTCTACGGCGCGAAGCTCGCCTCCGCCAATGAGGTCACGCTCATCGGCCGGGCGGAACACGCTGCCGCAATTAATTCGCGCGGTCTGCGCATCGAAGGCCTGGAACCGCAAGTGGTGTGGGTTCCCGCTGCCACGAAGATCGACCAAATCGGCCCGGATGCACTAGTTCTGCTGACGACAAAAGTGTCAGGGAGCGCCGCTGCCCTCGCGCCCATCGCGCCGTTGGTCCGCGAAGACACGACGATTCTTTGCCTTCAAAACGGCCTCGGCAGCGAGCGAATTGCGCGCCGGGCGCTGGGTGATCGCGGGATAGTGCTGCGTGGCATCACACAATTTGGCGCGATTTTCGAACGCGCGGGCGTGATCCAGTACATGGCGGGTGGTTACACTCTCGTGGAGCAGCATAAGAGAAGTGATCGCGTCGCCGCGGTGCTCACGGCCGCGGGTCTCGATTGCCGGATTTCACCGAATATCGCGGCCGATGTGTGGCACAAGCTGGTCTACAATTGTGTGGTCAATCCAATCACCGCCATCCTCGGCTGCGAAGTCGGTGGCATTGCCAATCCACAGCTCGCGCCGCTCAAGCAACTCGTGATTGACGAATGCCTCGCCGTCGCCGCGACTCAAGGCCTGACTTTCGACGTGGATTTCATGCGAGAGATCACTGATGTCTTTGGGGCATCGCGCAATATCGTCTCGATGCTGCAGGACCTGCGTCGCGGCCACCACACCGAGATCGATTACATGAACGGCGCCGTCGCCGCCTTGGGCTCGCAGCATGATGTGACATGCCCAGTCAACCGCGCGCTTACCGCGATCATCAAAGCAATGGAAGCACCGTCACTGCTCCCAGAGAAAATGCTCCAAACGTAGCCGGCTCAGGCGGGATTTTGCTTCATCACTGCGGGCGCCGCCGGCTGAAGCGAGTTTCTGGTAAACAATGGCCGCCGGTTGCCACTTCGAATCCTCCTCGAGTAATCGGGCGGCGTTGAAGCCCGCCTTGTAATACCAGAAAAACTCGCGCGGCCGATCCGGCCGGGTCTCGTCTTCGATGATCCGGTAGAACGTCGCCACCGCATTGGCCCGGTCGTCCAATTTCTCGAGGCAAATCCCCTTCTTGAACAGGGCCTGGTTGCGCCAATGCGAAGGAGCGTCTGCCTGCGACGCGAGCTGGTCGTAGATTTCGATGGCGCGCCGGTAGTTTTCCGGATCGGCCGGGCCCGCTTCATATAGAATATCGCCTTTGCCGCACAGGGCTTCACGCTTCTCTTCCGGCTTCGCGGATCCCTGTAATACTTCATCATAAAGCGTCGCCGCGTCCTGCGGCTTGCCGAGTTTGCGCTCGATCACAGCCTGCTCATTGCGCGCCGGCCATTTCAACTCCCCATTCTTCTTCACCACCTCATCAAGAAGGACGAGCGCCTGGTCCAGCGATTGCGCGCCCATGCTTTGCATCGCGGACTTAGCGGCAAAAAACAGCGCCTTCTCCGCGAAGCCCGCCCGCGGATTTTCCTGCGCGAGAATTTGGAACTGCGTTTGCGCGTTCGGGAAATCCTGTTGCCGGTAATAGGTTTCCGCCAACTTCATCCGGATATCGGAAACGAGCGGGGAACCCGGATATTTCTGGAGAAACTGACTGGCGACCTCAATCACCTTCGCCGGGTCGGCGTTGGGCGTGGCGTCCTCGATCCAGATGATGAGATAATCCGCCCGTTCGCTGGCGGCGGTGTTCGGCTCGGTCTCCCTGGCGCTCGCCAGGTTTTTTCGCGCGGCCTCGAGGTTCCGTGGAACGCTGTGGAAGGCGAGTTCCGCCAGGGCCACCCACGCTTCCGAGACGCGCTGGTGCCGGGGGTAGGCGTGGAGAAACGCTTCCAGCGTCTCTTTCGCCTTCTTGTTGCCCTGCGCAGCCTGAGTGAGGCCTTCCTCAAGCGACAAATCCCCCCGCGTTTCGTCGTTTCCACCGCTTTGTCCCACTTCCTGAAAGTCGGCCAAGAAGCGCGCATGATCGCTCAATTGGAGCGAGGCAAGCGACGCGTTGAAGTACGATGCCGCCGCGGAACGCGGCGAGGTGTGGGCCACCCTTTCGAAGGTTTCGGCCGCGGCTTCGAAACGCCTCGCCCCGAAGTGCGTGCGGCCAATGAGAAAATCGATTCTCTCCAGCAACGCCGGACCGGGACGAAGCGCTCGCGCATCCTCAAGGATCGCGAGTGCTTCATCAAACCGCCGATAGTCGAGTTCGAGCTGCGCAAACTCGAGGAGACCTTCGGCCAGGACTGGCAGCTGGGGGCGAGCATCTCGCAGCTCGCCGAAGATGTTCAAGGCGTTCTCGCGGCGGCCGGCGCGGAGTTCGTTTCTCGCGAGATACCATTGCGCAAAAGAGCGCCGCGGCTGGACGGGATCGGCGGCCCACCTTCGCAATTCCTGGTTCGAGGGCGTTCGTTGGGCGCGATAGAGCTGATCGAGCTTGTGGAAAATTGTAGGCAATCCCGGATCTGTCGGATGATGCTCCACGAAATCCTCCAGCGGATCGTCTCCCGTTTCGGGCGTTTTCAATCGCAGATTCATCTCGGCCACCGCGCATAACGTGGCGATGAGCACGGAGTGGCTCGCGCCTTCCGGCCTGCGCAAGATCGTCTGAAACAGCTCGAGGGCCCGCTCGCGATGGTTCAGTTGTGCTTCCAGCCGGCCCTGGAGGAAGCGCTTCTCTTTCTTGTCCGCGAGCGAGACCGGTTTGGCCTTGTCGAGAATACGGCGGGCACCCGCGGTATTTCGTTTCTCGAGCAACAGCTCGATTGAGCGAAGCTCGGCGCGGTCCTTCCATTGCCGATCGGAAAATAGAAGAGCAAACACTCGGAGAGCTTCATCGGGACGTCCGAGCGCTCTCAAGGCCTCCGCCTGGCCGAGGATCGCCCTGGAACGAAATGGCGAGGCTGCCGTGCCCGCGAGTTGCTGATAGAGTGGAAGCGCCTCCGCCCAACGTTCAAGCGCGGCGAGAGCTTGCGCGCACCAAAACCGCGTGGCCGGCAGGACCAGCAAGGCCGGATCTTGCAGCACCTTCAAAGCTTCCTCCGTCTCGCCCGCCGCCAGAAGCGCCTCTCCCAGTTTCGCGCTGGCCGCTCTTCGATCTTCCTCGGCGAGGTCGCCACTGAGCAGTGCGCGTAATCGCATTACCGCCACCTGCGGGACTCCCTCTTCCATGGGCTCGACCGCCGTTCTTAATTCCGGAACCTCTGCGCGCACGAGACCGGCAAACAGGAAAATCCACGCGAAGATCGCAATCCAAGCCCCGCCCTTCCACTGAACGTTGGACGTTGAACAGCCTGCTCGCGAAAGCTTTCGGAGTTGGAGGTTGGACGTTCTCTTCATCTCTTGAGCAACGGTTTCAGATAGCGCCCGGTATAACTTCCCGCCAACTCCGCAATCTCCTCTGGCGTTCCCGCCCCGACGATCTCGCCCCCACGTTCTCCGCCTTCCGGCCCCAGATCGACGATCCAATCGGCGCATTTGATCATCTCGAGATTGTGTTCGATCACGACCAGCGTATTGCCCGCGTCCCGGAGTTTCATGAGCACTTGAAGGAGTTTTTCGATGTCGGCAAAATGTAATCCCGTCGTGGGCTCATCGAGAATGTAGACCGTGCGGCCCGTCGCTTTTTTCCCCAGCTCGGTGGCCAGCTTTACGCGCTGCGCTTCGCCTCCGGAAAGGGTCGTGGCCGCCTGGCCGAGGCGGAGGTATCCAAGGCCCACGTCGAGCATCGCGCTGAGCCGGTCGGAAACCGAAGGCACGTTCCGGAAAAATCGGGCCGCTTCGTCGACCGTCAGGTTGAGGACATCGGCAATATTCTTTCCCTTGAAAGTAATCTCGAGTGTTTCGCGGTTGTAGCGCTGTCCCCGGCAGACTTCACATTCGACGTAAACATCCGGCAGAAAATGCATCTCGATTTTGATCAGCCCGCCGCCTTCGCAATTTTCGCAGCGCCCGCCTTTGACGTTAAAGCTGAAACGCCCGGCATCGTACCCTCGCACGCGCGCGGCCGGCAACTGGCTGAACAACTCCCGGATCGGAGTGAAAGCGCCGGTGTAGGTGATCGGGTTCGAGCGGGGGGTCCGGCCGATTGCGCTCTGATCGATCACGATCGCCTTGTCGAGCTGGTCGAGTCCGCGGAGCGCGCGATGCGCTCCCGGCTTGTCCTTGGAATTGTAAAAATGCCGGAAAAGGGCGCGCCGCAGGATATCGTCCACCAAACTCGATTTCCCGCTGCCCGATACGCCGGTCACACAGGTGAAACAACCAATCGGGAATGACGCGGTAACGCCCTTCAAGTTGTTCTCCGCCGCCCCGGCCACCGCGAGCCATCCATCTCCGGTCTGGCTGGATTGCGGAATGACGCGTTCCCTCGGGATAGCGATGCGCGCCCGGCCGGAGAGGTAATCCGCGGTCGGCGAATTTTTCGCCCGCAACACTTCCGCGATCGTTCCTTGCGCGACGATTTCGCCGCCGCGCGGGCCGGCGCCCGGACCGAGATCGAGAATATGGTCCGCGGCGCGAATTGTCTCTTCATCGTGTTCGACCACGATGACCGAATTTCCGAGGTCGCGTAACCGGCGAAGGGTGGTGAGCAGCCGCGCATTGTCGCGCTGATGCAACCCGATGCTTGGTTCATCAAGAACATAAAGGACCCCGGCCAGGCCCGAGCCGATCTGGGTAGCGAGCCGGATTCGTTGCGCTTCGCCGCCGGAAAGAGTCCCGCTCTCGCGGTCGAGTGAGAGATAATTGAGCCCCACCTCCACGAGAAATTGCAGTCGCGAATCGATCTCGCGGACCACCTGGGAAACAATGTGCCGTTGCTGGTCGGTGAGCGCGAGCTGCCGGATATACTCCGCGGCCGCGTCGATCGTCAGCTCGCTGAATTGGTGAATATTTAGCTCCCGTCCTTCGGAATCCTTGATCGTGACGGCAAGAATTTCCGGCTTCAACCGCGCGCCGTGGCAGGTCTGGCAGGGCACGCGCGTCATGAAAGCGCGGATGCGATTGCGCGTAAACTCGCTCTCCGTTTCCTGATAAAGCCGCTCCATTTGCGGGACGAGCCCTTCAAAGGGCCTGGCAGTCTTGGGCGATTTCCCATTGGCGCCGAGGTTCATTTGAATCGGCTCATCGCCCGTTCCGTAGTAGAGCGCCTTCTTGAACGCCTCCGCCAAGTCCGTGAACGGAATGCAGTCATCGACCGCGAAGTGTTTCACCAGCGCTTTTTGCAGATTCCGGTAATAGGCCTGCATCGGTTTGGTGCCACGGCGCCACGGAGTGATGGCGCCTTCCGCCAGCGATTTCTCCGGGTCCGACACCATCAAATCCGCATCGCAAACGAGTTGCGTTCCCAGGCCGTGGCAAGCCGGACACGCGCCCAAATGGCTATTGAACGAAAAGTGTTTGGGCGTCAGCTCACCTAACGAGAAACTACTCTCGGCGTTCCCATAGTCCGTCGTGTAACGAAGGGCTTCCCATTCGCCGGCTGGAGCATTGGAGTGCTGGAGTGTTGGAGTATTGGATTTTTCATTACTCCATTTCTCCACTACTCCATCACCCCGTTGTCGTAAGACAACCACCCGGTTCTCCCCCCATTTCAGCGCCGTCTCCACCGAATCCGCGAGCCGGGTCCGCACTCCTTCGCGAATAATCAACCGATCCACCACCGCCTCGATGGTGTGCCGCTCGGTCTTTTTTAGACGAATCGGCTCCGGCTTTCCGAGTTCGACGATTTCGCCATCAATCCGAATCCGGACAAAGCCTTCCCGCTTGACCTTCTCAATCACGTCGCGGAACTCGCCCTTTTGATCTTGGAGGAGAGGCGCCAGCAGGATGATCTTTGTCTCAGCGGGGTAAGCGAGGATCTGGTCGACGATCTGTTGCGGCGTCTGCCGATGGATTGGTTGACCGGTCGTGGGATCGTGCGGTTGACCGACCGCCGAAAACAAAACGCGTAAATAGTCGAAAATCTCGGTCGTGGTCGCGATGGTGGAACGGGGATTGGCTCCCGCGCTTCGCTGTTCGATCGCGATCGCCGGCGAAAGCCCCTCGATGAAGTCGACGTCCGGCTTTTCCATTTGATCCAGGAACTGCCGGGCGTAGGCGGAGAGGCTTTCCACGTAGCGGCGCTGCCCTTCGGCGTAAAGGGTATCGAAAGCGAGCGAGGATTTCCCCGATCCGCTTAATCCGGTGATTACGACCAGCTTTTCCCTCGGAATTTCGACGTGGAGATTCTTGAGATTGTGCTGGCGCGCACCGCTGATCTTGATAGTTTGCGCAGGCATCGGACGACAAATGTCGAACCTGTCAGTCAAGCACAACTCCTGCTTTTCTCCAGTGCATGCTTTCTATCATGAGTGACATCGACCGCACAATTTCCCACGAAGAACTCGTCGAATTGCAGAAAAAATTCAGCGAGATCAAACACGCGATCAATAACGCCCTCGCTGTGATGATGGCACTCTCCGAGATGTCGCAGCGCCGCCCGGATTACTCGGAAAAGCTCGCGAGCACCGTGCTGACCAAAGCGCCGCAGATTGTCTCCAGCCTGCAAGAGTTTACCCAGGCCTTGAACGACAAGGCCGGGCCGAAACCGGAAGTTGTCCCCTAACGGGACGCCGGCAGCGCATTTCTGCCCGCCGCCTCGACCCCGGACTGGCTGGCAGTTTGTCGTCAAGCACGACCAGCCGATCTCATCGGGTTCTGGCAGGTCGACCTTTTTTGTTTTCACAGAATTAGGCGTTGACTGCCGAAGGCGGCGGCGGCTAGAACCGACTCGAAATCTCACCGACGCTTCGGAATCTTGGACGTCTGCGTGCCGACGTAAGCCCCCAAACCGACGAAGTGTCTTGTCACGTCTACCCCCTTCAACTGCGAAGCATGAAACGATTCCTCCCGGTTGCGTTCTTTTTCTCCACGATTGCCGCGTCCTTCGCGCAACTCGCTGGCATCGATTACAATTTCGGTACTCAGCACAACCAGTTCCTCTGCATCAATCCGGGGACTGGCGCCATAACGGTGGCCAATTGTTTCGATTTCGATTCAGGATATTGGTTGGCCGATTCATTCACCACCGATGTCTCATCCGGCAAGGCGTATGCAGTTTCGTCGGCCGGAACGCTCTACACGTTTAGTCTCACCAGTGGGATCATTCAGCAGACCAATCCTTTGGGCATATCTCTGATCCGTCTGGGTTTGGGTGGCACGCTGGCCGGTATCAGGCAGCTTTCTTCCGGCTTCGAGTTTCATTCCATCGATCCAACGACTGGTGGCAGCACCACGCTCAGCTCCTTTACGATGCCAGGATACTATCCTGCCACCTTCGTTACGGACCTCGTGAACGGCCCGGCAGGCTCGCAGGGAACTGCCTACATTCTCGCAACCGACTACAAGCTTTACACTTTCAACGTAACGACCGGCGCCCTTCTGGGGACGCCACAACTCAGCACGACAGTTACAGGGATCGATGTCGGAACAAATGGCAACCTCATTGGCCTCCTGTCGGTGCCCGCGATGTCCTACCAATGGGAGCTTCATTCCATCGATCCGGTGACGGGGAACAATGCGATGCTGAGCAGCTTCAACACGGCGCCTAACGGGATATATGTCAGTACGTTTAAATCAAACCCTTCGACGAACACCGTTCATGTCGCCTCACCCAACGGGTTTGGGCAAGCCATTCTCTACTCCTTCGATCTCAGTAACGGCTCTCCTATCACCACTTCGACTCTGGCCATGCCACCGCAAACAATCGCGATCGGCGCGCCGGGTCCGTGTTCCGTGTCACCTGCGTGCTGCGCCCCCGGGAACCTGGACACGACTTTCTCGCCAGGTCCGTTTATGGATAGCGCGGTGGCAGCAGTCGTTGTCGAACCGAGCGGCAAGATCCTGATCGGCGGTTCTTTCGACAGCTACAACGGCAACAGTGCTGCCACGGGCATTGCGCGGCTGGATCCAAATGGGTCGGTCGATAATACATTCAATCCCGGGGGAACCGGGACAGATGGAATCGTCCGGGAAGTGGTGTTACAACCGGATGGCAAGATCCTGATCGGCGGCGCGTTCGCCCATTATAACGGACAACCGCGCAACGGCATCGCCCGCCTTCACCCCGACGGCGCGCTCGACACGGGTTTCATTCCGGCAACGGGAGCCAATGAAGATGTGTCCGCGATACGCCTCCAGTCGAACGGCGACATCCTCGTCGGGGGAGTTTTTATTAGTGGCTCATCGCCTGGTCTGGCGCGTCTCCACGGAGCTACCGGCGCTCTCGATGTCACGTTTAATTCCGGCGCCGTAACCGTCAACGCCCGTGTCGATAGCATCGCTGTTCAATCAGACGGCAAAATTATTATCGGGGGTGACTTCACGGCTTACAACGCGACACCGCGCGACCGCGTCGCCCGGCTCAACGCCGACGGTTCGCTGGACGGCACGTTCACTCCGACGACGACGGGCGCGAACAATCTTGTCTTCGAGGTTGCGCTTGAGCCGGGACCACCCCCTAACAAGGTAATCATAGGGGGCGCCTTTTCGGATTATGATGGTGGCACGCGGTATCGTCTGGCGCGGCTTCTCCCGAATGGCACCCTGGATACCGGCTTCGACGCGAATGCGGTAACGACTGCAAATCCCGCGAGTGCCGTGCACGCGATTTCGGTGCTGTCCGATGGAAACGTTCTCATTGGCGGCAACAACTTCAGTAACTCTGGCACCAGGGTCGCCCGTCTTTTGCCGTCAGGCGCTTTGGATCCTTCTTTCGATCCCGCGCCGGGAACCGGCGCGGACGACGTCGTCCTGGATATCGCGGTCCAGCCCGATGGCAAAGTGCTCATCGGCGGTGAATTCACGAGCTACAGCGGTGCGTCCATTAACCGCGTCGCACGGCTTTGTGCAACCACCCCACCCGCCGCGTTGATGCGGCTGTTGAACATATCGACGCGCGCCAAAGTCGGTCCTGGCGACGCGGCAATAATCGGTGGCTTCATCATCACTGGGACGACACCGGTAAGAATAATCGCGCGCGGGATCGGCCCTTCGCTCGCGGCAGCCAACGTCCAGGGCGCTCTCCAGGATCCTACGCTTGAGCTTTACCAGGGCTCGTCGTTTCTCGGGAGTAATGACGACTGGAGGGAGACACTCCAAAATGAAGCGGACGTCTTGGCGACGACCATTCCTCCAAGCGACAATCGCGAATCGGCCTTGGTGCGGACGCTGAACCCTGGTGATTACACCGCCATCGTGCGCGGCAAGAATGCCACGACCGGGCTTGGATTAGTCGAAGTATACGATCTGAATCAGCCGCCGGCTTCCGAGCTGGCCAACATCAGCGCGCGGGGAGACGTCCAGACACAAGACGGTGTCATGTTTGGCGGATTTATTCTCAGTGGAACAGAAACTACAGGCGTGGTTGTTCGGGCTCTCGGACCTTCGCTCGCGGCATTCAACGTCAACAACCCTCTCGCCGATCCGACGCTGGAGCTATTCAACAGCAACGGCATGAGTTTAGGCTCTAACGACAACTGGGCCCTTGATCCGAACGCGTCGCAGGTGATTCTAAGAAACCTGGCTCCGGCGAATCCGCTCGAATCAGCTATTGCGATAACGCTTCCCCCCGGCGCCTACACGGCAATAGTCGCTGGAAAATTGGGCGCTACGGGAATTGGTTTGGTCGAGGTGTACCACACTCGCTAGGCATCGCTCCCAAGCCTGCGGGAATTCACCCAGGCCCTGAACGACAGGACCGGGCCGAACCCCGAAGTGGTTCCCTGAGCAGATTTCGCCGGAACGCGGCTCGAGCCGGCTCCTGAAGGTTAGCGTTGGCGCCTTCGTTGAGGGGAAGCAGACGGCGTCGCACTCGGACTGGCCGAGCCTGCGGGACTCACCGAGCTCGTCGGAGTGGAAAGAGGCGCTACGGAGCCGCTGGCCGGGGGAGTCGGAGATGCGGCCGTTCCGGGCGAGCCGGCCGGTGATTGCCCCGGGGTGGGTGAAGCGTCGGCCGCGATTGCAGGATTTGGGGTGACTGTGGGTGCAACAACCGGGGCGGGGGGCAGGTCTTTCCTAAGTTCCCGGCCTAGTCCGCTCTGGGTGGTGCCCTTTTGCGCGTAGAGAATCGAGAGAACGAAGGTGAGGAGAAAGAAGATCGCCGCCAGCCAGCTCGTGATTTTCGTCAGCACATTGGTCGTCTGCGCGCCGAAAATGTTTTCCGTGACTCCGCCGCCAAAGGCGGCGCCCAAGCCCTCGCTTTTTGGACGTTGCATCAAGATCACCAGGATCATGAGGACAGCGACAAAAAGGTAGAATCCGAGGAGGATATTGAGCAAAAGGGTCATTGGGACGGGCAATATCGCCAACCCGCGCGGTTTGTAAATGGGGCAATGGAGCGATGGAGCGATGGGGCAATGGAGTAATGGAGTAATGGAGTAATGGAGTGTTGCTGTCCCATTATTCCACCACTCCATTACTCCATCGCTCCACTGCCCCCCTTCACCGCGTTCCAAATCTCGTCCAACTCCTCCAGTCCCACCTCGCCCAGCTTTTTGCCCCGTGCGCGCAACTCATCCTCGACTCGGCCAAACCGCGAGACGAACTTGCCGGTCGCATCGTGCAAAACCGATTCCGCGTCGAGGTTGCTTTTGCGCGCGAGATTGACCACGGCAAAAAGCAGATCCCCGATCTCATCCGCGATCGCGCTGGAATCACCCGAGGCGATCGCCTCTTTCGCCTCCGCCACTTCCTCGTCAACCTTCGCGACGACATCGGCGATTTCGGTCCAATCAAAATTGACCCGTGCCGCCTTTTTTTGCGCTTTCTGCGCCCGCATCAAGGCGGGAAGTGCCGCGGGAAGATCGGCGAGGTAATGGCCGTCCGAATCGTCTTTCTCTTCGCGCTTGATCGCTTCCCACTGTTTCATGACGCCATCTGTGTCGCGGACACCGCTCTCGCCGAAAACATGCGGATGCCTTCGAATCAGCTTTGCCGCCACGTCCTGCAACACTTCCCGGATGTTGAAACGGCCACCTTCTTCGGCAATTTGCGCGTGCATCACGGCCAGCAAGATCAAGTCCCCGAGTTCCTCGCGCAGATTCGGATCGTCGCAGGCGCGGACAGCCCCGGCGACTTCGTATGCTTCCTCGATCAAGCCGGGAAGAAGCGTTTCGTTGGTTTGTTCGCGATCCCAGGGACAGCCGTCGGGCGCGCGGAGTTTGGCGACGATTTCGCAGAGGCGTTGGAAGTGATCGGTGACTGGTGACTGGTGACTGGAGATGGACGAAACGGGCGTTTCCAAACTATTCACGATTCACTGATCACCATTCACCCTCAAATGCGCCAGAGCGACCGGTGCGTTTGAAACTCGGAAACTTCGCCGGTCGTCTTTTTACTGACGTAAATCGTGATGCCGATGACGATGGCCAGCGTGCCAATGAAGACAAACGCCACGAGCCAGGATGGAATATGTCCGACCCGCAAGGCCCGGTAAAATGCCGGGACACCCGCGACCGGCCCGGCGGCGTGGAGAAAGATTTTCGTGATCCACGCCACCATGATCAGGATGAAAATGAAAACGTAGTTGCGTTTCAGGCGCCGCCCGACCGCCTCCAGTTTAGTGATCTTGAAGGAGGGCAGGATGAGATCTTCGCAGACGAGTTTTTTCCATTCGCCCTGCAGCATCTCGCGGTTTTCCATCACCATCGGCACGAGGAAATGAGCTTCGAGCATGCGGACGCGCGCGCGAAAGGCATCGTAAAACCGGTAGCGCCGCGCTTCGATCCAAAGCATGCCCCAGACAATCGCGAGATTGAAAAAGAAGATGATGTGCGGCACTTCGCGATTCGCGAACGCGATGGTGATAATGGCGGTGCTGCTCGTGATCGCCCAATTCGTCGTGATATCGAGCCGCTGCCGCCAGACCATGATGCGCCCCAGCTCCCCCCGGTAAAAATGCGACATAGCATTGACGTAGCCGGGATCGTAAAGACTCTTTTGGAGCGAGATGGTCGCTTCTTCACTCAGCCCGCCGGGATTGTTTACAGTTGCCACAAGTCCTTGGATAATTCGATAACTCGGATTGCCCCGTCAATCCAATCAATCGCTCAGCTATTCTTCCATGTCCGCGTTGCTCTCTGAAATTCTCGATCCGAAACTGGTCGTCCTCGAATTGCGCGAAGGGACGGCCGCGGAAGGCATTGTGGAAATAGCGGAGCTGCTTCGCGACCACGGGCATGTGCAGGATTACTACAAATTCGCCGACGCGGTCATGGAGCGCGAGGGACGAAGTTCGACGAATACGGGCGACGGAGTGGCTTTCCCGCATGCGCGGACCGACCTCGTCGAGCGTCTCGCCCTGGGGATTGGGCGGAGTGCGGCCGGCATGCAATTCGGCCAGACCAAAGAGCTGGTGCACTTGATCTTCCTGTTCGGCGTTCCAAAACGAATGGTGACCGATTACCTCGTTTGCGTTGGGGCGGTGGCCAGGGTGGTGAAGGATAGGGCGAAACGCGATGCGCTAATGACCGTGGCGACCGCGGAGGAGTTTGTGGCCCAACTCCGCGACGGGGCGCTCCTGGTGGAGTGATTTAGGAACACAGACTTGCACTTGCAGCCTGTGCGGCAGCGGGTTTTCAGCCCGTTGTTCTGTTTAAGCGGACAGGATGTCCGCTGGCCGCGCAGGCGTGGACGCCTGTGTTCTGGAGCGATAATACCAGCGGTGGAGCCGGTGCGGCGAGACCCCGAGCCGGTAGAGCACAATGAACAAACCGTTCTGAATGCTTGTTCGCCACGCACCCTTGCGCAGGTGACGGCGGGCAGATGATTGCACGGGCGGGTCGAGCACGGCGATCTTGCCGGCGGCGCGCAATCGGCGCGAAAATTCGACGTCTTCCATAAGGGGAATTTTTGCGAAGCCGTGGAGCGTTCTGAAGACGTCGCGCCGGACAAAAACAGACTGATCACCGTAGAGTGTTCCGCCGTGCCGGCTCAAAAATCGGGCCACCGACTCCAGCCACATCAACCGCGGGTGACGGCCATCGAATTTTCGAAAGAAGGCGCCGCCGATGATGTCCGGATCGGACAACGCCGTTTCAATCGCGGCCAGATGCGCATTTTCCAAATCGGTATCGGAATGGTGAAAGACGATCACATCGCCGGTGGCGGCTGCCGTCCCGAGATTCAGTTGCTCGCCGCGATTCGGCGCCGGCGAACGGACGAACGTCGCGCCGCAAGAAAGTGCGATCCGCTCCGCTTTGCCGTCGCCCGATGCGTCCACCACGATTATTTGGGTGACGCGCTCGAGCCGGGACAACCGTGGCAGCAGCGCCGCCAAGTTTTCCGCGTCGTTCCAGGAAGGAACGACAATACTGATTCGCAAACGGGTGGCGCGATCCTCAGCCCGTCCGCTCACTGCGACTTCTTCAAAAGGCGAGCTCGGGCCCGGTCGAGCGCTCGCCGTTCCGACGCGGTCAAACTATTGATTCCTTGCTTCGAGATTTTATCCAGCACCGGATCGATGGAGTCGTGGACATTCTCAGGCTCCGCCACGCGACGCGGAGCCGATCGCTGAACAACTTGAAACTTTGGCTTCGGCTGCCAGCGGGACTTCAGGTCGCGCCACCAAACCAATTCGGGACCCGCGCCGCGCAGCCGGATGAAGAAAAAGGCCACAGCGATGCTGACCCACAGCACGGTCATGGCCGGCCAATCGCGATAGGCGAGCAATTGCAACGTCGAAATAGCCGCCAGGGCGAGCGCCACCCACTTCGTCTGAATCCGCAGGAGCAGCTCGACACTTGGATAGATCGTAGCGAAGGCAATGAAGATTCCGAAATGAAGAGCGGGAGAGCCGGCGAGGCCGACACGCTGCGAAAGTCCCCAAAGTGAGAGAAGAACCGTCGGGACCACGAGGAGGCAGAGATAGAGAACGATGAAAGCGTTGCGGCCGATGAAGCGCTCCACTTCGCGCCCGAAAACGAAGAGCATGTACATTTCCACCGCGAACCAAAGGAGCGCCGACGGGGAGTGGACAAAAGCGTAGGTCGCGATCTGCCAGAATTCTCCGCGCTGCCAGAAGAGCGCGCTGTCAAAAGCGAGGTGTCCGAGAAGGCCGGTCCCCCCAAGGAAGCAGGCCACAATGGCGGCGAAGGCGTGCACCGCGACGAGGAGCGTCGTGACATGGATTGGATGACGTCCCATCCATGTCACCGGCTGGTAGTCATCCGAGGTGGTGACTCCGAACATGGTTCAATTAAGTGTGCGCGTTCATTTCGCGCAAGCACCGTTGTCGGGGAACACCGCGGAGCCCGGGGGGGGTGTTTCTCTTTTGACGCCGAGGATATGCTCGGGACGGCCCGCCGGGCCTTGCCTCAATAGAGGCCCGAGAAAATTTGCTTGGAGAAGCGACCAAAGCGTCGAAAATGTCCATTCTCCCTGCGGCACTCGGGATGACGCAGAGGCTTAATCTATGGATAACCTCGCGCCAGCCATTTCCCCGCCGAGTGGAATGGGGGATTCAAAACCGTCGCATCAGGCGGTGCTCGATTGGGTGCAGGAAGTCGCCCGCCTGACGGAGCCGGAGAATATTTTCTGGTGCGACGGTTCGGAGAAAGAGAACGCCTGGCTGCTCGGTGAAGCGCAGCGCCAGGGCGTAGTGATCAAATTAGACGAGGAAAAAAAGCCCGGCTCCTATTTGCATCGCTCCAATCCGAACGATGTCGCGCGAGTCGAACAGTTCACCCTCATCTGCACCCCCACGCAGGCAGAAGCCGGCCCCACCAACAACTGGACCGAGCCGGCTGAGACCTACACAAAACTCCACGGCATGCTCGCCGGCGCGATGCGCGGGCGAACGCTGTTTGTCGTTCCCTACATCATGGGCCCGCCGGATTCTCCTCTGACGAAAGTCGGCTTTGAAATCACCGACTCGATTTACGTCGTCTTGAGCATGCGGATCATGACCCGAATGGGCGACGTGGCCGTCCAGCGGCTGGCGTCGCAAACGAATGGCGAATGGAACCGCGGCACGCATTCGCTTCTCGATGTGAATCCCGATCGCCGGCTCATCTGCCATTTTCCGCAGGACAACGCCATCATTTCGGTGGGGTCCGGTTACGGCGGGAATGTTTTGCTCTCGAAAAAATGCCTCGCGCTCCGCATCGGTTCCTATCTCGCGCGCAAACAAGGCTGGCTCGCCGAACACATGCTCATTCTCGGAGTTGAATCGCCGGAAGGAAAAAAACATTACGTCGCGGCGGCCTTCCCGAGCGCCTGTGGCAAAACGAATTTCGCCATGCTCATTCCGCCCGCGCATTTCAAGGGCTGGAAAGTCACGACCATCGGCGATGACATCGCCTGGATGCAGATCGGCCAGGACGGCCGGCTTTATGCGGTTAATCCGGAGAACGGCTACTTCGGCGTCGTGCCGGGAACGAGTTACAAATCGAATCCGAACGCGATGAAATCGATCGAGCACGACACGCTCTACACCAATGTCGCGCTCACCGATGACGGCGATGTCTGGTGGGAAGGCAAAGACGGGGCGCCGCCGAAACACGCCATCGATTGGAAGGGCAACGATTGGACGCCCGATTCAAAAGAGAAAGCGGCGCACCCGAATTCCCGTTTCGCCACGCCGATGCGCAACAATCCCGCACTCGATCCCGACGTGGAAAAAGGCGGCGGCGTTCCCATCAGCGCCATCATTTTCGGCGGGCGCCGCAGCGACACGATGCCGCTCGTTTTCCAGGCCCGCGATTGGGAACACGGCACCTACATCGGCGCGACCATGGCTTCCGAAATGACGGCGGCGGCGGTTGGTGGACTTGGCCAGGTGCGCCGCGATCCGATGGCGATGCTGCCCTTCTGCGGATACAACATGGGCCAATATTTTCGGCACTGGCTCGAGATCGGGCCGCGCCTGAAAAATCCACCGCTCATTTTTCACGTGAACTGGTTCCGCAAAGGCAGCGACGGAAAACTCATGTGGCCCGGATTCGGCGAAAACATGCGCGTCCTGAAATGGATCATCGACCGCTGCGAAGGTCACGGCGGCGGCGCGGAAACGGAGATTGGAACTATCCCTCGTCCGGAAGACTTCGATCTCGCTGAGATCGACATCACGCGCGAAACGATGCGCGAACTCTTCTCGATCAAAGCGGACGAATGGAAGAAAGAACTCGAGGGGCAAAGCGAGTTTTTCACGACCCTCGGCCAAGACATGCCGCAGGAATTGATCGCGCAACGCGACAAACTCGCGGAAAAATTCACGAAATAGCGCGGTTTATTTGCTAACGGAATCGGCTTCCCGGATAGTCTCCGGTGGTTCCGACGAAAGCCGACAAAAAGTGCCTGACTGCGCCGCCTGACTCGCCTCAGGCGAGCTGCGTCGAGATTCGCGGCGCGCGCCAGAACAATCTGAAAGGGATCGATCTCGATCTCCCGCTCGGCAAGCTAACCGTCGTCACCGGCCCGAGCGGCAGCGGCAAATCGAGCCTCGCCTTCGATACGATCTACGCGGAAGGCCAGCGCCGTTACGTCGAAACCTTCAGCCCGTACATGCGGCAATTCCTCGACCGGATGGACAAGCCGCGCGTCGACGAAATCCGCGGCATTCCCCCGGCCATCGCCATCGAACAGGCGAATCCGGTGAAGAGTTCGCGTTCCACCGTCGGCACGATGACGGAGATCAACGATTACCTGAAACTGTTGATGCCGCGTATCGCGCGTGCCTTTTGTCCCGGCTGCGGCCGCGAGATTCGCCCTGAAACCGCGCAGTCGATCGCCGATTACGTGATTCGCGAATTCAGTCATCCCGATCGAAACGAAGCGCAGCGAACTCCGCTTCGCTCCGCTCAGGATGACAACATTACGGTGCTGATCACTTTCTGGGTGGCCGTGCCTGCCAGGACAGAGCCGCGGGCGTTTTTCGATTTCATTCAACAGCAGGGTTACCTGCGCGTCTGGATCGACCACGAGATCGTGCGGGTCGATTCGGACAAAAAAATCAAGCGACTCGGTGCGCGCGTCCAGGTCATCCAGGACCGCATCGCAATTTCCGAATCCAACCGCGCGCGGCTCGTCGAGGCGATTGAAACGGCGCTTCGCTTCGGGAAGGACCGGATCAATGTGATTGCGGAATGCGGAACGCGGAATGCGGAACGGGGGGACAAAGAAAATTCCGCACTCCGCGTTCCGCATTCCGAATTTCCCTTCTCGACCGGATGGCATTGCGCGCACTGCGACCTCGATATCCGCCCGCCGACGCCGGGGCTGTTCAGTTTCAATAATCCGCTCGGCGCCTGCCCCAAGTGCCGCGGATTCGGCCGAACGATCGCGATCGACCTGAACCGCGCGATCCCCGATCGAAGCCTGAGCATCGCCGGCGGGGTGGTGCGTGCGTTTCAAGGGCAGCAATTTGGCGAATCGCAAAAGGACCTGTTGCGCGCGTGCGCCCGGCAGGAGGTCGACGTGCGGATGCCTTTCGAAGAACTGCCGAAAGCCGATCAGGATTTTGTCATCAATGGCGAAGCACGGGACGAGGACACCGACGTGGAAGAGCTGGCGGAGAACGATCGTTGGTACGGGGTGCGCGGCTTTTTCAAATGGCTCGAGAGCAAGACCTACAAAATGCACGTGCGGGTTTTACTCAGCCGCTATCGGGCTTACACCACCTGTCCTGATTGCAACGGCGGGCGTTTCCAACCGGCGGCGCTGAACTACAAGATTGCGGATACCGGATACCGGATACCGGAAAGAGGGGAACTTTCCGCAATTCGCTATCCGCAATCCGCAATCTTCTACACGCTGCCGGAGCTCGCACTTCTTTCGATTTCGGATGCACGGAGGCTTTTCGTCGGTCTGGCCCTGCCGCCAAACGACTCGACCGCGGAGATGCTGCGCAACGAAGTCGTCACCCGCCTCCGTTATCTTTGCGAGGTTGGGCTCGGCTATCTTACGCTCGATCGCTCCACGCGGACGCTCAGCGGCGGCGAAGTCCAGCGCGTGAACCTGACGACCTGTCTCGGTGCTTCGCTCGTAAACACGCTTTTCGTCATGGACGAACCGAGTGTCGGACTGCATCCGCGCGACGTCGGACGGCTCGTGCGCGTCATGCACGACTTGCGCGATAAAGGCAACACGCTTCTCGTCGTCGAACACGAGGAAGCGATCATCCGCTCATCGGATCATGTGATCGATATTGGCCCGGGCCGCGGAGAACGCGGCGGAGAATTGGTCTTTAGCGGACCGTTGGAGCAGATGCTGGGGAGCGCGCGCGCCTCGCGTGCTGGTTTCGGCGCCTCGCCGAAACAATCTTTGACGCGCGCATATCTCTCCGGCGATAAATCGATCCCCGTCCCGAAGTCGCGCCGCAAATCAACCGCTTCGATCAGAATTACGGGCGCGCGGCAGCACAATCTCAAGAATCTCGACATCGAAATTCCGCTCGGAATTTTCAACTGCGTCACCGGCGTTTCCGGATCTGGAAAGTCGACGCTCATTCACGAAGTCCTTTATCGAAATCTCCTCCAGGCCAAGGGAGCGGCGTCTGAGCAGGAACCGGGTGCGTGCAAATCGGTCACGGGTGCGCACCGGATTGGCGACGTCGTGATGGTCGATCAATCGATGCTCGCGCGCACTCCCCGCTCGACGCCGATCCTCTACCTCGGACTCTACGATCGCGTGCGAGAGCTTTTCGCCGCGCAGCCGGAAGCGATGGCACAAGGGCTGACCGCGAGCGCGTTCTCCTTCAATTCCGGCAGCGGCCGTTGCGAACGCTGTTGCGGCACCGGCTTTGAGAAGATCGAGATGCAATTCCTGAGCGATCTTTACGTTCGCTGCGCCGAATGCGAAGGCCGCCGCTTTCAGCCGCACGTTCTCCGCGTGCAACTGCACGAGCGGTCAATTCACGACATCCTCCAGCTCACTGTCACTGAAGCGATCCAATTTTTTGCGCAAATTGGGGAATCCGAGAAGCTGGGCAATCCGCTCGATGTTCTGCACGAAGTCGGGCTCGGATATCTGCGGCTCGGTCAGCCGCTCAACACGCTGTCCGGCGGCGAATCGCAGCGGCTCAAACTCGTCCGGCATTTGGCGGATGAGAGCGCCCACACGAAGCAGAACGGGTCTGCGCCCGGCAACCTTCTAATCTTCGACGAGCCGACGACGGGGCTGCATTTCGACGATGTCGCCCTGCTGGTGAAGCTGTTTCAACGGCTGGTCGAGGCCGGCAATACCATTGTCGTGATCGAGCACAACCTCGAGGTGATCAAGTGCGCCGATTGGGTGATCGATCTCGGACCAGAGGCGGGCGACGAAGGCGGGAGATTGGTCGTCGCTGGGACTCCGGAAGCGGTTGCGCGAGTTGAGGCATCGCACACGGGAAAATATCTAAAAGCCGTCATCCCGAGCGGAGTCGAGGGACCCCGTGGCACGTCGAGAGAAGTGTCGCGGGGTCCTTCGACTCCGCTTCGCTTCGCTCAGGATGACGGCGAGGAGTTGGCGCGCGCGGCGGAAGAGCCTTCGAGCTATCACGCGAACGGAGGTGGAGGCGTCAACAACGCCATCCGCATCCACGGTGCGCGAGAGCACAACCTCAAGAATATTTCGCTCGATATTCCCCGGGACAAAATGGTGATCATCACCGGCCTGAGCGGCTCCGGGAAATCGACCGTCGCCTTCGACATTCTCTTCGCCGAAGGACAGCGCCGCTTTCTCGACAGTATGTCGCCCTACGCGCGTCAGTTCGTCGAACAGCTTGAAAAGCCGGACGTCGATCTTGTGGAAGGGGTGCCGCCGAGCGTCGCGATCGAACAGCGCGTCACGCGCGGCGGTGGCAAATCCACCGTAGCCACCGTGACGGAGGTCTACCATTTTCTCCGGCTCCTTTTCGCCAAGACCGGAACGCAGTTCTGTCCCGATTGCGATCTGCCGGTCGAGAAACAGAGTCTCGCCGCAATCGTGAAGCAGCTGGAGACGGCGGTGAAGCGTGGTCCGCTCAAGGTGCTGGCTCCGCTCGTAAAAGCCCGCAAAGGGTTTCACACCGATGTCGCGCGCTGGGCGGAACGGCAGGGTTTCGACACGCTTTTTGTCGACGGGGAACTGCTGCCCATCGCTCAATTCCGAAAGCTCGAACGCTTCAAAGAGCACACGATTGACGTCGTGGTCGGGGCGATCGACGCGAAACGAATTCTGAAAGCGCGGAATCTTGTCCAGCGCGCACTCGAGATTGGACGCGGCACCGCGCACCTGCTCGACGCCAGGCATCGCCTCACGGTCATGAGCACGGAGATGAGCTGCCCGGGGTGCGGACGAGCCTTCGAGGAGCTGGATCCCCGTCTGTTCTCGTTCAATTCGCCTCACGGGGCCTGTGCGGAATGCGGCGGGTTCGGCGAGATTTGGAATCGCGCCAGGCAAACGGGCACAGAGGAAACCGGCGAGTCCGTCCTCGAGAACGAACTGGCGGCGGAGCGCGAGTCCGAGTGGATCGACGAGGATGAAGCGGCGCCATGCCCCGCCTGCCACGGGTCGCGGCTGAATCCGATTGCCCGGCACGTGCGGCTGCAAAGCCGGACGATCGATAATTTCACCGCTCTTTCGGCGACAGAGGCCCTGCAGTTGATCGGCAAACTTCGTTTTCGCGGCAACCAAAAAAACGTGGCGGACGATCTCGTGCCGGAAATTTCGCAGCGGCTTCGGTTCATGGACAACGTCGGGCTCGGATATCTCTCTCTCGGCCGTTCGGCGAAGACCTTGAGTGGCGGCGAATCGCAGCGGATTCGTCTGGCCGCGCAGCTTGGCTCGAATTTGCGCGGTGTTCTCTACGTGCTCGATGAACCTACGATCGGATTGCATCCGCGCGATAATCTTCGCTTGCTCGAAACGCTGACCGCGCTCCGCCAGAAGGGGAATTCCCTCGTCATCGTCGAACATGACGAAGAAACGATGCGGCGCGCCGATCACATTATCGATCTTGGGCCCGGCGCGGGGATCCACGGCGGCGAAGTCGTGGTGCAAGGGACGCTGCGCGATATCGAAAAGCACGCGAGCTCGGAGACGGGCCGTTGCCTCAAGAATCCGTTGTGCCATCCCACGCGAAAGAGCCGGCGGTCGTTAGGCGAAGTCGAGCAGTGGATCGAGGTTCGGGGCGCGCATGCGCACAATCTCAAGAAGGTCGACGCGCGTTTTCCGGTCGGCCGGCTCTCGGTCATCACCGGCATCTCCGGTTCCGGAAAATCGACGCTGATGCGTTCGGTCTTGCTTCCGGCCGTGCGGGAACGGTTGAAAAAAGAGCGCGGCAAACAACGTGAGTTGTTCTCGAGCATCACCGGGGCCGAGGCGTTTGAAACCGTCTACGAAGTGGATCAATCGCCCATTGGGAAAACGTCCCGCTCGACGCCGGCGACGTACATCAAAGTTTTCGACGAGATCCGCAAGTTGTACGGCCAGTTGCCGGTCTCGCGCGTCCGCGGTTATTCGCCCAGCCGGTTCTCGTTCAACGCGGAAGGCGGCCGTTGCGAGACGTGCAAGGGCCAGGGAGCCATCAAGCTGGAAATGAGCTTTCTGCCGAGCAGTTACGTGCCGTGCGAGGACTGCGGCGGACGCCGTTACAACCCGCAAACGCTGGAAGTGCTCTATAATGAAAAGAGCATTGGCGACGTGATGGAGATGACGATCGAGCAGGCCGGAACGTTTTTCGCCACGAACCAAAAGATTGCGCGTCCCCTTTCGCTCCTGGCCGATACTGGGTTGGGATACCTGAAACTGGGCCAACCGAGCCCGACCTTGAGCGGCGGTGAAGCGCAGCGCTTGAAACTCGCGACCGAGCTGACGCGCGGAATCGGACGCGCGCAAAACGAGCGGATTCGCAAAATGCGCAAGCCGAAATCCACGCTCTATCTGCTCGAAGAGCCGACGATTGGCCTGCACATGGCGGACGTGGAGTTGCTCTTGAATGTGCTGCACCGGCTCGTGGATGAAGGCAATACCGTCATTGTGATCGAGCACAATCTCAGCATCATCGCGGAAGCGGATTACATCGTGGACATTGGGCCCGAGGCGGGCGCGGAGGGGGGAGAAATCGTCGCGACCGGCACGCCCGAAGAAGTCGCGAAGAGCCGCATCAGCCGCACCGCGCCGTTTTTGCGCGAAGTCCTCCGGACGGCGCGCCGGCAATAAGAGTCATCCTGAGCGCAGCGAAGCGAAGTCGAAGGACCCGGTGGTGTTACCCTAGAGCTCGCAGAGCTGGCTTCCTCGGCGGGGTCCCTCGTCCGGCAGCTGCCGGACTCGGGATGACAGGCTCGTTAAGGCTGCTACGATGCGCCGGTGGGCGGATTCTTTCCGTAATCGTCGAACATGAGCTCTTGATTGATGCAGATGGTTTGGGCGGGGATAATCGCCCCCTGGTCGTCGTAGCATAACTGCAAGAGCCAGCCAAAGACATGGCCCGGCCAGGACGGGGTGGGCCAATTGGAAGCCGGCGGCAAGCCCGTCGCGCCAAGAGCCGCAGCCAGGTCAAGGATCTCCCCGTGATGCCAGCAAATCAGAACGTTTTTTTGGTCGTACTTCGCGTTTTGCAGAAGGTCGTCCGCAACTTTCTGATAATCTTTGTCCTTATGCTTGTCGTTGATGGTCAACCCAAGCGCGGAAGCCAGTGGCTGTATGGTCAGGCGAGGGCGGTGGCTGGCGGATGAGTCGGCCGCGGCAAACAGGTAATCCAGTTTAACGAGACTGGAATTGATCGAGTAATTTTGGAAATAGACCACATACGCCTGGGCACGTTCCTGACCGGCGACGGCCAGGTCCGAACCGGAATCCGGCTTCTCGCCGTGTCGGATCATAAGAATGTTCGTGTTTTTGGGCATGGGAGACCTCCTGGATTGAGCAGCTGAGGAATATCAGGTTCTGAAGCTGGCGACAATATTTCGCGGCGCTCCGTTTTTGCGCAATGTGCAGGGGGACGCCCGCCGCTGTCGCGTTTCTATTGCTGCTTGGCGCAACATCGCAGAGTATCGCCTGCTCAATGCTCTCGTATTACCTGCACAATCTCGACCCGTTCATCTTCAGGATCTGGGACAATGTCGGCCCGCGTTGGTACGGCATGGCCTACGTGCTTGCCTTCGTTTGCGGCTTCGCGCTGCTGAGCCGGTTTTCGAGGCGCGGCTACCTCGATCTCAAGCAATCCGCTGTCGGCGACTTCATTACGTGGACGGCGCTTTTCGGGGTGATGCTGGGCGGCCGTCTTGGCTACGTCATATTTTACCGGCCGGAAATGTTCCGCGAGCCGCTTTCCATTCTGCGCGTTTGGGAAGGCGGGATGTCCAGTCACGGTGGGATTCTGGGAGTAGTGCTCTTCACGCTCTATTACGCGCGCCGGCATAAAATTTCCTGGACCAACCTGGGCGATAATCTCGTCGTGGCTGTCCCGATCGGCCTGTTTCTGGGCCGCTGCGCCAATTTCATTAACGGCGAGCTCTACGGCCGAGCCGCCACTGTTTCGTGGGCGATGCAATTTCCGAAGGAGTTGCTCGAGCCGGCGAACGCGGCGGAAGCCGAGCGGGCGCTCGCTGCCTGCCGGCAGATCGATCCGTCCCTGGGGTCTCCGGAGGCGATCGTGGAGGCGGTCCGAACCAATCCGCAGATTGAAACGGTTTTGCGCGACATCCTGGTGCCCCGGCATCCTTCGCAGCTCTACGAGGCGCTTCTCGAAGGGCTCGTCTTGTTTGCGATCTTGTGGCTGGTGCGGACACGTGCGCGCACTCCAAACGGTTTCCTCACGGGATTATTCATGATCTGCTACGCGCTCTTTCGCATCGTGGTGGAATATTTTCGGGAACCGGACGCGGCGATGATTGGAATGTTTACGCGCGGCCAATTTTTCTCCTTTTTCGTCGTCGCTCTCGGGATTGGTTTCATCGTGGTCGCGAGAAAACGCCCGACCTACCCGCGAAAGCTGGCTGCGTGATCCAGCTTTCCCTTTGGCGGAAAATCCGGTATTGATCGGGCAAGTTGGCGCACATGCTACTTCCGAAGATTCTCGCGGCCGGCGGTCTGCTCTTCGCGTTCGAACACTCGACGGTTGCCGGCAAGATCGTTCTTGCGCTTCTTTGCATCGTCTCGGTCTTCAGCTGGTCGATCATGATCACGAAACTGCGCGTGATCCAGTTCGCCCGGAAACAGAATGCGCTCTTTCGAGCGGCCTTCCGCAAGGACCGGCAACCGCTGCGCCTGTTTGAAAACCACGCACGCTTTCCCGGCGCGCCGCTCTCCAATATCTATCGGGCCGGCTGCGAAGAAATGACCTTTCAACTGCTCGGTTCGGCGGAAGTGGATGAAACGTTTCGCGCGCGCTTGGGGATCGCGGAGAAAATCACGCCCGCGCAAATGCATGCCGTCAACGCCGCGATGGAGCGCGCCGTGGGCGAGACGGCGCTGGGGCTGGAATCGCAGATGATTCTGCTCGCGACCGCCGTGAGCGGGGCGCCGTTCCTGGGATTGCTCGGAACGGTCTGGGGAGTGATGGACACTTTCACGGATGTGGCGGTCGCGGGATCGCCGAATCTGGCCACGATGGCGCCCGGCGTTTCCGGGGCGTTGATCACCACCGTCATGGCCCTCTGCGTCGCGATCCCGGCAATGTTTGGCTATAATTTTCTCGTCACCAGCATCCGCGGGATGATTGTGGAGATGGATAACTTCGCCGCGGAGCTGGCCTCGGAATTCGAGCACAAATACGTGGATCACAACGCGCGTGATCCGGAGTTTAGAAGATGAGGTTACAGCGTTACAAAAGTTACAGCGTTACATCGGGGAGAGCCTGGCCTCTCGACGCTTCAACACTTCAACGCTGCAACGCTGCCACGTTCCCATGAGGCGCTATTCCCAACGGCACGGTCTTTCCACCTTGTCCGAGATCAACGTCACGCCGCTGCTCGACCTGGCGTTCGTGCTTCTGATCATTTTCATGATCACGACGCCCCTCCTGGAAAACAGCGTGAACCTCGTCATACCGTCGAGCGGCGCGGCGAATGCGCCGGTCAATCCCGCGCAGGTCCAGACGATCTCAATCGATCGCCACGATGCGATTAAGTTCAACAACGAGGCAGTGGATCCTCAAACACTCGCGTCGCGACTCGCGGAATTGAAACGGGCGAACCCGGATGTGGCCGTCGTGATTCGCCCGGATCGCGAGTTGCCGGTGCAAAAATTGATCGCGTTGATGGATGCATTGCAACGCGCGCAAATCACGAAGGTGGGAATCGCGACCAGGGCCGAGACGAAATAGGCGATGCCCCGAGACGCACGCTTTTGGCGCAACGTCACGCTCATCGCGGTCGCGCACATCGCGATCGTAGCCGGGCTCGTTCGTTGGAACCACGAGACGCGGAAGCCAAACGCGCGGAGCATTGTCTGGATGAGCGGAACGGGCCTGGAAGCCGCATCCAGGAACGCGTCCGCGCAGATGGAGCCGGCGATTAAGGCGCCGCTGCCAGAGCGGGATTCGCCTCATTCCCAGCCGGAGGAAAAGGACGAACCGCCTGCCCTGACCCCGGCAAAAAGCGAGATTCAGCTTCCCGCTGTCGCGCCCTCGCCAACTCCAGTCACGACACCGGCTCCGAGGCCGAGCATAACTCCTCTTCCCAAGCCTTCGCCAAAACCGACGGCGAAACCGTCGCCAAAACCGAGCCCGAAGAAAATCGCCGAGGCGAAAGCCACGCCAAGGCCTTCGCCGAAAAAGAGCACCACTCCCTCTCCGCCTGACAAGAAAGCCGGCGAAGCCAGAAAGGAGGCGGTGAAAGTTGCGCCCGCCAAAGTGGAGGACGTTGGCGAAAAATCCGGCTCAACCGGCCCCGGCGGCGGCGTCCGGGCGTCAGAATTCAGTTGGTACGGGAAAATGCTCCACGACCGTTTCTACAGCGAATGGATCCAACCGACGACGAGTGTCGCCGTGGGAGCGAAGATGTCCGCCCTGGTCAGGATTCGGATCGAAACGGATGGCCGTATTTCGAAGTTCACGCTAGTGAGACCGTCCGGCAACGTGGTGGTCGACGAGTCGGTCGCCGCGGTAGCGAAGCGAGTGACGCAGGTTGATCCCTTGCCGAAGGGCCTTGCCGGCGGCTCCTTCTACGAGGTCAATGTCAACTTCGAGTTGAACCCGGAACAGTAGGTCTTTTGGTAGGGCGAAGCTCCGCTGAGCCGTCGTTGGTTAAATGTCCGGCCCCGAACGCTCGGCAGAGTCTCGCCCTACCGAGGAGCACTGAGCGTCCTAAAGCAGCGCGAGCGATCTTCCTTCGCGATGCTCGACTTGATCCATGGTGCATTGGCGCGGTGCCTTGTCTCGGCGCCATCGCAGGATCTTCGTGCCATGGCGGAAACGTCCGCCAGTGAAGTGATCGTAGGTCACTTCGACGACAGTCTTCGGATCGACCGGTTCCCATTCGCCGCTCCGTTCCGTGCTCCAACGGCTCGGGCCTCCCGGCGCGTTGCCGGTAAATCCGGGTTTCTTCTTCAACGCCTCAAATTTTTTTGTCAGCGCCGGGAGGTCGCTCTTCTTGAACGCCGAGGTGAACCCGACGTGATGCAGCAGTCCGTCATCGCCGTACAACCCGAGCAACAGCGAGCCCAATAGGCGCGAGCCGGTGGCGTAACGGAAACCGCCGATCACGCAGTCGGCGCTGCGGATTTGTTTCACTTTCACCATGGCAGTCCGCTCGCCCGACGCGTAGGGCGCATCGATTTGTTTCGCGATCAATCCGTCGAGGTTGCCCCCGGCCTTCTCGAACCATTTCTTCGCCATAGCGAGCTTCGTGGTGGCCGGGGATAAGCGGATCGCGCCTTTCCTGGTGAGGTTGTCTCGCGCGAACGCCTCCAATTTTTCGCGCCGCTCGCGCAGTGGCAGGACGAGCAGCGATTGGCCGGCCGTGTCCGCGAGCAGATCGAACACGATCAGCAAAGCTGGATGCGCGGCCGCGAGTTTTTGGACGCGGCTTGCGGCCGGATGTAATCGCAGTTGGAGCTCGTCAAAGGAAAGAGCGTGGCCGACCGGAATGACGAGCTCGCCATCCAGGACAAAGCGCTTCGCCTCGAGTTTCTGAATCTGGCCGACCACATCCGGGAAGTAGCGGGCGAGCGGCTGGCCCGCTTTCGATTGCAGAAAGACATCCTTTCCGTCTCGAAAAGCGAGGCAGCGAAATCCATCCCACTTTGGTTCGTATTGCCAATTGTCGCCGACGGGAATTTCGTCGACGGACCGCGCTTCCATCGGTGGGAGTGGGGGTTTTAGTTTTAGAGCCATGATTCAAACGAAAGCGTTGTCCTTCGACTGCGCTTCGCTTCGCTCAGGATGACAATGAACAAAGTCATTTCGTATATCTTCGTGGCTCCAGTTTCGGCGGACGCTTTCCTTTTCGCACCGCACCGGCCACGGAGATGTAGTCGAGCTCGATGCGATCAACCGCGGAACGAAGCAACAATCCGCCGCGGCTCATGTCTCCGCGCCCAACGAACTCCGCCGGGAAACGAAGCCGTTTCCCAAAATGCGTGAGGAGAACGTCGACATATTTTCCGGTCGCCACGCTTCCAAGCAGGACGACTTCGCAATCCGCCGTCAATTTTTTCGCCAGCTTCTTTACGTCGCGCTCCAGCGGAACGCGGTAACGCGGATCGCCTTCATCGATGTCCACCGTACCGAACTCGCGAAGATCCTCGATCCCGATCGGCGACGCTGCCGGGACCAACCCGCGATTCGGCGTGATGACGAGCACACCGGACGTTCTGGGCGCCGGCTGCGCGAAGACGTTTGCATACGCGAGTTTCCCTCGAAAATAGAGCCCGCTCAGAAACGTAAACACCTCGCCCAGAGTGGGGCGGTCGTCGCTGCGCAAGCGGCGCGCGAGATCGAATTGCGCTCGCTCGCTCATGATCATTCGGGCGCGCTGGCCGCCCGCGTAAGCCGGCGACAGAAGAAAAATGCGGCTCATCCCAGAGCAAAGCGGCGCGCCCGGTTACTGGCTGAGTGCGAGGTCCCGCGCTGTCTGCGCGACGCGAGGCGGCCGATCCAGGTGGCGGGCACGGGATCGGTTTGCTTGCAGCTCGGGCAGATGTCTTTCCGACCAGCGGCAAAGGGTATGCAGCGGGTCGATCAACGTGCGTCCGAGGCGGGTGAGCGAGTACTCGACTTTTGGCGGAACGACCGGATGAACTTTGCGCAGGACCAGGCCGTCGCGCTCCAAACTGCGGAGAGTCTGCGTGAGCATCTTCTGCGAAATCCCGCCGATCTCCCGGAGCAGCGCACCGTAGCGTTGCGTGCCGTTGGCCAGGACGTGAATGATGAGCGCCGTCCATTTATCCGCGATCCGATCCAGCACGATGCGCGAAGGACATTGGGGTTTTAAGACCGAAGCGCCGGAAGACTTCATCTGCCATCTGTAGGAGCAATCGAGCGGGGCGCAAGCGGAGAGTAACGAACCAGGAGGGTTGCATAAGGCGGCGTCTCTTCCTTGTTGGATTTCAAGAGTTACTCACGGCTTGCGTTCGTTCGATTTCGCTAGGACGATTCGATGGAATGTCCCACCGAGGAACCTCACCGCTGTGAAAATTTTTGTGGTCGGCAGCGGGGGCAGAGAACACGCCCTCACGTGGAAGTTGAAGCAATCCCCCCGGGCGGAGCGGATTTTCTGCGCGCCCGGAAATGCGGGAACAGCGGAGGTGGCTGAAAACGTTGCCATCCCGGCGAACGATCTGACGGGGTTGGTCCGTTTCGCCAAAGAAAACGAAATCGGGCTAACGGTGGTGGGGCCAGATGATCCGCTCGCGGCCGGGATCGCGGATCTTTTCCAGGCCGAGGGCCTGCGCGTTTTTGGTCCGTCGAAATCCGCCGCGCGTCTGGAATCCTCGAAAATTTTCGCCAAGACCTTGATGCGCCAGAACAAAATCCCCACCGCCCGGGGCGCCGCCTTTTCGCAGTGCGAGGCTGCCTTTGCCTTCGTGGGAGAGGCGCGATTTCCTGTCGTGATCAAGGCCGATGGACTTGCGCTCGGCAAAGGAGTGATCATCGCACGGGATGCGAAGGAGGCGCGGTCGGCGATCGATTCGATGATGACGCAGCGGCGCTTCGGCGAGGCGGGGACGCGCCTCCTGATCGAGGAATGTCTTACTGGTTCGGAATGCTCGTTACATGCGCTGGTGGATGGCGAGAACTATCGCCTGCTCGCGACCGCTCGCGACCACAAGCGCGCCTTCGATGGCGACACCGGGCCGAATACCGGCGGGATGGGCGCCTTCAGCCCGGCGGACAATTTCGACGCCGGCCTGCAGGCGCAATTCGATCGTAACGTCATGCGGCCTTTGCTGGATGGCCTGAAGGAAAGCGGCGTCGTTTTCCGCGGCTTGCTCTTTCCTGGTCTCATGATTACGGCGGACGGGCTGCGAGTTTTGGAGTTCAACTGCCGTTTCGGCGACCCGGAGACGCAAGTCATCCTGCCGCGCTTAAAGTCGGACTTGCTCGCACTCCTCGAGGCGGCGATCGACGGGACGTTGGATCGCACGGCAATCGAGTGGGACGAGCGGGCGGCGGTCACGGTCGTGCTCGCTTCGGGCGGGTACCCGGGGAAATACGATGTGGGTAAAGCAATTCACGGTTTGGAGAAGCTCTCGAAGGCCAGCGATGTTCACGTTTTCCACGCCGGCACGCGAAAAGAAAATGGATCGATCGTGACAGCCGGCGGCAGGGTGCTGGCGGTGACTGCACTGGGGGAAAACGTGGCGGCGGCCCGCACGCGCGCCTACCAGGCGGTCTCGGAGATCGAGTTCGAAGGCTGCCACTACCGCCGGGATATTGCTCTTGGCCCAGTTGCAGCTAAGATCGTGGGCCACTGATGTCCCGGCCCGTCCCTCTGTTTATTTTCCTCCTTTTTGGCTGGAGTGCGGCGGCAGATTTGTTCGCGCAATCTCCCGCCAAGCCGGTCGCCCCTTCACCGTCGCCGCTCGCCTCGGCGACGCCTCAGCCTTCCGCGACGCCGCGAGCCAAGTCGCCGGTTGATTCGATGGACCCCGCGGACCTGAAAGAAGCGATTCAACTCCTCAAGAACAACTACATCAAACCGCAGGCCCTCCAGGAAACAGAGCTGAGCCGCGCGACATTTGAAGGAATTCTCACGCGCCTGGGACCTGGCGTGATTTTGCTTTCCGATCCCGGAGCGCAACCGGCAGAATCCTCGGCGCCGTTTTTCGGCGAGATTCTGGAGGGTCACATTGGTTATCTCCGGTTCGGCGCCCTCGTGGCTCCAAACCTCGCGGCACTGGACACGCTTCTGCAAACTTTTGGGCCGAAGAAAGTGGATGCCGTGGTCATCGATCTGCGAGCCAGCCCCGCCACGAATGATTTTGCGACCGCCTCCGAGTTCGCGAAGCGTTTTTGCCCGAAAGGAAAACCGATCTTCAGCCTGCGCAAAACAACCGCCAAACAAGAGCGAACCTTTACCTCGGAGCGCGATCCTTCCTACCAGGGCCTGACAATCCTCCTGGTGGATGGCGACACGGCTGGGGCAGCGGAGGCGATCGCCGGCGCCATTCATTTTTATGACAAGGCGTTGATCATCGGCCAGCCGACGGCCGGTCGCGCGGTGGAATACACCGACCTGAAACTGCCCAGCGGGAAAGTCTTGCGGGTGGCAGTGGCGGAGGCAGTTCTGCCGGAAGACCGGCCCCTCTTCCCCGGCGGCCTCCGGCCGGACGTGCCGGTGGAGATGCCGGCGGCGGACAAGCGTGAAGTCCTCCAGCAGAGCCGGGAAAAAGGGATGACGCCTTTTGTCGTTGAGAACGAGCGGCCGCATCTAAACGAAGCCGCTCTTATTTCCGGCAGGAATCCTGAGCTGGACGCAATGGAAGCGGCGCAACGGCGCGGACGTGGCCCCGAGAAAGCGACGGTGCGCGATCCCGTTTTGCAGCGGGCCCTCGACCTGGTCACTTCGATTACAATTTTTCAAAAGCGGTAGCGCGAGAAAGCCAGGGATGGGCGGATTCCAAACCACCCTTTTGCGGACGGCGGACTGGAGACCGCCGCTTCTTGGAAAAACCGAGACCATCGCGTAACCTTTGCTCGTCGTGAATCCGCTGGAAGACCGCATTGGTTACAAGTTCCGCAATCCACTTTTGCTCGCGGAAGCGCTGACCCATCCGAGCCTGAGGCACGAGACGCAGCAGCATCATTTCGATAACCAGCGACTGGAGTTTTTGGGGGATGCCGTTCTCCAACTCGTGATGACCGAGCATCTTTTTGGGCATTTCAAAGACGAGGCTGAGGGGCAGTTAACCAAGCTGCGCTCGCGCCTGGTCTCGCGCGAGGCGCTGACAGTGCATGCGGCGGCCCTCGATCTGGGACGCTATCTGATGATGGGACGCGGCGAAGAGGCGTGCGGCGGACGCGAACGCAACTCGACTCTCTCCGACGCCTTCGAAGCGCTTGTCGGGGCCATCTATCTCGACAGCGATCTAGCCACGGTGCGGCAATTCATTCTGGAACAGGCGGGCGGGGACCTGGCGCAGCTCGTCGCGGAGCCGATCGATATCAACCCCAAAGGGCATCTCCAGGAATTGCTTCAGGCCATTTCACCGCGCAGTCCCGCCTATGAAGTGATCTCGCAAAGCGGGCCGGAGCACGAGAAAACCTTTGTTGTGCGGGCCGTTTGGGAAGGTATCGAGCTCGGAGAGGGAACTGGGCGAAGCAAGAAACAAGCGGAAACAGCCGCGGCGCTGGCGGCAATGCAGGAGAAGCGGTGGCTGAAGGCTATGGAGACGGACTTGCCCGCAGCCTCTTCACGGTAGGGCGGGACTCCGTCTCGCCCTACCATCAAGAGATCTCCGGAGAATGATTCAACGCCTGGAGGGGCGCGCCCGATGCCGCTTCCCAACTGTGATGTTGCGCGATCGTTGCCGTCACGAAATTCTTCGCGCGTCGGACGGCTTCTTCGAGTGGAAGACTGATGGCCAGGCCGGCCGCGATCGCGGCGGAATAAGTGCATCCGGTGCCGTGCGTAGCGATCCCGCGGAAAAAAGGCGCGGAGAATTCAATCACGCCTCCATTCGCAAAAAGCAGGTCGATCGCCTCCTCGCCGGTGAGGTGTCCCCCTTTCAACAAAACGGGGACTCCGTATTTTTCCACGAGCGATGCGCCCGCTTTACGCATGGCTTGCAAGTCGGCGATCGGTTCTCCGAGTAACCGGGCGGCTTCGCTGAGGTTCGGGGTCACAAGCGCCGCGAGCGGAAATAGCTCGCGCTCGTAGCAGTCGATCGCCTCATCCTGCAAAAGGAGGTCGCCGCTCGTTGCAACCATGACCGGATCGATCACGAGCGGCGTGGTCGATTTCGTTCTCTCCGCGTGCGCGCGAAATGCACGCGAGACTGCCAGGACAATTTCCCCCGAGAAAAGCATCCCCGTCTTGATGGCGGCGACGGGAAAGCTCTCCAGCAGGACCTCGATCTGCGTGGAAACCATTTCCGCGGCGACCGGTTCGATCTTCGAGACGCGGCCCGGCGTTTCCGCCACCACGCAGGTGATCGCCGTCAGCCCGTAAACGCCGAGGGCGCTGAAAGTCTTGAGATCGGCCTGGACGCCCGCGCCCGCGCTGCTGTCGGAGCCGGCGATGGAAAGAGCGACTGGTGCGTTCGCCGGCATGGTGGGCAAAGACGGGCCACAGGCCCGCGGCTGGAGCGGCTAAGCGCCATCGGCGCCGATCGCTTCGACCGGGCAGCCTTCCATGGCTTCCTTGCACATCGCTTCTTCTTCGGGGGATTCCGGCTGTTTGTAAACGAAGGAGTGGCCGCCGTCGTCGTTCCGCTTGTAATTCGCCGGCGCAGTTTCCCGGCAGAGATCGCAGTCGATGCACTGGTCGTCGACGTAGAACTTTCCGTCTACGTTTTCGGGATATTTGTTTGCAGCGTCGGCCATAGGTTCGCCTGGTAAAAGCGAAGTCGAACGTAGGAAGAAACGTGCCCCACGCAATGGATTTTTGCGTGGCGCCGCGCAACCGGGCAGGCGGCCAAGACCGAAGAGTCTGTGATGCGCGCGGCTCACGATGAAAGCTGAAACCTCGAGGACGCTGCGAGCGTTCCTGATCGAGCTCGCGCTCTATGCCGTCCTCGTTACCGGCTATTTCTTCCTCGTGCTCCATTTCCTCTCGGGCTGGTTGCAGGGGTTGCATCTGCATCACGTGAAGCTTTACGCAGTAGTCGCGATTGCACTCGTCATCGGGCAAGCCGTCCTCCTGGAAAGTCTCACGACCTGGCTGTTCCGCCTTCTCCGCGGCGGCCGTTCGGAATAAGTCATGTTTTTTCCGATCTCGGACTCGCACATCAATCCGATCTATCTCGTCGTGATTGGTTTTTTCATCGGCGTCATGGGTGGGTTCTTTGGGGTGGGCGGCAGCTTTATTGCCGGACCGGCGCTCCGGGCCGTGGGACTGGATTGGAATTACGCCGTCGGGACCGACCTCGCGCACATCGTTGGCAAATCCGTCGTGGCGGCCAAGCGGCATCGCGCGCTGGGCAATGTCGATTTGCGTCTTGGGTTGATCATGGCGGTCGGGACGATGGGCGGCGCCGAAGTCGGAGTGCAGTTGATCGAAATGCTCAAGCGCGCGGGAAACGTGAACACCGTCGTGAGCGTGATCTCGATCTGCATTTACGTCAGCATCTCGGGCTTCATGATGTGGGAAGCCTGGAAAACCCTTCAGCTTCAGAAAAAACGCAGGCCCCGCACGAAAGTGCCCGGAACCGCCGCCAGGAAGGACGAATCGTCCTTCAGCCATCGGACTAGGGCGATTCAACGCTTTCATTTGTGGCCCATGATCCACCTCCCTTCCTCGGGCGTGACGATTTCGCTTTGGATCATTATTCTGGTTTCCTTTATCGGCGGATTGTTTGCCGGCTTTCTCGGGGGCGGGGCCGGTTACATCCGCATGCCGATGCTGGTTTACGTTCTCGGAATTCCGACGCATCTGGCGGTGGGAACAGACCTCTTCGAGATCGTCATTTCCGCCAGCTATGGGACCTTTAGTCACGCGATTAAAGGCAATGTCGACATCCTGATCGCCCTGGTCATGCATACGGGGGCCGCGATCGGCGCCCAGATCGGCGCGATCTCCACCCAATATTTTACCGGTCCGAGGATCCGGCTGGCCTTTGTGCCGCTGCCGCTCATCGGCGCGGCTATTGTGATTTATACTTTGATGACTGGGGAAAAGCTCTAGCTCATGCGCATCCTGATTTGCAGCGACGGCACCGATCCGGCGGACAAACCGATCCGGCTTGGCGGCCTGGTCGCGGGGCCATGCCAGGCGGAGACCACGCTGCTCGGAATCGCAGAGGTCTCCGGCGACGAAGGTCCGTTGCGCACGGCGCTGGAAGCCGAGGCGGAGAAGCTCCGTGGCTTTGGCGTTTCGCCCGAGCTGGTTTTGCGCACCGGCGAACCGATCCGCGAAATCCTGCACCAGACGACCTCTACGCCATACGATCTCACCCTCATCGGCGCGGAGCGCAAAGGAACCACCGGGCTTTATTGGCGCGCGGAAAAAAGCTATGAGGTCATCAAGGCGATCCCGTCGCCCGTCCTGCTCGCGACCGGCTCCTGCGAAACTTTGAGGAGCTTCGTCGTTTGCACCGGCGGGAAGAATTTCATCGATGCGGCCGTCCAGTTGACGGGCAAGGTCGCGGCCGCGGTGGGCGCTTCGGTGACGCTCCTGCACGTCATGGCGGAACCGCCGGCCATCTACGCCGATCTCGTCCGGCTCGAGGAAGACGTCGATCAACTCCTGGGCTCCGGCTCCGAGCTGGGCCGCAACCTGCTCGCGCAAAAAGAAAGTCTCGAGCGTCTCGGTGTGCCGACGGAGGTGCGGGTGCGCCACGGGCTTGTCCTCAGTCAGGTCTTCGCCGAAGTGAACGAACGAAAACACGATCTGATGGTGACCGGCACCTCGCAGACGCGCGGGCCCCTGGGACACTACATCATGGGCGATCTGACCCGCAGCATCGTCAATCGCGCGAACGTGCCAGTGCTCGTGGCGAGAGCGGGGAAATCGAGCGAAGCCGTGCGCCCCGGTTTTTGGAGCGCTTTGAAACAGATCTTCGTTTCAAGGCCGGCTCCGGAAACGCACCGCAGCCCGAACTAAGGCCGATCCTCACTCTTTCGCCGCCGCGCGGAAGACGCGCTCCGATTTATTTGGATCGTTTCTTTGTTGGCAGATTCTTTCGCTTGGTGCTGGCGAACTCTTTGAGCTGTTTCTTGCTCATCGACTTGGCCATCTGTTTGGACGCGCCCTTAAGCGAAGACTTTTTTATTTCTCCGCGCTTGGCGGCCAGGGCGGCTCCCGCGGCCATTTGCTGTTTCTTTGATTTCGCTGGCATACTTGGTTATCGGGCGCGAGGCGGAGTTTGCGTTTATCCGGCCTTGCGCCGCGCGGCCGGCGAAACACCATGACGACCCAGGGTGACAATTGCCGGAAGGACGATGAGCACGACCAAATCGGTGATTGTGGCACCGACGCAGACCAGCACACCAAGGCGCTGCGTCGGCGGAAAACTGGAAAGAAGAAAGAGCGAGAAACCCGCGGTGACGATGAGCATGGAGGCGAGGATCGGCGCCCACAATTCCGAGAGTGCGGCGCTCCAGGCCTTCCAGACATCGCGCCCTTTCTCGCGCATCCGTCGCGCGGTGTAACCGAGATGAATCATTTCGTCGATTCCCATCGGCAGCGCCACGTTCGCGGCCGGCGCGGAAATTATGTCGAGCGGCATCCCGATTAAGCCGACCAGGCCGAAGAGGGTGAAAGGCGTGATCGCCAGGCAGAGCGTGGCCCCGAGAGCAGTGAGAAACGAGCGCGAAACAATGAGCATAATGAGAAAGAATCCGGCCAGCATGCCCCCGAGCCCTTTTACAACGCTGCCTTCGACCAAATGCGAGAGTTCGCCCTGGAGCGGGTAGAGTCCGCCCACTGTGACCGGCCGAAAGCCATGGGCGCGCACAGTCGTCTCAATCTCATTGATCACCTCTTCCCGCGGCCGCTGGCGCGCCTGCTCGTGCATCCGCAGGACGAACCGGGCACGCTCGCGATCTTCGCTTAGAAAGGTGCGTCCAATGCGGGCGTTCTTCGCTTTCTCGAGCTGGTCGACGCGGGTCTTCCAGGAAAAGAAGACGGAATACCAGGGCCGTTTCGTTTCCGCCATGAGCGGAGCGATTGAGAGGACGGCGCCGACGTCGCGATGCCGTTCGAGCGAGTGCTGCAAAGCCTGCAAGCGCTGGAATGACTCCTCATTATCGAGCGATCCGCCCCCGGCGGCAGCCACCACCAGATCAAGCGGACTGCTTCCACTGGAGCGATCGATCGCTTCCAATCCGGTGCGGATATTTTCTCCGCCGGCGAAATAGGAAGGCAGGCTCGGATCGGTTTTCGCGCGTAACGCAAAAGGCGCAAAAGCGCCGGCGATCGCGATCGCGGCGAAACCGATGATGCGATGTCGCGCGGTGAAGAATTTCTCCAAAACGCCGCTGACTTTCGATCCGCTCTTTGTGTTCGCCCGGGCCGAACGAAGGAATGGAGGGAAAATTGCATAGGCGCAAATCAAGGCGAGCATCGCCGCGATCGCTCCGGAAATGCCGAACTGCCGGAGTGGTTTCGCTGAAACAAAGATCAAGCTCGCAAAGCCGAGCAAGTTCGCGACTAAAGACCAACAGGAGCCTGGTCCGACGAGCCGGAGCGATTCGCGCACGGCGCGCTCATGGCCAAGCTCGCGTTCCTGGCGCCGCCATTGCGCGGCTAAATACACCACGTGCGAAAGAGTGAGGATGAACGCGATGGTCCAAAGATTCGGGGCCAGAACATCAGTGCGCATCCCGGCCAGAGCGCGCACCAGGAAGGTGGCAAACGCCGCGCTGAGCGAGGCCAGCATCGTGCCGACGAGGACGGCCACCGAGCGAAAGAGAATCAGCACCAGGACGGCAAAGGCGATAAAAGCGGCGATGCTGAAGCGCTGGAAATCGCGAGCCAGTTGCTGGCGAATGTGCTCAGTGACGTACGGCACCCCCGAAGCAGCGAGATTGAAGCCGGCGCGTGAGTGTTTCGCCAGGACGCGATCAATTCCAGCCACGGTGGCCTTTTGATTTTTCCCGCGCACTTCCAGCACGACGAAGCTGGCCGAGCGATCCGGGGCCAGCAGCAAGCGGCTCCAGAATGGACTCGCTTCGATGTCGCGAAAGATTTCGGCAGGGTCGCGCTGCAAGTCTTTGCCTTCTTCGGGCCCATGGGTAATGGAACGCGCACTGCTTACCCCTTTCACCGCCTCCAGGTTCGCGGTGAGCGATCGCAACCGTTCGAGATAAGCGCGTGAAGCCATTTCCCGCGAACGCACCGCGACAAAAATCTGCTCTCCGCCGGCGAATTCTTCCTCGATGCTGGCCGATTTCCGCGCCTGCGGGTCAGACTTGGAGAAAAAGAAATCTCCTTCGACGTGCGGCGTCAGGTCGACGAAAAAAAAGAGCGCCAATCCGAGAGTCGCGCAAGAAGCAAGGGATGCCCATTGCGCGACAGAACCGAAAAGTCGCGAGCGCTCCTTCGTCATTTAGCCAGCGCGTGTCATTCCATCGGATGGGGGCGCAATGCACCAGCAAGATTTTTCTCATCGCTAAGATCAGGTCGCAACAGTGCGATGGAAACCGCCCGTCAGGGGGAGGCGGTTCACTGAATCGCCCGGTTATTGGCGTGGCTCGCGAGCCTAACGTGGATCAAGATACAAGGGCGTTTTCTTCGACCTAATTTTTCGTCATGCGCGCGATGGTTCTCGAGCAACAAAAACCGGTGAGCGAATCGGCGCTGGTCTTGCGCGAGGTCGAGGAACCGCAACCTGCCGCGGACGAAGTGCGAATAAAGGTGAGCGTTTGTGCCGTGTGCCGGACGGACCTTCATATCGTCGAAGGCGACCTGGCGTTGCACCGCACCCCGGTGATTCCCGGGCATCAGGTCGTTGGCCGGATCGATCGCGCCGGAGAGGATGTCACGCGATTTCATGTCGGACAGCGAATTGGAATCGCATGGCTCCGTCATGTGGACGGCACCTGCGAACTTTGCCGGCGAGGCCGCGAGAATCTGTGTCCCGGCTCGCTCTATACCGGCTACGATGCCGACGGCGGATATGCCGAGTACGCCGTGGCGCCGGAGGATTTCGCTTACGAATTGCCCGATGGCTTCGACGATGAACATGTTTCACCGCTGCTCTGCGGCGGCTTGATCGGGTATCGCGCGCTCGAGCGCGCGGCTGTCCCCGAGAACGGACGATTGCTCCTCGTCGGGTTCGGCAGCTCGGCGCGGATCGTCCTTCAAATCGCGCTTCATCGCGGTCACGAAGTGCACGTTGTAACCCGCAGCGAGAATCACATCCGCCAGGCGAAACAAATGGGCGCGGCGTGGGCGGGCGCCGATTTCCGCGATCTCCCCGCCAAAGTGGATTCGGCGATCCTCTTCGCGCCATCAGGCAAGCTCGTGCCGCCGGCGATGGAAGCTCTCGAGCGCGGGGGAATTTGTTCGATCGCCGGCATTCACCTGAGCGACGTGCCGGAGTTGAACTATGCCCGCCATCTCTATCAGGAACGCGAGTTGCGCAGCGTCACGTCAAACACGCGCGAAGACGCGCGAGCATTTTTTGCCGAGGCCAGCGCTTCACGCATTCGTCTTCAAACAAGCGCCTACCCGTTGGAGGATGCGAACCGCGCCCTGGCGGACATGAAGCAAAGCAAAGTCGATGGAACACCGGTGTTGATCATTTAGCGGTTTAGCGAGCTGGTGATTTAGCGAATGGCGGAATTCGCGCTGTAGTCACGGTGCTATGTCGCCGTGTCCTTGCGGCTACAGCTTGCGGCTTTCCGCGCGGGTGGCATGTTCCCCGCGTTCCGCGGTCAGGCCGAAGTAGCTCAGTTGGTAGAGCAACGGTTTCGTAAACCGTAGGTCACGGGTTCGAATCCCGTCTTCGGCTCCAATTTTCGCCGCGTGCCGCTCGCACTCAATGAGAGATCCGCGCGCGCGGCCGCTCAGGGCGATCCTGCGGGATCGGTTTCGTAAACCGCTTCCTGTTTGTCCGCCGGTTCGCCGAGAATCTCGACCTCGCATACGGCCGCCCGCAGCGCCTCCACCTGTTCCGATGGCACGACGGTGTTACTCAGGTCGACAATTCGGAGACGTTGAAGACCATGGAGCGGTGTGAGATCGCAGACCAAGGTGCTGGCCAAACTCAATTCCTCAAGGGTGAAAAGCTGACTCAGCGGTGAGACATCGGCGACGGGCGTGTTATCGAGCCGCAGCACTCGCACCTTCGCGAGAAGCGAGAGCGGTGCGAGATTGGCTACAGGGGTATTAAAGAGAAACAGCTCCGAGACAGCGCGGGCGTTTTCGATTCCCTTGAGCTCGACCAGGCGCGTCCCGCTCAGGTCCAGCCGTGAAGTGGTCTGGAACCAGTTCAGATGACGAAGCACCTCGAGCGATTCGATTGGTGTCTCGGCAAGGGTCAGCACGCGAAGACGGGTCAAACCGAGTAACGGAGCGAGATTTTCCACGCCGGTTCCTTCGATGTGGAGTTCGGCGAGGCTGGGCCAGGCTTCGAGCGGGGATAGGTCGGTCACATTCGTATGAGCCGCGTCGAGGAGTCTGATCTGTGGCAACTCGCGCAGGGGTTCGAGGGAACGCACCCTTGTCTGGCGCAACCGAAGCACGCTGAGTTGGGTCATGCCCTGGAGCGGAGAGAGGTCGTCGATCGGCGTGCCTGATACGTCCAACTCCCGAAGCCGGGTCAGTCCGCGCAGCGGAAAGAGGTCGCGGATCGAGAGATCGGGGATGACCAGCACTTCCAGGCGCTCCAGGCTCGCGAGGGGGTGTAAATCGATGGGCAATCCTATCGGACTGCGGTGCGGATTGGTGTGAATGAGCCGCAGCTCTCGCAAACCCGGTAATGCCGCGAGCGGCCCAAGCTCCGAGGGTGTGACGTTTGTTAGATTTACGACTTCGGAGTCGCCCGGGAAGGCGACCCCGGAGAACGAAATTCGATCCCCCGTCATTGAAAGCTAGACAACGGGGAGGCTCCGGTAATGAGCCTCGAGCCAATCGAGCAGAGCTTTGTCTCTCGCGGCGTCCCGGAGGAGGTTGCCGTATCGCATCAAGGCGGTCGCGATGATTTGGTCTCTGAGTTCGATGTCACTAAAGGGCAGGAGCGGTGGGACCACGAGCGCTGGGAAAGGAACACTCGCAGTGTACTCTTTGACGAACTTTACTCCGCGAGCAACGCTTTCCGACAACGTCACGTCGAGCGTCGTGACAATCTGCTTCCCCGCTGCTTGCTCATGGACTGTTAAGTCGATGAGCTTTGAGATTTCGAGGATCAAGGCTTTGTGGTCATCGAAAGGCTTCTTGTTGCCGCCTTGATATTCGCGTCGCACTCCCCGGATGAAAGTGTGCATATCGACTCCGGCATCCCAGGCTTTTCGGATATAGCGGTTGGCATCTGCCTTGATTTTGTCCGGGCGCGTGACTGCCCCGCCGCCCACCGTGACGCCGGGAGTGAAGGTTTTCTTGTCGAACATACTCGTTCCCATTTTGCGCCGCGGGAGTTCCTCGTAGTGCGCGGCGTTGGCCACCTTATTTGCTTCGTCCAGTTCGAAAAACCCGGCGCCGCCATAGTAAACCTGGTCATCCACGGAAGGATCGGCGAGGTGCGACGCCTCGTGTATGATGGTCGTCTTCGCCTTTGCCGCGTCGGAGACCTGAGCCACTTTCAAAAGCAGATGCATCGTCTGGGTGTCGAAGTCCGCCGTGCCGCCCAGGCCCACCTCGGGATCGTCGAGATTGTAATCGGTCGTCACGTGGGCATCGATGTTTTTCGACACTTCTTTGAGCGCCTTTTCTGCCTTTCCATAGTTGCTTTTCGCGACGGAATCCTTTGTTCCGAAAACCTGGGTCAGGCCGGCCGCATCACCCTCTACCTTTTTCACCAGGTCGGCCGCCTCGTTCATCGCTACCTGGAGCTTCGGTTTGTCCACCGGCTTCACTTTCGTATCCGACTCGGCGACGGACTGGTAAATCTGCGTGCGATCGTTTACGTCGACCGCCTTGTTGAATTCGGCCTCGTCCATTACGCCCGGACTCGGAAAGATCTTCCCCACGATCGTGGCCACAGTTTCTGTGCTTTTTAACCGGCCTTCGCGTTCCATGCGATTGAGTAACTGGGTGACGCGCGCCTGGATGACTTTCTCGGGGATTTTCAAGTCGGGGTCAGTGTAGGCGGCCTTCACTTTGCCAAACGTGGGCAACCTGAATCGCACCCCCGGCCTGGCGAGAGCGGCGGCCACCGGGTGGGTAAAGCCTGGCGTGCGCATTCGTATCATTGCGCCCGCGGTGGGGCCAAACTCCGAGCCGCTTCTCCCGCGCGTCTCAGATTCCTGCTCGCTTTCGTCGTCGAGCTTGCCGCTGGTTGCATTCGCTTGACCCGCATGGGTCGCTTGCCCATCCGTGTGCTCGGAAGCGGCGCTAGGTTGATTGATGACCTGGCGCTGAAGATAGCGGGGCAGTCCCCCGTTGCGTCCGGCCGTCGCGTCCGGCGAGACCTTTGGCGCAGCCGTCCGCGAAGAGCGCGCCTTGCGGGCTAGGGTTGGGGCGAATTCGCGCATAGGCAGGTCAAGGGGCTGCGACCGCAAAGCTCCACTTGTCTAACCTGCCGCTGAACTGCGCGACGTCAATGCGCAAGGCCGGATCGCCCGTGCCTGATGGGCTGCCCGCGCGTTAACGTTCCCTTAATCGAATGGTGTTCCGAGATCGGCCTACGACGGTTTTGGCTCGTCCGGATTCGGTGGCCGGCGTTGCGTGGCCAACGAAAGCGCTTCGAGGAACGCTTTCAAATCGAACTGCTGCGTTTTGTCCGCCGTTTTCGTCAGCAGGTCGCGGAGCGGCGTCCATTGCTCGTCGAGATTCTCGGAGCCCGACTCGATTGTGTCGAGAGCTTGCCGGATGCGACCGAGCAGCTCCCCGGCAGGTCCCTCCTTGCCGTGGAGGCCGATCGGCGCTGCGCAAATGCCCTCCAGCACAGCCTTCAAATCGAAGGGCTGCCCGTCGTCGGTCATCTTCATCAAAGGTTCGAGCCATGCCTTCCATTCGTCGGGAGGCTGATCGGTGGCGGAGGCGAGCGTATCCATCATGCGCTGCAAATGCGCGATGAGTTCCGTGTCCGCGCTCCCCTGCGTGACGAGCATCTTTTGGAGTGCGCTCAACCCTTCGTGCAGGGAAGTGAGCGGCACCGGATCGATAGGCCCGGCTCTTCGTGCCGCGCCGCCTCGCGCGGTGCCGGCGGCTGGCCCTGCTCCCTCGTCGAAGAGGGCGCCCTGAAAATCGGCGCCCTCCAGGCGGGCGCCATCGAGGATCGCCCCGCGAAAATCGGCGCTGCGGAAACGCCCACCCGTCATGTCGGCGTCGCGCAAGTCCGCGCCGCGAAAGTCACCCTCGTCGAGTCGCGTCCCGGTGAGCATTGCGCCACCGAGGTCCGCGCCGCGAAAGTCGACGCCATCGCCCTGGGCGGAGTTTAGCAGCGCCTCTCGCAGGACGGCGCGGACGAAAGAGGTCTCGGAAAGCTGCGCGCCGCGCAGACTCGCACGGGAGAAATCCGCTCCCTCGGCCGAGCTGTCTTCGAGACGTGAGCTATCGAAACGCGCGCCCATTCCCTGGGCGCCGTTCAGGTCGCAGAGGCGCAACGTAGCGCCCGACCAATCGGCGCCTTCCAGATGCGCGCCCTGGAGGCGACAACTAGTGAGATGGGCTTTCCGCAAAATCGCACCGCGCAAGTCGGATTGGGACAAATCGAGTTTGTCGGCGCTCAGCGCGGATAGTTCCAACCCGGCGAGGCCGGCGCCGCGCAGATCGAGATCATGAGCGCGCTGTTGGTTGGCGATGAACTGCGTCAGTTGTGAGCGGGCGTCCATGATGCATTCCTCCAATGTTTCTCGCGGGAATTCCTCGGCGGCAAGAGGAACGATCTCGAAGGCGCCCCAGGCGTCGTAACCATGGCCCTCCATCGGTCGCGCCGGACAGAGGCGGAGTCTGGTGACGAACTGGCCGTCGGCCTGGGTGATTTCCATCAGCCTTCCCGGTTCGAAGGCTTCCGCACCATGTTGCAGAAGATGCGCAGTCCCGCCTTCGAGCAATCTTCTGGCGAACCCGCGCTCGGCCAGGGTTGTGTAACACTCCAGGTCCGGCAGGCCGTAATGGGCCATGCCGTGCGTATGCGACCAGAGATACTGATCGTCCTGCACGACGTGAAATTGAAGGAACAGGTGCTGGCGGCCGGCCTCTTCGGAGAGCAGGGGAGCGAGAGCCGACAACGCGGAGGGTCCGACAACTTTGCGAGCGGCCGGGAGCACGATCGCGACGGCGCCAAGCTCATGACACTTGAGAATTTGAGCGATGATGGCTGAACGCCAGGCGGCGGACGGCGCGCCGACCTCACAGCGCAGCAGCAATCCTGAGCGAGCTGCCGCGGCCGCGCCTCTCTCCTCGGGCGTAAGCAGGAGCGCCAGTTCCGACTGCGGGCCGGCAAAGGGCGGCACCTGCGTGAGCAACCGTGTCTCGATGCGCGGCGCAGCGTGAGCAAACAGACTGAGATCTTCGGGCGCCTGGTCGGCGAAGAGCGCGACCACTTCCAGCGGCGCCCAATCGGCTGTCGCCGCCGGCGGATGGGTTTCTGCAACCGGCCGCCGAACAAGGCTCGCGGAAGGCGAGAGGTTCATGACTTCTTCCCTCCCGGCGGATGCCGCAGGATTTCGAGCACTTCGGCGAGGCCCTCGTGCATTTCGACCTTGGCCCAGTCTTCCACCGAGAAACCGTTGTCGTCCTTGAGGGACGGGTCCGCGCCAAGGCCAATCAGCAGGCTCACGATCGGCACGCTGATCATGCGCCCTTCGTGGACCGCGTAGTGCAGCGGCGTGCGCCCGTAGCAACCTCGCGCATTGAGGTCGGGATTATAAGCCACGATCGTGCCGATGATGGCGAGTTGCTTTTGCCAGCATGCGATATGGAGGGGGTTGTCTCCACTCGCTGTTTTTGCGGAGACCAGTGACGGATCGGCGCGCAACGCCTCAGAGATGCCGCGGACATCGCCGCTCTCAATCAGACTGGTGAAGGTGGGGGATGCGGGTTGGTCTTTCATTTGTTATCAGGGATTGGGCACCAGGGTCGGACCAATGGGCGCGCTGAATTGCGGCGCTCCCGGGCGACGGGCGAGAATAGTGTAGAAGCATTCGTCAGGTCTCAAGTCAGTGGGGAACTCATACTCCAACGCGATATGGACACAGACATCGCAACCCTGGCTATGCAAGTCAAAGGCGACAGCGTCAAGAGACCTCATCGCGCCGCGGTTGAACGACAAATGTTGCGGAAAGATATTCCCATGTGGAGCCACGTTGAAATCCGCTCTCCCGCCGAAGCGGTTGGCGATAACGTGGCCGGCGTCGTCCGCCGGGTGGCCGATTGCCCGCACCCAATTGCGCGAGGGTTCGGTGGTGTCTTGGCCCGTAGGTGTAGGGATCCCCCCGTCCATCCGAAAGGCCGCAGAGTCCACCGTAGTTTGGCCTGCAATGGGCGGCCGCTGCTCATGCCAGAAATCGTTGGTGCCCCGGACCAATCCTAATCGCGCCGTGCAGAAGTCCGCCGGCTGCTGCGGGTTGCCGGGTTGGGGCTGGGGTTGCGGCGCTGGCAGCGGCGCCGGCGCCGGGCCGGTGCCGGGTGCCGGACCTGGCGCCGGCTGGGCGGGAGCTGGGGCCGGGCCAGGAGCTGGCGCCGGGGCGGGAGTTGTTGGCGTCGTTGGGGCTGGAGTCGTGGGCGTCGTTGGCGCGGGAGTTGTTGGGGGGATGACGGGTACCGGGGTGATTGGCCCCGGTGGCTGAACGGGTGTCGAGGGCGTTGGCGCCGGTTGGGTTCCGGGGGTTGCGGGGCCCGGCGCCGGAGCGGGTTGGGCTGGACCCGGCGCTGGAGTGGGTTGCGCGGGAGCTGGAGTTGCCGGCTTGGCCGGGGCGGGCGCAGGTTTGACAGGTGCAGGGGCAGGCTGGACCGGCGCGGGTTTGACTGGAACTGGTTTGGCCGGCACGAATCCGGTGGTGGGTTCGGGTGCGAGCGCGACTGGGCGGGGCCCAGGTGCTGGCGCCACTCCCGGCCGCATGTTGTAGGCCGGGCCGCCGGTATCGCCATAGTAGAAATCTCCACCGCCACCTCCCCCGCCGCGGCCGCCACCGCCGCCGCGGCCGCCGGAGCCCCGGCCTGACCCGCCGGGTCCCGGTCCAGCGGGATAGGCGTTGTCGTTGGCGGCTCCGCCGGGTCGGAGTTCAATTACCTGCCCTCCTCCCTCGGGCGCCCCAACGGGAACAGCATTGTCGTTAGCCGCCCCGCCTGGGCGCAATTCGATCACCGGCGCGTCGGGGCCTCCGGGCCCCGCCGGTATCGCATTGTCATTCGCGGGCGCGCCCGGCCGCGGCGCTTCGGTGACTGGTGCGGGTCCTCCTTCAGAAGGCCCTGCCGGCGTCGGCTCGGGGCCGCCGACGCGTCCCGGGACGCGAGCACCGGCGACTTTATGGGCGAGGCCGAAGGTAAGCGCTGTCACCAGCAGAGTGAAACCGAGCGACTTCCAGGAGAAGTTCTCGAACGATCCACCGCTGTGGTAGAGTTGCGTCGCGACATTGAGGCCGCCGGCCACGACCAGTTGCGCCCCGAGTTGGACGGCGACCGACAAACCTTTGGTCGCCAGACCGGCCGCCGCCCCCAGGCCGCCGCCAAGCGCACCGGTGATGGCGCCCTCGATGGCCGCATTGAGCGCGCGCTCTCCCGAGACGGCACGGTTGCTCCAGAGATCGCCGGCGACCGAAAGCAGGGCCGAGGTCACGGCCCCCACCGCAGCGCCGATCGCCATACCGACGGCGATGGTGGCGATAGGCCCGAGCGCCATCCCCGCCGTCAACACCGTAACGGCGACGACGATGATGATGACAAGGACGACCAGCAAAATCGCCACCAGCTGCTTCCAGGCGGGCGGCTCGTGCGAGGCGGCTTCGTCCGCCTTGCTCGTGATGTCGCATTCGAGGCCCTGCTTGCTCCCGCGCAGATTGGCTTCAAGGCTGGTATGTGCCTCCTTGAGTGCAGTGCGCGCAGCGTTCAGGGTCGCCTCGCCACCCTGGCGCATGCCTTCGAGCACTTGGGCAAGCGCAGCGCACCCGGCCGTCGAGCTCTGCGTCATTTGCTGCGTGAAACTCGTGCGTTGCCCGGCGAAGTTATCCGTGCCCGCAATCAGGCTCATTGAGGTGGTGAATCCCCCGCTGAGCGCGGTGGCCTGCTCGTCGTTGGCCTGGGTCACGCCCTCAAGGGCGGCAATCCCTTGCTGCGCGGCCCCGGCCAGTTGGGTTTCGGTCGCGAGAGCGCCGCCGGTCGCGCTGCCGTCGAGGCCGCTCAAAGCGCCACTGATGTTGAGCTCGACCTGCGCCAACGCCTGATCCAGGTCAACCGGATCCGGGGGGAGATTAGCCGCGCATTGCGCCTGCGCGCTCGCCAGGGCCGATTGCGCGGTGGTGACCGCGGCAGCGACGGCCTCCTTGATCGAGGCCGCCGACGAATGCGCGATCTGCTCCTGCAACACCTGCTGCATGTAGCCGGTGTCGTCGGCGGACTGGCGTTGCTGAAATTCCTGGTCGTCGAGTTGGCGAAGCGTGCTCCGCAGCGATCGGTCGATCGAAGCAAGCAAGCCATCGCGGGTGCTCCCGGCCTGCGCGATGGCCGCATCGCGCGCGGTTTCCACGGCGCCGGTCAGCGCGGTCAGTTGGGTATCGAGCGTGCTGCGCGCATTGATGGCCGAGGAGATGACGGCGCAACGATCGGTTTTGCGGCCGGCCTTGGTGACTTCGCGGGCGCGTTTCTTCGCCGCGTCCACCATGCGGTCGTGGTAGCCCTGGGAAACCGAGTGCGCGGCATCGGCCTGGGCCGCCGCGCGGCGCTGGGAGAGATTGCCATCCCAGAACCCGTTTTCAGTGCAGGTGTCGAAACTCTCGTAGGTCGTCGCGAACTGATTGCCGGTGGCGGTGCATTCGTCGCCAATCGTGGTGCCGAGTCCTTCGAGATCGGTGCGGCCGGTCGCATACACTTCGTTGACCTGATCGAGCGTCGTGGTCTCCAAATCGTTGACCTGGCCCATGGTTTCACGATGGGTTGAAGTCAGCGAATCGATTACGGTTTTGGCCTGGGCCTTCGCATCACCGACAAATGCCTCCGCCTGCGCGCGCACCTCGCCGCGCGCGAGGGCGGCATCGGCCCGGGCTTCGCGGCGGGCCTGGTTGATGCGCCCGGTGATCGAGACCTTTTGGGTCTCGATCGAGGAGGCGATCTCCGCTTTCGCCGATTCGGCGGCCGTGCCCAATTGATTCGGCACCTGCTCGCCTGCGACGCTAATCGCGTTGTCCAGTTTGTCCGCCACGCCGCTAAAGAAACTGTCGGTGCGATTGATCGCCGTCTGGCGGCGGGCGGCGAGCTCGATGCTCTCGTTGGGAACTTCGGCGAAGCGAGTTCCGGCGCGGAGTGTGCGTGTTCCATCCGAGGCGGCGGCCAAGGCGGCGGAGGAAGTTCCATAGGCGGCAACGGCTGCATTGCGCTGCGCTTCGGCGGCGCCGATCACGCCGTCGAGCGGCGATCCGACCGACATCGCTGCCTCGGGTGCGCCCCCGCCTCCCGTTGCCGCTGAAGGCGAGCCGCCGCCGCCCGGCCCGGCCGGTGCGGCCGCAGCACCTTCCGGCGGCGCGCCGCTCGCGTCGGCCGGACCGGCGGGCGTTCCGGGGGCGGCGGCTTCGGGCGCCCCGGCTGGTGCCGCTCCGGCTGGCGCCGCTCCGGCTGGTGCCGCGCCGGCTGGGGCCGCGCCCGGTTCTTCGGCGGGACAATCGTCTGGTTCCGGAAGGTCCTCCTCGTCACCCGCGCTCGTCTCTGTCTGAACTTGCGTCGACGCGGGATTTGGCGGTGTTTCGTCAGGCTCCTCGGCAGGTTGATCGGAGGGCGCATCGTAGCAACTCGGAGTGCTGCCGCCGGCGCACGCTCCTGGTGCGGCGCTTGTCGCCGGCGCGCCGCCCCCGCCACTATTCGCCCCGCCTGGAGCTGGAGCGTTCGCCGCCGGGGCGCCGCCGGGAGCGGCCGGGGCTCCAGCCGGAGCAGTCGGAGCGCCAGCGGGAGCACCGGGGGCGCCGCCGCCGGGACTGCTCGTCTCGGGAGAGGCACCGTCCGGGCCGGGCGCACTGCTGTCGGTCGGGGCGCCGGAAGGCGTCCCACCATCGCTGCTCACAGCGGAAGGTGGACCGCTGCTGCCGCCCTCCGTGGAGCTCTCCTCACCTTCGGAGCCGGGCTCGGCCTCGGCTTCGGACGAAGCATCCTCCGGCGCTTCGGCGGCTTCATCACCGACGGCCGCGGCGGAATCGCCGGCGCTCTCGGAGGAAGACGACGCATCGCCGGAATTGTCGACCGGGGATTCGAACAGGCGGCTCGCATTGACCTGGAGATCCATCTGCACCGGGGCTTCATCGTCTGGCGCAGGCCCGCCGGAACACTTCGCGCACGTTCCGCCGCAATCGCATTTTTTCTGGACGGCGGTGCGTGGCTCATCGCTTGGATCGTGATCGAGCAAGTCCGCGGCAGATTGATCGGAGGCAACACGCTCGGCTACCGCATCGGCCTGCTTCTCATACTCATCCCCCGGTTGCCCGACCCCTTTGTCCAATTGAACGCCACGACGCTGGTGCACGACGTGAGTCGCCTCGTGCGCGGCCAATCGCACGTCCGGCGCCGAGCGAAATCCGACGCGGTTCCCGACGGTATAACCGGCGGAGCCCATCCTATCGTTGGCCCGGGCGGCCGGCCCGCCGATTTGCGTCTTGGCTCCGCGAATGTCGTGCTCGCCGAACGCCGCCTGGATTCGGTCGACATGTGGGAGCGGTTCGCTCGCCGTGGCGACGCCGTGTTTTGCCACTTCATGAATTGTCCCGCGCGATTTCCCGGAACCGTTCCCGCCGGATTTTTTCTTTTGCTGGACCGGCTCCTCTTCCTCCTCCTGCGCGCAAGCCGGGCAGGGAGCGCCCCCGCCGCCGCACGCGGCACATTTGGTTTGCACCGCCTCATGCGGTGCCGGTGTGAGCGCGCCTGCCGCCCGATGGTGTTGGAGCCAGATCGGCAGCGCCGTCTTGGTCCGGGCCTGCCCGGACCTTTGGCGGGAGTGCTGCACGGCGGGAGCCCGCATATCACCATTCGGCCGTGGGGGCTGCCGGTGTGCGGCCGCGGCGCTGGCGAGGAACGAAGGCACACCTCTGTCCGCGGGACCGGTCTCAGGACCCTCTTCGGGCGAATGTCCGGCCGGACGCTCTGGCGCCGGCGCTTTTCGCGTGGCCAAGGCCGTTTGCATGGAGCGGGACAGGAATTAGTTCCTGGAGTTAACGCTGGCTCCGCGGGCCGTCGCGGCAATCCGGTGGTAGCCGGCTCGAAGCCGTCTTTTTCAAACCAACGGGGACCTGCCGGCCAAGCTTGCGCAGTTCGCTTTCGATCCCGGCCACGAGGTCCGAAAGCGAAATCTCCCGCTGCTCGCGGCGCGCGGACACGGCGGCGAAGAGAACGGCGTTGCGAATGTGGCCGCCGCTGAAGTCCACCAGCGCGGCGAGCTGGTTCAATTCCGCGGGCGCAATGGCGCAATCGGATCCGAGATGCGATTGCCAGAGCCCGCGACGCTCTTCGGGCCGAGGTGGCGGAAAAGCGATGACGAAATCGAGCCGCCGGGCAAACGCGGTGTCGAACCGCGCCTGGGTGTTGCTGGTGAGCAGGACGATCCCGTCGTAATTCTCGATGCGCTGAAGCAAATAGTTGGTCTGCGCGTTGGCAAAGCGGTCGTTGGAATCGGTGATTTCGGTGCGCTTGCCAAAAAGTGAATCGGCCTCGTCGAAAAACAGAATGACTTCCGCCTGCTCGGCCCGCGCCAGGAGTTGTGAGAGATTTTTTTCCGTCTCGCCAATGTATTTGCTGGTGACCGAGGCGAGATCCACCCGGTAGAGCGGCAGACCCAGCCGGGTCGCAATCCAACCGGCCGCCAGCGTTTTCCCGGTGCCGCTCGGTCCGGTGAAAAGGGCTCGCACTCCGGAGCGGTAACGGGTGGTGGCCGATGCGCCGAGGCCGGCGACGAGATCGTCGCGCAGCCGGCAACGCGCGATCAGCGTTTCAAGTTCTGCCAAAAGCTCCGGCGCCGCGACGAGGGCCTCGTCGCACACCCGGCTTCGCAATGGTTCGGCGAGGGAGTCCAGTCCACTCCCTTCCCCCGTCCATGCGGCGCTGACCACATCGCCGCGCTCCGGTTGCGAATGCCCCGCGAGGGCCGCGTGATGATGGGCCAGCCGCGCCAAATGGGCGATGCGGCCGGTGCCGTGGCGATGCTCGCTCGCGAGATGCTCCGCCAGATCCGGTTGTCCCAGCGCTGCCTCCCACAGGATGGCCCGCTCGTCACGCGGCGCCACCGGCAGGATCCAGCTTGCCGCGCTTCCTTGCGCGGTTTCGATGCCGCCGTCCGGCCCGCAGGTCGCCAGGATGGGCCCGCGATATCCCGGCAGGTTCGGCAGGCAGCGAGTTTCGCCCGGTGTTAGCTGGGTGCAGAACACGGGGATTAATCCGCGCAACGTGAGCCACGGTCCGAGGCCGGTCAGCTTGTCGGTTTCGATGAAAAGAGGCCGGCGTTCCAGCGCGGCGACAATTTCCGCGGCCACGCTGCGAGCTTCCGCGGGCGAGCCACTGCGCAAGACAAGTGTTCGGCCGGGCCGGTCCCTGAGCGCGATGGCGTGCCTCCGCGCCTCGGCCCGCACCGACGCCGGCAGCGGCACAGGCGTTGCCGGGTCGAGGCCTATTGTCGTGCCGGGCCAGGAGCTGTCGTGTCCCGCGAGTGCGAGCCAAAGCGGCGTGGGCACCATGATCGCGCGCTCCGGCAGCGGGGCTGTTTCATTCAAGATCGTGAGTAAACCAGTGTGGGCCGCCGAGCCGTTGAGCAAGGCCGCGAGGACGTTGGTGTTCTCGTCAAGCGCGGCGGCGAAAGCGTGCGCCACCAGTCCCAGGGTGGGTCGCGACCCGCCAACTGGAGATTGGACGTGAGCGAGGACGCGCCCCGTGAAGGCCTCACCTTCCACGCTGGCTGCCAGCGCAACGGCGAGGACTTCCACGGGCGCAAGCGGGAGGTCGCGCGCCAGACGCGCCAGGCAGGCATCGGTGGGATTTGGCTCGCGCAGGCTATGGCGCAACACCTGTTGGAGCGAACTTTCACCGTCGCCGACCAGGCTGGCGGCTTGTTGCAGAAAGACGGATTCCTCGCTGGTCGAAGTCCCGTTGCTTGCGTCACACGATCGGGCGACCGCAGCCAGGGCGATATCGCGCAGCGGCAGGGCGGGGATAGAGCGACTTGTCGCGGGGAGACGCACGATTTCATCCGAAGGCAGCGCCCCGAGCGCGGCAGACAATGCGATAGCTTCAGACGGCATGCTCATGAGGTTCGAGATAATGAAAACGCACGACGCGAGCGAGCCAGGGCACCCAGCCAGGGTCCACGTCGAGCGCCATCCGGCGCAGGCGCAGATCGGCTTCGGCGAGATCGAAACAAATCTCCAGATGGGTGAGCGATGCCGCCACGCGTCCCGGCCGGCAAACGAGCGAAGCGAGCCCGATGCGCGCGTGGCGCCGGCACCAGCGCCGCAGGATCGTCAGCCACGCCATTTCCGGCGTGTCGATTCGTGCGCGCGGAATGGGTGAAGCGAGCAACGCGCGCGCAGCCTCCGGCAATCCGCGCAGTTCCTCGAATTCAAACGGTTCCGCGTCTCCCAGCGCGAGCGACATCGGGTCGAGCGGTTTCATTCCGGTGCGCGCGCCGATGAAGAGCAGCAGCCGCGCGGGAAAGGCCGACTCCAACAGCGAGGGATGCGCTTCGAGAAACTCCGTGAAGCCAAGCCGCTCGAGTACCGGCACCAGAAAAAGCAGGCCGGCAAAGTCGCTGTGCTCGCCGAAGAGCGCCGCCACGCGGTTCGTCTCGGGCAGGGCAGGAGTGGGTTCATCCTCCGCGAAAGCCGTTGGAGCGTCCGCGAGTTCCGCGCCTTCAGCTATTTCCAACGCGGCGGCCGGTTCGTTCGTTGTTGCCGCCTCCGGCCTAACGAGAGCAGGTTGCGCAATCGCCGGCTCCAGCGCCGCTTCCGCCGGCCGCGAGCCGTTCGCGACGCGAGCCGGGACGCCAGTCGTTTTTGCTTCTCCGCGTGGCGCCGCGCCGGCGCGTTCGGCGTTGGAATCCAACCAGGCAGCCGCACGTGCGGGAAGGTACGCATCCGTCGCGCGGGCGGGCCGCTCGGCGACCGCGAGCATCAACACGATCCAGGTCAACAACTCCTCCGGCACGTCCCGGCTGCGCTGCCAACAGTGGACGATCTTCGCCTGGCGCGGCGTGAGCAGTGACGTCGCGGACCTGGTTTTCGCCGGCGCCGCCAGGCTCCATCCCTCCACGTGCAGCCAATGACGAACCTGCTGCTGCGGCACCGCATCCAGCAATTCGTTCTCAACCCCCGCGCGGACAGTTTCTCGCACCACTTCCGCTGCGATGAGCGCCGCCTCCGGCAAGGCGTGGGCCGCTTCGAGAAGCGCCACCCATCGTTCTCCGCGCGACAGCCCGGCGCGCCAGGCCGGCACCGCCGACGCCCAGAACCATTCCCGCGCCTCGATCCCGCGCGCGTGCAGCCGCGCGAGCCGCGCGATCGCTTCCGCGCGTCCCGGAACGAGCACGGCATTCGCGGCATGAGCGCCGGGAAGATCGAACGGCACCGCCGCCATTCGCACTTCGCGCAGCGCGCGCTCGACCAGCAGGGCGAGGGTTGCCGCGCTCGCGCTCGGAGAGATTCGGCCCAGTGCGAGCTTTCGCACCAAAAGCATTTGCCCGCGCTCTGCGACCGGCATCGACGCGGTGTGGAGCGCGTCGGCGAGCACGATCGCGGCGCGGCGCGCATCCTCCTCCGCCGGGCTGCGAATCCGCAGATGCCGGATCCGCCGGCTGGGTTGCGGGGCAAGCGCGCTCTTCATATGGCAGAGCTAGCGCTGGGCGAACTGGACCGCGAAACCGAGCGCCGGCGCGATGAACTGCACCCGCATCGTTTGATCGATCATGGTCGTGGCCGTTTGCGCCCGCTCGACCCGGGCCGAGACTTCGCCATCGCGCAAATCTTCCACGCGCCCGCGCGCGACGATCGTCGAGGCCTGCCAGACGTGAAATTCCATCCCCACGCGCACCTGGGCCGGATTGATCGGCCGGATCGGAATGAGTGCGCCAGGCCGCGCCGGCACCGGCCGCGGCACATGGCCGGCGATCAGCTTTTTCACGGGAGCATGGCTGGCGAGCAGCAGGCAGAGCCGCACGAGATCGTTGATCAAATTGAAGGCTTCGCGTTCCCTGAGATTCACGCGGCCGAAAAGCCAATCGACGAAAGTCTGGAACCGCCGGCGCGCCGCGCGGGGCAGACTGCCGAAACGCGGCAGTGCGGTGAGATCGCGCAAGGGCGAAGGCTTGTCGAATTCACTGTAGCGCTCCACCCAGAGAAGGCGCGTAGCCGGCGCGACCGCGGCAAACTCGGCGTGCAGACAAGTCGCGACCTGTTCGACCAGCTCCAGCTCATCGGCGGCCGCGCGCGCGAGCGCGGCGTGCCCGTGACGCCCGGCGATGATGTCGCGCAACGAAGCGTGTTGCTCGGCGTCGCGGAGAAGATTCTCCCAGGAGAGCAACGTGGCGCGCGGCACCTGGAGCGCGGCGCCCGCGGTGCGGAAGCGCTCGATGAGCGAATACGAGGACTGCAATACCGTCTGGGTCGCGGCGGCAAATCCCGGCGATGAAAAAGCGATGCGTCTTTCCGCGGTGAAATCGAGCGCGGAGCGCCGGGCCGCGCCGAGCAGCTCGATGAGCTTCTCCTTTGTATTCAACTCCCGCAGCCGCGGCCCAATGTTCGTGAACCAGCGTGCGGGCGAATGGCGAAAGAGCTGAACGTAAGCGCGGAGCGGATCGGGCGGCTCATCATGTTTTTGGAGGCACGCGGGCACCGGCGCCAGCGCATCGCTCGCCTCCAGCCGCCACGATGGCAAAGCGCGCCGGACCGGATCGATTGCGCGCGGCCGGACGTAAGCAAGGAACCGCACTTCATCGCGGATGATCGCGTCGCGCCGCTTGTTGATCGCCGCGATGCGTTCCCGCTCTTCCTGCCGCAACGCGCGGGCGACGCCGACATCGTGGCGCGTCTCGGCCAGGCGCGGATCGAGCAGTGCCAGCCGCACGTTCGCCGCCTGCACCTGCTCCCGCGCGGCCGCCAGCGCGGCCTCTCCGCGCGCGAGCAACTCGCGGCGGCGCACGATGTATTCTTCGACCTTGCGCAAAACGAGCAGAATGATGTTTCCGCGGTGGATGGCCTTGGAGAGGATTTCACCGGATTGATCCACCAGGTTTCCCCCCTGTTCCTGCACAAAGTTTTTCACTTGCAGCCGCGAATAGAACTCCACGTTGGCCAGGCGCAGCGTCGCGAAACGGACCGGCTGCGTCACGTTGGTGACCGGATCGATCACCTCTTCTACCTCCGGGAGATCACTATTATCGAAACCGACCTTGAGGTGGCTCAGCGATTTCAGCACGTCGAGGAGACAAGCGCGCAGGCTTTCATACGCCGCATAGACTTCTCCGTAATGGAAACGGCGGGTAAATTTCAACTTCCGCTTCGCGACGGCAGCCGTCGCCGTGGTGGCCAGGCGTTCGCCGCTCGACACCACCCGGATATTCGCCACCGAGGGCGGCTTGGTAAAACTCGGATCGATCGACATTCGCTCGCCGAGCGTTCCCGCGGCTACCCGGGCCTGCTTCGCCTTGATCAGTGAGGCCACCGCGGGCGCGCTTTGCGCTTCCTCCGATTCCTCCTCGCCGAGCATCACCGCGCGCACGCGCTGGAGATGCGCCTGCACCCGCTCGAAGGCAAGATCGACCGTTTCGTCGGCCTTGTCTGTCTCCCGTTCCACCAGGGTCAGCAGCCGTTCGAGGCCGACAGCGTGGATGTGCAGCGGCGATTGCAGACGCGGGTCGAGCTTGCGCAGCTCTTCGTCGAATTCCTCGAAGAGCGGGGCCAGGGCATCGAGGTGATCCTCAAAATTGACGCCATCCGCGGGCGCCGGTTTGTAGCGGCCTTCGAACGGCGCCCGCAGCAGCGCGTTCATTACGCTGGGCCAGCCATGGGGCGGGAGCTTCTTTTCCGTCGCCGGACGCTCTGGCCGGAAGAGCGTGAAATCACTATTAGTGCCCTCCTGCCGCGCCACGATGCGGCCGATGGCAGCGCGCCCCCCGGACAAGATGATGGTGACGCCCGCGATTTGCTCCTGCGCGGCGAGGCCGATCTCCGCGGGTGTTTTCGAAAAAACTCGCCAGAGCGAAGCGGCCACGGCCACGCCATTGGGCTCCAGCGGGGAGTCGGCGACCGTCAGCGGCGGCATGACGGTCCAGATATCACTGACCTCACGGCCGCTGACTGCCACCCGCCAGCGCAGCTCGACCGTCGCCGGCGGCTGTCCTTCATCAAAGTGCATCCGCACGCGCAATGCTTCCAAGTCGCCCGCGAGCGGTGGTTGATCGAAATTGACGGGCAGCTTCCACGGCCCATCAGCCTGGGGCGGAATCAGCCCGCAGGGCAGGGCGATGCTCGAAAGCGTTTCCACCGGCTCCGGCTCGGTCTGCCCGGGATCGAGTCTCGGACGACGCGGTCCGCCGCGAATCAACTGCTGCAAGTCGTCGCGCCGCCCGAGGACATAGTCACGCCGCTGGCGCCAGTCCTGGCGCAAGGCATAGAGCCGCGCCAGCTCCGCGCGGAAGAGCGGATCCTCCAGCTCGACCACCAGCAGGCGAGGATCGAAGGCGCGTTGCGGGACAGGCACGAGCATGCGAACGAGATCCGCCTGCTCAAAATCGAACGGCTCCATCGGCGCGGACGCGGCCAGGGCCGCATCGAGATCCTCGAGGACCGTGGGCACCGCTTCGTTCAGATAATCCGCCGGGAAGAAGTGGCTCACCGCGGCGCGATCGGGGTTCACGCCGGGCGGTGGCGGCGGCAACAGCAGTGCCTCCTCCGTCGTGAGAAACTCCAGCGCGGCGCGCGGCAGTAATCCGGCCGGCGGCAGGAATTGAAAACGCTCGGCCTGTTCCTCCGGCACAGCGGTATCGAGGGCGCTGAGATGCTCCGCGAATTGATCGACGCGAGCGCGCCAGAGTGCCGGCGTGCCGTTGCCCGGAGGATGCATCGCTCCTGGATCGCCCGTGGCCATGCGCGCCGCGAGCCGGGTACGCGGCCGGGCCCGGCCGCCGGGCCGCGCGACCGTGGCCCGATCGAGAAAATAGCGGCGCTTTGCGGTGGCAGGCACTTGCTCGATGCTGAAGAGCGCGAGGGGCACGCCGAGCATCTCCCATGGGAAGATTCCGCCCGCGGCGAGCAAAGTATCCCAGCGATCTTTGGCAGGGTGCGAACGAAAGTAGCGCAAATACTGGCGCGCCGAATCGGCGGCTTCCGTGCTGAAGACGACATGCGCGAGGAGATTGCGCCAGCGCGGATCATTCTTGGCTCCGCTGAGCAGCGGGTGGTGGCGCAGTTTCGAAGGCAGCACCACGAGGCGGAAAAGCGCGGCGTCAAGCCGGCGCTCGTCGGCAAAAGGATCGCGGGAGGAATCGAGGTCGCACGGGTCCGTGGGGTCGAGTTTGCCGAATTGCCGCACCTCCGCCGGCCGGAGCACGAGCACGGCCGCCCACGGGACGTAGTTGTCATGGAAAGTGTGCACGCGCAGCCGCGAGTTTCCGAGATCGATGAGAACGTCTTCGTTGCCCGGCGGGAGTGTCTCCAGCTCGGTAAAGCGCGCGAGTTGCACCGCGATGTCATCGAGTTCCACCCGCAGCGGTCGCGGCACGACTATGTCTTCGCCGGTGGCCGAAATGCCGTGGCCGGGTTGCACGTGGAGAAAGTGATTGTTGGGCGTGAGCGATCCCGCTCCTGGCGGCGCTTCCAATGCGACTTCGAGCCCCGTGACGATACCCGACGTGCCCACGCGCGCCCAAGTCGCCAGCCGAGCGGCGCGATTCTCCTGTTCGAGCTCGAGTGCCTCCGCGGTGAGAGCGCGGCCGGGCCAGAAGTTCAGCCGCTGCTGCCAGCCGGCATCGGTTTCCGGCCGCATAGTGGGCGAGGTCGCGGCGAGATGCTCACCCGGCAGTGGATTGGCGATGGGAGTAACGTTCATTTTTTAGGGACTTGCTTGGTCCTTTTGGGGACACGCTTGGTCTCTGTGCGGACACGCTTGGTCCCTGTGGGAACAGGTTTGGTCTCTGTGGGGATATGCCTGGTCCGCAGCCCGGCGAGACCGGCGGGCAGCTTGTCGCGGGCGCGGACGACCTTGGTCAATTCCTTGGTGAAATCCTTGAACCCGGCGTCGGGGACGTTGCGCGCGAGCTTATCGACCTCGGCGAGCGAGCCGCTCCTGGACATCGGCTGCTTGGCCAGGGAGGTGGCGAGCTTTGGATTCTCCCGCTCGATGCGCGCTAGCCCTTGGCCGAGCTTCGGGTCGGCTGTGACGGCGAGCGCAACGATGGCCTCCTCGGACGTTGGGCGCTTCCCTTTTTTGCCGGCGGCGCGCGAGACCACGCTCTTGAGCAGGGCCGGATTGTCGAGAAAACGGCGCTCCGAAAGCCGCCGCATGAGGCTGCCGACTTCAGGTGCGGCGACTCCGCCGAGGATGCGGAAGTTTTCCGCCAGCTCGTCATCTTCCTTCGTGAGACGCGCCAGAATGATTGGGTTGGCCACTGCGTCGGGACTCGCATTGACTGGAGTGCCCGCGACGTTGCTCGCGATCGGCAGATGCCGGCGCCTCACGAACCAGAAAGGGGATTCTGTCGGCGAAGGCGTGGCGGCATTATCAATCGCCTGGCGGAGCAATTCGCGCCAGGCCGCCTCCTCGGAGCCGGGCTCGGGCTCGGCGGCGGGTTGCAGAAATTGCCGGATGAGCAGCTCTTTCGGCGTCGAGGCGGCTTTGATTTCGTCGAAGCCCGCGCGGAGCCGTGGAAGCTCGGCATCCCAGTTTGGGAGCGAGCTCCGGTTCGCGAGGAAGACGGCGCGCGTCAGCGGAACGAGCACGATCACGCCCGTGCCGCTCAAGGCTTCGAACCCGGCGGTAAGATCGAGCGGCGGCAGCAGGAGCGACTCTTCGATCAAAGCGGGCAGCTCATCCTCGGGCAGAAATGAAAGGTCGACCTCGATTCCCGCGGGGAAAAAGCGCTGAGTGAGCCGGTCCGGATCGATCGCGGCGGCCGGCAGCTGCCCCACCGGCGGCAACACGTCAAAGTGTTCGCTTGCGAGGAAAGACTTGCCGCTTTGCAGATCGAGCGCGTCGCTGAAATGCCGCTGATACTGAAGCAGGTGCGCCTCGCGCAACGCCCGCGCGCCGAAGCCGAAGTCCATGCCCGCGGGCCGTTCCGCGCCGGTTTCGCGGCGAACGAGGAACGGGTCCACCCATTCGATGAAATTTCCGACCAATGCTACCATCGCCAGCGGCAGGACGCCCGAGTCAAAGCCGCGGTCGCGTCCTTCCACAAATATCTCCCGGGCCACTCGCGCGCGGCGGCGCTGCCACGTTTCCTCCTGGCCCGTGTCCGGATAAGGAATGAGCGAAACGGCGAGGCCTTCGACGATCGTGCCGTCTTGCACCGTGCGCGTGCCGGTGAGCGAAGTCGGATACGCACCGACCGGATTTGCCGTCCACTCGACCGGCCGCAACGCGAGGATGTAAAGGCCGGTGCGGGTGCGGCCCGGCTCGTTCGGAATGACCTGCAATCCAAACGCCGCGTCCAGACGCTGGAGTTGCGGCACGTTCGCCGGATCGACCAGCAGCGTTTCGGGCAGGACGATCAATTCGCCGTTGTCGGTCACACCGGAACCGGCTGTGATCCGCAGCCGCTCGAGACCGCCCTCCGTTACTTCAGAGACGAGCAATCCCTCGATCACTCCGCTCCCGCCCGCGCGGCCGAGGTCGGCTTGACGGATGAGGAAATAATTCTGCTCGGCCTGGAGGTCGGAGGCGGCGAGAAATCGCCCGTCGAACCAGCGTGGACGCCAGCGGCGCGGATCGCCGACCAGGACCTGGCGGCCGATGAGATCGTCGACTTCGTTCTGCCTGTCCGCGGCGGTCAGGCCCGTGAAGGCGAGCTGGTCGCGATAAGTTCCGAATGTGTTGAGAGCCATGGGAAATCTCCGGGTTGAGGATTCAGGTGCTGAGCAGGTGGAGGAGCGCGGCTGGCGGCAGCAGGAAATTGCGGACGGTGTTGTCGACGTTCGGCGTTACCTCGGCCGGAGCCGGCGGCGGCGGAGTTGGGACGGGCCAGGCGCCTGCGGTCCAGTCGGGCACCGGCGCGCTTTCGCCATCGAGGGCCGGGCCGGCCGGGATGCTGAGGCGCGCCAGCAGCACGGCGGTCGGATCGACGCCGGCCGGGTTTTGCGCCTCGGGCAGTGTGTCCGGCGGCGGGATGGCCAGCATCCTCCAGGCATTGAGGCTGAACTGTCGCGCGACCTCGGGCCGCAACGCCGCGGGGGCATCGTGAATTCCTGCCCACGGATCGAAAGCAGGCAGCGGGTCCGGCTCGCGCGGCACGAGCGAAAGCTCGTAGGCGTCGCGCACGCGCGAGGGTTGCGAGGCGTCGAGCGCGTCGAACGGTCCGCTGGCGAAAGCGGGGGTGTAACCACGATCGCAGGGATGAAAGGTCAGATAAATGTCCGCCACGACGCTATCAACGTTGTCAAACGCGGTCCGCAGATCGTCCACGTCGAGCCCGTCGCTGTCCGGCGGCTGATTTCCGATGAACTCATACCAACGGCGCACCCGCAGGCAGGCGGGACGCGGCACTTCGATCAACCGTCCCGCGCGATCGAGCGCGAGGCCCGGCTCGACTTCGAGTTCCACGTCGTCCAGCGAAGGGTCGCTCCCGGGAAGATGCCGCGCCACCACGCGCAGACCTGCGATGGTCCCGCTGCCGTGGAGGAAGAGTAACGCGCGCGCGAGCTGGCGGCGGTGATAAGTTTGTTCGTCGCGAAAGTCGTCGGCGCCCAGCAACTCGCCGGTGGCGTAGTGCAGGCGCTCGGCCTCCGTATTGGGTTTGAGGAGCGGGTCGGATTTTTTCATGGCAGTGATAGGGCTGGCGATCCGCCGCGGCGCGGGTCGAGGCTGGGCTGGCGCCGAATGAAATCGCGCTCGCCGATGCGGCTTTCATCGAGCCGCACGACTCCGGGGGCCACGCGCGGACCGAGGTACGTGTCCACATCCACGAGACTCGCGAGGCCAACGAGCAGCGGGTAGCTCGCGGTGACGACGCGAATTTCGAGATGCGCCGGCGCCTCGCGCTCCGCCACCCGGCGCACGAGCCCCAGATCGACCGGCTCGATTTCACGATGGACGAAGACCGTCACGCGATGAGCGAGCCGCGCGTAGAATTCGCGGACCGATGCGAGTTCGCTCGCGCGTTGCGCGGGGTCAGTGCTGAAGGCGTCGCGGAAAAGCGCGAGCAACTCGGTCTGCGCGTTCTCGCCGAGAAACAGAGTGTCGCCAACCCGCGAGTTCGCGCTGACAATCAGGCCCGGCAGGAGCGGATCGTCCGCGAGCGAGAGGTTCGCGCCAAGGATCGTGGCGAAAGTGCGCCGCAGTTTGAAATCCTCGATCACCAGGACTCGCCCCTGCGTCACTCCGCCGCCCTCGGGGAATTCCTGTTCGCGCGTCCACGGCGTTGCATTCGTTTCGCTCTCCGGGTCCGTCACGTGCCGCCGAATGATGCGGCCGCCGGTCGCGATTTCGAGCGCGAGCTGCACGCCGGCCAGTGTGCCTCGCGTCCGGAACAGCCGCGGCGCCGCTTCCAGCCAGGCGCGGCGCCGCATGGGCGGGAAAGTTGGATCGAAGACGACGCCGATCCAGGAGCCGATCCATTCGAGCGCTTCGTCGGGCGCCGAGCGCGGATCGGTGAGCAGATGCGCGGCCGCCACGCGATCCTCCAGCGGGGTGAGCACGCTTTCGAAAAGACCAAGGAAGCGATCGAGAAAATCGCTGCGCGTCGCGCTTCCGATCGCGTCGGCGTCGGCGCCGAAAAGCTCTTCGCGGTAGAGTTCCGGGAGGTATTGATCGCGGTAGGAAAAACGCGACGCGTAGACGCGAAGCGCCGCAATCTCCGGCGTGAGGTGGCCCGTGCCGTTAAGCTGGACGCGCACGTGCAGATAGCGGCCGGTCACCCGGCGGACCCGGGACATGGGACGCTGGACGAGCGCGGTGAAAAGGCCGGCGCGCGCGCGCACGGGCGCGGCTCCGAGCAGGCCGGCATGGTGCGGCAGCTCCGAGCGGTCCGGCAGCCAGACACCACGGGCGGGACAGAGCCATTTCGCAGCGAGAGCGGTTTCGGTGACCGGCGCGGGCGTCGCGCCAAAAAGGTGCGGATGCCAGTCTTCGTCCGCCGGCAAGAAGTCCGGATCGTCCGAGGCGGCGAGTTCTACGTTGGCTCCGCAGCCGGGCGGGAAGATCGCCTCGAGATAGAGCCGATGCCACACGGAGTGTTCCACGCCGGCATCGAGCACTCGGGCGACGGCGCGGCCCTCGCTCTTGAATGACGCGACCGAAAGCGCGCGTAACGCGGCCGTGCGATTGCCGCTGAGCGGATAACGCGGCGGCAAAGTGACTCCCTGAACGAAGAGCCCTTCCGTCAGTCCTTTCAGCGGGTAAAACGAGCCGGCGGGCTCGACGGTGAGCGGCTCGTTGTCGTTCTCGCGTGTCGCATCGTCGGGATCGTAGGCGAGTGCTTCCTTCGCTTGCACAATCCCCGGGCCGGGGACATCGCGCGGGGCGGGCAGCACCGCGATCCGCTTTTCCGAAAGCCACGCGATGCTGGTCGGCTGCTCCGCGTTGACGAGCCAGCGCGGCTCGTCCCATTGGCCAGTCGCGGCGTCCCGGAGATGCACCCAGGTTTCCCCGAGTATCCATGTCATTACCGCGAGCCGGCCGGCGGAGTTGCAGGCTAGTGCAATAGGAATCTCATCCACGGCCCACGCGGGTTGCAGGGGATCGAGCGCGAAGTGGGGCTCCGCAATATTTTCCGGCCGCGGCCGGAAGGTGGTCGGGGCGAAGCTCGGCGGCAATCCGTCGCGCAACGGCAAGCCGCGAACCCGGCCGATTGTTCGCGCCGCGCGATCGACGACCCAGGCGCCTCCCGCGGGGTCGGCCGCCAGGCGATCCGGAACGCCGGAGAGCGCCAGCTCGAAAAGCGCGCCCGGGTTCCAGCGCCGGCGCAGATCGAAAAGTCCGATGAAAGCGCTTCCGCCTATTGTGCTTGGCAGGGCAACGTAAAGCACGTCGTCGTAACCCAGGGCGAGATCGGCCACCCGATGGTCCGGCGGTGTTTCGCAGAGATCGACGGGTCCGCTCTCCGGGCCTCCGCCGCCGGTGGCTTGCACGCGAAGCTCCGCTTCATTCCAAAAGGCAAGAGTCCCAAAGGCGTCGCCGGCGCGCGCGGGAACCGCCAGCAAATCCTCCGCGGCCGCTGCGCCGATCGCGCCGGGAAATTCCCGGGCGGGCCGCCGATCGCGCAGCCGCAACCGCCGGCATTGCTCGTCGTATTCCGCGCCATCGTCGCTGCCGGGCGCAAGCCAATCGGCTTCGTTTGCGAGCATCCAAAAGCGCTGGTGGTTCGCGTCCATGGTCAGCAAATATCCGGCACGACTGGAACCGCGACTGGGACCGGTCCGCCGCCTGTTCCATCGCTGCCCTCACCGCCGTTGCTTTCGGCGACCGAGAGCGGCGCGGAGTCGCCCACGATGACGACGACGGCCGCGAGTTCTGGCAACTGCCAGCGTTCGAGCCGGAGATTCTGTTCGCGGCCGTCGCGGGCGTCGCCGAGCGCTTCCCAGACGTTGAGATCGGTGGTCTTCTTCTTGAAGAGGTTCAGTCCCGCCACTTCGGAGATCCCGGGCACGCGCGCGACTTCCACGGCCAGCTCGCGGTTACTCACCTCGCGGCCGAGGGGCCATCCCTTTTGCCGATCGAATTCGCTGCCCGGCAGCGGCCACAATACTCGGATGAGCGCGTCTTTTACCGCCTGCAAAGTTGTGTCCGTCGGCGCGTCTTCTTCCACGATGACGGCGACGCTCACGGCGATCGGCACGTATTCGCAGCCGATGACGTAGAGTTCCGTGCCGAGCGGGCGGCGCGCATCGAGCCACGCGTGAACGGCTTCGAGGAAAGGCCGGTCGGCGCGCGGGTTCGGCGCGGGCGCTATCGGGCGCGCGGGCAGCACCATGACGGTGACGACGCCCGGGATGTCGTCGTGCCGCTGCTGTGGCTTGAAGCGCGGAAGCAGCTCGACTCGGCCCACGGAGACGCCAGGTGTTTCACCGGCGAGGACGCGGTAGTCGTCCGCGGTGACGGCGCGTTCGCGGTGGCGCAGGCGCGCGGGGATGCGCTTCTCCGCGCCGGCCAGCGTCTCGGCTTCCGAGCCGCCGGTGAACGGCAGTGGCTGCGCGACGGTGAGGAAGCGGCCGGCGGCCGTGTTCGTGATCGTTGTCGCCGTGATGGCCTTGAGCGTCCCGGCGGGAAGATTGCCGGCAGCGCCGCCGCCGGAGCGAAGCAGTGCGGCGCGAACGCGGCGGCCGGCCGGCGGGATCATTCCGCGGAGGCCGTCGCCGAAGCGGACGATGCCAGCTTCGGGATCGAGTTCGAATGCGTGAGCGTCGCGCGATGCGGCGGCATCGCGATCGAGTGCGCCAAGATCGTCGATGCGCTGCCACGGGGTCCAGCCGTTCGCCTCCTCGACTTCGAGACGCAGCGTCTCCGGCTCGATCCCGGTCGCGGGGAGCTGAAGCTCCTGGTCCGCCGCGCCCGTGCTCTCTCCGACGATCCGGTTCGTTTGCGTAATGAGCTGCTCGGCCTCGACCGCGTTTACGCCAGTCCAGACGACGCGCAGATGCTCCACCTCGCGTGCCGTCGCCACGGCTCCGGTCTGCGAGCTTTGGAGCGATTCAGCGCCCTGGCCGGTATTGAACTCGGGCACCGGTGAAGAAGTTGGCGGAGCGGGTTCGGCGCGAAGCCGCAGCCACGCGATCAAGCGCGACGCCAGCGCCGCATCGTCGAGACGAGGTGGACGCGGGCCGACTCCGGCATCGGGATCGGCGCGCACGTCGTTTTCCGGCGCGTGAATGATTGCGCCGCGCGGCAGGGCCAGCCGCAGCGTGCCGGTGCGGGTGAGGCCCGCGGTGGTGTCGGCGATGCGATCGAGCGCCACGTATTCCGGCCGCCAGGGATGATCTTCATCGATTGGCTGCGCCGTCGTTTTGGCCGTGATTTCCCAGACGTGCGGCACGGCCGCCCGCGTTGTGATCGGCGCCAGCGGATCGGCTGTTGGGAGCGCGGGGACAAAACCGATATTCAACAACCGGCGTCCGTCGCCGATCGCCGTGCGCGTATCGTCGTTCCAGCCGGCCTGCTCCGCCGGTGACGGAGCCTTGGGCGCGAGAAGAGCGAGCCAGAGCGAGCGGTCCGCGGTATCGGCGAAAACATCGAAACCATCAGGCGCAGGGCGGCCATCGGGAAAGAGCGGCGTCGTGGTGTATCCCTCGACCGCATTGCCGTCGGCGTGAAATTCGGAGAGCGCGTTGAGGACTTCATCCGCCACCTCGCCGGCGCTCGCGCGGCGCTTGTAATATGCCGCGGCGGTGAGGGGCAGGACCGTGAATTCGCTCCGCACTTCAAATGAAACAGGGCCGGCCAGCGTCGCGAGAGGGCGAATCGCGAATGCTTCCGGAGATTCACCCTCTTTCAATGAAACGGTGATCAGCCCGCGGGCCGGACGCGCCGGCTGGAGTGGCTGTCCCAGGAGACGGAGAAAGGCGATCCGCTGCCGCTCGGGGATGAGGTTCGCGCGGTAGAGCAGGGCGTCGCCGAGCCAGGCAAAGAGCTCAATGAGCGTTCGGCCAGGGTCGCCGGCGCGCGGGTTGGTCCATTCCGGCGTGTGCGCGGGAATCCGTTCAACCAGCTCGGCGACGAGGTCTTCGTAGCGGCGGTCATCGAGCGCGGGTGGACGGATTGACATTTTTTTAAGCCTCCAGTTCCAGGTTGGCGCCGAGGGTGCGCGATTCTCCAGTGCGGCGGATGCGGTAAGCGATCTCGACCCGCACCTGCCCGGCGCGGCCAGGTAACGCATCGACATCGACGCGGCTCACTTCCACCCGCGGCTCGTAGCGGCCGATCGACTCGGCGACGCGATCCTGAATACGCCGGCGCGTCGTGACGGTGTCCGGCTCGCCCAGAAAGTCGACCAGTCCCGCCCCGTAAGTCGGCCGCATGAGTTGTTCGCCGGGCCGCGTGCTGAGGATGATCTCGAGACCCTGGCGGACGCTCTCGGCCAGATCGGGATAATCGATCCGGCCATGCTCGTCGGGGAGCGGCAGGAGCGGCCAGCCGATCGGCAAACGTGGGCGGGTGGCGTCGAGGATCATGTTTTTTTGGCTTTGAGCCCCGGCAACGGGAAGCAGAAGACGAAGAACGGCAGCCAGCGGAAAATGAAATCGAAGAGCGCCACCATGATGATGAGGAGGATCAGCGCGCAGAGGGTGACGATCGGGATCGAGAGCGAGCAGATCATGCCGAGGCTGAGGCCGTCGCCGCCTTTGCACGGCGCGCCGTCGCCGGCGAGCGACGGAAGATCTTTGTGGAACGGCCAGGGCAGAACCGACAGCACAAGATCGCCGAGGGTGATGCCGCGCAGCCGGCCGAGCTGGCCGCAGAGCGTGTCGGAAATGACGACCGCGGTGTTCTTGTCGAACTTGCGCTGGCCCGCGGGCGAAGTGTCGATAGGCAACCCGATGCGGATCGGGCGGGCGGGCGCGTCGGGATCGAAAAAACCGGCGATCTCGAAATCTTCGGTCGGCGCGCTGAGGACTTCATGATGCGCGGGCGAGCAGGCGGGCCGCTCATAAACGCAGCGAACGGCGAAGCGGCCGGTGAGCGCGTTGGCGGGTGCGATGGCGGCGATCGGTACGGCGGGCGCGGGCTCCGTGCCATGCGGGTCGAGCGCGCGGACGAGCAGGACGGTGAGCCGATCGAGACGCTCGAGCAGGTCTTCCTTCGCCTGATTCACGTCGGCCTGGAGATCGGCCTCTTCCTCGGCCGAGAGTGGATCAATCGGATCGAGCGGCGGGACCGGCGCGTCGTTGAAGAACTCGGGATCGGCGAGCGGGAAAAGGAAGTCCGGCCAGAGCGCGCGGCGGTCGGCGTTGGCGCGATCGTAGGGCTGGTCCACGTTTTCGAGCGTTTGCTCGAGCGCGGTATTGAGGCCGCTTGGCGCGGAGCCGTACTTAGCCAGCGCCTGGCGAAGATTAGCGGGAACGGCGGGCTGCTCCCAAAGCGAGACGCCCGGCAACTGCACCGCCTCGATCAAGTCCTCACCAATTTCCGCCGCTTCGAGCGCATCGAAAACCGTGCGCTGCGGCGGCGGAAGGTCGTCCGCTTTTTCCGGCGAAAGAACCGCTTCCCAGACGGCCGGAACGTGCGTCGCCAGGAACTTCGCGAGGTCGAGGAGAATGAGCCACGAAAGAGTCTGGAATTGCTCGCGGTCGATCTTGAGCCGGGCGGCTCGCTCCGGGATGGTGGGCGCGCGGTCCTCGCCGAAGAAAGGTCCGGTCAAAGACAACCGCATGCCCGCCGCGCGAGTGATAAGGCTCCGCCACGGTTCGATGACTTCCTTGCGCAACAGCACCTTTCTCGCGGTCACCGCCGTAACGCCGGGCGCGGTCCCGCCGCCGCTCGCCTGCGGCGCGCCGAGATACGTCTCGCGTTTGCCCGCGGGAAGAACGGCCGCAAATAACCGGCGCCGCCGTTTGCCGGGCTCGGTGAATTGCACCGCGAACATCGGCAGCGTCTCCTCGCCGGCGAAGAGTTTCTCGCGCGACTCGTCGGCGATCTGCTGCCAGGTAAAGCCGTGCTCGCCCGCGACCCACGCGTGCTCTTTCCACGCCGCGAACTCGGCGCCGGGATTGCCGGCCGGCGGAAGGAGGCGGCGCAGGATGAAGCTCGCGCGCTCGCCATCGCCCGCGGCGAGTGTGCGGTCGGGCAGACTGGCGGTTTTGCAAACGAGGCACGAGGTGATGAGGTAATGACGCTGGTGCGCCGGCTGGTAGATCTTGAGCGGCGTCTGTGGCGGTGCGGTGATTGTTAAATTCGTCGTGCTGCCGTTGTTCGTGCCGACGCCGTTCTTGCGCACGAGGCCGAGGCGCCGCAGCAGCGGGCTGGTGAGCGGGGTGGCGGCTTCCGGCGGTTTGCCAAACCCGCGCCACGTCTCGGGCCGGACGCGATATTCGGCGATTCGCGCGGGCGCGTTTTCCAGCACGGCGAGGAATTCCTCCATGAACGAATCGCTGCTGAAGCGGAGGATGGAAGGCGTCTCGAAGCCCGTCCGCTCGGCGGTGCGCACGCCGGGCCGCGGATCGTTCCAAAACGGCGACGGCTGGCTCCAGACAATTTCGTGCGAGTGCTTCATCGCGTTACCAAATGTTGCCGGCGCCGGGCGTGTAGGCGGCGCTCACGATGCTGTTGCAGATGATGGTGTCGGCCTGCACCACACCGCTGAATTTCGACAGGCCGGAGTTGACCGTGACCATGCCGGCGGAGACTTCGACGGTACTCGCGTTTATCGTCACTTTCGCGGCGGCGGTGATCGTTAGGCCGGATGTTTCCAGTTTTACCGAGTTGCCGTTGCTGTCCTCGATCGTGACCTGGCCGGGGCCGTCTTTGAGGGTAATCCTCTGCCCGCCGGGCGTCTCGGCGATGAACTTCTCCTGCCCATCCTGATCCTCGAGCGTGATTTTTACTCCGTTCTTCGAGCGAATGACTTTGCGCAGGTTGCGCCCGCCGGAGATCGACTCGGGCGCGGTGTCGCTTCCGTTCCAAAGGCCGCCGAGGACGATCGGGTAGCGCGGATCGTCGTTGACGAATATCACCACCACTTCATCGCCGACATCGGGAATCAGGAACGCGCCGCGATTGTTCCCCGCGAAAGCGCAGGCGACGCGCGCCCAGACCGGGCCGTCGTGCTCGCCCACGCCGTCGAAATTGAAGATGCGAACTTTCACGCGCGCGAGCTGCTCGGGATCGTTGATGTCGATCACCTCCGCCAGAAAGCTTCCGGAAACGCGGCCCGGCATCGGGATCTCAAAAAGGCGGTCGAGAAGTGCGCTCATGGGTTTCCGAGAAAGGCGCACTCAGCGGTGAAATCGGTTTCGTAACCGGAGGCGAGATCGAAGCGATGGCGGCAGCGCGTGACGTAGTAGGTGTTGCTGAAGCGCGGACCGAGCCCCTTGAGCGTGACGTGCGTCCCGACGCGCACGGCCGGGTTGCCTTCGGCGGTGCCATCGATGGTGACGAAGCGGCGCTGGCGGCCGTCGAACGCGGCCTCGGCGAGCGCGTTGGCTTCGTCGCTGGTGGCCGCGGCGAGATGCCCGATCTGGTGCGCGCGCTGTCCGAGGACATTGGGCAAAAGCTCGACGCCGACGCGTCCGTTGCCCGGCCCGCGATTTCCCCCGGTGCTGCGGCCGGTGACGCGCGAGCCCTGTGCCGGATCCCAGCCGGTCACGGTGACTTCACTGACGACGTGCGAAAGATCGGCCAGCACCGTGGCCCGGCGGAGCTGGCTGTGCAGGGCGAGCTCGACCGCGCCGCGGCGCACTTCCGCCCGCGGCGAAAGATGCAGCTCGGTCCCTACCACCTGCACGTCGCCATCGTAGCGTGCCAGCAGGCGCCGGAGAAAAGCGAGGTCGCTCTCATTCATCTGGACCTGAGTGCCGATGGGCGTGTCGAAGCCGGTGATTTTTGGCGTGAGGCCGAGATCGCCGGCGATGTCGCGTGCGATATCGGCGAGCGAGCGGTCGTCGAAAACGCGCGTGCGGCGTTTTATTCGCGCCTGTTGGAGGCGATCCTCGGCCAGCGCGGTGAGCGTGGGGGAGGCGGCGTCGGGGAAGTCCGCTTCCAGCGCGGTGATGAGTCCGGAAAAAATTTCGGTCGGTGCGGATTCGTTGCCGCAGTAGACCGCGAGGCGGTCGCCGAGCTTGAAGACCGCTTCGTCTTCGAAGGCGAGATCGGCGCTGCCGTCACCCTCACTGGCCACATTGCTCAGCCGCAGCTCGAGCGCGCTCAAGCCGTCCTCCTGCTCCATCAGGTCCATGGCGGTGAGCAGGCTGGTGACGCGCTCCTGCTCGGCGCCATTGATGCGAACCGTCGGGCGCGCCGTGTAAAGAGCGAGATCGCTAAGCGGAGCTTCGGGCATGGCAGTTAATCGGCGTGAAGACGAGCGGCCCTGCGGGCGAGCCGCACGAGGATTTCCGACTGGCGGCGTTCCTCGGTTTCGGGCGGAGTGCCGCCAGGTTCCTTCGCCGAGGAGGGCGAACGCGTGGCCGGTGGCTCTACGTCAGCGGTGATTTGGTCGATGGTGACTGGCATAAGATTTTAGTGGGCGTCGAAGGTGAGTCTTCCCGCGGCGCCGACATCGGCGCGCAGGCCGGCGCTGCCTTCAAGCGTGGCTTTGCCGCCGACTTTGAAGGTCGCGCCGGAATCGGTTGCAAGAGTGGTGCTGTGAATTTTTGGAACGAGCTTCGCCGGATTGAGGCGGGCAGATCCGCTCGAGCCGGTCGTTATCCGCAGGCCGCTGAAGGCGCCTTCGCTGGCTGAGAGGCGCGCCATTCCTGAAATTCCTGCCGAGGCCGAGCCACCGATGCTGAGGCCGGCTCCGGCGCCAAGGCCGATTCCGACACCACCGCCAACGCCAATTCCCAAACCGCCGCCGATTCCAATCCCAGCGCCCGCGCCGCCGCCGATGGAGAGGCCAAGCTTGCCGCTGGCGAACGCAACCGGCGGCTTCAACTCGATCGAGGCGCCGAGCGTCAAACTCGCGCCCGCGCTGAAGCGCAGGCTTTCCTCGCCATTCGCCGCGGCCACGGCCCGAGCGGCGCCGGGCGCGCCGCCATTGTTTGCGGCCCCCGCGGCGCTGTCCGCCGGCGCGTCGAAAAGATCGGCATCCACGCCGCCCGCGTCCGCCGGAGCATCGGCCGAGGGCTCATCGAAAACCGCATCCTGGCGCGAGAGGCTGAGGTTGATCGAGGAGCGCAACGGCACTCCGTTTGCGCTGAAAAAGTCGATCGTCTCCTTGTAGTTCTCGGCGATCCCCTTGAAACGCAGCGTGCCCCAATCAAAGAGGACGAGCGGCGGCGGGATTTCTTTCGGTGGCGGCTGTCCTGGCGGCGATTGAGGGGCGAGGAAGGCTTGGATTTTGCGCGTGGTCTTCGTCACATCCTCGCCGGTGTCGGTGGTGTCGAAGATGAGGTCCATCGTGAGCTTGGTCGTCGTCTTCGCAATGAATTGCTTGCGCTGCTGATTGCCGCTGTCCTTGAGTTCGTTACTGACCGCGAGCTGGAGCGAGACCGGGTTGAAATGGACGGAGATCGGGTCGGCGACCTCGTCGTTGCCGCCGGTGACGACGCCAATGGACGCGATGGCGACGGCTTGCGCGTTGGGGGTGGGGCTCTTCATGGCGATTTCAGGGAGAGGCCCTCATGGGCGAGGTGCAGCTCCTCGATGCCGACCTCGGTAGCGCGCGCGCTGAGATCCGCGCATTTGAATTTCAGCGGCAGCGCGCGGAAGAGCTGGATGGTCAGCGCTTCACCTGGCAGGTCCTCGGCCGGGCCGGCGACGCGGATCGTGACGTTAAGCCGGAAGGCGTATTTGCCGGCTTCATTGATTTGCGAGAACCACTTCCACAAGTCGCGCGATGTGGTGATGCCGCGCTTGAGGATGACGGTCGCGAACGTCGTTGGACCCGCGCGTTGCTGCGCGCCGTAGTTCCAGCCGCCCGCTTTGATGACCTTCGGCTCCATCGTCGCCTCGAGGCCAGTGCATTCGGAAAAGGCGCCGCTGCACACGGCGACGGGGCCTTTCTTCGAGTCGTCGGTGAGCGAAACGCGCTCGAAGTCCACTTGGAAGCGGAAGAGCGTCAGCGGATAAAGGGTATCGCTCATGCGGCTTGGGATTGGGGCGCGGTGAAGGAGGGACGCGAGGCGAGGGAGACGTGCCCGCCTTCATCCATCGCGAAGACGACGGTGACGTGGACAATCGGCGACGCGGCGGTGAAAACGACGCGGCAAATGACGCGGCCGGTGTCGAGATCGGATTGCGTGATTGTGCTGCGGTCGCAACGGACTTCGAAGGCTTCCTCGGCAAACTCGCCGGCGAGCGCGCCATCGGCCCAGAGGCCCGCGAGGAGGCCCTCCATGCTTTCGCGCAGCCGCGCCCAGAGCGCTTCGCCATTGTTTTGGAAAACGGCGGTCTCGCCCGTGACGCGCGCGGCGCGGACGATCGCGCAGACGAGGCGGTTGACGTTGGCCGGGCGATACGCTTCATCGTCGTCGGTGGTGACATCGGAGAGGATGCGGAAGCCGCCGGGCGACGGGCCGATGACGCTGACGCGCTCGCGCACGGTGAGCGGGAGGCGCGGCGTGCCGGTGAGCGGGAGATTTCGCTGGAGCGTGGCGCGATCGAGCACGGGCTCGACGGCGGAGACGCCTGGCACCGGCTGGCGAAGTGCGCTGCGCCATGATCCGCGGGTGAGTGCGCTATTCGCGAGCAGGCCGGCGAGCACGCCATCCGGCGGTTCGACGCCGCCAGGCAGTGCGGCGGAATCGCGGGTGCGCAGCCACGGATAAGCAAGCTGGACGAAAGCTGTCTGGATCAGTGCTGCGCGCGTCCACTGCGCTTCGCGCGCGGCGCGGATACGGCTCGCGACAGCGGACTGGCCGGCGAGAGTGACGGCATCCACGGGCAGCGGGATCGCGGCGATGAATTGCACTTCGCGCGCGGAGCGGTGGAGGAATTCGCCGACGCGGCGCACCAGGTCCGACCATCCGCGAAAACCGTCCTCGTCACACCGGGGCGCCGGGATGCCTCGCAACGCGCGGCTGGCCGGCGGCTCCGTGCGCTCGGCACATTCCTGGAAAGCTTCCGGGACGATGGGTGGTGACGGGACCGTGCGCGTGTTGGGAGTGACGGCAAAGAGGTCGGGCAAATCCGGCAGGCAAAGGAACGATACATCGGGCAGGCCGAAAAGATGTCCGACCCCGCGCCACGAACTCCGATCGACGGCAACGGGCGCCGGAACCGTCGGAAGAACCGCTCCCGCGTTGCGGCGGCGAATTGGTGTGCGCGCGAAGACCGGTAACGCATTGCCGAGCCGCACGACATAACATTTGCGCCCGCCCTGCGCGAAGAAGCTGCGGACTGCCGCGCCGAGCAGCGTATCGCAGCGGCGCCCGGAACAATCGAGGACCCGCGCGTCCCAGGCAAAGAGCGCATCGAAGACATCCCACGTGTCGATCGGCACGGGCAGGTCTTTGAGATCGACGAGATCGTCCGCGGTGCGCCCGTTGCGGCCGGGCGCCCAGTCGTGCTCGCGCAGCCATTCGCGCAGGCTGGCCGGCAGCCGCTGGAGGTAATCTTCATCGGTCTCGCCGGGCTGGCGCGGCAGGACTGGCCGGCGCGCGACGAAGCCGGCAAAGCAAGCGATGTCCGCGCGCGCCGGATCGCTCCCAAGGCGCGGCGGGGCGGGGATGAACGACAGTCCGTCCATGGCGAAAGGGTGGGCCCCGGTTCGGGCCCGGCTCAGCCGGCGGCTTCGGTTTCGAGGCTTTCGCTGGAGAGGACGATTTCTTCCATGGCGACGTCGCCGCCGCCTTTCGCGGCAAGCGTGGGACCCGTATATTTCATCGGGACCACGCCGCCGAGGGTCCATTTTTGCACCGGGACGCCGGCCTCGCTCCGCAACGTGATGACGACGGTGCGCTTGGCCTCGACGCCGATGGTGCGAGTGTCGTTGATCCAGTTCCAGAGATCCGTCGAGCTGACGATGCCGCGCTTGAGCGTGACGTCGCCGACCTTGTGGACGCCGGGGATTTTGCGGACGTGATTGGGCAGCTCGTTGCCGTTGCGGTACTCGGCTATGGTGATCTCGTTGCTCAGCCCCGAGACATCGGAGAATCCGCCGAGCGGCTGGTCTTCGCCGATGGGGCCGTTGAGGTTGACGAGGAAGTTGAAGGCGCCGTAGGGAGTGGTGCGGTCTGGCATAATTTATTTCCTGGGTTGAGTTGCGGTTTAGGAGCGCGCGTCGGCGGTTTTTTGGCCGATGCGGAAGATGACGAACTCGGCGGGCTTGAGCGCGGCGACGCCGACGAGACAGATGAGCCGGCCGTTATCGAGGTCGTTTTGCGTCATGGTGCTGCGGTCGCAGCGGACGAAGTAGGCTTCCTTCGGGTTCGTGCCGAGGAGGTTGCCTGAGACCCACTCGTTATATAAGAAGGCCTCGACGGTCTCGCGGATATTTGTCCACAGGCGGGGCCCGTTGTTTTCAAAGACCGCCCACTGCGTGCCGCGATCGATCGACGCTTCGAGGTAGAGGAAGAAGCGCCGCACGTTGACGTACTTCCATTCCGGATCGGACGACGCGGTGCGCGCGCCCCAGACGCGGTAACCGCGGCCGGGAAAGTAGCGAAGGCAATTTACGCCGAGCGGATTGAGGAGCTGATTCTCCGCGTGATTGATGTCGCGCTCGAAACGCAGGGCGCCGTTGACGACTTCATTGGCCGGCGCTTTTGACACGCTCTGGAAGGTGTCGTTGCGGGCGTAGATGCCGCAAAGGAAGCCCGACGGCGGGAGATTGATTTCGCGCGGGACATCGCTGCGGCCAGGCCGGAAGAGCGGATTCGAAACGGTGATCCACGGGTAGTAGAGGGCGAGACGGGTCGAGTCGATCCGGGCGCGCTCCTGCCGGGCCTCGGACGGTGTCAGGTTCGGCGGCGTGTCGAGCACAGCGATGCGATAAGCCCGCTGACGCTCGACGTGGCTGCGGAGCAAACCCTGGATGTTTTGGTAGTCGCCATAGGCAGAATGGCCGGGGGCGGCGACGATCGAAACGTCCTCGAGCGCGAAGAGCTGATCGAGCGCCGCGGCGTAGGTGCCGGCCAGCGTCGGAGCACCGCCGATAGGCTCTCCGCCGTCAGTCCCGCCCGCGAGGGTGTGAATGGCGGTGAGGCCGTCTTCGAGAAGCCCGGTGGTGCTGCCAGCCGGAAAGAGCGCGCTGTGCAAAGTGAGCGCGTCGACCCCAGGGTCGATGTCGAAGGCAAAGAGCTGGCGGAGCTGTTCGTCGCGGCTGCGTGGCGCCATGGAGAGGACGGAGCCGAGATAGCGCGGGTCGCCGCGAACAAGGCTTACCTCGTCAAAAACATCCACTTCGCCGCCGGCGTCTTCGGCCACGACGGTGACGCTGACGAGCGAGCCCGCCGTGGCGGAATTGTCGGGAGGGAGTGGGAAGTCGAGGCCAGACGTGGGAGACCACACTCCCCCTGGGCCCGCTGTTTGTTTCATATAGAGGCGAACATTCGAGGCGGAAGCGGGCGGCTGGCCGAGACCAGGGACCGGCAGCCGGAGACCGGTGTGCGCCGAGACGTCGCCGGGATTGTTGATATTGGTGGCATCGGCGACGGCAAGTGTTTCCGCCGGAAGAAGCCCCTCCGTGGCGAGGCTTAGCCGGCCGCCGACGGAACTCGCGACGACCGCGGTAGAGCCGGGCGGGTCGGCCAGAATGTCGTTGATATCGTCCTCAGTGATATCGGCCAGGTTGGCGGCGTTGTTCGTTGCGGCGTCGCGCGCACCTTGCTCGTCGACGTCGACGTTGAATCCGACGCTCGGGTTGCTGACGATTTGCACGCGACCGGAATATCCGCGGCGTTCCGTGCCGATCGCCAGGTTGCCGCCGTCCACCCGAGCGTAGCCGCCGACTAGTTGCTGGCCGACGTCAAAGGCAAGCGCTTCAGCGGTCGCATAACCGGCGGGATTAATATTTATGATCTGGGGAGCACCGCCATCCAGGGTCACCTCCAGCGTTTGATCGTCGGCCGGAATTGCGCCGGCAACCAGCGGCCCGGGCGCGGTCGTTTCGGTCGTGAGGCCTCGGAAGGTGAGGTCGAGTGGCGCGCCGCTCACCAGGAGGCGAAGGATGGAGCCATTGGGCACGGCATAGGGGCCGGCCTGCGTGGCAGTGATGCGCGCAGGTTCGATTTCTGCGCTGCCCGGCGCGCGGAGAATCGCGCCCGCGGGAGCATTTTGCATCGCGGCAAGGTTTGCCGGGGCGAGGAGTTCGTGCAGGGTGAGCCGGCCGTTCCCGGCGGCCCCGGGGAAGCGTGCTCTGGCCACCACCAGATTTCCGTCGAGGGCAAGGGACGCTGTGGCCGCGCCGTCGCCTTGCACACGCGCCACATAGAGGCGCGAACCGCCTTCATTGAAAAAGTTCAGGACGGCATGGGCGAGATAGTTCGGCGCGGTGGGCGCAAAACCGAGCGCTTCGAGTCCGCCGAAAATACGGACGAAATCGCCGAAGCTCGTCAACAACTCGAGGTTCGCATTTTCTGGCCCGCCCACAGGCGGGACGACCGGTCCGCGGCGGGTCGGGCCGGCAAAGGCGGTCGTGCTGGTGCCGACGCCTTCAATGGATTTTGCGCGGAAGCTGGTTTCTTCCACATAGACACCGGGTGCTAGATATTCAGGCATAAGTTAAGTCCGTTTTGGTTGGATGTTTTTTGTTCGGTTAGGGAAAGGGAAAGGCCGCGGCCGGCTTAAGGCATGGTGAGATGGACGGTCATTTCGCTGCCGGCGCGCAGGTTGAGCGGCGCGGCCGGAGCGACCTCGAGGCCGGGAGGAGCGGGCGGGTCGGACCGCCGGGTGATGGCGCCGGGGGCGGTTCCCGGAATGTCGGGAAACTGTCCGGCGGCGCCGGTGAAATTTGGGTCGCGCGTGGCCTCGAGATGGATCTCTTGCGTAGTCTCAAAAACGTCGTTGCCCTGGCCCGGCCGAAACCGCGGGAGATCGGCCACCGCCACCAGCGCTTCACCGCGCAGATCGCCGCGCCATTCCGTCATGCCCTGCCCAATCGCCGGATCGGCCGGGCCGCGCGGACTGCGGAAGACGCGCACCAGCACGCCGGGAAGCGGAGCGTCAGTAATCTCCTGCGTGACCCGCACGCGCAGCACGCACCAGCCCCCGAGCACCGGCGCGCCCGGCGCTCGGAAGAGTTGCACAATGGCATGCTCGAAAACATTATCGTCTTCTTCGGGATCGACCGATCGCGGCAGGTTGAATTCGAACTCCCGCGGCAGGTAATGAGGGCCGGCATTTCTCAAGGCCAGCCGCAGCCGCAAGAGCGTCCCGGGCGGCGTCTCGGCCGGGTCCTCCGGATCGACGAAGGAGGAACAATAGTCGTCGAAAAAAGGCGCGCGTTCGATCACATGGAAACCCGAGCGGTTCTGGCGAAGCTGCACACTTCGCTCCTGGAGCGGCACATCGGCCGGCGGCCCGCCGTTAACCAAAGCCGCGCTTCGCACATCGACCTTCGCCGCGATCGCGATCGGCAGTCCGGTCACGGCGTCGACTAATTGAAACGCACCGAGCACACGGCGGTCGACGTGCTCGATGACACGATGAAGTGGCGGCGCGAAGATCATGGCGCCTCCGCCGGCACGGCGTAATTGAACCTGGTCGCGACCACGGCCCGTTGTTCCGGAATTTCGTCAGGCTCGATGCGCACGACTCGGGCGACATAGCCGACGCTCAAGCGGTAGTCCGGCTCCAACGTATCCCAAATGCGCATCGTCACTTCGTTGCTCAGCTCTTCCGGGATCAGTTGAACGACTTCCTCGGCGCTCCAGCCTGCCTCGCTGCTCAAAATCGTCGCATCGAGCAGCGGAGTCGCCTGCAAGTGGAGCATCGTCCAGGCGAGCACGAGGTGCTCGTTCTCCGCGCTGTTGGACCAGAACGTGAACAAATAATGCAGCGCCACGGAAAGAGGCGGCGCCATCTCGGGCGCGACCAGCCGTCCGGAATTGCGGAGATGAGGATCGATGCCGACGTGGTAGAGAAAAATCTGCACACTGGCCGCGGAATTTTCCGGATCGACCGCCTCCTGGATCCCGCCACTGCTCACCACGCTGAAGGTGCAGTTTGGCTTGCTCACATTGGGCGGAAACACCGCGGCCTGATAGGAGCGGTCGAGGTATTCGGCCAGCGAACTCCCGACGGAGCGGATGGCGGCGATGTTGGCCATATTTTTCTTTGAAGGGACGCGGGCACGCTGCCGCCCTTACGGTGCCCGGAGGCGCCGTTTCGCGCGAAGCCGTCCTCGCGGACGACTCAGGCAGCGTCGGACAATTCCAGGCAGTCGCGCCGAATAACGACGCGGCCCTGCTGAAGTGTCTCGATTAAAATTACGACGCGTTCCGCGTCGCTCAGTTCAGAATCGAAGATGCCGGACCAGCCCGCGAGCGGACCGGCGGTAACGCGCACCGAATCGCCGGCGCCGAACGGCCGCTCATTGAGCTCGACAAAGCCGTCGGTCCCAAGGCGGGTCCGAATGGTCGCGACGATCCCATCGTCCATCGGCCAGGGCCGGTCGTTCGCGCCGCCGAGGACGCGCAAAACACCGCGGCTGTATTTCACCGCCCGCAACGAAACCGCCGCGCAAAAACGCGCGAAAAGATAACCCGGGAAGAGCGGCCGCAGGACCATTCGCGGTGTGCGGGTGGCGTGGCGGACGGGGCGTCGCGCAAACGGCAATAACGTTTCGACCGGCAGCGCGCGCAGCTGCGCTTCCGCCGCCGCCTCCGCGTTCGGGCGGGTCTGGATCGCGAACCAGTGCATCTCGTCGATCGTTGTCATCGGGGGCGGGCTGGAGTCAGGAGTCCTCCGGAGGTTGTTGAAGCGTGGCGAGATATTGCGGGGAGACGCGGTAAAAAACATGGCCGCCGGTGGATGGCTTCTGCTCGAGAAAACCTTGCTCCACGAGTCGCTCCACGGTCTCCGCAATTTTGGGCGCCCAGCTTCGGATGCACGAGTCGAGCACCCACCAGTGCAGGATGCCGTCGATCGTGTCCTGCGCATCCGGATGTCTGGCGAGATAGTCCAGAATTTCCGGCGCCGGAGATGGGAGCAAGGGCTTGGTTAACACACATTGGAACGGCCGGCTGTGGCCTTTAGCAACCGGCGTGCCTTTCTTTTTCGACGGCCTAACCGCGCTTTGTTTTCGTACCGTTACTACTCGTTAGGCCACGGGCTTTTCCCTCGGAAACGCGGCCGTGAGAGGCGATACTCTCGTCCGTTCAAGAGCCGCGCTCGTGCGTTCGCCGAAAGCCCGCCGAAGGACAATTTTGTCCGCCCGGCGGACGCAGTTTGGCCCATCGATGTCTGTTCACTCACGCGGACGGCGCGGCAGGACAAATCAGTCCGGCGTCCCGCCCCCCTTTTGTCATCCCCGCGCGAGCGCTCTTCAACGTGGGGAGCCTGGAGCGCGGCTCAGTTCGATAATGGATCGCGTCTACTCCCGTTTCGCGCCGGAGAGCAGGCCGTGCTTGCGCAAGAGTTCCCAGAACGCCCGGCGGTTCTTCTTCACCGCGCGGGCGGCCTTGGTAATGTTGCCCTGGTTGGCCCGCAGGATGTTCTCGAGGAAATCGTGCTCGAACCGCCGAATGACGCGCGATTTCATCGTTTGGAAAGACTGGTTCTCTTCCGCGGCGTCATCGTTGGGCAGGTTCAGATCGGAAAGCTCGATCGTGTCGCGATCGCACAGAACGATGGCGCGCGTGAGGACATTCTCGAGCTCGCGCACATTTCCCGGCCACGAATGGCCGAGCAGCCGGTTCAGGGCGCCGAGGGAAAGATTTTTCGGCGCCGCCTTGGCCAGGGCGGCCTGCGTTTCGAGGATGTGGTGGGCCAGCAAAAGGATGTCGCCGCGGCGCTCGCGGAGCGAGGGAAGCGTGAGCGTGAGGACGTTCAGCCGGTAGAATAAATCCTCGCGGAAGCTTCCTTCGCGCACGAGGCGGCTGAGGTCGGCGTTTGCCGCCGCCACTACTCGAATGTCGGCGTGGAGGATTTGCTGCGAACCCACGGAGCGGTACTCGCCGTCCTGCAAGAAACGGAGGAGCTTTACCTGGGCCTGGCGCGTCAAGCCATCGATCTCATCCAGAAAAAGCGTGCCGCCTTCCGCTTCGCGGATCAGCCCCGCCTGGTCCGCCGTGGCGCCGGTGAAGGCGCCCCGCTTGTGGCCGAAAATCTCGCTCTCCACCAGATGCTCCGGGAGCGCGCCGCAATTGACCGGAACGAACGGCCGGTCCGCGCGCGGGCTGAGATAATGGATGGCGCGCGCGAAGATTTCCTTGCCGGTGCCGGACTCGCCCGAGATCAGCACCGTGGCGTCGCATCGGGCAAAGCGCGGCACGCGTTTCACCTCCTCGAGAAGCACCGTGCTTTCGCCGACGATCTGCTTGAGGCCGATCTCCTCCTTGAGTTTTTGCACGCTCGCATCGGCCTGGCGCGTCACTCGCGCCTGCCGGATCAACCGCGCCGCCAATTCAGAACGCCGCACCGGAGGCATGAGAAAGTCCGCCGCCCCCATCTCGAGCACCTTGAAAATGTCGAACGCATCCGGCTGGCTCGTCGTCACCAGCACGGAGCGATGTGGAAACGCCTGCCGGAGCGAGGCGAAGAGAGATGCCAGATCGAAAGCCGGAGAATCGCCGAGCGTGACGATGACGACGTCGGGATCGCCAAAACCGTGCGGCTTGATGCCGGACTCCGGACTATACCTGGCCCGCGCGCAGACGAATTCCGTGGCTTCCCCGAGCAGACTTTCGATGGAGTCGGCCAGGGCGCCGGTCTCCGATGTGCAGACGATCATTACAGAAATCGCGGGCTTTGTTTCCGCGTCAGGCCATCGCTGGGGGAAATGTCTGCTCACATCCGTCTTAGATGACTGAATTCGTGCTCTTCGGGAAGCATTTTTTCCTGCAACGGCTTCACTTTGTCTTACCAGCGCCGGTCCGGGTTCAAGCGGTTGAAAAAAGCTGGATCACCATGCCTTCTTCCTCGCGGGCAGAAACGAATACTGGTATCGCTCGAATGTTGCGACCTCCTATGAAAACAATTTTTCTATCGGCTCTCTCAATTGCGCTTCTGTTCGCCGGCCGCGCGGAAGCGGCGGAAAACGCCGTCCTGCGCGTCGGACATTTCCCAAATATCACGCACGCCCAGGCCCTCGTGGCGCACAATCTCTCGCGCCAGGGCAAAGGCTGGTTCGAAGAACGGCTGGGCCCCGGCACCAAGATCGAATGGTTCGTTTACAACGCGGGACCGAGCGCGATGGAAGCGGTCTTCGCGCACTCGATCGATCTCACCTACGTCGGGCCTGGCCCGGCCCTGAACGCTTACACGAAATCGAACGGCGCGGAGGTCCGGCTGATCGCGGGAGCGGCGAACGGCGGCGCGGCGTTGGTGGTGCAACCGGACCAAAATCTGAAATCGCCGGCCGATTTTCGCGGAAAGAAAATCGCGACGCCGCAGCTCGGGAACACGCAGGATATCGCCTGCCGGGCGTGGCTGACGGGCGGCGGCCTGAAGATCACTCAGCTCGGCGGCGACGCGCAGGTCTTGCCCACGCAAAATCCGGATCAACTGGCGTTGTTCCAGCAGAAACGGGTCGACGCGGTCTGGACCATCGAGCCGTGGGTTTCACGGCTGGAACGCGAGTCGGGCGGAAAGATCCTCATCGAGGAACGCGATGTCGCGACCACGATCTTGGTCTCGAGCGTCAAGTATCTGGCCGAAAAGCGTGAGCTCGCGAAAAAGTTCGTCCAGGCGCATGCTGAGTTGACGGATTGGATCGTGAAGAACCCGGACGAAGCCCAGAAGATCATCCAGGCCGAGCTGCGCGAGGAAACCAAGAGCGAGATGGCGCCGGACCTGATCGCGCAATCGTGGAAACGGATTGTTTTCACCTCCGAGACGCCGCGCGCCTCGGTCGAGGGTTTTATGCAGAGCTCGCTCAAGACGGGCTTCATCAAGACCGCGCCCGATCTCTCAAAACTTTTCGAGAAACCCTGAATGACGCTCCAGGAGGAGTTAGTTGGGCCGCCGCCGGCGAAGCTTATCGTCGACAACGTCTCGAAGTGGTTTCGCACCACGCGGCAGACGGTGCACGCGCTGGACAAGGTCTCGCTCAATATCGGCGAAGGCGAATTCGTCTGCCTGGTCGGGCCGAGCGGTTGCGGCAAATCGACCCTGCTCGATATCATCTCGGGCCTGGAGGCGCCGGACGAGGGGATGGTCATGGCCGACAACGAGCCGGTTCTCAATCCCGGCCGGCACCGGCTCGTCATGTTTCAGGAATCCGCGCTCTTTCCCTGGCTCGATGTCACGGGCAACGTCATGTTTGGATTGAAACTCAAACCTGGCCTAACGAATAAGGAACGCCTCGAGGTCGCGAAGTTTTTCCTGCAACTCGTCGGCCTGGAAAAGTTCTGGGCCGCGCATGTCCACGAGCTTTCCGGCGGGATGAAACAGCGCGTCGCCCTGGCCCGCGCGCTCGCCCCGAACCCGCGGGTCCTGCTGATGGACGAGCCGTTCGCCGCGCTCGACGCGCTCACGCGCGAACAGCTCTACAGCGACATCCAGCGGATCTGGCAAAAGCGGCGAAAGACCATCGTCTTCGTCACTCATAATGTGCGCGAAGCCGTCTGCCTGGCCGACCGGGTAATTCTGTTCTCACGGAACCCCGGCCAAATCCGCGAGCAATTCGACATCCCCCTCCCGCGGCCGCGCGATATCAACAGCGTCGCGCTCGCGGAACATGCCGGCAAGATCACCCGCGCTTTGAAAGGCCACGCGGCCGGGGAGGTATCCGACTGATGAGACGCGCGCTCCTCGCCACCTTGTTCTTCGTCATCCTTGTGGCCATCTGGCATTTCGTCGTGCAGGCCAATATCTGGTCGCCGGTCCTGTTGCCGTCACCCAGGAGCGTGGGCGAATATCTCCTGGGCGCCGCGCGCGACGGAACCATGCTTCAAGCCACCATCGTGACCGTGCGGCGGCTGCTGGTCGGTTACTTCATCGGCATCGCGATCGGTCTCCCGCTCGGGCTCTTCACTTCCGCCTTCAAATTCATGGAAGACACCGTCGGCGTTCTTGCGCTGGGGCTCCAGACCTTGCCGAGCGTCTGCTGGATTCCGCTCGCCTTGCTTTGGTTTGGGCAGACCGAAAGCGCGATGCTGTTCGTCGTCATCATGGGAACGGTCTGGTCGGTCGTGATCGCGACCGACACCGGTGTGCGCAACATTCCGCCCATCTACGCGCGCGCCGCTCGGACGATGGGATCGAGGGGCCTGCACAAATGGACCAAGGTCATCCTGCCGGCATCGCTGCCGTATCTGGTCAGCGGCATGAAACAAGGTTGGGCCTTCGCCTGGCGTTCGCTCATGGCGGCCGAGATTTACGTGACGATCCTCACCGGCTTCGGGCTCGGCCATCTTTTGCATTATGGGCGCGAGCTGCACGCGATGGATCAGGTGATTGGCGTGATGCTGATCATCGTCTTGATCGGCTTGCTCACCGACAAGATCCTCTTCGCGCCGATCGAGCGCTTTCTTCATCGCCGCTGGGGCACTGGCTTGCGCTAGTTTCGCACCCAAGGGAATTATCAGCCCCGAGAGATGGATCCGCGCGAACACGACATCATGCGCTCGGTCGAGGATCACTATTGGTGGTACCAGGCTTTGCGTCAGCATGTGGCCGAATCGATTGTGCCGGCTACTCCGAGCTTCTCTCTCCTCGATGCCGGCTGCGGCACCGGAGGAATGCTCAGGGTGGTGCGGGAAAAATTTCCTCTGGCCGATTTGGCCGGAGTAGATCAGAGCGCCCATGCCGTGGAACTGGCGGCCGGGCGCGAGACCGGCGCGAGGCTTGTTTCCGCGAGCGTGCACGAACTTCCCTTTCCGAAAGATTCCTTCGACTTCGTCCTTTCGCTCGATGTTTTGAGTCACGCCGGGGTGGATGAGGCGCTCGCGCTCCACGAAACGCATCGTGTTTTGTCCCCCGGTGGCCGGCTGATTCTGAACCTGGCGGCTTTCGATTTCTTGAAAGGAGCGCATGACTCCGCGGTGGATGTGGATCGTCGCTACACCCAGCGCCAACTCCGCGGGTTCCTGGCGGGCTCTGGTTTCCAAGTGGAAAGATTGAGTTATTGGAACGCGACCTTCGCGCCGCCGATCGCCCTTTTGCGGTGGCTCAGCCGCGCCCGTGCGCCCATCGATCGGCCGCGGTCCGATTTCAGGCCGCTGCCGCCTTTCGTAAATTCGATTCTCAAACGCGTGGCCGGCCTTGAATTGAACGCCAGCCGTCACGTATCATTGCCGTTCGGGACGTCTCTCTTTGCCGTCGCGCGAAAAAATGGATGAATCCACTCCGCATCTCAGCATCGTCATTCCTCTTTTCAACGCCGCCCTTACCTTGCCGGCGCTCTATCAGGAGATTTCCGCTTTGGAGATCGGCGGCGGTTTCGAATTAGTCCTCGTCAACGACGGCAGCCGCGATGAGACCGAAGAAATTGCGCTGGGACTGGCGCGGCAGAGCCGTATTCCGATCACGTTTCTGAGCCTTTCCCGGAACTTCGGCGAACACAATGCCGTCCTGGCCGGTTTACGCGCCAGCACCGGCCGCTACGTCGTCACGATGGATGACGATCTGCAAAATCCGCCGTCGGAAGTGTTGAAGCTTCTTTCCGCGGCCGAATCGGGGAAGCACGACGTGGTCTACGCCATTTACGAGCGGAAAGAACATGCCTGGTGGCGCAACCTCGGCAGCAGGCTCACCAATCTCATCGCCGATTACGTCGTGGAAAAACCGCGCAAACTTTACCTCTCGAGTTTCCGCTGTCTGACCCGGCTGGTTGCGGATGAGGTCGCCAAGTCGCGCACGCCCTATCCCTATATCGACGGGCTCATTTTCCAGGTCACGCAGAACGCGGGCGCCGTGCCCGTGCGCCATGTGGGACGCGAGCAGGGCAAAAGCGGCTACACCCTCCGCAAGCTCATTCGGCTCTGGATGAGCATGCTGGTCAATTTTTCGGTCCTCCCGCTCCGCCTGATGACCCTGGCGGGAATGATCACGAGCGCGCTTGGCTTTCTCGCGGTGATCGGGGTTGTGCTCGAACACCTGTTGAAGAAAAACCCGACCGGCTGGGGTTCGCTCATGGCTGCGATCCTGTTGCTTTCCGGAACGCAATTGCTCTTGCTCGGAATCATGGGTGAGTACGTGGGCCGAATCTATCTCGGCATCAGCGACAAGCCGCAGAGTGTCGTTCGCGCAAAGTTTACTTCATCCGGCCAGGACGTTGTCTGATCGACCCCTCAGGTGAGTTGGCCGTTGCCGTTTTTCATCGGCGGCCGCCTCTTATGCCAGTCCGTGCTCTGCTCGTAAGCGTGCGCAATCTGCAAGATCCGCGCCTCATCCATCGCCTTCCCCAGCAACTGCAACCCGATGGGCAACTCCGTTCCATTCTCCGTCTGGCCAAAGCCGCACGGCAGACTGATCCCGCAAATGCCCGCCAGGTTCGCCGCGTTGGTGAAAACATCGGCCAGGTACATCTGCAATGGATCGGAACTTCTTTCTCCCAGCGGAAATGCCGGCACCGGTGAAGTCGGCGAGATAAGGGCGTCCACTCCGCCAAAGGCCTCGGCAAAATCCTGGCGGATGAGCGTCCTCACTTTTTGCGCGCGCGCGTAATACGCCTCGTAATATCCGGAGCTGAGAACGTAGGTGCCGAGGATAATGCGCCGCTTCACTTCCGGGCCAAATCCTTCCTCCCGCGTCCGGCTGTAATGGTCGAACAAATTCAGCGGGTTCTCCGCCCGGTGGCCGTAGCGCACACCGTCGAAGCGCGCGAGATTCGCGGACGCCTCGGCGCTCGCGATCATGTAATAGGAGGCGACCGCGTATTCCGTGTGGGGCAGGGAGACATCGATGATCTCCGCGCCTAACGAGTCGAAATGCGCCACCGCTTTTTCCACCGCCGCTCTCACCTGCGGATCGATTCCATCGATCATGTATTCCTTTGGCAGACCGAGCCGAACCCCGCGCAAGTCGCGCCCAAGTTCAGCGGCGTAATCCGGGACCGCTTCGTTCAAACAGGTCGAGTCCTGCGAGTCGGGCCCGGCGATCGCATTCATGATCAACGCTGAATCGCGCACCGTCTTGGTCAGCGGGCCGGCCTGATCGAGCGAGGAGGCGAACGCGACCAGGCCGAAACGCGAAACCCGGCCATAAGTCGGCTTCATCCCGACGACCCCGGAAAGCGCCGCCGGTTGCCGGACCGATCCGCCCGTATCGGTGCCGAGTGCTCCAAACGCCGCATCCGCCGCCACCGCAGCGGCGGAGCCGCCGCTCGAGCCGCCGGGGACGCGCGAGGTGTCCCACGGGTTTCGAGTCGGTTTCACGCTCGAATTTTCCGTGGACCCGCCCATGGCAAACTCGTCCATGTTCGTTTTTCCAAATGGAATCGCGCCGGCTGCCCGGAGCTTGCGGATGACGGTGGCGTCGTAGAGCGCACGATAATTCCGCAGGATCTTCGATCCGCAGGTGCACGGCTGGCCCGTCACGCTGATCATGTCCTTGATCGCGATCGGGACGCCTCCGAGCGGCAAATTCACATCGGCGCGTTCTGCCTGTTTGAGAGCGTCGTCGAAATCGATCGAGAGATAGGCGTCGATCCCCGGGTCTACTTCCGCGATTCGGGATCGAAGCGCCTCGAGGACTTCGCGCGGGGAAACTTCACCTTGACGGAGGAGCGTCCGCAGCTCGGCGATGTTCAGCGCCGGCAGATCGGCCGCCGTCATTCCACCACCTTCGTGACGATGAAGAGGCCGTTTGCCTGGCGCGGTGCGTTGCTCAACGCTTCTTCCGCGGTCAACCCCGCCCGCGGCTCATCTTCGCGGAAGATGTTGAAAACGGGGACCGCGTGCGCCGCGGCTTCGACCTGGCTCGTGTCCGGCTCCCGCAATTTCTCGGCATATTCCAGGACACGCCCGAGCTGCGCTTGAAAAAGTTTCGTCTCCGCCTCGGTGAGATTGAGTCGCACGAGTTTCGCGACGTGCGCCACGTCGATCTGAACAGGCTCAGCCATGCGGCAATCGGCTAGAAGGGAAGATGGCTCACCAGCCAGATGACGGCGAGACAGAGCGCAATGACCAGAACAAGAAAAATGATCCGGCCTTCGCGCCGTTCCTTCCGCAGCGAGACGCGGCGGCCCCCGACGTGGCTATCCTCACCCCAGCGCTTGTCCTGAAGCGCCATCGTGACATTTAGCCGGCTGCCGCCTTCGCTGGCGCGCTCCAGCAATTCCTCGCGCTGCCGGCGCGTAACTTCCTGGGCGACGCGTGGGGCTTCCGCGATCATGCGCTCCACCTTTTCAATTTCGCCGCGAATCTCCGATTCGCGCTGAGCGAGTTCTTCCTGTTTTTGGTTGAGCGGCGTTCCGGCTTTATGCGTTCGGCGGCGCATGCGGAATCAATGGCCGCTCGCGGCCATCCAAAAGAAAATCAAGAGCGCGATCATCCCAAAAATAATCAGCGGCAGCGTGACCGCGAAACCAATCTGCACCCATTGGGCGAACGTTTTTCCGCCGGCCAATCCCGAGAGGCCCGGCGTGGCCTCCGGCAAATCGAGATCGGTTGATTGATCGATGTTCCCCGCTTCGAGACGGCTTCGTTGCTGGCTGAATTCCGTCCGCGCGTCGTCCACTGTGCTCAGCGCGCGGCTCAATTCTTTCGGCAGCTCCGCCGGGTTCCAAGTCTTGGGCTCGATCGACTCCAGGAGTTGCAAATGCTGGGTAAAGCTCTCGTGGGTCGCACGGATTTGTTCGAGCTTCTTCTGCGAATCGTATCCTTCGCGTTCGAGGATCACGAGAGAGCGCGAGAGTTTGTCCGTCATTTCCGCGCGGCCGCGTTCCAGTTCTTCCTGGCGCCGGCTCAGCTCTTCGAGCTCGCGTTTTTGCTTCTCGATTTGCTCCGACTGCCGCTTCAATTGCAGGAGTTGCTCCTGCGCTTTTTGCACCTGGGAATCGAGATGCTCGGGCGACATCGCCTCTTCTTCGCTCAGCTCCAACATCTGTTCGATCGGTCGTATTCGTTCTGCCATGGCAATCCGTTGTGGCATCGCACGATCAGGCACATGGATCGCGCGCGGCTGGGATGATATTAGCGGGCGAACTTCAGAATTCCACAATTTTCCCCGAGGACTGAAGGATTAATTCGAGCAGGGAGCCGTGTTGCTCTCGCAGGCTGGCAACGATCTTGTTTTCCTTCCCGCTCGACCAAGCCGGGTCTTCCCTGTTTCTTCATTTCATGACCGACGCCTTGAACTCCGATGAGACAGCTTCCGTCGCGCCGCCGGTGGGCGCCGGCAAGTGGAGGTGGGCAGCGCGCGGTGGATGCTTCCTCGCGGCTTTGACGTTGCTCTGGCCGTGCTGGGTGCGCAGCTCCTCCCGATTGGGTGATCTCTACGATTACTCTCTTTTCATTGCCTCGGCGCAACACATCCTGCGCGGCCTTCGACCTTATCACGATCTCCAGACTCCTTTGCAAAGCCTGACCTTTATCTACAACGCCGGCTGGGAGGCGTTGCTGGGCTCAAGCTATGCCTCCCTGGCGTGGGGAAATTTCGCTTTAGCCCTGGTGTTGTTTGTTGCAGTGCTGCTGCTTCTCGAAGGGCCGTTGCGACTGGCCGGCGCGTTTTTGATCGCACTTTGCCTGACGCTCGCCTCGGTCCTGCAGCATGGCGTGCCGTCCCACAACGGTCTCGCCTTCACGATCCTCGCTGTGCAATCGCTCCTGGCCGCCCGGGCAGCCAAAGACGGCCGGCTTGGACCCGGACGTGTGGCTGCCCTCCTGGTGCTCGCGACGCTCGGCGGAATGGGGAAGCTGAATTTCCACTTTGTCGGGACTGCCGCGGCGGCCCTGGGAGTGTTTCTCGCGCTCCGGCATCCGAGCCGGACGCAGCGGGCGATATGGCGGGCGCTCATGCTGGCGGGCGGCTACGTCCTGTTTTCTTTGTTAGCCGGACCTTTGTTGGAGTTGGCCTGGACTGGGGTCTCGCCGCGAACGTGGTGGTTTAATGTGATCGAAACTCCCGTTGAGCGCCGGGAGTGGCTCATGCACCTCCTGGTGCCCGGATTCTGGTTCGACATCATCAACGATAATTATCCGCGCGTTCATATCCGTGGCATCGCCTTTCTCGGCGCCATCCTTTTCACACTCGGAGCGATTGTTTGTTTTGCCGCCGCCCCCGGAGGCTGGCGACCGGCCGCAATCGTGCGCCGGATCCTGCCGATGGTTGTCACCGCCTATTTCTTTGTGACCGGCTGTCTGCTCATTGTAACGAATAGCGAAACAATCCTCCTCAATTCCGCCTACTTCGTCGTTGGCCTGGTTTGTTTGGGGCTCATCTATGGCGAGCGGATTGGAGCATGGGCGAAATATTATTTTCAAGGCGCCGCGCTCTCCCTCGCCCTCGTGATGCTGGTGGCGGCTGTTGTCGCCATCAGGCATTTCTCACGCATCAATTACGGGAAGGAGAATACCGCTGTGCGCTGGACGGCAGCGCGCAAGATCGATCCGAGCGCGGAGCAATTCTTCGGCAAGGTGAGCTTTTCGCCTCGCGCCACTTCCCTTCTCTCCGAGGTTTTCCGTGTCCTGGATCGCTACCAATTGCGGGACAAACCGGAAACCATTTATTGGGGGCCGGGAATCGAACTGATGAACCAGCTCAACGGCCACTCGCAGGTGCCGGGGCTGCCCGTCTGCTGGGGTCGCGGCGTCTACGCGCGCGAGAGCGACGCGCCGCGGATTATCGAGGCGCTCCGGGCCTCGCCCTACCAGTGGATAATCATGAGCAAAATGTGGAGCGTCCATCTTCCCGTTGCCGTGTTCACCTACCTTGAAGCGGCTTACGAAGTGGAACGGAACAACGAAAATATTATCGTTTATCGGCGCCGCCCCGAGTCCGCCTCGCCGTGATTCACCTGCCTTTTTTTAGACGGCACCCGAGCGTGACGCTTTTCATTGGCGTGCTGCTTTTCGTCTTCGGCAGCAAGCTGGCGGTGATCAACCGTTACGGAAGCGATCTCCCGTTCCAGGATCAATGGGGCAAGGAGGCCGCCTGGGTGTTGGCGCCGTTGCTCGAGGGTGATCCGGCGTGGCTGAATCGCGCGCTGGCGCCGCACAACGAGCATCGCATCTATTTTACCCTGGGCATGGACGTGGCCCTGACGCTGCTGTCGGGGCAATGGGACGAGCTTCAGGAGTGCGTCGCAGGAGCGCTGCTGCACGCGGTCATCGCGGCTTCTCTCGCGGTCTTTGCCTGGCGGCGGGTGCCGGGGGCGTGGCGTGTCATCGCGGCGGGAGTCATCGTCTTGCTCACTTCGACGCCACTGGTCTGGGACAACGTGCTCTGGGGGTTTCAATCGCAATTTTATTTTCTGATCGGGTTCTCATTGCTCGGAATAGATGGGCTGCTCCGGGAGAGATTCTCGCCGCGATGGTTCCTCGGATTGCTGGCCATGCTCTGTGCGCTGGTCAGCATGGGCTCGGGATTCCTCTGCGCGGTGGTGGTGCTGCCGTTGTTGCTGCGCCAAACACTCGCGGGGGAGCGCGCGTGGCGCGCAGTCTGGGTGTCGTTGATCGCAGCGGCGGGAATCGTCGCGCTGGGGTGGTGGTTTCATTTTGAACCGCCCTGGCATGCGGGATTGCGGGCGGAGAGCGCCGCTGATTTTTTCACCTACGCCGTTCACTGCCTCGCGTGGCCCATGACGACGCACGTTGCCGTTGGCGCGCTCTTTTACAGTCCGCTGCTCGTGCTTGGCGTCCGCTGGCTCCGGCATGGTGCGCCGCCGGGTGCGGAGGGACACGCCATGAAATTTACCCTGGCGGCGGGCGGTTGGGTCCTGCTTCAGATCGCCGCGCTGGCCTACGCTCGCGGGAAGGGCGGGGGATTTCCGGCGAACCGTTATGGCGATGTTCTCGCCGTTGGTCTTATGGCAAATGCATTCGCGCTTGGTTTGCTTGCCTCGCCAAAGTCAAAACGCCACTGGATCTGGGCGGCAGCGTGGCTCGCGGCGCTGCTTCTCGGCGCGGGCCTTCAGCTTGAAAAAATTTACCGTGAAGACCTGCCCCAACATCGGCGCGAGGCCCGCGCCTTTGAAGCCACGGTGCGCTCGTACTTAATTGATGGCGATGCGGACGCTTTGCGGACGCGGCCGATCCCTTTCCCCGATTACGATTGGTTTCTCCGCTTGCTCGATCGGCCTTCCATCCGCGCGATCCTGCCGCCGAGCGTCAGCCCCCCGCATCGGGGCTCGACGCTTTCGGAGGTGGCCCGGCGCCTCAGCAAGTTGGGTTGGGCCTTTGTTGCGCTCGGCGCGGCCGGAGTGCTGCTCGTGGTCTCCGGCCGTGAGCGCCGCCCGGCTAATCCATGACCGTTGCGCCAATCGTCACCGCCGGTCCGTTCGCATGCGTCGGATCATTGTGCATCACGTGGACGCTTCCATAGCCACTCGCGGTCAGGGTCGTGATGAGCGATTCCAAGGTGAGCCAGGTCGCGGTGGGAGACATCCCGCTGAGCGGTTCTGTTCCGCCGCCTTCAACGTGGATTTTTCCGCGCAAACTACCCGAAACAGCCTTCGCTTCCGCTTCTGGCGCATAATGCGTCCAGATGAACAACCTGGGCGCGACCGCGGGAAGTTGGGCGATGAGCTTCCAGGGCTCGGGCAGATGATAGATCAGCCCGGAACAAAAGACGGCATCGAATTTGCCGAGCGCAGCGAGGTCGCTGCTCTCGAGATTCGCCTGCGCGAATTCCGCGTTTCCGACGTGTAGAAGCTCCTGAACGAATCTCGCCTTGCGGAGGTTTTGCTCGCGGCCTTCGAGAGCGAGCACTCGCGTGACCCCAGAACGCTGGGCCAGCAGGAAAGTGTGCGCGCCTTCCAGTGCGCCCAGCTCGAGAATGTTTGCCGCGTCCGGCGCGAAGCGAAAAAATCGCTCCAGGCGCACGTCGCCGGCCGCGCTGATTGCTCCGCCATAATCATGTCCGTCGATCCGGAACTGAAAAACCCACGGGGCAAGCTTCGCGAATTCCGCTTCGAGATCTGGTTTCACGCGCGGCTATCTTGAACAAGAAAAGAAGCGGTTTGTAAACCGGCTTTCCTCGCGGAAGGCAGGACGCTTGCGATGACAAACTGCGACGAGGGTTGCGAAAAACCGATGCGCAGGGTTCACTGCGGGCAAATGCACCAAAGCTCGTTCGACAAAATGAGCGCCTTTCGGCGTGACCACCTCGAAGCGAGCCGCGAGGAAGCGCTCGTGATCGTCGACCTGGGGAGCCAGGACATCAACGGTTCCTACCGGCCGCTCTTTGCCGTGCCGCCGTGGAAATATCTCGGAGTCGATCTGGCCGCCGGGAACAATGTCGACCTCGTGCTGGCAAACCCGTACGACTGGCGGGAATTGCCGCCGGAAAGCGCGGACGTCATTGTCGCCGGCCAGACTTTCGAGCACACGGAATTTTTCTGGGAAACGATGCGCCAGATAGCGCGGACCTTGAGGCCGAACGGCCTTTGTTGCATCATCGTCCCCTCGAGCGGGCCGGAGCATCGCTACCCGGTCGATTGTTGGCGCATGTATCCCGACGGCCTGCGCGCGCTGGCCCGTTACGCGGGCCTCGAGGTGATCGAGGCCCGCACGCAATGGGAAGATTTGCCGGAATACGATAACGAAAGCAACAAATGGCACGACTCGGTCCTCATCGCGCGGAAACCAGTGCAGCCACTCAATTAATGAAACGAGCGCACCCCGTGGTGCGCTCGTTTTTTGACCGATCGAATCGTTCGATTTTCTGGCTAACGCCGGGTCACCGCGTCATGGAATCAGGCGGATGTACGTGTCAGGCGCCATGTCATTAATTTGCCGAGGAGAGGTTTCGAACATGTTATCCAGGATTTTTACCTTCCGGGAAGCCGAGTCGACCACAATGCAGCTTCCATTGGTCGTTGTTGTGGCCAGAGCGATGGAATTTCCGGCGATTCGAATTTGCGAGCTGTTGATCGAATAGATTCCGTTCGAGTTCAATTCCCCTGCGATGCCGAGGTCTTCGAAGTTATTATCGGTGACCATCATGCTCCTGCAATCGGTCATGGTTATGTGCGTGCCATCGTAGATTTGATTGAGAAAATTCACCTGGGAAATCTTGGCGTGCCAAATATTCGTTAGGCGTATTCCGGACGAGACCTGATTAACGTGGCCGTCCGAAATGTGAAATACGATCCCTGGAGCGCCACTGGACGAAAGCTCCATAGCTGCGTGGGAGTTGGGGAGAGCGTAGCCGCAAAAAACGAGCTCAAATTTATCCAAATAGAAACCTTCGACGTGCCCCGAGGTTTTAATGCCAACTTGGTAAAAACCAACATAGATGTCGTGGATGAAGAGCTGCGTGGCTGGGGAGGATGTGGAGGAGCTCCAGTCAATTCCGACGCTCGCGGTTGGCCCCGGGCCGGTCAAATCCCATTTGCCCAACACCTGGACGTCGTCAATCAGCGCATTTTGCGCCTGATACAATTTAATCCCGGTTCCCCAATATCCTGAGGGATTGTGGGTGAGGTCCGATCCCCTGATCTGCACATTTTCGATATGCGCGGTTCGGGCCTTTGGGCCATTTGCCTGAAAGGCGGCGTTGATCGCGATGCCGGTATTGCCGAAATTTCCCTGGATGGTTAGTCCATCCACTCTAAGAGTTTTGTCCCCGACGGAAGGCGCGTTGATCCCGCCAACTGTATCCGTGAAACTAATCGTCGAGATGCCTTGTCCATCTCCAAAGAATCGATATGCGGTATTTGAGGGGACAGTCATGGGACCGATGTATCGGTATTTTCCAGGCGGAAAATAGATTGTGGTTCCCGCGGCGATTGCTCGATTGATGGCCGCCGTGTCGTCGGTGAGACCATTGCCCGTGGCGCCAGGCAGGCCGCCGAAGGAAGTTTTGACGCTGGTAAAGCTCCAAACTGCCGCGTAAGCGCTGCATGGAGATATCGCCGCGATTATCGCGACACAGTAGACAAGATAACGTATTTTTAGGTTCATTGGACCCCGTGCTTACGCCTCTGTCGTAACAAGTCAAACTATTTCCGTTAGGAGCTTGAAAACTGCGTCTCTTTGTTTCAGGTCGCCTCTTCATTCAATCGAGCGCCCTTCATCGGCCCGGCATCATTTCGAGCAGGACCCCTTTGAAATATTCTGTTTCCGGCAGGGTCGGAAGAACCGGATGATCGAGCGCCTGCTCGAAGCGGCGCAGACGGCGCGCAGATCGGCGCGCATCCACCAGCGCATCCGCGATCGTTTGGTTGAAGATTGTTTCATTCACATGATGCGAACACGAGAAGGTCGCGAGCAGTCCGTCGTGCGAGAGGAGCTTGAACGCCCGCACGTGCAGTTCGCGGTATCCACGCATCGCATCGTGCAGGCCGCCTTTCGTTTTGGTAAAGGAAGGGGGATCGAGAATGATGAGGTCGTACTCGGCTTCCGCCTTTTCCGCGGCGCGCAAAAATTGAAAAACGTCCTGCGCGATCCACTCGACGGACAGCTCGTTCCGTTGTCCGTTTTGCCGCGCGATCGCGATGCTTTCCGCGCTCCCTTCCACCGCGATCACCTTGGCCGCGCCCGCCCGCGCGCAGGCGAGAGCAAATGCGCCCTGATTCGTGAAACAATCGAGCACGCGCCGCCCGGACGCGTAGTTCGCCACGGCTTGGTAATGCGCTAATTGATCCAGGTAAAAGCCTGTCTTCTGCGCGTGCATCAGATCAATCTCCACCTGGAGGAACGCCCGCTGTGGGATCCCGTTTATCTCGATCACGACAGGCCCGCCCGGCGGTTCGCCCATCAAGACCCCGGTTCGCAGCTCCATCCCTTCCGCTCTCCGCACCGGCGCATCGTTGCGTTCGATGATCGATTGCAGGGCGGGCGCTCCGCCTGCCGTCTTCAACGCCTCCACGATCAGCGACTTCCTCATGTCCATCGCCAGCGTCAGCGTCTGCAACACCGCGTTATCTCCGTATCGATCGACAATCACCCCCGGCAATCCATCGCTCTCGCTCCAGACGAGGCGGCAAAGGCGCGGATCGACCCCGCGCCGCGTCCGATACTCCATCGCCTGCGCGATCCGGCGCTGGAAAAAATCGAGATCCAAATCCTGGCGGCGCCGCGAAAACCGGCGGGCCACGATCTGTGATTTGCTGTTGTAAATCGCGCTCCCAATCAGGCGATCTCTCCCATCTTTCAGCGAAATGACGTCGCCATCCGCGGGATTGCCGAACGCCTTGAGGACTTCTCCGGCAAAGACCCAATCGTGCCCATGCAAGATTCTCGCGCGAGGTTTTACGACAAGGCCGGCCATGGCGAGAGGGTGAATGGTGATCGGTGAATTGTGAATCGCGAACTGGCGTTTTTATCAACCGTCGGCAAAGTTGGGCTCTTCACTATTCACTCATCACCATTCACTCTACACTTGTGCAAAGCGCTCCCATCACCTCACTCGATCTTCCCGAAATAAAAAAACTCCGCAGCGGCAAAGTCCGCGAAGTGTTTGATCTCGGCGAAACTCTCCTCTTTGTCGCGACCGATCGGCTTTCCGCCTTCGACGTCGTCTTCCCCGATCCCATTCCGGGCAAGGGCGCGGTCTTGAATCAGCTTTCCGCGTTTTGGTTTCGGCGTTTCACCTTTGTCCAAAACCACATGATCACCGCCGACATCGAGAAATTCCCGCCGGAATTGGCGCCCTACCATCATGAATTGCACGGCCGTTCGATGATCGTGCGCAAGGCGCAGCCGCTTCCCGTGGAATGCGTCGTCCGTGGCTATCTCGCCGGCTCGGGCTGGAAAGAGTACCAGGAACGCGGGACGATTTGCGGGGCCGCCCTTCCGCCCGGTCTGCAACTCGCCTCCAAATTGCCCGAGCCGATTTTCACCCCATCCACGAAAAGCGATGTGGGCCATGACGAGAACATCGATTGGCAGGAATGCTGCCGGTTGGTTGGCGCCGACGTGGCGGAGCGCGTCAGAGATCTCAGTTTGAAAATATACGAGGCGGGGCGTGCCCACGCCGCCAGTTGCGGGATCATCGTGGCCGACACGAAGTTCGAATTCGGTCTTCTCGATAACCAGTTGCTCCTGATCGACGAATGCCTCACGCCCGATTCGTCGCGCTTCTGGCCGGCGAACCAATATGTCGTCGGCCAAAGTCCCCCGAGTTTCGACAAACAATTCGTGCGCGATTACCTCGAGACGATCGATTGGGACAAGACTCCGCCGGCCCCGTCGCTGCCCGCCGAGATCATCGAAAAGACTTCGCAAAAATATCACGAAGCTCTCGAGCGCCTGATCGGCGCTGAATTGCCCTGACGCTGCGCGCTCGATGCCGGGCAACGTTTCCACCGGTCCGGCAGGCTGTGCGCCAAAGACGGAAGCTCCGCCGGGCTGGTGGTGGCGGGCACCCACGCTGGCGTTGATTTTTTTTGCGGTGATCCTGTCGAACAACGCGCAGTTCGTTTTCCAGGCGCAGCAATATGAAATAAGCGACGATGCGGCCAATTCGCTGCAGGTTCTGAAGGCGAAACAATTCCGCGAGCTTCTCGGTCAATATAGCCGTTTCGGTTTTCACCATCCCGGGCCCGCGTTTTTCTATGTTTATGCCTTGGGTGAGGCACTTTTTTACGACGCCACCCATCTGGTTCCGACCCCATTCAATGCCCAATTCATTGCGCTTTACGCGCTGAGCGCTTTTTTTTTGGGCGCGACGCTCAGCCTGATCGCCCGGCGAATAGGCGGCGCCGGCCGCAAGTGGTTTCTTGGTTTCTCCTTGTTGCTGGCGGCCTGGCACTTTGGCGCCGTCGGGAAGTTCTATGAGTTTATTCCCGGCCCCCCGGGTTTCTTTAGTATCTGGCCGCCATGTGTGCTCGTTCTGCCTTTCCTCTGCTGCGTGGTGGCGGCCGCTTCCGTGGCGTCCGGCAGCGGCCGGGATCTGCCCTTAATGGTGCTGGCAGGATGTTTCCTCGTGCATGGCTACGTGAGCATGCCGCTTTTCGTTCTCCCGCTCTCGCTGCTTGCCTATGGCGCCTTGATCCATCACTCCCGCGCAGCCGGACTTCCGGGGGCGCCATGGCCATGGCGGACGTTCCGGCGTCAGCACTGGTTTGCCGGCGCGATCGTGGTGCTGTTCCTCGTCCCAATCGTGATCGACTTGGTCACCGCGCACCCGAGCAATGTTCAGGTCATTCTCGATCATATTCGGAGTAGTGACGCGGAGCGAAAGGGCGCACTCAAGGCGCTGCTCTATTTTTTGCATTTTGGCGCCTATGCGGCCTATCCGCACTTCGATCCGATTCCAGCCTTCGAGACGTTCGATTTCCCGGGGACGGTCCTTTTCTTCCGGACGCATTGGCTGGCCTACAGTCTCTGGCTGACGGCCGTCCTGCTGCCACTGGCAACTCTTCTGAGGCGCAAAGGCCCCTTCTTGAACCTCAACGCTTCAGCGGGCAGAGACGTGGCTCATCCATCGAAGGACTTAAAGGCGTTCCTGCTTTGGATGTACCTTGTTCTCGGGACAGCCTGCGTCCTCTCGATGGTGTGGGCCTGCATCTTAGAGGGACCGATGTTCTACTATGTCTCGCTCTTTAACTTTGCCATCTACTACGGCTTTTTGTTGATCCTTGCGATCGTCGCGGCGTGCTGGGTTGAGCATCTTTTGTCTCCATCCCGTTCCTACGCTGGAAACTGGCGGAGACCGGTGGAGCTTCTTGGACCTGCCCTCGTTGCCTTGGTCGCATTCGCCTCGTTCGCTCACGAGGCCCGCCGCTTCCGTTCTAACCCTCCCGATCAAGATCAACAGCGCCTGTTCGCTGCGTCCATCGAGCGAGCGCTAGAAATCGACCCGGCACAGCCAAAATTTCTGAATTTCGAGCCCGAACCGGTGGCGTGGACGGAAGCGGTAGGAGTCGCCCTCTACCTCGAACGCAGGGGAATTTCCTGGATGGTCCGGGAGGACTGGCCCATTGTTTTCGGCCGCGACCGGGTAATCACGGATAGACGGCCTGGTCCGCCAGTCCCGACACCTTCATCCTCCTTTTGGCGGATTGTCTTAAGTAAGAATAGCCCCGCACTCCTGGCTAATGACCGGCGATTGCATGTGCTTCCGCTCACGAACAATGTCGATTTGGTGATCCAACCCGCACTAGGCACTGGACCTCAGGTCGAAAAGTAGCCGGGCCGTGTTCGGCTCAACCAATGCGACATCGATCACCTTGGCGGCGATCAAGCGTGCCAGGCCACGCTCGGCTCAATTATCGCCCCGAAAATATGGGTCATTCGGGTCCGGATTTTGGTCATCGTAGCGATGATTCACGCCACCACCGAACATGGTAGTGAATATGTTGTTGGTAATGCGGACTACACTGCTGGTCGGCTGTATTGCAATGGCGGCGCCGGTTGGTGTTGTCATGTGAGCGAACCAGTTCCCGGTGACCTGCACTGAGTCGGCGTTGTCTAGGAGAATGCCAGTCTCATCGGTGAGTGGGACGTTAAAAACCGCGTCATGAGTGCCGCCAAGGAAGGTGCATTGCGAAACCATCGCGTCAAAACAGTTGTTGAAGATCACCATGCTGCCGTTTCTTTCCGCACCCCCATTATGGAGCAGAAGAACTTTGGATATCCGGATGCCGCGGAGATTTGTTAGCCGTATCCCATTCTGGATCAGATCGACATGTCCGTTTACCAGGTGGAACGTTGGTTTCCGATTAACGGAGTCAAACGAATTCAAATCAACCGCCGGCACGCCGTGCTGGCCGCATTGAACGAACTCGAACCGGTTCAGGTAAAGACCTTCCACCCAGCCATTCGTCCTCAGAGCCGTGTTGACGAACGTAATTTCAAGATCGGATAACTGCAATCCAGTCGTGGCGTAGGTATTCGATGATTCCCAAACGATGCCGGTGAGTGAGGCATCGGCCTCCGATCCCGCTGCCGGGCGTATATTGCCCCAGATATGCACTTTATCGATGACCGAGTTCTGCGCCCGGTAAAGGTAGATTCCGTTAGTCCAATAGCCGCCTGAGCCGCCGCTTCTTTCCGAACCGGTAATCTGCACGTTGACGATCGTAGCGGTTCGGAACTTTGTGTTGGCGCCAAACTCATTAAACGATGCGGATATCGCGGTTCCGCAGTTCATTGTCTTGGCCCAAAGGGTAAGGTTGTCCACGTTGAGGGTGTTCAAGCCCATATTCGGAGCGTTGATACCCGCACTGGGACCCGTGAAGCGAATCGTCGAGACGCCCGGTCCTTCGCCATAAAGCCGGTAGGAGCTGTTCGCCGGCAAAACCATTTGCCCTGTGAAATCATAAGTTCCGGCCGGAAAGTAGATGCTCTTGCCTGCACTAATCGCAGCGTTGATCGCCGCGGTATCGTCAATGCCGTCGTCAGGCACTGCGTTGTAGGGCACACTCGTCACGTTGATCCGGTCGACGGCCGCCATGGCCGAGGGACCGGTCGCGAGACCTAGGAGCAGAAAGGAGAAGATTGATAAGGCAATTGCTTTCATAGAAAAAAGTCCCTCGTGGTCAGGGGTTATTGCCCAAAAAATACACTTCGGCAGGTGGCACACTCCCGTCGACGTAATACTGACTTCTTACGTTACTAAACAGGTTATCGGTAATGCGGACCACGGTGCTGGCTGGAAGGACGGCAATGCAGTTGCCGTTGCTCGTCGGCTGCATGTTACTGAAATTGTTTCCAGCGACTCGCACTGAGTGTGCGTCGATCAGGATAACACCATTCTCATTGGGGACGGCGTTAGGGGAAACTGTCCCAGAAAACGAGTTTTCCGTAACCATCACGTCAGTCACATTGCTCATCACCAGCATCGTGCCGTCAGTTGTCTCCGGACCGGTATGCTTGAAGGAGACATTGGATACTTTGCCAAAAATAAAATTTGTCAGGGACAGTCCGTTTCCGATGGAATCGATTTGTCCGTTCATTAAATGGACTGCTCCTCCCCCAATTTCACCGGCCCCGCCCCCTTGGGAGGCGTAAATATAAGCCGCGGGCAGCCCGCCTCGCCCGCAGGATATAAATTCAAATCCGGTCACGTAAATGCCTTCCACATGACCACTCGTCAAAAAGGCCGAGTTGCACCACTTGACTTCGAGGTTAGTCATCTCCAATCCGGTGGCAGCGTCGTTTGTGGGGGCAACCCAGCTGATACCTTGCTGGGTGACATTCTTGTTGCCGGAGATATGCACTTTATCAATGACCGTATTCGACGCTTTGTTGAGGTAGATTCCGTTGGTCCAATAGGTGCCGCTCACTCCGTCTCGGTGTGATCCAATGATCTGGACGTTCTGGATAGCGGCGGTGCGGAACTTGGCGCCAGGATTGAACGATGCGTTTATCGCGGTTCCGCAGTTGGTAGAGTTGGCCTGAAGGGTAAGACCATCCACGTTCAGAGCAGCGGTCCCCATATTCGGGGCGTTGATACCCGCGGTCGGATTGCTCCCATTCGTCGAAAAGAGAATCGTTGAGACGCCCTGTCCATCGCCATAAAACCGGTAGGATTTGTTCGCCGGCACGGTCATTAAGCCGATAAAGTTATAAGTTCCGGGTGGGAAATAGATGCTCCTGCTCGGGGAAGTGCCGGCAGCTATGGCCGCGTTGATCGCCGCGGTATCATCGAGGCCGTCGTTGGGGATGGCGTTGTATGGTGAACTGGTGACATTGATTCGGTCGTAGGCCACCGCGGCCATCCCTGGCAGACCAAACGCCAGATTTAGCAACAGAATCATGGAGACAATGGGGAAGATGCGCATTTTCATAGGGCGGCGGATTTACCATGAACGCGTAATAACGCAAGCGCAAATTTTTACGGCCCAGCAATAAAATATTTGCCGGGCCGCTTCGTCTCCATTTGCGCGGTCGTCGTCGACACAGCCACCCACCCACTCGGAAACAGGCAG
>DASZDO010000082.1:0-21254 GCA_035941955.1 Chthoniobacterales bacterium
GTGCAGTGCAGGCGGAAAGTCAGCTTGGGCGGCGCGAACGACAGGAGTTCGAAGGACATCACGCGGATGAAGCGCGGCTCGCGTTCCACTTCCTCTCCCTTGCGCGCCAGCTTGTAGAGGGGCACGCCGCCATGTTTTTTGGCCGAGACCATTGGCGGCATCTGATAAAAATCGCCGCGAAATTTATCGAAGGCGGCGCGCACCAGCGGCTCGTCCAACGGGGGCACGGGACGTTCCTGCACGGGTTTGCCCGCGCTATCCTGGGTATCGGTCGTTAGGCCCAGCATCAGCGTTCCGGTGTATTCCTTGTCCTCGCTCATGAGGAGATCCTGAATTTTCGTTCCGCGGCCGAGCGTGAGCAAAAGCAGGCCGGTGGCAATCGGGTCGAGCGTGCCGCAATGGCCGACTTTCTTCATTTGCAGACGCCGCCGGACAATCGCGACAACGTCATGCGACGTCATTCCAGCCGCCTTGTCGACGAGCAGGACGCCGTCAGGAGTTGCAGTTAGCGACATGGTTGTTTCAGGAAGTTAAAGGCGTGAAAGGGTTACAAAGGTTACAACGGTTCTCATTGTAACGATGTAACGTTTTTAACGATTCAACCCTCCGGGCCGACTTTGGCCGGAGCAATCAATGACATCGCAAATGGCCGCCAGGATTTTTTCTTCCACCTCCGCGAGCGTCCCGCGCACCCGGGTCCCCGCGGCCAGCTTGTGCCCGCCGCCGCCAAACTTCTGGCAGATCGCGGAGACGTCGACGGCCTCACTCTTCGAGCGCATGCTCACGCGCACTTTGCCGTCGTTCAATTCCTCAAAGAAAATCGCGACGATTACTCCCTCGATTGCACGCAGGTGGTCGATCAAACCCTCGTTATCTTCGGGTTTAACCTTGAGATCGGCTGCGACTTTCAGGCTTAAGCTGAAGCTCGCAATTTTTCCCGCTGCTTCGAAACGCATCGTGCCGAGCAATTCTCTGAGCAGCTCGGTGCGGCGCCGTGGGTAGGTTTCGTAAAGAAGCTGGCTGACATGACCAACCTCCACGCCGCACCGCAACAATTCGGCGCCGATCTCAAAAGTGCGCGCGGTGGTGTTTGGATATTGGAACGAGCCCGTATCGGTGGAGATCGCGACAAAAAGATTCTCCGCGATGGCGGGAGTCATGGGCAATTTTTCGGCCTGGATCAGTTCGAAAAGTATCTGACCCGTGGCGGGTGAGGAGGGATCGATGTAAACCAAATCTCCGTAGCCCGGGTTGCTCGGGTGGTGGTCGATATTGATCCATGTCTTCGCGTGGCGGATCGATTCGGCCGCGGTGCCAAGGCGATTTTGGGTGGCGGTATCGAGCGCGATTGCCACATCGAAATCCCGCGGTTCGGGCGCGGGCCGGGTGAGCTGCTCACCGCCCGGGAGAAAATTGTATTTTTCGAGCAGACCGTCCTCGTTCCAAACCGTCACATCCTTGCCCAGCTGTTGGAGTGAGAGGGCGAGCGCGAGCTGACTGCCAAGCGCATCGCCATCCGGGCGAACGTGGCTCAGAATGGCAAACTGCTGATGCGCGCGCAGGACGCTCCCAATCTCCGCAAAGGTGCTCTGCGTCATTCGGTTTCCGCGCGCGGCGTTTCAATCTGCTGCAAAATTTCGAACACACGCGCCCCACGCTCGATCGAATCGTCGAGATGGAAAATGACCTGGGGCGTGTACTTCAAGGTGACGCTCTTGGCGAGGGCCGTTTGGAGGATCACCCGGTTCTCTTCCAGCTTCGCCATCGCCGCGGTCTGGCCCTCCTTCCCGCCAAGGACACTCACATAGGCATGCGCGTGCTTCAGGTCCGGCGTGACGTCCACCTGGTTCAAGGTCACGAGCACGCCTTCGAAGTTCATTTCCCGGGTAATGATCGTGCTCAACTCGCGTTTCAAGAGTTCGTTCACACGCAGTAATCGATGTTTCATGGGAGCGGAAGGCGATGGGGTAATGGAGTAATGGAGTTTTGGAGTAATGGAAGAGTGCATCACTCCAGCACTCCATTACTCCACCGCTTTAGAGCTTCTGCGCGACCGCTTCGAGCTGATAGCACTCGATAATGTCGCCCACCTGATATTCGTTGAAGTCACCGAGCTTGATGCCGCACTCGAGACCGACGCGGACCTCTTTCACATCGTCCTGGAAACGGCGCAGCGTGGATAATCCGCCATCGTAAACCGGCTGGCGTCGCCGCAGGACGCGCGCCCGCGCGGTGCGCGCGATCCGGCCGTCCGTTACCAAACAGCCGGCGACAATGCCCCGGCTCAGTTTGAAGATCTGCTTGACCTCGGCGTGGCCGATGACGGTTTCGCGATGTTCCGGATCGAGCAGACCCGCCATCGCTTCCTTCATCTGATCGATCAACTCGTAGATAATACTATAGAGTTTTACCTGGACGCCTTCTCGTTTCGCCACGTTCACCGCCATGCCCTCGACCTTGACGTTGAAACCCACCACCACCGCGTTGGACGCGCTGGCCAGCAGGATGTCCGATTCGGAGATCGGTCCCACGCCGGCGTGGATAATCTCGAGATCGATCTTCTTGCTTTCGATCTGACCGAGCGCGCCGATCAACGCTTCGAGCGAGCCCTGGGCATCGCATTTCAGAACGACGCGGAGATGTTTCTTCCCGTCGGCGGCTTCGAGCAAACTTTCGAGCGTGGCGCGTTGCGGCGCGCTCAACTTGTCGGTCCGGCGCGCGAGGAGGCGTTCTTCGCTCAAGGTTTTCGCGGAACGCTCGGACTCCATCACGAGAAATTCATCGCCCGCCTGCGGAAGGCCGCTAAAGCCGAGGACGCGGACCGGTGTGGAAGGGCCCGCTTCCTTGATCGGTTTGCCTCGATCGTCCATCAGCGATTTGATCTTGCCGCCATAGTCGCCGCTGATGAACGGATCGCCGGTCTTCAGCGTGCCCATCTGGACAATGACCGTGGCGGTCGGTCCGCGGCCAGGTTCGACTTGCGCTTCAATCACGGTGCCGCGCGGTGTTGCGGTCGGGGACGCTTTCAATTCCATCATTTCGGACTGGAGCGCCATCATCTCGAGAAGGTGGTCGATTCCCGTGCCCTTCGTCGCGGAGACTTCGCATACGATCGTGTCGCCGCCCCAGTCTTCCGGGGCGAGTTCGCGCTCCTGGAGTTGCTTCTTCACGCGATCGACGTTCGCTGAAGGCAAGTCGATCTTGTTGATTGCGACAATAATTTTCACATGCGGCGCGGCCTTCGCGTGGCTGATCGCCTCGAGCGTCTGCGGCATCAACCCGTCATCCGCGGCGACAACCAGGACTACGATGTCGGTCACGTGCGCCCCGCGCGCGCGCATCGCGGTGAAGGCCGCGTGGCCCGGGGTGTCGAGAAACGTGATGCGCGAGCCTTTGTAATCGACGGTGTAAGCGCCGATGTGCTGGGTGATTCCGCCGGCTTCGCCTGCCGCGACCCGCGTCTTGCGGATGGCATCCATCAGTGAAGTCTTGCCGTGGTCGACGTGACCCATGAACGTGATAATCGGGCCGCGCGTCTTGAGCTCCTCTTTCTTTTCGATCACAGGCGGCGGCGGCGCGACGACGACTTGCTCGACTTTGTGGACACCGCCGCCCTTCTCGCGGCGTTCCATTTCGAAAACGAAGCCGTGCTTCTCGCAAATTTTTGCCGCGACGTCCGGCTCGACCGTTTGCGTCGGTCCGCTCGCGAAAATGTTGAAGTCGGTCATCAGCTCCTTAATGAGCTGGAAATTTTTCAGACCGAGCTGGAGCGCCAGATCCTTGACGACGATCGGCGGCTTGATGTGAATGATTTTTTGCGGCTCACCTTCAGGTTCAGCCGGAGCAGCCGCGGTGTCGGCAGGCGCTTCGACGGCTTGCGCGGCGGGCGGAGCCGCCGGCGGCGGAGCGGCAGGCGGGACGACTGGTCCGGGGGAGGGTTCCGGCGTGGCGCGAATGCGAGAGATGGGTGGCAGGAATGAGCGCTTGGTGGCGGTATCGGCCTCCGTGCGCTTCGGGCGCGGCTTCTTCTCGTCGATCAAAGACACGGTTTCCATGACCGGCTTAGGCGCCGGCTTCACCGGATCGACTGCCTTCGACGGCGATTCAGGATGCGCAGGCGCCTTGGGTTCCGGCGTAGTCGAAACCGAGCGCGGCGCTTTCGCCGGACTTTCCACTCTGGCGCTTTTCGTCTCCTTGCGCTTCGGCTCAGGCGCCGCCTTAACCGGGGCGGGGGCGGCGGCCTTGACCGGCTTGCGAGCGGTCGCGGGCTTGCGCGCAGCGGTCTTGGTCGTCGTTTTCGTTGGCATTTGTCTCGTGAAAAATCGTCATGGCTGGCCGATCAGCGGCAAACCAGTTTATTGCGCGGCCGGGCTCTCCTGGTGAATGGCTTCATGGATTTCCCGCGCCTTGGCTTCGTCCACCGAAAGAATCTCGACCAGATCCTCGACCGCCGCGTCGCGCAATCCCTCGAGATTGGTGAAGCCGGCCTTTACCAGCAACAGGGCCTGGTCGTCGTTGATCGGCAGCGCGCCGCCCAAGGCTTGCGCCGCCTGCGCGACTTTCTGTTCGACGGCGTGCGTCGCGGAAGTGTCGCGGTCGATATTTATTTCCCAGCCCGTCAGCCGCGAGGTCAACCGCGCGTTCTGCCCCTTCTTGCCGATCGCGAGGGAAAGCTGATCTTCGTCGACCGAAATCTGAACGCTCTTCTTCTCCGTATCGAAGACGAGATTCTTGACCTTCGCCGGTTTAAGCGCTTCGAGGACAAATTCCTTCGGGTCCGAGCTCCAGCGGATGATGTCCACTTTCTCGTTATTCAGCTCGCGCACGATGTTCTTCACCCGCGATCCGCGCATCCCCACACAAGCGCCGACCGGGTCCACTTTTTCGTTCGCGCTCGTGACCGCGATCTTCGTGCGATAACCGGCCTCGCGAGCGATGCCGCGAATCTCGACGGTGCCGTCGTTGATCTCGCTCACCTCGAGCTCGAACAGGCGGCGGACGAAATTTGGGTGGCTCCGCGAAACAATGATTTCCGGGCCCCGGATTCCATTTTCCACCGCGACGACATAAGCCCGCAGCCGGTCGCCCACGTTGTAGTCCTCGACCACCACGCGTTCCCGCTGCGGCATGATCGCTTCGAATTTGCCGAGATCGAGAATCACATCGGAACGATCGAAACGGCGGACCGTCCCGCTGACGATCTCGCCCGCGCGATCCTTAAACTCCTCATAAATCATTTCCTTCTCGACCTGGCGGATGCGTTGCATCATCGCCTGCTTGGCGGTCTGCGCCGCGATCCGGCCGAAATTCTTCGGAGTCACTTCCACTTCCACTTCACCGCCGACCGCCGCTTCCGGGTTGAGCTTGCGCGCCTTGGAAAGCGAAATCTCATCCGCGGGGTTTGTGACGTCCTCAACCACGAGCAATTTCGCCAGCGCGCGGATCTCACCCGTTTTCGGGTTGATATCGATGCGGAGATCGCGCGACGCGCTCACGCTCTTTTTCGACGCCGAAAGGAGCGCGTTCGAAACGGCTTCGAGCAGGATCTCGCGTTTGATCCCGCGCTCCCGTTCCAGGTAATCCAACATGGCAATAAACTCGGCGTTCATAAAAAACATCTAGCCCGCAGACCAAAAAGAGTGGGACACCAGCTCCCACCCCAATCAGCGCGGACTAGGCGCTTACCTTAATTTTCAGAGGGCCTTTCGTCAAGCCGGGATTGGGCGGCGGGAGGTGGATGGATTGGACGTGGGATAGCTTGCCCGCCATAGCCTTGCGAGGGAGGGTTGCACGTCAACATGACGCGCCTCGCTACTTTCTCGATCGTTCTCCTCAGCTGGGCCGCAATCTATTTGCCAGCGCTCGGCTCGCTCGAGATCAAGGGAGAAGAAGGCCGCCGCATTTTGCCGGCGGTGACGATGCTCGAGACGGGAGATTTCCTTATCCCGCACGTGGGGAGCGAGCCGTATTTTCGCAAGCCGCCGCTGGTAAATTGGCTCGTGGCCGCTTCCTTCAAGCTCACCGGGCAGCGCAACGAATGGACGGCCCGGCTCCCATCGGCCCTTTGTGTTCTCGCCGTCGCCCTGCTCTTCCTCACCGTGGCGCGCGCGAGTCTGGGCGCGAATGGATCGCTCATCGCGGCCCTGATCTGGATGGTGAATTTCGGCATGATCGAGAAAGGCCGGCTCATCGAAATCGAGGCGCTTTACGTTTCGCTGCTGGGTGTGGCAATGATCTGCTGGCTCAGTTGGTGGGAGCAGCGGCGATCACCGTGGCTCCTCTGGATTGTGCCGTCCGTTTTCCTTGGGCTCGGTGTGCTCGCGAAAGGGCCCGTGCATTTGCTTTTCTTCTATGCGGTCGTTGTGGCCGTTCTCCACCGCGCCGGTGAACTGCGGAAACTCTGGCATCCCGCGCACCTGGCCGGGATCGTAACCATCCTGGCAGTCTTCGCCGCCTGGGCCGTCCCCTATTGGCAGGCAATGCGAGGAGCGAATCTCGCTCAAACCTGGTCCGTGCAATTCACCGGGCGCCTCGGGGGCGACGATTTCAAGCTTACCCATTGGCTGCTCAACATCCCGCGCGGGCTCGCCTATTTTTTGCCGTGGACATTATTGCTGCCGTTGGTTCCAGGGGCGAGATTTGCGACGCTGCGGGAAACCAACCTGTCGCGCGCGCTGATTTGGGGCTGCGCTGTCCCTTTTCTCGCCGTCAATTTATTGCCGGGAGCTCTCCCGCGTTATTCGATGCCGGTTTTGGTGGGGGCTTCCTGGCTGATGGCGATGACGCTCTCCGCGAGTGAACTCCGCCTGTCGGGCTGGTGGCCCGCAAAAAAAATGGTCTCGGAGAAGCGGAGATTGCGATTCGTCATTGGGACTGCAATCGCAGCTGGAATTGGGCTTTGTCTTTATGCGGTCGCGGTGGTCCCGGCGTTGCAACGACGGGCCAAGGTGAGGCCGATCGCGGCGCAAATCGACGCGCTCGTCCCGGAATCGGAGCCGCTTTACGCCGTCGACCCGGATTATCAGCCGTTCCTTTTCTACATCCGGTCGCGCCTCATCTATGTGAGCCGCGTCGACGATCTCCCGCTGAGCGCGCGTTACGTGCTAATTCAACCGGACAAGGAGCGGCAAGTCCTGGAAACCGGGCGCTGGGCCCCGCTGCGCGCGCGGCCAATTCTCACCGTGACGGATTATCGAAAACGAACGGTGATCCTGGCGAAGGTAGGTGAGGAAAATCCACCGGAGCAGCAGCAGCAGCGATAGATCCACCTCAGGCGCCGCGTGCCACGTAGCTGTCATTTGACAATTCCGCTGAACGGGCATTCGTTAGCGTGCTAATCAATTTCCGGCATGCCTTCCACCAATACCAACGAGTTGGGTCTTTTGCTCTTCGGCACCGCCCGTGCCTGGCGCACCAGGCTCGACCAAAGGCTGCGCCCGCTCGGCTTCAGCCAGGGAAAATGGCGCACCCTCATTCATCTCTCCCTGGCTGGAAACAAGCTGACGCAAAAAGAAATTGCCGAGCGGATGGGTATCGAGGGTCCGACCCTCGCCGGTCTCCTCGACCGGCTTCAGAACGACGGCTGGATCGAGCGGCGCGGATCGCCGGACGATCGCCGGTGCAAGATCGTCCACCTGCAACGCCGCTCGAAAGCGATCCTGGAAAAGATTTTCAACACCGCTCATGAGCTGCGCCACGAATTGATCAGCGACATTCCGCAGCGTGATCTGGATACGTGCATCCGCGTCCTCGCTCAAATCCGGGATAAGGCGGAACAACCGGCGAACGGCGCCGCGAACGGGCATGCTGCCGCAGCAAAAGGAAACGGCCTCTCATGACCTCATTGGCAAAAGCCAACCTCATCACCCGCGAGGCGGTCGGGAAACTCGAGCACCGCTTCGGAAGGAAAGGCCTCTTCTGGGGCGGCGGCGCGATTCTCCTGGTCGTTCTGCTTTTGACCCTGCGCGGGTTCACCAACAAACCAAAGACGGCGAATGTGCCCGGGCCACGCCCAGTTACGACAGCGAGAGTTATCACCCAGGACGTGCCGCTTTATCTCGACGAGATCGGGACCACCGCTGCTTATGAAACGGTCCAGATCGAGGCGCAAGTGAGCGGGCAGATTATCGCGCGAGATTTCAAGGACGGTGCCGACGTGAAAAAAGGCGATCTACTTTTTCAGATCGACCCGCGGCCGTATGAGGCGGCCCTCGCGAGCGCCCAGGCAGATCTGGCTTTGAACCAGGCGACGCTGAAACGGCAGGAACAGTTGCGGAAGGAGAACGTCACGGCCGGCCAGGAATGGGACACGGCCCAGGCCAGTGCTCGCCGCTCCGAGGCCGCAGTGGCTGCCGCGCAGGTAAACCTCGAACGCTGCTATATTAAGGCGCCGATTGATGGCCGGGCCGGGATGCGCAACGTCGACGTCGGAAACGTCGTCGGGCCGGGCGGTAGCACCTCGTTGCTTACGATCATGGGGATGGACCCGATCTACAGTGATTTCACCGTCGCCGAACCGGACCTGCCGCTGGTCCGCCGTTACCTCAACAATCCGAACCTCAAGGTGGTGACTGACGCCGAGGGAGACAACGTCGAGCCGCGCGACGGGAAACTGTATTTCATCGATAACGCCGTTCAACCTGGGGCCGGCACGGTGAAAGTGCGCGGCGTGACGCCGAACCCCGACCGGGCGCTATGGCCCTCGCAGTTTGTGAAGGTGCGGCTGGTTCTCGACATCATCAAAGACGCGAAGCTGGTGCCAGGCAGCGCTGTCCAGATCGGCCAGAACGGCCCTTACGTTTTCGTCGTCAAACCGGATTCCACTCTCGAGCTGCGCCAGGTAAAGCCGGGCCAGGCGCAGGGCGATCTCGTTGTCATTAACAACGGCGTCGAGAAGGGCGAGATGGTTGTCACTTCTGGCCAATTGCAACTGGCGCCGAAAATGAGGGTGAATCCACGCGAAAGTGGATCCGATGTTGGCGGCGAGAAGCCGGCACTCCATTAACATGCCGGCGCCCGACGACAACGAATTGCCCGGGGCGCCGTCCGGCGATTCGATCGGGCATCGCGATCGTGTCCCGGGCGAGAAAACGGCGAGCCGTAAACTTGTCCAGTTTTCTTCCGGCCTCTCTAAGCCATTTATCCAGCGGCCGGTGATGACGATGCTGTTGACGGCGTCGTTGATTGTTTTCGGGCTTCTGACTTTTAAGCAACTCGCGGTAAACGACCTGCCGGCGGTCGATTACCCGGTCATTTCGGTGAGCGCGAACTATCCCGGCGCGAATCCGGAGACGATGGCGAACACGATCGCCACGCCGCTCGAGAAACAATTCACCCAGATTCCCGGGCTTACCCTGTCCACGAGCTCGAGCACGCAGGGCTCGACGAATATCACTCTCCAGTTCGATCTCGATAAGAGCATCATCGACGCCGCTACCGATGTGCAGGCCGCGATCCAGCGCGCCAGTGGCCAGTTACCGAACGACCTGCCCAGCCCGCCCCGTTTCGAGAAGTCGAACCCGAACGACCAGCCGGTCATGTATATGGCGCTGACCAGCGACACGCTGAGCGACGGCGAGCTTTACAAATATGCCACTTCGCAGGTCCAGCAGAGGATAAACATCCTGCCCGGCATTTCACAGGTCCAGATTTTTGGCGTCAAGAGCGCCATTCGGATCAAGGCCGACCCTTCTGCGCTGGCCACACGCAACATCACCCTGGACGAATTGGCCGCCGCAATCCGGGCGGGAACTTCCTATTCCGGGGCCGGGCAATTCGACGGCAAGGACATGTCGCTGGTTTTGCGCCCCAATGGGCAGATCGCTGATGCCGAAGGCTACAAGAATTTGATCGTGGCCCGCGGCAAGGACGGTGCACCGATCTATCTGCGCGATGTCGCAACCGTCGTCGATAGCGTCCAGGACGAACGCCTCTCCCGCCACTTCTACGCCCGCGGTTACACCACGCCGGCTTCGGTGATCGTGCTCGCGGTTTCCCGGCAGGCCGGAGCGAACGCGGTCGAGGTTGCCAGGTCGATCAACGAGCTCCTGCCCCAGATGCGGCTCGAGCTGCCGGGATCGATCAACCTCATCCCGACCTTCGACCGCTCCCAGAGTATCGTTCATTCGGTCGCGGACGTGCAGGACACGCTGGTGATCGCGTTCGTCCTCGTGGTGTTGGTGATCTTTGTCTTCCTCGGCCGGGCGCGCGATACCCTCATCCCGGTGGTGGCATTGCCGCTCTCGCTCCTGATGACGTTCCTCGTCATGTGGGCGCTGAATTATTCGATCAACAACCTGACCCTGATGGCGCTTACGCTCGCCATCGGGTTCCTGGTCGATGACGCCATCGTGTTTCTGGAAAACGTCGTGCGCCGCGCGGAACATGGCGAGTCGATCTACCGGGCGACGTTGAACAGCGCCGGGGAGATTTCGTTCACGATTCTGTCCATGACGCTGTCGCTGGCGGCCGTCTTTATCCCGCTGGTTTTCATGCCGGGACTGCTCGGCCGAATCTTTCGCGAGTTCGCGGTCACGATCATCGTCGCGATTTTCGCCTCCGGTTTGATTTCATTGACGCTGACCCCGCTGATGTGCGCGCGCCTATTACGTGAACACAAACCTGGGCAGCGCCAGACGTGGATGGAGCGTTTCACCAACAGCTTTTTCCAGCCTGTCCTGCGGTTCTACAGCCGGTCGCTCGGCTGGTTTCTCGACCGGGGCTGGCTGGCGTTGCCGATCCTCACCGCCTGCGGCGTGGGCGTCTGGTTTTTCTTTTCCTCGTTGCCGTTCACGCTCCTGCCGACGGGCGACAGCGGAGTGATTCGCGGCGCGCTTCTCATGCAGGAGGGCACGTCGCCCCAGCAGCAGCGCGAGGTCCAGGACAAGCTCGATCCGATCCTCCAGGCGAATCCGGCCGTGGACAAATATTTCACCATCGCCGGCAGTGGGCGCGCCGGTTCGTCCGGCATTTTCACCGTGCTTTTCCTGAAGGACGTCAAGGATCGAAAGCCGATCGAAGAAGTTGCGATGGAGCTGCGAAGGAGCATCAACCAGATCCCTGGTGTTTTTGCCACGCTCAATCCGGGGCCAGTCCTTCAGATCAATATCGGCGCGAGTGGCAGCCAGTTTGGGCGTTACAGCTACACGATCAGTGGGATCGACCCGGACGAAGTCTATGCCGCGGCCGAAGCCCTCGGCGAAAAGTTGAAAGGCTATGACGGCTTTGTCGGCCCGCCGCGGTCCAACCTGTTTCGGAACCAGCCCAATCTCGACATCGACATCGACCGCGACCGGGCCAGCATGGCCGGCGTTTCCATTTCGAAGCTCCAGAGCCTCCTCCGCGCTGCCTATTCGCAAAACTACGTTTACCTGATCAAGCAGGCGGATGACCAATATCAGGTCATCCTCGAAGTCGATGATGCCGACCGAGCCGGCCCGGAGGATTTGCGCCAGCTTTATGTCCGGCCGGACGGGAAAGACACGTTGATCCCGGTGCGCTCTCTGACGAAAACGAGTACCAAACTGGGGCTGCAAGGGGTCAACCACCTGAATCAATTCACGAGCGTGACCTTCGGCTTCGATGCGAAGCCTGGCGTGGCGCTCGGAGATGTGACTGATTTCATCGAAAAGACCGCTGCGGAAGTCTTGCCCCCGACGGTGAAAGGCGAGATGCAGGGAGAGGGCCTGGTTCTCCAACAGCTTTTCCGGGCCCTGCCTTTCCTCATCCTCGCCGCGATCTTCGTCATGTACGTCATTCTCGGGATTCTCTACGAGAGTTATGTGCATCCCATCACAGTGCTCTCCACGCTCTTCCCGGCCGTCGTCGGCGGATTGCTCACGCTGTGGCTGTTTAACTCGACGCTGTCGCTTTATTCGGTCATCGGCCTGTTCCTTCTCATGGGCATTGTGAAGAAGAATGGCATTATGATCGTGGATTTCGCGCTGCACCGGATTGACGAAGGCTACGATCTCAGGACCGCGATCCACGAAGCGAGCGTCGAGCGGTTTCGTCCGATCATTATGACCACGCTGGCGGCGTTGATGGGCGCCGTGCCGCTCGCGTTGGGTTATGGCGCTGATGGCGCTTCGCGCCGGCCGTTAGGTTTGGTCATCGTGGGCGGCCTCATTATTTCCCAGCTCATCACTCTCTACATCACCCCGGTGATTTATCTCGCACTCGAATGGTTCCAGGAAAACGTGCTCGATAAGGTCCCGTTCCTCCGCAGCGGCCACATGCATCACGAAGGCGATGCCCCTAACGAGGTGTCTGGGAAAGCGCCGGCTCCTGCGGGCGCTGCCTGATCGGTTTCACACCTCGCGGAAAAGCGTTTACCACGCCCTTTCGTTCTGGAAGGATGATGGCTGGGGGAGCTTTCCAGGATGAGAACAAAAAGGCGGTTCAGAAGTTGGCCTGTCCTGTTCAGTGCGGCTTCGGGTGTTATCGGCCTCTCAATTGGAGGGACACCCAGGAGACGATCATTGAGAACACCGGCATCCCCCCGGGTAACGATCTCGAAGCGGCTATTGTGCAAATTCTGGCCCCGGGATCTTACACGGCGGTCCTGCGTGGAAATGGCGGCGGGACGGGCATCGGACTAGTGGAGGCGTACGATCTTAATTCCGCCAACACCAACTCTCAATTGGCGAACATCAGCACGCGGGGACTGGTCCAGACGGGCAACAATGTCATGATCGGCGGAATCATCCTCGGTGGCGGCACCGGCGCGAACGAAGTCCTGGTGCGCGCGATTGGGCCTTCCCTCAGCCAGTTTGGAATTCCAAACGCATTATCTGATCCGACCCTGGGACTTTATGACGGCCAGGGCATGTTGATCCGCTTCAATGACGATTGGAGGCAGAATCAGGAGGCGGAAATTCAAGCCACCGGTATTCCGCCGGCTAACAATTTCGAATCGGCCGTCTTTGAGATACTTCCGCCTAGCAATTACACCGCCATTGTTGCCGGCTATAACGGTGCGACCGGGGTCGGTCTCGTCGAAGTCTACAATCTCCAGTGAGAGCGCCGGGGTTTCCAGGCGCGCCGACCGTTGGTCTGATTGGCGGAATTTGTCTTCTCCTGCTCTCCTCACCGGCCTGGGCGGACATCTTTAGCGTGACGAACACCGCCGACAACGGAGCGGGTTCGCTCCGCCAGGCGATTTTAGACGCCAATGCGCACCCGAACTCATCTGCCAACGACCCTGACCGGATCCACTTCGCAATCCCTGGCACTGATGTTCAAACGATTTTTCCCCGCCCTCCGCTCCCCGACATCACCGATCCTGTTTTCATCGACGGTTTTACGCAACCGGGCGCTCTCCCGAATAGCAATCCGGTGGGCCAGGGCCTGAACCCCAATTTGAAAATTGAGCTCGATGGCGTCCTCCTCACTCTCCTCGGAAATGGTCTTACGATCACTTGCGGAAATACGACCATCCGTGGCTTGATCATTAGCCGTTTCGATACCGGCATTTGGTGCCGGGGAGGCAGTGGCAATGTGATTGCCGGCAACTTTATCGGCACCGATCGAACGGGGACATTTTCTCCGATAATTCCTGTTATTGGCAGGGATTCGCGACAGGGTACTGGCATCGGGCTGGAGGATTGCGTTAGCACGCGAATAGGAGGGAGGGAGCCCAGCTTGCGAAACCTAATTTCCGGCGCGGCTTACCGCGATGTCTTCATCACGGGGCCGGGCTCGGTGGCGAATGTCGTGGAAGGGAATCTGATCGGCCTGAAATCGGCCGGCCTGGCGTCGATCGATGGCGGGAGCGGAGCCGGGGTCAAGCTGGAAAATGGCGCGTCGGCCAACCTGGTGGGTGGCACTGCGATCGAAGCCCGGAATGTCATATCCGGAGCGTCTGGTGGTAATCATGTTTGCGTTGTTATCTCGACTCCGCCAGATCCGGATGGCCTCATCCCGCCGTTCGCAAACCTGGTCAAAGGCAATTTGCTCGGACTGAACGTGACCGGCACGGGTGTCATCAATTCAGATGCAACTCCCACTGGCTACGGGGTGATCGTCGAGGGCCGCGACAACGTGATTGGCGGGACAGAACCCGGCGCCCGGAACGTGATCTGTGGCCAGCGCGTTGCCGGCATCACCCTTGGTACTGAACACGCGACTAATAACTTGATCCAGGGTAATCTTATCGGAACCGACGAATCCGGTGTCGTGCCGCTGGGCAACACGAACATTGGCGTATGGATCATCCAGGGGGCCAGCAACAATACGATTGGTGGCACAGCACCGGGCGCCGGCAATCGGATCGCTTTCACTTCCCGCGGTCCGTTTACCAGTACTGCAGCTGGCTCAGGAGTAGTCGTTCGCCTGGATGTTCCAACCAGCCCTACCGGGAACTCGATTCTCGGCAACTTGATCTATGGCAATGAAAAGCTCGGAATTGATCTCGCTGCCGACGTCGTCACTCCGAACGACGTTGGGGACGGGGACAGCGGACCCAATGATTTGCAAAATTATCCGGTTCTGACGTCGGCTGACTTCGCCAGCTACGCGGTCATCATTAGCGGTACCCTCGAGAGCAGCGCCAACCAGACTTATCGCCTTGAATTCTTCGGCGACACGGCCGCGGACCCCTTGGAGTTCGGGGAGGGAAGGGCCTTTCTCGGCGCCGCTAATCTGGTCACAGGCGTGGACGGCACCGCTGCGTTTGTCTGGGCGCTGTCCTGTCCCGCTGGCGTCCGCTCGGTCAGCGCCACCGCCACCAATTCCAACGGAAGTACCTCCGAGTTTTCCCGCAGCTTGCCCATCGCGGGAACACCCGCGGCTCAGCTCTTGAATATCTCGACCCGTCTGGGCGTGCAGACCGGCGAAAACGTGCTCATCGGCGGATTCATCGTCACCGGAACCGATCCGAAGAAAGTGATTATCCGGGGCATCGGCCCATCCTTGAATCAGGGATCCGGGAGCTCTCTGGCTGATCCCACCCTCCAGCTGTTTTCCGGCGCCACGTTCCTGGCGGGTAACGATAACTGGCAGGACTTCCAACAGTCGGAGATCGAGGCGACCGGAATCCCACCAAACCATCACTTGGAATCGGCGATCGTGCAGACGCTCGCACCGGGCGCCTATACCGCGGTCCTGCGCGGCCGTGATAACACTACGGGCATGGGTCTCGTGGAAGTCTATGACCTGGATCAAGCGGTGATTTCGCAGCTGTCTAACATCAGCACGCGGGGATTAGTCGGGACTGACGACAACGTGATGATTGGCGGCTTGATCGTCGGCCCGGCGGGCCCCGGGAGGAGGACAGTCGTGCGCGCCATAGGTCCCACGCTGGGCGGTTTTGGGATCGATGGCGCCCTCCAGGATCCAACCCTGGATTTGGTCAATTCCGATGGCGCAATTATCCGCTCGAATGATAACTGGAGGGAGATGCAGCAGGCCGAGATCGAAGCGGTCGGTCTTCAACCCGGTGACGATCGCGAATCGGCCCTGTTGGAAATCATCCCGCCGGGCCATTACACGGCGATCGTTCGAGGCAGTGGCAACACCACCGGCGTGGCCCTGGTCGAAGTTTATCACCTCCAGTAACCGGACCCGCTGAGAATTTCTGGAATCGCCGCGGCCCCGTTATCGGGGATCGTTAAAAACGTTGAAGAGTTAAAGCGTTAAAGCGGCGGAGGAGAAATTCGCATTCGCTTTACTCTTCAACTCTTCAGCCCTTCAACGAACCAGCGACACGCGGATGTTGCCGCCGCCGGCGATGTACATCCGATAGCCGAAGCCAGCCTTCACGATGACCACGTGCGGTGAGTCGATCTTGGGATAGTAGGCGCTGACCGCCTGGCCTTGCGCCCAGACTTGGCCGTTCTCCAGCTTGAACTTCGTGCGCCCGTTGTAACCCGTAAAGGGTCCCACGATCCGGCTCTGGATCACTTCCGGCGCCGAGACCTTGTTTTCCTTTACCGCCTTGTCGACCGCCGAGGTGGCGACACGTTCGTTGCTCACGGCCACGTAGCTGCGAATGAATTCGTCGAGCTTTGCTCGCTCCGCCGGATCCAGCTTCTGCAACCCGGCGGCCTCATAATCCGCCGGCGTCATGGCCTTCTCCACGCCTGGGAATTCTGGATTCTCCGGCTCCGCGGCATCGAGCCTGACGGCGGCGCCGAGGAGAAGGACGAAAGCAGCGAGAAGAAGTTTTTTCATAAGCTGGAGCCACTACTCCACTAAGGGCCATGGGGAAAGTCAAAGGCAAAACGCTCCTCCGTATCACGCGGGCACGCGTATCCCTCCTGTCATTCCGAGCGGAGTCGAGGAATCTGTCGTTTCGCGAGCGTTAGCGAGAGGGTCGCGTCTTTCGTCATGGACGACACAGCGGTCGTCCCTCCAAGAGGCGGGCTCAGGTCAGAGTGCCGGAGGCAACGACGGAATAAAGCCCGGAACGCGAAGCGAACCTGCGGGTCCGCGTAGCAGTGGAAATCCAAACCCCGCGAGGGGTGGCGGAAGCGATCTGGTGCGTTACGGCCCCGACGGCGCAGCGTTGTAGATCTCCACCACGCCGATGCCCGTCCCGCCGTTGCTTCCGGCGAGGATGGCGGTGAAAGCCCCGGGCGGCAGCGAATGGATGATGCCTGACTCCATGGGATCCTGAGGAGCAAGGCCAAGGGCGGTAAGTTGCGCGGCCGATGCGGGGTCGTCCTGCCAGTCGTTGTTCGAGACCAGAAGTGTGCCATTGCTGTCGCGCAGCTCGAGGGTGGGATCGGCCAGCACGGGGTTGAGGCCGAACTGGGCGAGCGACGGGCCAATCCCGCGCATCGCCACCTCGACGTCGCTACCGCCGCCGAGGATAAATCCTCCGATCATGACGTTGTTCCCGGTTTGGACAAAACCGCGCGTGCTGATGTTCGCCAATTGCGAGTCGTCCGCGGGGTTCGTGTCATAGACTTCCACAAGACCTATGCCCGTGCCGCCACCGTTCCCGGCCAGGATGGCTGTATACGAAGCGCCAGGCTCGAGTGTGGCGAGGATGCCCGACTCCCGCGAATCCGGCAGGGCGAGGCCGAGGGCGTTCAGTTGTGCGGCTTGCGAAGAGTCGGTCTGCCAATCGTCGTTTTGCGACAGGAGCGCGCCATCAGCCGCCCGCAGTTCGAGGGTGGGATCGATCAGCGCGTCACTAATGCCGAAATCGGCCAGCGATGGTCCAATGCCTCGCACCGCCACCTCTTTCGGGGCGTTCCCGGAGACGATAAATCCGCCAATCAGGACGTTGTTCCCGCTTTCAACCCGCAGCCGCGTGGAAATGTTCAGTGCCTTGGAGGAAGAAGGAGGAGTGGGTGTAGGAGTGGAGGTGGGGGCAGGGGTGGGCACGGGGGTAGCAGTGGGTTCCGGTGTCGCTGTACCTGCAGGCGAAGCCGAAGCCGTTGCCGCTGGGGTAGCGGTCGCTGGTGGGGTGGCGCCGGGTGTTGGTGTAGTTGTCGCCGTTGCTGTAGCTGAAGCCGTAGCCGTTGGCGTAGCAGTCGCTGTGGGGGTTGCAATGGGGGTTGGTGTTGGTGTCGGCGTGGGAATCGGCGTCGGCGTGGGTGTCGGTGTAGCTGTCGAAGCACCACAGTGGCCGTTGACGTTAAATACAAGGTGCATGGTCGCAAAGCCGACGTCCGAAACGTCAGTCGGTCCGAAGAGTCCGCACTCTATCGCGCTAATATAACTCGGCCCCGTTTGAGCCGCCGCATTCGATCCAATGAAAAATGAGTGCCGGGCAGGTCGCCCGTCCGGCGTAAAGACTTCCATGATCAGTTGGGTCGATCCTTGAGGGACGATGGCGGCAATGGGCACGTTCAAGGTCGTTTGAGCCTGGTCGGGCACGTTTACGGTAGTGGTGGCTATCTGCGCCCGGTTCCCTCCGGGAAATGATCCGGTCGTTTGGGTATGGAGACGGACCGTAACGGGTTGCGTCGTGTTCGTGCCGAAAGCGTTGGCCACTTGAATCCCGAACGAAACGGAGGTCACGTGGTATGGTTGTGCGCTGGTGAAGGACGCTACGTTGAACGCGCGCCAGTAACTGTTATCCGTGTGCAAGAATCCCCCGGCCTGCCCCGAGTTACACGAGCCCGAGTTGCCCGCCGCGATCGCCTCGCTGGTGGACTGTGTGATCACCGAAGGACACGCCGGGGGTGTGGGCGTCGGTGTCGCCGCGGCCGTGCAGCGTGCTCCCGGGAGTGCGAAAAAGGTCACGGCGGCGAGCGCCGTCAGTTGTGCGAGCCGGCCACGCGCTTTGGGATTGGGCTGGAGGTCTTGTCGCTCCTGGGCACCACAAAGTGGTGGGCTCGTTCTGGTTGGGAAGTTGTTCACGCAGGATGGATTCATATAATGATTTCTCTCCCGTTCCGGCACGGGGGAATAGGTGCCCTGTGGGGTAGCAAATGCTGCGCCGTAAGCGCATCTCTCCCGCGTGATAATTACGCAGGAGTTAAGAAGCGATTCCGCTTCGCACCGGTGGCAAAAGGGTTGCCAAATCCGCCTGCCTGGGGCGCGTGATTAGGAAGCGCCCGCCGCGCGTGTCTGCCCCGAAGGTTTTCGGGGCAGACAAAGCGCGAACGATTGATCCGTTACGGCCCGGGCGGGGCAGCGCCCCGGTCGTAGATTTCTACCACGCCGATGCCGGTGCCGTTGTTCAGGCCGGCGAGCAGCGCGGTGTAGAGTCCCGGCGGCAGCGTCGCGGCTATGGCTGATTCGAGACTGCTGGCCGGTGCCAGACCCGCGGCACTGATCTCTGCCGCCTGGGCTGCATTATCCTGCCAATCGTTATTCGACAGGATGAGCGATCCATTGGCGTCGCGCAGCTCCAGGGTTGGATCCGCCAGCACGGCGCTGGCTGGGAATAGGCTCGGAGCCAGGCTTGGCCCGATACCCCGCACGATGACTCGGTCGTCATTCGGCCCGCCGATGCCGGCGGCATTGTCGCCGCTCAGCAGGAAGCCCGCGATGACAATGTTGTCCCCGGTGCTGACGAAGGCGCGCGTGGCCAGGTTGGCCAGTTTCGAGTCCACTCCCTCGTTCAGGTCGTAGACTTCCACCAGGGCCACACCGGTAGTGTTCCCATTGCCTCGCACGACCGCCGTATAAGCTCCCGGATCCAGCGTCGCCACAATGGCTGATTCCAGATCATTGGTTGGCGGGATGCCCGTGTCCTCGATCTCATCCTCCTGATCGTCTCTCCAGTTGTTGTTGATGATCGTGGCAAACCCGGTCGGACCGTGCAGCTCGAGCACTGGATCGGCCAGCACATTCGGCACATCGAACTGGGTGAGCGTCGGTCCGATGGCCCGGACGATCACACGCTTCGGAACGGTTCCAGTAATGATGAACCCGCCGATGCCAACCTTATCGCCCGTCTGAACGAACATCCGGGTCGACAGGTTGATCGCCTTCGAGGGCGGCGTCGCGCCCGGCGATGCACTAGGTGTCGGTGTCGGAGTCTCCGGAGTGGCAGTAGGCGTTGGCGTCGGACTCACCGGCGGTATCGTGGGCGATATGGTAGCCGTCGGTGTAGCCGTTGGTGAAACCGTAGCTGTCGGTGTCGGGGTCGGAGTTGACGGCGTCGGGCTCGGGCCTCCGCAGCTCCCAAGGACGTTGAACACGATGTGCATGTTCGGGAAACCGATCGCCGCTGTCGTGGTCGGGGTCGTAATCCCGCAGGCCGCCGCGCTCAAATAGCTCGGTCCAGTCTCCGCCGCCGCGTTCGAGCCCACGAAGAACAGGTTCCCCGCAGCTTGTCCGTCCGGCGTGAAGAGTTCCATCACCAGCTCAGAGGTTCCCGCTGGCACTGTCGCCACCAAAGGCACGCTCAGGACTGTTCCCGAAGCGGCATCCGGCACTTGGATCGTAGTCGTCGCGATCTGGGTCAGCGAGCCAGGGAAGCCTACCGGGAAGTTGGTCGTGGTATACAGACGCACTGTTACCGGCTGCGTCCCGCCAGCTCCGGTCGCTTCTTCCACTCCGAACTCGACCGAGGTGACGTTGTATTGCGCTCCGCCAACGAAGGTCCCCATGTTGAACGCTCTCCAGTAGCTGTTGTCCGTATGGCCCACCCCGTTATTGCACGAGACTGAGTTCAGCGGTGTGATCGCCTGGCTCGTCGAATGGGTGATGACCGTAGGACACGTCGCGGTCGGCGACGCGGTAGCTGTCGGCGAGGCGGTCGCTGTCGGGGACGCGGTCGCTGTCGGCGAAGGCGTCGGTGGGATTGTCGGCGAAACTGTCGCCGTCGGTGAGGCGGTAGCTGTTGGTGTCGCTGTAGCCGTAGCCGTAGCTGTTGGTGACGCCGTTGCTGTTGGAGACGCCGTAGCTGTGGCTGTAGCTGTTGGACTTGGCGTCGGGGTCGCGCACGCTCCGCCGAAGATCAGCGAGAAGTTTCGCACCGTCCCGGTGTCACCACCTGCGGCGTCGATGGCCGTCAAGGTCCAGTTTCCATTTGGATTCTGGCCGTCGAAGGCCGACAACGGATTGTTTGGCGTGAACGTGCCGGTTAACGGGCCGGCATCAGTTCCTCCGGGACATTGACCTTCCAAGGCAGATCCAGCTTCATCGTCGATGGTCAGAGCGAACAGATTGTTGCTGCTGCAGCCAAAGGTCGAAGCCGGCACACCGGGCCGGTCGTAGAAGGTGACCGTGGTCCCGCCAGGCGAGGTGAGCCGGAAGATCATGTCTCCCACCCACGAGTGGTTCACACCCACGGTGGTGGAGAGCGGATCGGCACTCGAGACCGTTCCATCGAAACGGAAGTCGAGGTCCGTAATCGACCCAAGCCCTGCTACCGCTACGACCAGGTTCACACCGGTCGTGTTGTTATCGGGGATAGCAACCGGCGCGCCGGTATAGCTGAAGATATTAGGCGGACAAGTCGGTGACGGTGTCGCCGATGGTGAGGCTGTCGCTGTCGCCGTCGCCGTCGGTGTTGGCGTGGCCGGTGTCGGAGTCGGGGTAGCCGGCGTTGCCGTCGCAGTCGGAGTCGGCGTCGGCGTGGCCGGTGTCGGAGTCGGGGTAGCCGGCGTTGCCGTCGGAGTCGGAGTTGGTGTTAGCGTCGGCGTTGGTGTCGGCGTTGGCGTTGGAGTTGGCGTCGCAGTTGGTGTTGGTGTCGGCGTTGGTGCTATAGCCGGGATAAATACCGATATATCCGCCACGAACGTTCCGGCTGGATAGGCGCCAAGAAGCGTCTGGGCTCCAGTGGTCACATTCCGCGTGTAGAGGTTCATGCTCGTGCCCGTGTTCGGGTCGTCATGCGTGACGTAGAG
>DASZDO010000083.1:0-14721 GCA_035941955.1 Chthoniobacterales bacterium
CCGCATCCAGCGGCTGGCCCGCGCCGAAAAGTTCGCCCGCGAAGTCCGGCCGGATGAACTGAGCGCCGCTACCCGTCGTCCCGTGGGTGATGAGGACTGCATTGCGAACGACACCCTTCTCATCCTTCACCGGTTTTCCAATCGTCCGGTAATGGATGCGCAATTCCGGGAGCGCCTCGCCCAACGCGAACTTGAAATCGCGAATGACGTAATCGCCTTCCTCCGGCGCCGGATATTCGGCCGCGAGCAACCCGGTCAGCGGGAGCACGACGAGGGCAACGACCACACGCCGGATCAGGGAAACCATGCCGTTCATCTTAGTGGCACATTGGACCAACGCGAAAACTCGCGGAACGCCGCGCGTCACCAATCGATCGTGGCGTTGCCGGCCGGATCAACGGTCGCCTTCCGGCCCAGCAAGCGAATGAAGAGATAGCTCGCGGCCGTATCACGCTGCACCTGGCCATAAACGACGATTTCGCCAGCGTTTTGGAAATCGGTCGGAATGGATTTGAAGGCCGCCAGGTCCTTTTTCGCGACCATCACGCGCAGAAAGGCGAACTTCTCCTTTTCCGCCGGGCGATAACTCCAGATGGAACCTTCGTACCAGTTCGGCGCCGGGTGCCTGATGCGTTCGTGCCTGTAATTAACGCGCACGCCGACGATCTTTCCGACCTGCGAGCTTTCGATCTTCTGCAACGCGCGCAGATCATGAGTCTGCACGCCGCGCCAGGCCGCGGCATTCATCTGGTGTCCGGCAAAAGCGCTCAGCGCACCGGCAAAGCCCAGGAGGACCGCAAGAGATAGAATTTTTTTCATAAAGCGATTTTTTGTGAGGCGTTTGTTTATTCGGGCCAATCGAGTGGCTTAACGAAAGCGCGGCCGCTTGGAAAGCCGTAGTTCACCCAAGCACAAAACTAATACTTTTCGTCCAGGCAGCCGAATAAGTGCGGCGGTGACACACGCGACCGCCCAAGCGCCTCCGTTTCTTTTTGCGGGGCGTTCTTCACCTTGAAAGCTCAAATCGAACGGCTATGCGGGGAGATTGCCATGTTTGGAGAAGGCGTGGCCACTCCCGAACAATTGTCCATTCTGTGCGAAGGGGTGTCCGCCAGCGGACAATGGAACAGCATTGCAAAAATCGCGATGGAACAGCACTGGAGCTTTACCTTCCTTTCAAACGGCAGCGTCCGTTTCGCGAGGTTTTGAGCTTGCGACCGCCCTCGCGATCGCCGGGAGCGTTATGACGCAGCCGGGCGGTTCATTACTACCCCAATCCGCCGCTCACTTAGCGCCAGGGCTCGATAAATTTCCGGATCGCCGGCGCGGGCATCGCCCCGGCCTGGCGCGCCACTTCGATGCCGCCTTTGAATAGCGCCATTGTTGGAATGGCGGTAACGCGAAATCGTTGGCCCAGGCTGGGTAAGTCCTCGGTGTTCACCTTCGCCACCACGAAGTGGCCTGCGGTTTCATTCGCCACTTTGACAATCTCGGGCGCGACCATTTTGCACGGGCCGCACCAGGGCGCCCAGAAGTCCACCAGCACCGGCAAAGCGGAGCGGCCCGTCAGGGCGTCGAAAGCCAGATCGCTCTTGAGATCGATCGGCTCACGCGGCGAAGGCAATTGCTTCTTGCACTGAGCGCAACGGAAGGTCTGCCCGAGTGCTTCGTACTTCAGCCGGTTGCGCTTTCCGCAATGCGGACAGGTCAGCAGCAGTCCACGCTCGTCAGGTTCCATGCTGGTCATGTGGACCTCCGGCTTCTCGTTTGTTCATTCTGTCGTTCGAACGGCAGGCGCATTCCCCTCGTTCCCAAGCCCCCTGGTTCCCAAGTTGCACTTGGGAACGGCGCCTGTCACGAAGTTGCACTTCGTCTTTCTGGAGGCCTTGGCGAAAGCAAGCGAAGCTCAGCTTCGAAGGCAACGTGCGTTCCCAAGTGCAACTTGGGAACGAGGAACCGCGCAGGCTCAGCGCCTCCCGCTCACCAAGGCAGCGTCTCGCCCATATGCAGGAACCCCCCACTCGGTCCATCCGGGCCAAGAGTCGCAAGGGCGACACTCGTCTTCGCGCCCTCCTCGATCTCCATCGTCGCGCCTTCGCCTCCCATTTCTGTCTTCACCCAACCGGGATGCGCGGCGTTTACCTTGATCGGGGTCTCCTTCAATTCCCAGGCCAGCTCCACGGTGTAAGCGTTCACCGCCGTTTTGGACGCATCGTAGGCGGGCGTTTTCGAATCGTAGATCGGCGAACCCGGCGTGGAGTGGAGCGTGATCGAGCCGAGGATGCTGGAAAGATTCACGATTCGTCCGGCCTCGCTCTTGCGCAGGAGCGGCAGGAGTGCCTGCGTCGTCGCGACCAGTCCGAATAAATTTGTCTCGAACGTCTTGCGCCAGACCTCGAGCGGCTGCTCGCTCGGCTTCTTTTCGCGGTCATCCAAAAACACGCCCGCGTTGTTCACCAGGATATCGAGGTGTCCGTAATCGCGCTCGATCCGGGCCGTGGCCTTTTGAATGCTGCCCTCATCATTCACGTCGATTACGATCCCGTGAACGTCGAGTCCCTCCTTGCGCAGCTCGGCCGCCGCCGCGTTGGCCTTGGCCTCATCCCGCGCGCCCGCCAGCACCGTGATGCCTTGTTTTGCCAGCTGACGTGCTGTTTCCAAACCGATGCCTTTGTTGGCACCGGTAATCAGGGCAATTTTCTTGGTGCTCATATCGAGAATGGTTTCGTTTTAATGTTGAAATCGCATCGGTAATTGTAATTAACCCCCAAGACTGAGGAGGCCCGTTTCAAACCTTGATCCGTTGCTTAGGACTTTAGTAGCGTCCATTGTTCCTTGTTAGCCGATTCACACCATTCATGAATCTGCTCGTAACCCGCCAATGTTAAGAAGTGACTAGCGTACGTCTCTGCGAAATCTAATGCTGGTGCCGTATAGGAAGACGTCGTGACAAACACCAACCTATCCGCTTTTGCTTGGGTGTTCGCCCCGACGAAGGAGCGAACAAGGTTGATCGAGATTGGCCGATTCTCTCTGTAACGCTTAACTTCGACTGCCAGTCGAAACGGATTACCGATAACTTTCTTCAGGCAAATCAAGTCTACGCCACCGTCACGCGTCGCCTTGGTTAGCTCCACTTCATACCCAAGACGTTCAAATAATTGGGCCATGAATTCTTCGAATCCACGCGGAGTCAGATTCAGCAAATTCGCACGATCCTGGCTTACATTGGCGACAATCTTGTCAAAGTCCGGCCCGACGGTCTTTGTAAATGTACGAGGAATGAATAGTCCAGACTGGGTTTTAATGAATCCGTACCTGTTCGCTAGATCTAATTTCCCTTCTACATCGTGCATGAGCTGATCGAGGCCATTTAGTGACGCGCTCGTAGCAAGATTCTCCACGGTTTCAGTCAGTTCGAAGAATTCATTCGGGTTGTATGCAGGATCCGAAAACTCCGGCTCTGTAATGAGCCAAGAGTTGGTTTCGTAATCGTACATCGACGCGGAACTCTGTTGTGGCACATAATCCCAGAATTCCTCCGAGGGAATCGACTTAGCAAAACCAACGATTTCGCTCGCTTCCGACCTGTATGTGTTGATTAAACGGCGGTTAAACAGCAGACACTGTTCGACCGCCGCAGCTATCGCCGGAGCATTGATTGCGTCACCGAGCGTCGAGGCGAGTGTGGGCAAAAGAAGTTCCTCAAGAGCGTCACGCCTAAACAGGGTTCGAGCCAGAACTGTAGCGATATTACGTATGTCTTTTCCGTTGCAAACATCTTGAACGACTCCCTTGACGTCGAATTCAGGGTCGCGTTCGAAATTCACTGCAGCGGGATTTTTCCAGTCGAAGTATTCGCGCTCATCGTCCTCAGCTATCGGTTGGTTAAAATCGAAACTGCCGAGAACGAAGGCGCAAAATTGAGCGAGCGAATAACATCCAGGTTCTACTGTTTTGTAGAACTCGAACGCACGTCGAATCAAAACCGTCCGTTGCTCTTCAGAGAAAACGCGTGTCAGACGAACGAAATGATTTGTTGGCTCAGATAAGACACGCCCTAGTGACCTCGCTGCGTAAAGATCACTATAGGTCGAGAAGAGGAGGTCCATATCGGTTAAACAAAGCGAACAGGGTCAGAGCTTGCTATTTATACTTCTATCTCTCATTCCGTAGAGTTTGCTTGCTCCTTTAGATACTCGGCACGGCTGCTCTCATCGCCGCCACGAAAGGCTCGCTGTCCGTATCGCGCAGCCAGCGCATCACCTGCTCTTGGAAACTCTTAACGCCGAAGATCGGCGTCGCGGTCTGCGAGGCCAAACCCTTTGTTTTATAGAACCGCAATGCCGCAGGATAATCGCGTTCGGTCAAAACTCGGCCAATCTCTTTGTCCCAGCGCGCGTAGATTGTAGCGGGATCAATTGCTGCACACGCGTTTGCTAAGGCGGTTGTTAATGCTCTCGCACCATCTCCGCTCTTGCCGATGCGCCGCACCAACAGTTCCATCTCTTGGCGTGTAAGATTTGAAACGATACGCACGCGGTCCTTGTCGAGTTGGGCGAATACACGCTCCTGCACCTGTCTCACCGTCTCCTCCGGTGGGAGTGATAAGCGTGTTGCCGCGACGCGCAGCACCGATTCGAGAAGAAAAAGATTCTCCACCTGCGCCACGTCGAGTACCGCGACCCCCAGTCCCCGGAGCATCGAGATGTCTGCAGCAGAGCGTCCATCATGATCCACCACGCCGCGGCAAATGTTGTGATGCAGCGCGGCGAGCTTCGCAAAACTAGTTGTGGAATGGATGACCAATTCGCATGAGCCGCAAGGCACGACACTCTCGCCAGGGAAGATCAGACCATAAATGAATGGGTCGAGACTACTCTGGTCGCCCTCCACGAACCGTACCGGCTCGCGGCTGCCCATCACCTCTAGCAGCAAGGACTCTGGCATTACGTCTGTCTGGGGCACCGCCTCCCACTCCCATTTACCCTCGCTGTATTCTCGCAGCCAAATTTTTGTGGCATCCCGGCGAGACGCGGCGAAACCAAGATCGTGCGTGATATATACAAAGGTGCAGTCAGGGCGCGCGCGCTCAATTGCATCCCAAAGCCGCGCTTGGATAGCACGGTGCAGGTGTAGCTCTGGCTCATCTATGATGAAGAGACCGTCCTTCGGTACGCTCAGTGCCTCGGCGATCAGATAAAAAATACCTCGTTCCCCGTCACTCATTTCCTTGGCATGGTAAGCCACCGCTTTCCCGCGACCGCGCGCCTCAACCCTGGCACCATCAACGACCAACTCTCGCGCGGGTAAGACCATCTCCCAGATCTCCTTCACGATATCCAAACGAGTTTCCTGCGGAGCAATGTATTGCTCTGCTTTGCCGTGACGCATCGACACCCGGTACTTGTCGCTCACGGAAAAGCTTTCTGAGACCAAGAGTGTCACAAGGTGTTTGAAGTCATTCAGCAAGGCGATGGCGGGATTATCCTGCCACCGTTGTGATCTCCAGAAACCCGAATCGTTTACGGTCGAGACGTGCCCTATCCGCAGTTGCCGCTCAGCGTCTTCCAAGTCCGTCGGTTGCACCCGATCAGGAAATGTCAGTGATCGATGCGCGGAGACACGGCGGTTAGCGGTAATATCCTTTTCGTCTAACCACGCCCCGAACCGCGTCTTCCCTGAGCCGTTCGCACCAATCACCACCAAAACGCGGTCGTTCAGAGGAAGGGAAAATCCCAGTGGATACTTCGTCGACGGCGGCAGCGGTATTTGCCGTACGGGGAATTCGTTCATCGGAATGGGTCAATACTACACTCTATTCGATTTGATTTGAACATTTGAACTTTTGCTCATCCATCGCGTTCGGCTTACTGATCCGCCTTCGCACAGGGCTTCCGTCTTCGTCGAGACCCCGGCGTGACACGCCGACGCGGTAGGTCATGCGCCGCGATAGATTTCGCGGCGATGCCCAATAGCAAGGAGGTGAATCGTGTTCTGGTCCGAGTCGAAGACGTAGATGATTCGATAGTCTCCGACGCGAGCACGAAAACGATCAGACCCCTTCAGCCGATGATGAGGGAATGCAGCGAGGCGCGAGCCGATTTCATCGATCTTCGTTTCGATGCGCACCCGAAGTGCGGCCGGCAGGTTTAGAAAGACAGTGTCGAAACTCGCGTAGTAAACCTGGGTCGTCGCGCTCACGAACCTTCAGGCTCACGCACGCGTGCACTCTGTCCCTCGGCCATGTCGCGTTCAGCCTGCCGGATGGAGTGTTCGAATTCAGGGGTGAACGGCAATTGGTCCTCGATTATATCATCAAGCCATTCACGGATCTGACAGAGTTCTGTCTGTGAAAGCTTGCGCAGCTCGGCTTCCATTTGCTCCACTTTGCTCATGCTTGGATGATGAGGCCGATGCCGATGTCACGCAACGAAAACCCCCGCCGGATTTCTCCGACGGGGGCTCGTTTAGCTAGCGGCCGCGCTTACTTGGCGCAGCAGGACTGATTGGCTCCGCAGCAGGGCCCGCCGCAGCAATCAGCCGTACGCGAAGTCGCGTAGGCTGTGCCGATCAGCGCGGTAGCCGCTAAGAGCATCAATAGGTATTTCATGGAAATCCTCCTGTTGAAGTTCCCTAACCCCTCGCTCCCGCCATTGCGGGAACGAGCCGGCGCTGTGTCAGGGCTTAGACTCGCGGCGGTGGAACAGGAGGACGGTCGGAGCGGACGTGCTCGCCGGCGGAGACCTCAGGAAAGGATTCTTTGCCGGAGGGAGAATAAACAAAAGGCGTCGTGGCAGGGAGCAGGGCCACGCAAAAGGCGCACATCGAGCAACACTGCTTCTCGTCGTTCGACTTCGGCGCATGCTGACCGCAATCGTTCGCGGCCGCGTCCTTCGCCATCTTGGCACAACAACCCGCCTTGAGCTGCCGCGCAGCGGCCCGCGCGGGCATCGCCGCCAGGGCGAGCGACCAGGAGATCGCCAGGCAAAACAGAAGTCGCGCCGCGATTCGCATCGGCGAAACGATAGGCTTCGGCCCGGCCCAGTCAAAGCCCATTCCTGAGAGCGGCGCTGCGCAATTGAGCGTCAAAAAATGGCAACGCACCGGGAGCAGAGCCAAAGGCGAAGCGATAAAGTGCGCAGCAATGAATCAATTATTCCGAACGGTCTCGCCCACGAATCCGCCCTCAAAGAAGAGCGGGCATCGCGGGACACGGGCGGCGCTGGCGATGCTCTTTTCGATCTGCCTCAGCGGCCTCGCGCTGGCTCAAACGGAAGTCGAGCCGGTCCCCGAAGCCGACCTGAGCGAAGTTCGCGTCATAGGAGAAGCCCTTTACGAAGGAAAAATAGAGGAGCCGTATCTGCCCGATGTTTATGGGACGCGCATTTACTCGGGGAAGAAAACGTCGGTGATCGATTTCGATAAGATGCCGCAGATCCAGACCGACAACTATCGGCAGGCCTTGTCGCAGACCCCCGGTCTGATCGTGAGCGAGTTGCCCAATCCGAGCCTCCTGAGCCTCGGTTCGCGCGGCATCGGCGACCCGCACGAAACGCAGAACCTGCTCGTGACCAAGGACGGAGTGCCGTTCGTCTCGGACCTGCTCGGTTATCCGACGGTTTACTACGCGCCTCCCTTCGAGTCGATCGATCGGATCGAGTTCATTCGGGGCGGAGCTTCGTTGCTCTACGGACCGCAACCGGCCGGAGTTCTAAACTACGTCACCCACATGCCGCGCCGCGATCGGCCCGGGTCGTTTTCGATCCAGCAGGTTTTCGGGTCGGATGAGCTTTCTTCCACTTATCTCGCGGCGGACGGGACGGTGGGGCGGCTGGGTTACCTCGCCTATTTCAGCCGGCGATCGGGAGAGAGTTTTCGCGAACAAAACAGCGACTACGAAACTCTGGGCGGCAGCTTTAAGCTCGTGCTCGATGCCGACCAGAAAACGCGCTGGATCTTTAACCTGGACGCCTACACCGCGGACAGTGGAGACGCGGGCGGCCTGACCTTCGCCCGCGGCCCGGGCCTGCTCAATTACAACGACGATCGCAACGCGACGCAGAACCAGTTCGACCGGGTGCGGGTGGAGCGTTTTCTGCCTTCTCTCTCGGTCGAGCACAATTTCTCCGAAGACACGCTGCTGACCGCGACGGTTTACGGCGGACACTTCTGGCGCTTCAGCAAACGTCAACAAGGGACCGGGTTCGGCCAGCTAGCGAGCGGCGCTTCGGCGGACAACAACCTGATTCAGTTGCAGGAGTTTTATACCTTCGGCACGGACGCGCGCCTGCGGCAGCACTGGCTGGGCTGGCACAACCAGCAAACGCTTACCGTCGGGTTTTCGACCTTTTACTCCGATTCGCCTTACACTGTGCGCCGAGGGACTACCCCCGACGCGGAGGATGGCGAACTGCGCCAGGACCTTTCTCGTGAAAGCATTTACGGCGCGGTCTTTGCCGAGAACCGGTTCTCGTGGGGGCGCTTCAGTATCACGCCGGCGTTCCGTTTGGAGATCATCAACCAAAGCATTGACGAAAAGCTGAACCTGGGCACCGCCGAAGTCCCCGCTCCGAACTTGAATTTGGCGCGCGATTCCTCCCTGGACGTGGTGCCGCTGGCCGGCGTCGGGCTCGATTTCAAGCTGGGCCAGAAAACGGAAATCTACGCGAACGTTTCCCAGGGATACAAAGCCAAGACTTATACCGACGCGGTGCCGCTGGGCGTGAACGACACGATCAGCGACAATTTGGAGGCGGGCAAAACATGGACCTACGAAGCGGGCATTCGCGGCACGCCCCGGCCCTGGGTGAATTTCGACACCAGTTTCTTCCTGATTGATTACGACGATCGCTTCGGCCGCGTCGGGAGCAATTTCCAGAATGTCGGACGTTCCATCAACAAGGGTTGGGATGCCGCGGGCGAAGTAGATGTGATCGGCCTCTACGACGCGTTGGCCGGGACGCAGTGCGCCGCCACGGTGGGATCGTTTAGTCTTTACGGCAACGTCGAGCTGCTCGACGCCGAATTCGTTTCCGGGCCGCTCGAAGGCAAGATCCCGCAGTTTGCTCCCAAATACCTGATTCGCACTGGCGGGATCTATCGCTGGAAGGACCGGGTCAAGGTGGCCTTGCTCGGCACTTTTGCGGACGAGCATTTTGCGGACGACGGCAACACGCCCAATTTCCACGTCCCCGGCTACATGGTCTGGGATTTGACGGCCGAGGTGAAAGTTTACCGCGACACAGTTTCCGTGCTGGCCGGCATCAACAATATTTTCAATGAGGATTATTATTCGCGCATCCGCAGCAACGGGATCGATCCGGCTTACGGCAGGAACTTCTACGCCGGCTTCTCCGTCCGTTTTTAAATCTTAGCCGGCACGAATAGAGGGTGAGTACTCGCCGCCCTTCGCTTACATAACTCAGGACAAATCGCCCTCATGAAAATCCCATCTCTTCTTGCCCTGGTTGCTTTGCTCGTCGCGGCGATTGCGCTCATTACCGCGCTTGACGCGAAGAAGGCCGCGCGCCCCGAGGTGCTGGCCGATCCCGAAGATTTTGAATTGGGCGCGGCCATGGGAAATATGCAGCGCTTCGCCGAGAAACTTCACTTCGCCGGGCAGGCTGGAAATTGGCCGCTGGCCGATTTTTACCTGCACGAGATCAACGAACTGTCCGAGACGATCGTCGAGGCGAAAGTCGTGGATGAAGGGGTGAAAGTTGGGGAATTGATGCAAGCGATGTTGCCGCCCTCCATCGCGAGCGTGCAGGAAGCGATTCAAAGCCGCGACCCCGCGCAGTTTGCCTCCCGCTACGAAGGCCTGCTCTCTTCATGCAACGCCTGTCACACCTCGGCCAAACATGCCTTCGTCAAAATCGTTGTTCCGAAGCAGCCGACGTATCAGAACCAGGACTTCTCTCGGTAAGGCGCTGGCCCCCCGTTCTGGACCTGCAAAGCTGCATCGCCCCCGCCCGTCCGGCTTTGGGGCGTTGGAGGGATGTCGGGATGCCATTGCCAGGCCGCGAGCATGACGAAAAAGCCAACGACATACGCGATCGGAATCGGCCAGCCGTGACGCAGCCATCTTCCGACCGATCTTGCTTCGGGATACATGCTGGAGAGCGCGACTCCCGCGGACGACCCAAACCAAATGATCGAGCCGCCGAAACCAACGGCGTAAGCGAGAAAACCCCAATCGTAACCGCCTTGTTTCAGCGCCAGGGCGGTCAGCGGAATATTATCGAAAACAGCGGAGAGGAAACCGAGCCCGAGAGCGGTTTCCCACGAGGCCAGGGGTAGTTCGTCCACCGGCATCATCGAGGCGCAAAGAACGAGAGCGAGCAGGAAGACCGATCCCTTGAAGGCTGCGGGCAGCACTTTCCAGTCAGGCCGGCGCGCCGGCAGGGAGAGCAGGATCGCCACCCAAACCGCGAGGCCAATAAACGGAAAATGATCGGCCACCGCGGCGAATTTCATATTGATCGTCAGGTTCGTCGCAAGCGCGAGGAGGAGAATGAGACTGACGATGCCGACCCGGACCCAATCCACCGGCGGCTGCTCCCGACTCGTCCGCAAGATGGGGGAGTACCTCTGTTGCTGAACGGCGGCGGGGATGCCGAAAATAAACAACGCCACGGTGGAACCGATGATCGCTTCGAAAACTCGCGCGGGCGAGACACCGGCGATCCACATCATGGTCGTGGTGGTGTCGCCGATCACGCTCCACGCGCCCCCGGCGTTCGAAGCCGCGACGATGGCGGCGAGGTAACCAATGTGCACTTTGCCGCGGAAAAGCTGGTGGGCCATGGCGCCGCCGATCAGGGCCCCCGCGATGTTATCGAGAAAGCTGGAAAGGAGCCACACCATCACCAGCATCATAAAACCGCCTTTCCAACCCGACGGGAGAAACCGCGGCAACACGTTCGGCACACGGCTCTCTTCAAAATGGCGTGACAACAAGGCGAAGCCCGTCAGCAAGCCCAGCAGATTGGCGAGGATGACCCATTCGTGGCCAACGTGCGACAGAAGTCCGCTGAAACCCGGCCCCGACTTGAAGCCGGTAAACACCATCTGATAGAGGACGATCGCCGCAGCCCCCATGAGCGAGATCCGCAGCGCGTGCTGATGAAAAAACGCAACACCAATCAGAGTGAGCCCGAAGAGAATGAAATCGATGGGAACACCGAACGCATCGAGGCGGGCGGCGGCGATCACGTGCGTCATGCCGGGAAGTCTATCGCATGAACGCGAGTCCGCAGTGTATCAACTTTGCAGGCCCCCGCGCGCCATCCGCGATCAGGCTTCAGAGCGATTTGACTATATTCCTTTATAGGTATATAGATTGGCCATGAAATTGAATGAATTGAAGGCGGTCCTCCAGGCGCAACCAGACAAATTCCCCCGGTTTGTCCTGCCGGACGGCGATCGGGTCCCGGCCCATTTCCACCTGACCGAAGTCGGGCATGTCGCAAAGAACTTCATCGATTGCGGAGGCTCAATCCGCAAGACTGAGAGCAGCGTTCTCCAGCTTTGGGTCAATGACGGCGATCCGGATCACCGGCTGAACGCCGGCAAAATGGCGAAGATCCTGGCGCTCGGTGAGCGCGTCCTGCCGCACGACGATCTCGAAGTGGAAGTCGAATACGACGACTACGCCATCTCGCAATTCCCAATCACCGGTTTCGAAGCCTCGGGCGACCACCTCGATTTTACGATGGCGACGAAGCACACCGCTTGTCTCGCCCGAGAAAAATGCGGTGCCGGCGACGGTTGCTGTTCGGCCGAGCCGGCCGCGGCAGCCTGTTGCTAAAAGGCCCCGCCATGGAGCTGATCCAAATCTACCAATGCTTCTGCGATCAGACCCGGTTGCGCATTTTACATTTGCTCGCGCAAACTCCGCTCTGCGTTTGTCATTTCCAGGAAATCCTGGGCGAGCCGCAGGTGAAAATCTCCAAGCACCTCGCTTATCTGCGGAAGCGCGAATTGGTTGTGGTCGAGCGGCAACGAAACTGGATGATTTATTCGCTGCCGGTGAAACGCGCTCCGGAACTGGAGGCGAACTTGAAGTGCCTGCAAGATTGCGCGCAGAGCGACCCTGTTTTCAAAAGTGATCTCAAGGCGCTCTTGAAACTGCAGGCGACCTGCTGCGAGCCGGCAGGAGTTCTTGCGACGGCAAAACACCGCCGCAAGGCGTCCTGACCGCCGAGAAAATCGGCCGCGAATTACGCAACCGTCCGGCCGCTATTTCGCGGCCTGCATCTTTTTCGCCATCTCGAGGTGCTCTTTTATGACCGGCAGGGTGTCGTCGATGAATTTCTTCAGGTCCTCATTGCCCACCTTGCCCTTCGCCGTCTCAAAGGAGGCGATGGTCTTCTCGTGGGCTGCGACCATTTCCTTTGCGTAAGCGGTATCGAACGCCGCGCCCGACAACTTCGATAGCTTATCGATCTTGGCCTGATGCTCCGCGTTCACCTTATCGGGGGCCGTCACGTTCACCTTCGAGGCGATGCTCTTTAATTCGTCGTTCGCTTTCCCATGAGCTTTCACCATGTGGCTGCCAAAGGTTTTGACGTCGTCTCTTTGCCCGTTTTTCTCGGCGATCTTGCCGAGTTCCACCTCAGTCATGCCGCCGTCGGCGGCAGTCTTAATGAAGACTATGTCAGCCGGGGATGCCTTGGTTTCAGTCGCGGATGTCTTGGTTTCTGTCGGAGATGCCTCCGCTTTTTCCTTCCGCGCGCCGAACGCCGAGGAGAGCGCAACAGCCGTACTCAGAGTAAGAATCAAAGTGATGGTTTTCATGGTACAAACCAAACGCATCTGCCCGCGTCGGCGGATGTGAATGATGCGATTTCCGTTTTCCTTTAAGAAAATGGGCTCTCCGCTACATAAACCCGACCGATTTTTCCGGGCCGCGCGATCTTAAAAAAGAGGGGGAGCGACCAGAAAAGCAATGTCCTTGATCCAAACCATTCCGGACATGAACATTTTCAAGAAAAAGGGAAGGCGAAATGTCCCCCGATCCCTGCAACCGACTCCGGAAGCGGCCAAAAGCCGTCTGGCCCGGCTCCGCCGAAAACAGCTCATGCTCCGGCTCGATCGGAAACGCGCGACGCTGTCGCCACAAAGCACGACTCCTCCCGCTCTTGGTTCTTTGGATTCGTAATTAGCGCGGGCCAGGCGGGAATGGAGTCTTGGAGTGTTGGAGTGTTGGAGTAATGGGAAGAAGAATTTCATAGACGCGTCACCCCACTACTCCATTACTCCATTACTCCACTACTCCATTTACCCCCCTTGATCAGGCTGGTTTCAGTTTTCGGAAGGTCGCATTCAGCCCGGTGTCGCGGACTACGACCGAGAGGCCGTGGGCGGCGGCGAACTTCTCGATTTCCGCGATGTGCTTCTCGCGAAGTTTCCTCAACCCCTCCGGTTCGGGAGAACAAATCTGGGCGAGATCATTGCCAAAGAGAACGCAAAAGCCGCGCGAAGCGATGCGTTCGTTGATTCGTTTCAGGATTACCTCGTGGTCATTGGTCATGGGCGCGGAATTTATCCGGCCGCCCGCCAAACGCCAACTCCCCCGAGGAATTCAAAGGTAACAACGGCGTTACTATCCGTTTCTAGACTGGACTTGCGGCGTGTTCTATCTCCCCGCCACACACAAACAGAAAAAAATTATGACCACCCACTTAAATCACAATTACGCAGCACAAGCCGGTCGCTCTCCACAGATGCGGCGGTTAAAACAAACACTCCGGATCCAATGGGCGGTTATTGCCGCCACCGCAATTTTTCTCAGCGCCGGCGCCACCGCGACGTTTGCGCAAGGTCCGAGCCCAAGCCCATCGCCCAGCCCGAGCCCGAGTGCTTCACCGAGCCCGTCGCCAAGCGCGAGCCCGTCACCGAGCGCGAGCCCATCGCCGAGCGCAAGCCCCAGTCCTTCGGCAAGCCCGAGCCCGTCGCCAGGTTGCAGCCCCATCGCCAACGCCAGCATGACAATCGCCGGCGGCGGCGGGTCATTCAACCCGACCTCGCTGACCATCGCGGCCAGGACGCGGGTCACCTGGACCAATGTCGGCAGCAATCGGGCGCGCGTACGTGACGTCAGCCACAATTTCCTCGATAGCGGCGACCTCGAGCCCGGTCAGTCGTTTTCCTTTACCTTCTGTAACGGCGGCACCTTCCAGATCGAAGACGCCCGCGGCAGTGCCACGGCCACGATCATCGTGACTGGCGGACCGAGCCCATCACCAAGCCCGAGCCCATCACCGAGCCCGAGCCCGTCACCAAGCCCGAGCCCGTCGCCGAGCCCGAGCCCATCGCCGAGCCCGAGCGCATCCCCGAGCCCGAGCGCTTCGCCGAGCCCGAGCGCATCCCCGAGCCCGAGCGCTTCCCCGAGCCCGAGCGCTTCGCCAAGTCCGAGCGCTTCGCCGAGCCCAAGCGCATCGCCAAGCCCGAGCGCTTCGCCAAGTCCGAGCCCATCGCCGAGCCCTGCTGCGCAGGCCATTAATATCTCTACCCGTGTTCGGGTGGAAGCGGGCGACGGCGTCATGATTGGCGGCTTCATCGTCACAGGCAGCGAACCGAAGCGGGTCATCATTCGCGGCATCGGCCCTTCCATGACCAGCTCCGGAATTCCCGGCGTGGTCAGCGATCCCATCCTGCGCCTCTTCGGCCCGACCGGATCGCCCATTGCGGTCAACGACAACTGGCAGGACACCC
>DASZDO010000084.1:0-1570 GCA_035941955.1 Chthoniobacterales bacterium
TCTTCCCGCCGGCGGTAAGGCTCGCCTGCGCGTCTCGTCCGAATCGGAAGTATGACGCCGATGACCGCCGCTCTGCGCGCCTCGATCGGGCACGGAGAAGAAAAACATCCGAGGGGACTCTACGTGCTCTTCGCGACGGAGATGTGGGAGCGCTTCGGCTATTACTCGATCCTGGCCATGTTCACGCTCTACCTGCGTGATACGACCGGGCAGGGTTTCGGGTGGACGGTCGATCAGGCGACGGCGCTTTATTCGAATTACCTCATGTTCGTTTACCTGAGCCCGCTCGTGGGCGGCTGGCTCGCGGACAAGAAGCTCGGCTACCGCAAGTCGGTCATGCTGGGCGGGTTTTTCTTCATGGCGGGCTATCTCTTGTTGTCGGTCCGCTCCGTGCCGGTGGTGTATGCCGCGCTCACCTGCCTGGTCATCGGCAACGGCCTCTTCAAGCCGAATGTCTCTACGCTGGTCGGCAACCTTTATCCGGAAGGCAGCCACCTGAAGGACCGGGCCTATAACATTTTCTATATGGGCATCAACGTGGGCGCCTGCGCCGCGCCCATCGTGGCGGAGTTCGTCAAAGCCCGCTGGGGATTCAACGTCGCTTTCACCGTGGCAGCGGCCGGGATGGTCATTTGCGTTCTCATTTTGTGGAAATGGAAGCGCCACGTCGAAGGCGGCGAGCGCTCCGCTTTGCGCGAGGGGAGACAAGCAGCCGACGCCGCTGCGGTTGCCTCAGATGCGCCGCCTGCCGGCGTCAGCGCGCAGGACGAACGGCGTCGTGTCATGGAAGCGGTGCCGGAATGGAAACGGATCGGCGCGCTCATCGTGATTTACCTTCTCGTGATCGTGTTCTGGATGGTCTTCCATCAGCAGGGCTCGACCCTCACCTGGTGGGCGAACGACAACACCAATTGGCAAGTCAGCGGAATTATTTCGAACGCAATCAATCCGAGCTGGGTGATCATCCTGACTTTCCCGCTGGTCGCGATGTGGCGCTGGCTGGACCGGCGCAACCTCGAGCCCTCCACGCCGATGAAGATGGTTTTCGGAATGTTCCTGACTGGCGCGGCGTTCTTCGTTCTCTACATCGCCGCGCGAATGGGGGAAGCGACGGTCACGGGGGCGAATCCGTATGCCTTCCGAGTCTCGCCAATGTGGCTCTTGGGCGCCTATGGAGTGCTCACAGCGGGCGAGCTGATGCTTTCGCCGATGGGTTTGGCGCTGGTCTCGAAGGTGGCGCCGGCACGTCTGCGTGGGATGATGATGGGCGGGTGGTTTGTCGCGACGGCGATCGGCAACAAGCTCACCCAGATCGGACAGCTTTGGGATGATTGGCTCCACTCCAGCTACTGGCTGCTGCTGAGCGCCTGCTCAGCGTTTATGGCTTTCGTGCTCCTGCTCCTTCTGCGCCCGCTGAAGAAGGCGATGCCCGGCGTTTAGTCCGACGCGGTTTGGATCGGTTGCTGTGACTCCGGCAGGCGGAGCGCCTGCCCTACAAAAGAATTCACCATTCATGGTGGGTTTCGCGGATGGATTCCGCTTTCACCGGTAACCATGAAACTCATTAACA
>DASZDO010000085.1:0-44549 GCA_035941955.1 Chthoniobacterales bacterium
GTTTCTGTCTCCCTCGCGAAAGTGGCTTCGCTCGCGGTGGGCTCCGCGAAATTGGAGGATATGGATGTGGGCCTGGTCGATCTGAGCCACATCGGGAAGACGATCGGCGCGAGGATTGACGGCGACCTCGGCTACAATTTCCTCAAGCATTTCCGGATCACGCTTGATTATCGTAACAACGAGATGCGTCTGGATGATCCAAGACGTTTCGAGTTGGCGGGGCCGTCCTTGGCGGTCACCGAAGTCGCCATGCGCCTGGCTAGCCCCGCCAAGCCGCTCATCCTGGTCGACGTCTACGCAAATGGCCGCGGTCCATTCCAATTTGCGATCGACACGGGCACATCGACGACGGCCATCACGCCGGAACTGGCGAAACAACTGGGGGTCGCGAGCTCGCCCATCGGCCCCGCTACTACGGGTGGGGCGCAAGTCGATGTCACCGCCGGCGTCTTGCCGTCGTTTCAGGTTGGCGGCGCCAGGATCGACCATCTGGCTGTTATCGTGGCCGATTTCTTTGCCATGCTCAGCAAGGCAGCCGGGGCGCAGCTGGACGGCATTGTCGGTTACAATTTCCTGCGCCATTACAAAGTTGCGCTCGATTATCCGAACGAAACCCTCAGTCTGTTCACCCCATGATCGAACTTTCCACCGTGCCTCCTGTGACCGGTAGCAGACCGCCCGCGATTCTTTCGCTCATCGGCGACACGCCGCTGGTGGAAATCACGCGGATGGATACCGGCCCGTGCCAGCTTTTTCTTAAGCTCGAGAACCAGAATCCGACCGGCTCCATCAAGGACCGTGTCGCGCTCGCGATGGTCGAGGCGGCCGAACGCGACGGAAAACTGGAGCCGGGCGGGACCATTATCGAGGCGACAGCCGGGAATACGGGTCTCGGCCTGGCTTTGATCGCCGGCGCCAAAGGCTACCGCTGCGTCCTCGTTATCCCCGACAAAATGTCGGAAGAAAAAGTCGCCCACGTGCGCGCGCTCGGGGCGGAAGTGCGGTTGACGCGGTCCGATGTCACGCGCGGCCACCCGGAATATTATCAAGATATGGCGGCCCGCCTCGCCGGAGAAATTCCCGGCGGCTTCTATGTTAATCAATTCGGTAACCCAGCCAATCCGCTTGCGCACGAGCGGGGAACCGGGCCGGAGATTTGGGAGCAAATGGGCCATCACCTGGACGCGGTCGTGGTGGGTGTCGGCTCGGGCGGCACGCTGACCGGTCTCGGCCGTTTCTTCGAAAAAGTGCAGCCCAACCTGGAAATGATCCTGGCCGATCCGAAAGGCTCGATCCTTTACGAGTGGGTGAAGACCGGCAAGCTGCTGGAAGCTGGAAGCTGGGCCGTCGAAGGCATCGGCGAAGATTTCATTCCGGACATCGCGGACATGTCCTACGTCTCCGACGCTTTTGAAATCGACGATGCGGAGAGCTTCGAAGTGGCGCGCGAACTGTTGCGCACCGAAGGAATTTTGGCCGGCTCCTCCACCGGCACGCTGCTCGCGGGTGCGCTGCGTTATTGCCGTCAGCAGACGGAAAAGAGACGGGTCGTCACCTTCGTTTGCGACACGGGGAACAAGTACCTCTCGAAAATGTACAACGACTTCTGGATGGCCGATCAGGGTTTCGGCCAGCGCCCGTCGCAGGGCGACCTGAGCGATTTGATTTCGCATCGCTACGAAGCAGGCGAAGTCATTTCGGCCGGACCCGACGACACCTTGCTCACGGCCGTGAAGCGCATGCGCGCCGCGGGCATTTCGCAGGTGCCGGTCCTGGATGAAAGCGGACGCGCGGTCGGGATCCTGGATGAGTCCGACGTCCTCGTGAAAGTGCACCACGACCCGGATCAATTTAATAACGCCGTGAAAACCGCGATGACCGATCGGCTCGAAACGCTTTCGCCCGGCGCGAAGATTTCGGACCTGCTGGGCGTCTTCGATCGCGGCCGTGTCGCCATCGTCATGGAAGGAAGCAAGTTTCTCGGGCTGATTACGCGGAGCGACCTGCTTTCGTATCTGCGGCGCCAAATGCCGTGAAGCATGAAATGAGAGAGATTGCTGTAGCCGCGGTCCCGCCACTGCGGGATCGCCGCGCACGCCGCGTGGAGTCATCAGTCCGACGCCCCGACATAGCGGGGCGGCTACAGCGCGTAATCCGCCGCTAAGAAAAATTTCCCATGAAGAAACAACACGACATCGCCACACGGGTCATTCATGCCGGGCAATCACCCGATCCCTCGACCGGCGCGATCATGACGCCGATTTACCAAACCTCGACCTACGTCCAGCAAAGTCCTGGGAGGCACAAAGGCTACGATTATTCGCGCTCGATCAATCCGACCCGTAGCGCTTACGAACGTTGCATTGCCAACCTGGAAAGCGGCACGCGCGGCTGGGCGTTTGCCTCAGGCCTCGCGGCCATGGCCACGGCCCTCGATGGGCTCGACAGCGGTTCGCACGTGGTGGTGAGCGACGATCTTTACGGCGGGACCTTCCGTCTTTTTGAGCGGGTGCGGCGTCGCTCCGCGAATCTCGATTTCACGTTCATCGACATGACGGATCCGAAAAGTGTCGAAGAGGCCATGCGGCCGAATACACGCATGGTCTGGGTAGAGACGCCGAGCAATCCGCTCCTCAAGTTAATCGATCTGAAGGCGGTTGCGGAAATCGCCCGTGCGCACAACGCCATCTCCGTCTCCGATAACACCTTTGCCAGCCCCTGGATCCAGCGGCCGATCGAGTTCGGGTTTGATATGGTCATTCATTCCGCGACAAAATACCTCAACGGCCATTCCGACATGGTCGGGGGCGTGATCGTCGTGGGCGAGAACAAGGAGCTCGGCGATCAGATTGCGTTTCTGCAAAACGCGGTCGGCGCGATCGCGGGACCGTTCGATAGTTTTCTGGCGATGCGTGGATTGAAGACGCTCGCTTTGCGGATGGAGCGGCATTGTGAGAACGCGGAGGAAATCGCGCGCTGGCTGGTCACCGAGCCGAAAGTCGAGTCCGTCATGTATCCTGGGCTCGAAGAACATCCCCAGCACGCCTTGGCGAAGAGACAAATGCGAGGATTTGGCGGCATGGTCACGATCGTTCTAAAGACGGACCTCGCGGGGACACGGCGCTTTCTCGAAAACACCCATCTTTTCTCGCTCGCCGAAAGCCTTGGTGGCGTGGAGAGTCTGATCAATCATCCCGCGCTCATGACGCATGGATCGATCCCGCCTGAAATGCGTGCGTCGCTGGGGATCACCGATTCGCTCGTGCGGCTCTCGGTCGGCGTGGAGGATGTCGGAGACCTGATCGAAGATTTGCGCACGGGGTTCGCGGCGATTTGACCTGCTGCTGTCATCCCGAGCGAAGTCGAGGGACCCCGTCGCTTAGCCAACAGTTCCGCCACGAGTTCTTCGACTCCGCTGCGCTTCGCTCAGAATGACAAATCACATCTTCTGTTGAGAGATTCGTCGCTGGGTTCACAATGTCACCGATGGGCAGCAGCTTCGGACAACTCTTCTGCATTACCACGTGGGGCGAATCTCACGGCGGTGGTGTTGGCGTTGTCATCGACGGCTGCCCACCGCGAATCGAGCTGAGCGAAGAAGACATCCAGCGCGATCTCGACCGGCGCCGGCCTGGCCAGAGCGCGATCGTCACTCCGCGCGATGAAGCAGACCGCTGTCAGATCCTCTCGGGCGTTTTCGAAGGCCACACCCTGGGCACGCCAATCTCCATCATGGTCATGAACAAGGACGCCCGGCCGGAGGCTTACGCGGACATGAAAGGCACCTACCGTCCGTCGCATGCCGACTTCACCTACGAAGCGAAGTACGGCATTCGGAACTGGCAGGGCGGGGGACGCGCTTCGGCCCGCGAAACGGTCGGTCGTGTCGCCGCCGGCGCGGTGGCGAAAAAACTCCTGAGTAAACTTTCGAAGGAGCGCTTCGAAATCGTCGCGTACGTCGTTCAAATTCACGAAGTCACGGCTCGAATCGATCGAACCTCCGTCCAGGCGGACGCAGTCGAGCGCAGCGCCGTTCGCTGTCCGGATGAAACGGCCGCTGAGCTCATGACGGCGTTGATTCAATCCGTGCGCGCGGAAGGCGATTCAGTTGGCGGCGTGATTGAGTGCGTCATTCGCGGCATCCCGGCCGGACTCGGGGAGCCGGTCTTCGACAAACTGGAAGCCGATCTCGCGAAGGCGATGCTCAGCCTGCCGGCCTCGAAAGGTTTCGAGATCGGTTCCGGCTTTGCCGCGACGCGGATGAAAGGCTCCGAGCACAACGATCCGTTTGAAGTTCGGGATGAGAAGGTCCGGACCGTCACGAACAATTCCGGCGGCGTGCAGGGTGGTATTTCTAACGGCGAGGACATCTTCTTTCGCGTCGCCTTCAAGCCCACCTCCACAATTGCGCGCGATCAAAAAACGGTGACCGCGTCAGGCGAGGAAACTACCCTTTCCGCTCGCGGACGCCACGACCCCTGCGTCCTGCCGCGTGCCGTGCCCATCGTCGAAGCGATGGCGGCATTGGTCCTTTGCGATCATGCGCTGAGACAAAAAGCAATTTCGGATTTCGGAACGGTAACGCGCCAATAATTCCTTCTTCCTTTCCGCAATCCGGTTTCCGGTTTCCGAAATCCAAATGCTTCTTTCCGCAATCCCAAGTCCGCCATCCCAAATCGCCGGGTCTCCACTTTGGCAGACGGTTTTCATTTCCTTCGCAGTCATTCTAATTCTTCTGGAAGTCATTCGCGGATGGCGCCTGGGGATATTGCGGCAGCTCGTGCGCGTCGCGGCCATCATCGCCGCTTATGCCACCGCCTTCTTTTGTGGCGATCGGGTGGTGCCGCTTCTCCGGCCCCTGGTGACCATGCCGGACATCGTCCTTTCCGCGGTGGCCGGCGCGATCCTCGCGATCCTCGTCTATGCCAGCATTGCGGGGCTTGGCTCGGTTCTCTTTAAACGGACCGCGCAACAAAGCTCCGGTGCGGTGCGGCTGCTCTACGGTCTAAGTGGAGCGTTTGTCGGGTTATTGTTTGGCGCCTTTTTTATCTGGCTCCTCTTGATCGGCATTCGATCCGTTGGTTCCATCGCGGAAGCGCAGGTCCAGGCGAAGCCCGCGCGCGACAGTATCAGAGCCGCGAGCAATCCTGCGTCAGATGATCGCGCGCCTGCCTCGCCGGCCCTCGACGCTGACTCGCTCACTCTGTTGCTCGCGCGCCTGAAAAATTCGGTCGAACTGGGCACCACGGGTGGCTTTATCAAAAAAGCGGACGCGATGCCTGACGGTGTCTATCGAACGTTGACTGACGCCAGCGTTGTTTTGGCGAATCCGGAAACAGCCCAGCGTTTGTTGAGTTATCCGGCCGCGGCCGAGCTCAGCGAACACCCAAAGATAGTCGCCCTGCGCGACGATCCTGAGCTTACCGCGATCATTCGCGAAGGCCGTCTGCTCGAGTTGCTGAGCCATCCCAAAGTCGTTGAGGCTGCGAACGATCCTGATCTGGCCGAGCGGGTGAAACGGTTTGATCTGAAAAAGGCGCTGGAGTACGCGGCGAAGAAGAATTGAGGATTTCGCACAAAGGTCACAAAGGAACACGACGGATTGGCTGAGAATGAGATAGCGAAAAAGATCCTCGACGCTGCGTTCGTTGTACATACGAAACTCGGGCCGGGATTACTTGAATCGGTTTATGAGGTCGTTCTCGCGCACGAGCTGCGGAAAACTGGCGTCCTTGTAGAACGGCAGAAGCCAATGCCGATAACCTATGATGGGATCCTGTTCGAAGAGGGTTATCGTTCTGATCTCCTCGTAGAGTCGAAGGTAATCGTCGAGCTCAAGTCCGTCGCTGCGCTTTCTGCGGTCCACGCCAAGCAAGTGTTGACACAGTTGCGCTTGAGCGGATTAAAGCTCGGACTTCTGATAAATTTCGGCGAAGCGCATTTGAAAAACGGCATCAAGCGAGTCATCAACGGACAGCTGGAAGAAGAAGATCCCCCAGACATTTCTTTGTGACCTTTGTGTCCGTTGTGTGAGAAAACTTCTTTTGGAATGAACTACCTCACCACGATCGGATTGGAAGTTCACGTCCAGCTCAAGACGCGTTCGAAAATGTTCTGCGGTTGCCGGGTCGATTTCGGTGCGGCACCGAACTCCAATACCTGCCCGACTTGCCTGGGATTGCCCGGGGCGTTGCCGGTGATGAACCATGAAGCGCTCAGGCTCACGGTTCTGACCGGGTTGATGCTTGGTTGCGACATCGCTCCGATCTCAAAATTCGACCGCAAGAATTATTTCTACCCGGACATGCCGAAGAACTATCAGATCACGCAATACGATTTGCCGTTGTGCGAAAGAGGAGCGGTGCCGTTGCATGATCTCGCTTATCCAAAAGACGCCCAGAAGAGTATTGCGGTCTCGGACACGGAGGTGCCGCTCGTCCGAATTCACCTGGAGGAAGACGTAGCGAAGAGTTTCCATCTTGAAAGCAGCACCGCGATCGATTTCAACCGCGCCGGAACGCCGCTCATGGAGATCGTCAGCCAGCCGGAGATCAATTCGCCGGAGGAGGCGTTTGCTTTCCTGACCGCGCTCAAGCAGATCCTGATTTATGGCGGCGTGAGCGACGCCGACATGGAAAAAGGGCAGTTGCGATGCGATTGCAATGTTTCCGTGCGCCCGGAGAAGCAACAGGAACTCGGGGCGAAAATCGAGATCAAGAATATGAACTCCATCAGCGGGGTGCGTCGCGCCCTGGCCTACGAAGTTCGGCGGCAAACGCTGGCCTTGGAACGCGGCGAAAAATTGGAGCAGGAAACGCGCGGCTGGGACGAGGCGGCGGGTGAAACGTTTCCGATGCGAACGAAGGAATTTGCGCACGATTATCGTTATTTCGCCGACCCGGATTTGGTTCCGGTGAAAACCGAAGTGCTGCTGGATGAGGCCCGCGCGCGGTTGTCCGAGCTGCCAAGGGCCAAGCGCGCGCGTTTTGCCCGGCAGTATGAGCTGAGTGCCTACGATGCGGGCGTTCTGGCGGACGATCTCGCGCTTGCCGGTTATTTTGAGACGGCCGCGAAAGGCGCACGCAAACCGAAACAAATCGCGAACTGGATTCTAAACGATCTCCAAAGTGCGCTCGCCCGGGAGGGGCGCACGATCGCCAACTGCCCGATCGCTCCCTCGGCCCTCGATGATTTGGTAAACTTGGTTGACGACGGCAGGATCAGCAGCAAGCAGGCGAAGGAGGTGTTTGCGGAGATGTTTGCCAGCGGCAAGTCCGCGGCGGCGATCGTAGCTGAGAAAAGGATCGAGCAACTGAGCGACACGGTTGCGCTTGAAACGCTATGCGATCAGGTGATTGCGGAGAATCCGAAGCCGGTCGCAGATTTCAAAGCTGGAAACCTTGCCTCCCTGAATTTCCTCACAGGGCAGGTGATGAAGCTTTCGAAAGGGAAGGCGAATCCCGGGCTCGTGGGAGAGATTTTGGAACGGAAATTAACCTAGCGGTCAGCAGAGACTCACACAAAGGTCACAAAGGTGATCAAATTGAATATACCCTTTGTGCCCCGTTGTGAGCTTTGTGTGAGAATATTCCGACGTGCGAGTTCTTATTGCTCCCGATAAATTCAAAGGATCGCTCAGCGCCCGCGAAGTGGCGGACAATATCGCCGCTGGACTGCGCGATGTCCTGCCGGCCGCCACGATTGAGGTCGCTCCGGTGGCGGATGGCGGGGAGGGAACGGCCGATGTGATCTGCCAGGCCTGTGCGGGTGACTGGGTTGAGTGCGATTCACACGATGCACTCGGGAGCGCGATCGCGGCCCGCTACGTTTGGCTGCGCGACCAAAGCACGGCAGTGATGGAGATGAGCGAAGCCGCCGGCATGTGGCGAATTGCGCCGCACGAACGCGATCCAATGCGCGCCAATACCTATGGCGTGGGAGAAATGCTGCTCGATGCCGCGCAGCGCGGTGCTCGTGAGATCACGGTCGGTCTCGGCGGAAGCGCGACGAACGATGGCGGCTTTGGCATGGCGCGCGCTTTGGGCTTTCGTTTTCTCGCGGAAGAACGCGAGTTAACGAATGGCCCGGCGGAATTGGTAAATCTCACCAGAATCGTTCGCGATGTAAAGGCGGCTGTCCCCTTTCCGCAAATCATCGCCGCCGTCGATGTGAAGAGTCCCCTGCTTGGAGCGCGCGGCGCGACGCGAACATTTGGCCCGCAGAAAGGCGTGGCGCCAGATGAACTGGACTTGCTCGAAAGCGCGCTTTCACGACTCGCCGAGGTCATTGCGCGAGACTTGGATTGCGATTTCAGGGACGCGGCCGGTGCAGGTGCTGCCGGCGGATTAGGATTCGGGCTGATGAGTTTTTGCGGGGCGAGCGTTCGTCCCGGTTTTGAGGTGGTGGCCGAAGCAGTTGGGCTGAAGGCCGCGATTGAGCGGTCAGATGTCGTGATCACAGGCGAGGGCCGTCTCGATGCGCAAACCCTGGAGGGGAAAGTGCCGGCCGGAGTAGCGCGGCTGGCGCACGAATCGGGGAAGCGCGTATTCGCGATTGTTGGCGCCACCAGCGAATCGGCGGCCGTGCGCAGCCTGTTCGAGGGCCTTTATGTGCTCGCGCGAGAACCCGTCACCATGCAGGGGGCCATGATGCGCGCCGGCGAACTATTGCAAGAACGCGCGCGGGAATTAGGGCGAGCGCTGTAGCGGACCGTGCCTCACTCCGCCCGCAGGGCGACCATCGGATCGACGCGACTGGCGCGGCGCGCGGGGATCCAGCAAGCGAGCAGCGCCACGGTCGCGAGCAGGAAGGTTACGCCGATAAACGTTACCGGGTCCATGGCGTCGACGCCGTAAAGCACGCTCTTGAGCAATCGAGTGGCGACAAACGCGATCGCCAGCCCGATGACGGAACCAATGAGCGCGAGCGTCATGCCTTGCCGCAGAATCAAGCCGCGCACGTTTCCAGTCTGCGCCCCCAGCGCCATGCGCAACCCGATCTCGCGCGTCCGCCCGGCTACCACATACGACATCACGCCGTAAATGCCCACCGCCGCCAGGACCAGCGCAAGCACCCCGAAACTGCCGAGCGCTCCCGCTGCGATCTTCGCCGGGAAAAGCGGGATCTTCATGTGGTCCTTGAGTGTCTTCATGCCGTAAAGAGGCAGCGTCGAATCGAGGTTCCGCATCTCGCGCTGCATGGCCGCCAAGACCGTTTTCGGATCGCCTTTTGTTCGTGCGACCATTGAGACTGCGGTGCTGTAGTCGCGCAGTTGCGGCCGGAACAGCGCGGCCTTCGGTTCTTCGCCCAAACTGTTGTATTTGCCGTCGCCGCAGACGCCGATGATTTCCCAGAACGGTTTGTCCGCGCCGCTGAAATTGAACCGTTTTCCAACCGGATCCTGGCCCGGGAAAAACTTTTTCGCGAAGGTCTCGTTCACGATCGCGACCCGATGTTCCAGCTTTTCTTCCTGGTCGGTGAAATCACGGCCGCGAAGTGAGATCCCCATGGTCCGGAAGTAATCGGGGCTGACCGAGCTGGGAATGGCGAGTGGAAGCTGGGCGCTGGGAGTAGGCGGTTGTCCCTCGAGGTAAATGGTCGAGCTGTTGTAATTGAGACTGAGCGGGATGTTGTCGACCAGGGCGGCAGCCTCGATTCCAGGAAGAGACCGGATCCGCTCCAGCGCCTGCTTTTGCAGGGCGCGCCCTTTCGTTTCGTCGTAGCCCTGCAACCCGACATCAAACGAAAACGCGACGGCGTTCTCCGGATTGAATCCGGGCCGCATCCGTTGCGCTTCCTGCAAACTTCGCACAATCAGGCCGGCGCTGATGAGGAGCACGAGCGAGAGCGTGACCTGGGCGACGACCAGGCTATTGCGCAAACGGGACCGGCGGAACCCGGCCATCGAAGTTTCGTCTTTCAACGCCGGAACCAGCTCGGGTTTCGATGATTGCAGCGCAGGAATCAGACTGAAAAGCATTCCGGTAAGGACCGACAGACCGAGGGTGAAGGAAAGCACGCGCCAATCGATCCGCAGATCGAAGACGAGCGCGATGTCGATGGGAAAATCGACCCGCTGCACGATCCGATTGATCGCGGCTGCGATCAGCACACCGAAAATGCCGCCGGCCAGCGAAAGCATGACGCTCTCGGTCATCAATTGCCGGATGAGCCGGCGCCGGCTCGCCCCGACGGCGAGGCGGATTGCGATTTCCTTGCGCCGTTCCGTGGCGCGCGCGAGGAGCAAATTGGCCAGGTTCACACACGCCAGGAGGAGGACGAGGAAACCGACCGCTCCGAGAACGGCGGTGAAGGCGAACACACCGTTCCGGATGTCGGGAATGAACAGTCCGGGCGGAATCAGCTCGATGCCGCGCCCCGCATTCTCTTTCGGGTGTTCCTTCCCCATCTCGAAAGTCAGCGCGCGCAGGGACGCCTCCGCCTGCGCCTTGGTGATGCCCGGCTTGAGGCGTCCGATGACGAAACTATTGTCGCTGTCTCGACTTTCGAGCCAGTTGCTGCCCGGTTCGATTACCGGACCCATCATCATGGGCGTCCAGAATTCCGGCGCATAGGCGACATCGGTGCCGATGAAACCTTTCCGCGCCACACCGATAACCGTAAACGGCACGTTGTTCACCAGGACCGTGCGGCCGACGATCGAGGGGTCGGAAGCGAAACGTTTCTGCCAGCAACCGTAACTCAGCACGACGACCGGGTGCGATTTCGGGGTTTGATCTTCCTCCGGGATAAAGCCGCGACCGAGAAGGGGCGGAACGCCGAGGACATCGAAGTAATTGGCGGAGGCCATGGTGCCCCAGACGCGCTCGTTGTTGCCGTTGTGGCTCAGGCTGGCGACGGCGATGCGATAGGCCATCAACCCGGAGAAAACCTGATTGCGATCGCGGTAATCCTTGTAGTTGAGATAGGACTGGAGCGTGTAGTCGGCGCCGTTATGGAGCGTGCCGTAGAGTTCCTGGAGCTCGGAAGCGTTGCGAACGGGCAGGGGACGGAACGCGACGGTATCGACGAGGCTGAAGATGGCGGTGTTGGCCCCGATGCCGAGCGCCATTGAAACGATCGCAAGAAAGGTGAAGCCGGGACGCTTGAGAAGCTGGCGCAAGCCGTAACGGAGGTCCTGGAAGAGCGTCTGCATTTGCGCGGTTTCCAAGATGAGATGCAGGGAGACCCAGGATTGGATTCAGTATTTTTTCGCTCTGCCGGCGACAGGGCGATCCTGCAGCTCGGACCGTGGCTACAGCACTGAATGTGGCCGCGCTTTGATTGTATCTTCCGCGCTGTCGCCGCCCCGCTCTGTCGTGGCGTGACGATACGCTCGGAACGGCGACATAGCGCCGTTGCTACAGCGCGTATTAACCATGCCAGGATCCGCTATTTCTTCGGCAACGGCTGTTGCCAGTCGAGCACGAGCTTCCACGATCCGGTGGCGTCCGTCTGCCAGATCTGAAAGAAATGGCCTGTTGTGGCGCCTTGCGGCCTGCCGTCGGTGTACTTGCCATAGTGATAAGCCAGATCGGCGCTGCCGCTGATGTCGCCCTTCATGATTTCCATTGTGACGCCGGCTTGTTCCGGGCCGAGTAACCGGGTTGCGGCCTCCTGGCCGAGTGCAGGGAAAGAGCCGTCGCGATAGAGCCGCACCTCATTGGCCGCGGCGTTGCGAAACGCTTTCGTGAAATCGAGTTTCGCTAAAGCGACGAAGGCGTTTTGCTCCTTCTGTAAGGCATTTTTTCTCGCGGCTGGATCTGTCGGACCGGCCGCTTCTTTTTCCGGCTCGACGATACGCAACGCTTCGATCTTCCCAGGCGGCTCGGGATTCTCGATCCCTAAATCGAGCGCCACCTTCCAAGAGCCATCCTTTTGTTTTTTCCAGATGGAAACAAACTGTCCGTGACCGGTGAATTTTTCTTCCTTCTTGTTCGCTCTCCACCTCGCCGGACCCGTGTCATATCCGAAATCGGCGCTGCGCGACATCGCGGCAAAGGTCGGTTCCCAGACCAGGTCGAAACCGGTTTCAGGGCGTTTTCCCCAGACCTCTTTTCCATTGAGCGGCCCGGGCCGAAAGACGATCCCGTCGTCGGCCAGGAATGCGAGGAAGGCGGCGCGCGTTCCTTTTTCCTGGCCGGTCTGGTAGAATTTTCGCTCTGCCTCCACCATGGCGCGCGCGGCTTCCAGTGGATCGGGCTCAGCGGCGCGACTGGAGAGCGCGATAGACAGACATACCACGGCCCAAGGCGAGAATCGGCGAAGTTGCATTCCTCACGTTGCCGCAATTCGCCGGTTTCCGGCAACCAAATGTGGAGGCTTTCCTTTTCCGGGCGTTCGACTAAAACGCTCTCGTGGATTTGGAAGAAGGAGCAGCGTTTCTGGAATCACCGGGCCGGGAGCGCATCGTCATTCACGGGAACTGCTCGTTAGGCAGATCTCCGAAGAGCGCTGTCGTCCTGGATTCGCCGAAGGTCTCACGCCGCCATGCCATCATCAATCTGCAAAACGTCGGCGAGTTCTGGCTCATCGATCTCGGCAGCAGCAACGGCACTTTTCTGAACAAGCGCCGCGTCCACCAGCCGGTCCGGCTCTGCGACATGGATCAGATCACCGTGGGCGAGACCGCCTTCACCTTTCGGCAGCCCGAGGAGATCTCCTCCGAGCTTCGCACGACCATGGCCCAGCAAACCATCCGCGAGACCGCTAACATTCCCGTCTGGCTCCTGGTGGCGGACATCGAAAACTTCACGCCGCTCAGCCGGAGCATGGTCAGCGACAAGCTGGCCACGCTGGTCGGCAGCTGGGTCGCCGCCTGCAAGGAAATCGTGGAAGAAAATCATGGCGAGATCGACAAGTATCTCGGCGACGGCTTTCTGGCCTACTGGCACGATGACGAGAAAGGCGCGGAGAACGTCGCGGCTGGTTTGCAGAAGCTAAAGCAGTTTCAGAAAAATGAGCCGCGCTTCAGGCTGGTCTTGCATCACGGGCTGGTCTCGAGCGGAGGGATGCGGTCGATGGGCGAGGAGAGCCTCATCGGCAAGGAGGTCATCTTCGTTTTCCGGATGGAAAAACTGGCCGGCTCGTTAGGTATTTTGCTCATGGCAAGCGCCGCGGCCAAGGCGAAGCTCGAACCGTTCATGAAGTGCGACCCGGCCGGCGCTCACCCGCTCAAAGGCTTCGAAGGCGAGTTTGAGTTCTTCAAGTGCTGAGCTGTGTGCCTTAGTTGGAGGGACGGGCGCCGTCCCGTCCAGCGAACGAAGATAATGGGACGCCACGGCGGGCGTCCCTCCACTTGGTGCCTACTTCGCGCGACGATAGACTAATCCGTTCGGATCGTTGATCCTGGTCAGCTCGTCGCCCTTGAGTTTGTAGACGGAGGTTTCAGCCATGGGCGCTCCAAACCCCTCGACGACGGGATTGGGAATGGTTTTCGGAGCCCAATCAGCCAATTGACCGGGACTCCACTGGACGGTGAGGCTTGTCCCCTGCTCGGTGCAATCGATCGAACTGTAGGTCCACCTCCGCTGCAATTCATAGATGGAAGCGTAGAATGGCTTGTCGGGTGAGGAAGCGTTGGTGGTGTCGAGCGTCTTGGTCGCTTTCCCATCCTTTATGATCATGGTGAAGGTCCGGCTGATCGTCTGCTGGGTTTGAGGATTGGTCTTGGATTGCGTGGCCAGCCAGGTGCCGTCGAACGGCCGTTTCGCCTGTCGGGGGGCCGATTGCCTCGAGGTGGATTGCCTTGTCGTTTGAGTTTGACGCGGCGGCGCTGTGGGCGCCTGCCTCCTTTGGTTCGCCGCATGATCCAGGATCCCACGGACGATGCTGTCCATCTGCGCTGAAAGCGGAGGCGCGGTCGCCGACAAAAGAAAAACCGGGAGCACGTATTTGATTAAGTGTTTCATAACTTTCGAATTAACCGCCGCTGAAATCGTTTAAAGGCACGGTAGGCTGGAACCCCGGAGCACTTGGGTCGCTGGGATTGGGTCTTGGTTCCTGCCGCGGCTCATCCCGGGGCTCGATCACGGCCTTCGCATGCTCGGTCATCCCGGAGCTGCGCTGGAGAGCAATGGTTCCCAGATCAACGAACTGACCGGCTTTGACTTCGACCTCCCTCTCGACCGGCGCGTAGCCGTCGAGCGAAATTCGCAATGGATATTTGCCGGCGCGGATTCCCTTGAACGTGATGGGACTCTTCCCGGCATCCATCCCGCCCAGGGTGACGGTCGCGCGGGATGGCGACGTATTCACTATCACTCCTCCGAACGCGTTGGCGCCGCTTTCATCAGTCTTGGAGATTGCTACTGGCTGTGGTTGGGCCGCTGCGGGCTGAGCTGGTTTACGAAATCCAAAAGACCATACCGCCACCGCCCCGATGAAGAGCACTGCGGCTCCGGCTCCGATCAGGGCGATTGGGTTCGACTTCAGCGCCAGGATCGATTCGAGAAGTCCGCCGCTAGCTTTCGCTTTCTCCTCGACCGCCTGCCGCGCCCGGACCGTCTTCGGCGAAGCGATCTCCAGCTTTTGCGCAATCTCGGCGAACGATTGCGGACGGCGCGCCGGCTCCTTGGCCAGACAGGCGGCTATCACCTTTTCCCAAGTTTCATCGATCGGCTCGCCCTCGATCTCGAGCTCTTTGCGGCGCACCGCCATCGACGGCGGAATTTTTTCGCGGATCTGCCGGTCGATATTGCCCGAGGAAAAGGGCGGTTTGCTCGTGATAAGCTCGTAAATGGTGGCGCCGAAGGAGTAAATATCGTCCAGGTGACTGCCGCGCTCGCCATCGAGCTGCTGCGGACTCATGAACACCAGGGTCCCGCTCCGGCCCTGCTCCATCGTCAGCATGCTGACCGAGTCGCTCAAGCTGCGCGAAATGCCAAAGTCGGAAACCTTGAGGTCGCCGCGCGTGTTCACCATCAGGTTGGCCGGCTTGAGGTCCCGGTGAATGATTCGCGCGTGGTTGTGCGCGTAATCGAGCGCATCGCAAAGCTGGCTCGTCCAATCTTTCAGGTCGTGCGGCTCGAAGACCTTGTGCGGTTTGTCCGCGCGCAAATTGGAAAGCGTGTCGCCGTCGATGTACTCCATCGAAATGCAGCCCGATTGCTCGCTGTGCACGAAGTCGTAAATGCGGACGATGTTCTTGTGGGTGAGATCCAGGCTGCGCCGGGTCTCGCGTTTCATGTCGCCCAGCACCGCGCGATCGTGAATGATCAGCTCGGGCAGAAACTTGAGCGCCACATTGCGTTCGAGTTCTTCGTCGCGCGCCAGCCAGACCACGCCCATCCCGCCGCGGCCCAGGGTCTTGATCAGGGTGTAGCGGTTGAAGACTTTCTGCCCGTTGGCAAAGTCTCGCGTCGTCGCATCCAGTCCCTTTTCGGGGGTTTCGGAACTCATCCAGGTAGGTTAGCGAAACAAGAAAATCCCATAAAGCATAAAATCAAGCCGTTGCTCCCGGTCGACCCCGCCGGGCACGACCACGGCCTGCACGCTTCAGGGCTTGGCCTGGCCGCAGCGCCAGCACGAATCGAATGTGCCCGGAACGGACTCTCCGCAACCCGCGCAAGTCCAATCCGGGCGCGTGGCGTTCTGCCTGGCGCTGTCATGATAATCGCGCAGCAAACCGACCGCCTTGTCGTATGTGCTGTCGTCCAGAACCCACAATTCCGGAAACGCCGAAGCGAAAGGCACTTCGCCGCTTAAAGACGAGACATCTTGATTTTTGATCGTCGTCGCAATGTCGTGGCTGTTCAGGATCGATTCGCAATGCCCTACTTCGTGGAAATTGGGATGCTCAAACACTTTTCTCATGACTCACCTCTTTTCATTTACGCATTACGCAGACTCACGCCGACTCTTTTTTTGAGTTGGATGTTGGGCCGCAGGCCCCAGCCCGCCGGCCGCTGGACGTCTGCCTCTCGCACGTGTAGAAGGTTTCGCCGATGAAACGCCGCTTCTTTCTCCCTGCCTTGCTTTCTCTCCTCCCGCTCGTTCCTCTTCTGCCCGCCCAAACTGCCGCCCCCGACGCCGATGCGTTAAAGGAGCGAATCGTCGAGCACGCTCGCACGGTCACGGCCGAAGATTATGCCTACACGCGAACCGTGCGGACGGAGGGAGTCGAGGGCGACAAGAAGGAGCAGGGCGTCCTAGTAGACCGATGGGATCCGGCGAAACCCCTCGACCAGCGCTGGACCTTGATCTCCATCGACGGAAAGCCGCCCGATGCCGATCAACTGAAGCTTTTTCGCAAGGCGCTGGCAAGGCGTCGCCAGGCCTATTACGGTCGCGTCGCCGGATATTTTGCCAAGCCGGCGACCAGTGCCGTCGATGCGAATGGCCGGACCATTTTCCGCTTTGCCTCACTTCCGAAAGAAAGCGTCATGGTCAGCGACGCCGACATCTCCGCCAATGCGACCGGCGAAGTCGTCGTCGACACGAGCGGGCCAACGCCGTTCATCGAAGAAGTCCGCTTTACCTCCACCAAGCCCACCCGGGTAAAGCTGATCGCGAAGATCGATCGTTTCGAAGCGATGACGCGTTACCGCCTTATGCCTGACGGCAAACCGGTGCCTATCGAGTCGACTTCCGAAATGGTCGGCTCAATGCTCGGTAAAGAAGGCCGCATCCGGACCAGGATTGCTTACACCGACCATCGCGCTGCCGGAAAATAATCAGCTGCGATCTTCGCGGAACACAGCCGCACAGGCAGCATACCTGTGTTCCGCCAACAGCTTGCCCGCCGTAGGTCGCCGCGGCTACTGGAGGAGGGTCAATAAATAAACGGCACGAGCCGCTTCGTGCGTCTCATGTAATCGGCGTAGCGGGAGCCGAGCGCACGCGAGAGCGCATCCTCCTCCACGTTCATCCTGCGAATAAAGGCGGCGAAGATCGGCACGAGCACGATGAGCAGCGCCGCCCAATTGCGGAGGGTGAAAGCAAAACCGACGAAGGCCAGCAGCACTCCGGTGTAGGAAGGATGACGCACGACGCGAAACGGTCCCCGCTCGACCACCTCATGGTCTTTTTCGATCACCACATCCACAGTAAAAAACCGGCCGAGCGTAATGATGGCCCACCAGCGCAGGAAGAGCCCCGCGACAAACAGGACTACTCCCAATAGCGCAAACATTTCCCCATGCGGCAGCGCCGCGGCCGGCCAATTCCTCGCCACGTAAACTCCCGCGGTTATGCTCGCCATGATCACCAGCCATATGACGCCGAGCGTGCTTCGGTCCTGCTTCGTCCCGGTGCGGCTGCGCGAGCGGCGCGTTACCGTCAGCAGCACTTCCGAGATCAGATAAACCAGTCCGAGCTGGAGCGGGAGAGACATTACACCGGATGTTTTCTCACACGGATCGATTGATCAAAGCATTTCGCAATTTCCGCTGTTTCGCCGTCTCCTGTAGGCTTCGGCTGCGCGAAGCGTCGGCATTTGCAAATCTCTCGTCATTGGAGGTTGGACGTTTTTGCCGCGCTGTAGCCGCCTCGCTCTGTCGGGGCGTTTGACGCGACTCGGAACGGCGATCCCGCGGCCGCCGGACCGTTGCTACGGCAGCGGCACGCTTCCGAAAGCATTAGTGCACGTTATAAATCTCGACCAATCCGATGCCCGCGCCGCCGTTGTTTCCTGCCAGGATGGCGGTGAAGGCGCCTGGCGGCAATGACGCGAAGATTCCAGACTCGTTGGCGTCCTGGAGAGCGAGACCGTGAGTGCTCAATTGTGCCGCTTGTGCAGGATCGTCCTGCCAGTCGTCATTCGAGATGAGCAGCGCGCCATTGCCATCATGCAGCTCCAGGGTTGGGTCGCCTAGCACAGGGTCAGCGACAATCGGGGCCAGGGATGGTCCAATCCCGCGCACGGCTACATTCGTGTTGTTGGCCCCGCCCAGAATGAACCCGCCGATCATGACATTGTTCCCCGCCTGAACAAGGCCGCGTGTGCTGATATTGGCCAGGTGGGAATCGGCGGTCGGGTTCGTGTCATAAATCTCCACCAGGCCCACCCCACTCCCTCCGTTATTTCCCGCCAGGATCGCGGTGTAAGCGGAAGGTGAAAGCGATTCGACGATGCCCGACTCGTTTGGATGCTGGAGGGCAAGACCCAGATTGGTAAGCTGGGACGCTTGCGGAGGATCGTCCTGCCAATTGTCATTTTGCCGAACTAACGCCCCATCGCTGTCGCGCAACTCGAGGGTGGGATCGGTCAGCGCGTCCGAAATGCCGAACGGGATCAGCGAAGGACCGATGCCGCGCACAGCCACAGTCTTGGGCGCGGTGCCGGTGATGATGAATCCGCCGATGAGGACGTTATTACCGGTCTCCACCCGCATCCGCGTGGAGATATTCAATGCGTGCACCGGGGCATATTGCGTCACAAACATTTGCTGCCCGCCATTAAGGCTATTCCCTGGGACCAGGTCCTGTGAATAAAAAGTGGGATCTTCGGTGCGGCTTCCGACCAGAAGCTTGCCGGAGGAATCGAGAAACAAATCATCCGCGTAGATAAAGGTGGCACTGCTGAGCAAGGCGCCGGTCGTGGCATTGATGCGCATGATCTTGAAAGAAAAGCTGGAGGACCCAAGATGCGTCACAAAAAGAATGTTGGTCGCGGGATTGTATTCAATGCCGCGAATGTCCGTGAAAAATTGACCACCCGTCAGTGGAATATGCCGCACCAATGCGCCGCTGGTGGTTATCTCATCGACACTGTAGGCCGAGGCGACGAACAGGTGACCATTAGGCAGGGGCTTCACATCGAAGATCTGGTTTCCCATGTAGATCGGTGTGCCAGACAACGGGTCCCCCAGACGAAATCTGGTTAACACATTCTGCCCGCAAACGTAGAGGTATTGGCTGTCCAGCCCGATCTTGCCATAAGAAAGGTTACCCGCTACGTAAACCGACCCTTCGTAACTCGCCGCTACGCTGCCGTCGCTTCGCAAAGCAAGAACGGCAAAGCCATCAGAACCGCGCCCCAAGGTTGCGTAAAGGAGACCGTCCGGGCTGAAGGCCAACCCTTGCACTTCCTGGCCTAAGGCAGAGGGGACCGTATACGACCCTACGACAGTGCCGGCCGCGTCATATTGAGTTATGACTCGGGAGGAATAGTTCGAGGTATAGTAGTGGCCAGGCACAAAGGCAAAAGCCCCGGCCGGTCCGGCCTCTTCGTTCGCGCCTTCGCCGAAACTATTGAACGGACGATAGAGAACATTCCCAAGCCGATCCACCAGCGGACCCGGCCGGTCCTTGTCATTTGGCGCGTGACTCGCAGGAATATTGGACGGCCGGAGGGCGGGCGCGTCCACCTGGATATCACCGGTAGATTGCCCATGAACCTGGCCGAGTGCGACCACCGGGAAAAGCATCGCGCATAAGGCTATCGCGCGACAGGCAATCAATATCGTGGCCCTGCTGACAAAGGTTCTCATAGGGAAGGATCGAGGTGGATGGCGATGAGAGCAAGGTCGACAATCATCTGACCAGCAGAATCCGCTTAGGGCGGATTGAGACGAAGGCCGCGGATCACCGCCGCGGCAAAGTGAGACTGATATAAACCGCGGTGGCGAGCAGGAGCACCGCACCCAACGGCACGAGCACAATGGCAAGTCCGGGTTCATCCTTGAAATGCCACAGACCTCCGAAGAGGAAACCGGCTGGCAACAAGAGGACAGCGGAGCGTAGCCCGAGCGATGTCATGGGACCCAGCCGGATCAGATTGAGATGGGCGCAAATGGCGGCACCGAGCAAGACGAGGTTCAACAGCGTGCCATGGGCGTGGGCCAGCCGGAACATCTCGCGGCGCACCGCGTCATCGAGATACGCGGGAGAGCGAAAGGCGCTGAAACCTTCGATGAGAATGCCGAAGGCAATCCAGAGAGCCAGCGAGATCCAGCCTTGCCGGATCAAACCTGCGCCAGGATGAGAAGGAGAAGGCATCGACGCAGAAGGAAAACCGCGGAAGCGCCGGGAGGCGAGCTTATTCGCCGACCTCGACATCCGTCTCGGACCGTTGCGCGGCCAGCCTTTCCCGAGCCTCGCGCGCAGCCTGCCGCAACTCCGCGGGCCAGAGTGGATACCAGGTTTGCAGCGTCGCCTCACGCACTCGTGCCGGAGCCAGATAGTCGGGCTTCGGCAGGGCGGGACGCCGGCCGGCGAGGGCATTAGCCGCGAAATACCGCACAATGGGATAAGTATCCTGCATCGCTTCCAGAAGTAACGGAGCGGTTGCGTCCGTGGCGGGCGTCATCGCTGCGGCGGTCAGGGCGCGCATGACGGCATCGCCGGCGAAAAGCGAGCGCTGTCCTTCTGGTTCATCGAAATGCTGGTCGCCGGGGTTGCTTTCTTTGTAGGCGTCGGGCCAGAGGCGTTTCGTTGCGGCGATAACGCGGTTGGCAGACCAATCGAGGTGACACTGATTGCAGGCGTTCGGTTTGCCGAGGCGAACGGTCTCTTCAGGCCGCGGGTTGGTAATATCATGGGTCCGATGCGCGGCCATGATGCCATAGACGATCTTTGGCATGTGGCAGTTGTAGCAGAGGCTGCCGGTCGATTCGGCGGGATGCTTGGTATGGGCCACGAGTTGCGCGGGCGTCGTGAATTGCTGGTGGCACTGAATGCAGGCCGCGTTCGTTTTCATTCTCTCCGTCAATTGGCCGCGCGGATCGCCGTCATGCATGGAGTGACAGGAGATACAGGTGATGCGGTTGCCGGGCTTGCCCGCGGTAAAACATTTCGAGCGTGTCATCCCCTGATACTCGTAAGCGGTTAGCCTGGGCGAGCCGTCCGGCCAGAAACGCGTGGCAAAACTGAAGGAGACCTTTTCCCCGTGCGGGCCCTCGGCCGACTCCACTTTGTCCTCGCGCTGCACCGGCTTGTAGAACTCGTGCAAATTCTTGCCCGGGTCGTACGGATCGCCCACGCTCATCATTGGCCGGATTCGTTGGGGCGGCTCGGGAATACGCTGGCCATGGCAATGCCCGCAGATCATCGCCGAACGATCCGAGTCCAGCCGGCGCGGGTTGGTGACTAATCGGGCCGGCGCGATTTGCTCCTTCAGGTTCCAGCGATATCGCGTGACGGGAGAAAGAGCGTGTTGCGCATGCTCGCCCGCCGGCCCGTGACAGGCGCCACAGGCGATGCCCAGTTCGGCCACCTCCGTCTTCCACGTTCGGTTGTCCCAATTGAGGCCGGGCTGGGCCTTCACGTTGTGGCAGAAGACGCAGTTCACATTCCATTCCGCGACGTGCTGGGTGTAAGCGGTTCCATCGGGATAAAAGAACGATCCGTTCAGGTGGATCCAGCGGCGCTGAACCAGATCGTACGCGACCGGCAGGCGCGACCAGGTATCGCCGGTCTTCGTCAGGTACTGCTGGATTCGCCGGGAACCGACCGTGCGCACGATTTCGTGCCGTTGCGTTTTTCCGTCTACGCCGGTGAACTTCATCCAGTGGGCGCCCTTCTCGCGCACCATCTCGGCGCGAACGCCCTGATAGGTGATGGTGTTCTCGCGTTCGAAATCACCCAGGATGCTCTGTGGACCTGCTTCCTGCGTCATCGTGCGGTGAAAGGTGGCATGCCAGCTCGTGTAGTTCGTCTCGTGGCATTTTCGGCAATCACCCGATTCGAGATAACCCGCATCCGCCCGGCCCGCCCGCACCGTCGCATAGTCAGGCGCGACCGCCCAAATGGCGGCCGCGACCGCGCCGAGGGCGAGCAGCGTTATGCCCCAGGCGAGAAGAGGCTTCGGGAATCGAGGCGGAGTCATCGCGGATTTGGCGAGCGGTTCGGAAAGCCTCGCATCACTCGCTCGTCGCGGCTAGTCGCCTCCTTAATCCTGCTCGTGCTCGGTCCCCTATCCAAGGAGCGGCGGTTTGAAGCCGCCGGCCTCAACAAACGGCGGTTGTAAACCGCCGCTCCTTGTTTGCTTGCACGCGCCGCGCTGTAGTCGCCTCGCCCTTCGGCTGGGCTCAGGGCCTTGAGCTTCGTCGAAACGGCTATGTCGAGGCGTAGCGGCAGATGAATCCACCACCGGCCCCGCCAGCCTGATGCTGATCGATCCCGACGGAAACCCGATCCTGATCGATCAACACGTCGCCCAGCCCGCCGAACTTGCAGAACTAAACGGCGGGAAAACGTAAACATTGCCTTACTTTTTCGTCTGGTCCCAATCGATTGGACCAGTTGGGACGTGGACGTTCGGAGGCGACTGCCCATGTGTCGTTTCGGTCGATTGCGTGGGTGCCGTGCTAGTTGAAGGCACGTAAGTCGGGGCCTCAGTGCCATCATAGCCATGTGTAACCCGAGAAGGAGGCATCGAAAGATCGACGTCCGAAGAAGAATGGCTGTAAGTGCCGGTGCTCGAACCGGACTCATTCGAGCTTGAACCGGTTTCACATCCGGCCAGGAATAAAGCGCAACAGGTGAATAAGACAGGAACGAGATAACAGTTAATCGTTTTCATTGCTTGTCCGTTCCTACGGAAATAATCAGCCGAAGTTCCTCTCGCGTTTGCGGAATCCACCACCGGCCCGGCCAGCCTGATCCTGATGGATCCCGACGGAAACCCGGTCTTGATCGATCAACACATCGCCTGCCCGCCGCCGGCTCGCGGACGCCTTCGGAGAAGGCTTAGTGAAGGATGGTCAAGGCCCGCCGAACTCGAAGAACAAAACGGCGGGAAAAACGTAAGTGCCGCCGACCCTGCTCTCATTCGCCGATCGGAGAGGCTTACTCGAGCCAGCAATAGCGCCAATCTAAGGGGATCGCACTTTCTTCTTTTTCGACCGCTTGGGTCTTAGAGCTCGCGGCGGTGGGAATTGGAACCCACCGAGTTCCCACTTCCTTAAGTATTCACGTTCTTCTAGACGCAGATGGCGCTTCATAAATGAGGGAGCATATAGAGTCCGATCAAGAAGTACCACTACGTCGTAGAAATACCTGCCACGGTTAAGGTAATTATCTAGGAGGGTTTTGAGATGCGCGTTGGGAAGAATTTCGGTCGCGTAATAGGCGACTATTCTGCGGATGTCAGAGTTTTCGCTTCCCAGCAAATGCTCCAAAACAGGCCAGATGCTCTTGTCGTTACTCTGAAGCGCGAGTAGAACAACAATCCATACGCGGTGTTCGGATGGCGCTAGCAATACGTCCTTGGCAGCAAGCACTGCGCTGGGGGAAAGTTTGAAATAGGCAGCTGCCGCCGAGACAGAAATAAGCGGCCCTTCAGATGTAATCAGCGGCTTAACCGCCTCTCGGTCGCTTGCGTTTCCAACTGCGGCAAGCGCGGAAAGACAAGCAACGGTGCGTGGGGCTTTCGACAAATCGTTTGAGAGGGAACCGAGATATAGTGGCCGGTCGTGAACATCGGGGTGTCCGGCTAGTATTTCGATAGCAATATCCAGAAGCGATTCCCTGACGTCTTCAACCGGATCGGAGCGTCCAAATCCCATAAAGATGCGCAGATTGGGAAGCTCCGGTGTTTTCGGCAACCTGCTCTCAGCCACGATGGCCTTTTTCCGGAATTCGTCGTCAACTTCGGCTCGGATTAGTTCCCGGGCAGTGGCGAAATGGCGACGACCGAGGGCCCTCAAAGCTAGGTGACTATCGCGATCAAAAGCCGCAACTCTTTGCCATAGAGCATCAGGAGGCAACCGGTCGAATCGAGCATTGATCACTGCGTTCGGATCCGCCTTTTCCCAATCGGATTCATAGGTCAGAAAGTGACTTGCCAACGCCTTCCGAATATCGAGGGAAGGGTCGTCCGCGTCGCTCTTCGCCAAGGCAACATAACCGCACTCCTTGATGGCGTTAATCGAATCGACGCAGAGTATTCGCCCCAATTCCTGAGTGACGCTCCCTCGACATAATAGTTCCTTTGCTGCGAAGGCACGCAACATCCCGGTCGGATGGAGAAGGGCAGCGCGAAGCGTCTCATTTGAAATCTTGTCCAAATCCGCAGACAATGCGGCAAGCATTGGCTCGTCGAATATATCCGACTGTTCAATGCTCTTCTTAGTCTCGCCGTCGGGGTCTTCGCGTAGCCTAATAAGCCGTGCGACACGCTCTGCTTTGGCACGAATGTCTGCGGAGGCATCACGGAAAACCGGGTCAAGCGTCGCGAGATCGCGGATCCGTCCGTGGGCGGCTATATAATTAAGGCCTGCTGACCGGACAGTCTCACTCTTGTCCGTTAGTATTTGAACAATAGGTTTGGGCTCGCCCTTTTTCCCTTTAAACAAGGGAAAATTCGTCCTTGTCGCAAGATTCACGGTGGCCTCGCGCGCTAATTCATCCGAGTCACTAATCGCTAAATAATGGAGCCAAAGGGCAGTTCGAACTCCCCAGCCGTCTACCCAAAACCAACCTGGTTTTGTCAACGAGGAATCAAGGAGCAACGTTCTTAGGATAAAAAGACGTTCCTGTCCGGATAGTTTAAGGGCTTCTCGATGCCAGTATGCAGAGTTGATTTCGTGAGTACCGAGTTGGATGCGTTCGGAGTGCCAGTCGTAGTTAGTCGTTGCGAAGAGAAGAAGGCGGGCAGTTTCTGACGGTTGGAGGGCATCCGTTTTCGTAAACGATAACAAAAGTCCAGACCTCATCTTATTGCTAGCTGCATCCAACAAATCGGCGAGCTGTGTAAAAGCCTCTGCCGTCTTACGGGAGGGTTTAGGAGCGTCGGCGGATGCTCCTGCCACATGGACTTTGCTTTGTAATGCGCTTGTGCTCTGCGCTTCCTGCGGCGCGGCTTGCTTAGCTGTAATTAACTTCAACACGCGCCTAAGGAGTAAGTCGTTTACCAACAGCTCCCAGTCGGCGGCTTCTTTAAACTCCCTGAAAAGAAGTTGCTTTCCTTCTACTTGTTCGGCTCGGAATTGAAGAACTCGGCGTAAATGCTCACCTGGATCCGAACTGTCAACTTCCTTGAAAAACACCCAAAGTTCTGGCCAACCCGACTTACCGTTTCGTTCTAGAGCCCGGTAAAATTCCTCCTCAAAACCTGTTCTGCCTCTAAGACCAGATAATGATCCCATCTTCTTCCAGAGACACCCGATAAAGAGGTCTGCCTTATCTAGATCCGCGTTTATCAGTTCCTGTGGCCTTCCACGTCCCGGCAGGGTGTCTTCCCAGCCCAGTAATTCAATGCGCAGATCGGTTTCTTTCGAGACGATGCTGTTGATTCTTTCGACCACATCGCGAAGCGCCTGTCGTTCGTCTCCCAAGTCATTCGGGGACGCAATAAAAACCGTAAAAACCTTAACTTGCTGGTCCATTTCCGTCTGGCGATTGTCGTTCACCAAAGCCCGCCCCGCGAGCTGTGATTTTGGCGCGAGTCGGACAGCCGCGAAACATTTCAAAGCTCAGCCTCCACGCCGACCCTGCGTAGCGGCTGTGAAAACACCGTTTCATAGTCCGGCGGCGTCTGATACCCGTAACGCAGGCGAACCGCCGAGGCCGGGCTTTCAAACACCCTACAATTCCGGGCAAAATCGGCTCGACGGAGGCCGCGATCTCTGCGTTTGATTGGCACCCTTATGGTTAAGAAATTCATGAGTCTGCTGGCGGCAACGGCCTTCATTGGTGGCGGGGCGATGCTCTTTGCGCAAGGGGGGGCCAAGTCGGGCGAGGGGACATTGATGCTCCAGGATAAGAACTACACTCTGTCGCACGGGCTCGCCTACGAGACGGAGACCAACGGGGAGGATGTGATCGCGGTGGTTTTGACCGGGCAGGCGATTTCCGCCGAGGATCTCAAGACGTCGAGGGAATCGGAGAGGAAGGGCGGCTTCGCCGATTTCAAGCGGCCATTCCTCATTTTGAATTTTGCGAAGACGGGGGAACTCAAGTGGTGGAGCGCGGCCAGTAGCAACACGTCGATCGGGAGCCGAAGCGCCGGCGGCAAGGCGGCCGGGGAACTGAAACTCCAGGACGGCCGGGTTAGTGGCAAAGCCAGCCAGCCGAGGGACGCCGAAGGGATGTTTCCCACTGCATTTGACGTCCGGTTTGATGTGAAGCTGCTGGCGGCGGGCGAATCGCTGCCGGCCACAGTCGTCAAAAAACCGGGCCCGGCGGCCAATGTGAAGCCGATGGTGACGGGCCTGTTCAAGGGGAACGGCAAGGAGGCGAAGATCGCCTACGTGTCGGCCCAATGGCAGGAGCCGTTTGGCGATAAGCCGAGCATCAAGCTCGTGTTCACGGAAAAGGATCATTCGAAAGTTAAGAAGCCGGACTTTGATGCGGCCTTCGGCAAGCTCGGCAGCGCGCTGATTATCTCGCTCCATGACGACGGCGGCATCTTTGGCTGCCAGGTGGTCCACAGCGCGCATTCGAAGCAGGGCTTCAGCTCGATCGGCTCGATCAGGACGAACAATTTCAAATACGAAGACGGCAAGGTGGAAGGGGAACTGACGACCGACAAGCAGGTCGATACGTTCGGCGAGACCTGGGAGGTCAACCTGAAGTTTGTCGCGCCGCTGGGAGAGACGCCCAAAGAATTTCAGGTCCCCGATTCGAAACAGCCGGAGGAGACCGCGTCGAGCAAGTCGAAGAAGCCAACCAACGAAGACGGCGATGACGAGGATGAGGACGACGACGACGAGAAACCGGCGTCACAGCCGGCGAAGGATCAACTCAACGTGAAGGACCTGGCGGTGACGAAAGACGCGAGCGATTTCGAGTACAAGACGATGGTTGAGCACGTTCTCTTCAAGAGCAAGGCGAGCACGAAAGCTGTCGTTGCCGAGTTGACGGCGAATCTCAAGGCGCAGGGCTGGGCCACGGACGGTCGCGACCTGGTCACCCCCGCGTCGTCGATCCTCAAGCGGAAGCGAGGGGAAGCGTCGCTGACGATTTTCGTGAAGCCGGATGAAGGAGGGAGCAAGGTGCAGATCTTCACCGAGGGCCTCTCCTGGACCGAAAAATAAGCCCGCCTAGACTTTTGCCTCACACAACGGACACAAAGGGGCACAACGGATTTCGGCGAGTGTTGATGGAATGATCATGTGATCCCTTTGTGGACCTTCGTGGCCTTCGTGTGAGATTTCCTTTGCTGGCGAGAGGAAAGGCAGTCCAACTGCCCAGACAGATTCGTTCCCAAGTGCAACTTGGGAACGAGGGACGTCCCTCCGAGCGGGCCGAACCGGATTCAGCGCAGTAGATCTGCCGGCTCGACCAAAGAAAAGCCCGGCGTGTTCTGGACAAAGTGCCGCCGCCAATAGGAGTGGCCTGCTCCAAACAGTACCACCACTTTGTCGCCCGGCTTGGTGACCTGAGTCAGCTTCGCGAAAATCTTCGCGTTGCGCAGGTACCAGCCGCCATTCAAGTCGGCTCCTGGCTGAGTCACGCGGTCGCCCAAACCGAGGAGAGCGTAATGGAACTCGCGATGCTCCATCAGGATGCCTGCCGGGTCGTTCTTCCTGGCGAGCATCAGGCGGATCGGAGTGGTTTTCTGAGCCACTTCCATTTCCTTTACCATGGCCTCGACCTGGCGGTGGAATTTTGCGAGCAGTTCGCTTTGACCGTGTTCCTTCGCGTACGACTCGACCTTGCCAAACGGGAAGTAGTCGATGGTGTCAGACTCTTCATCGATCGCGTAAACGATCTTATGGCCGAGGTTTTTCGCGAGACGGAAACCGATCTGGACGCGTTCATCAGCTTTTTCCGTCAGCATCTCCGGTTTGAAGGTCTCATACTTCGCATAGGATAAATCGGGGCGATCCGAGAGCGCTTCGACGGCGATCTTGGTCGGTTGAAACTTGGCCAGCCGCGTCGCGACGTCGGCCAGCTCAGCTTGTTTCGCGGGGGTGCGGACGTCGTCGACCTGCATGTTATGCAGGTCCTGGCCGGGATTGCCAAAATGGTAAGTGCCAAGAACCAGCACCTGGACGGGCGCAGGCTCCGGAGCGGCGTTCGCAAGCGAGACAAGAGCCGCGCAAAGGCAGAAGACGGGCGTCAGATAATTCATGATAAATCTTGGAGGGACGCCCGCCGTGGCGTCCCAAATACTAGCGCTCGGGTTATTGGATGAACCGGATTGTCATCGGGTAGCGATAAAACTTCCCGTCGCTCGCCTGGATGGAGGCGATGATGACGAAGACGGCGTTCAGGACCCAAAGAATCGCCAGGAAAACGAAGCCGATCAGGATCAGGCAAAAGACCGCGGCGACAGCGTTGTAGATGAGCATCGAGATTTGAAAGTTGAGCGCTTCTTTGCCGTGCGCATCGATCTCGGGGGAGTCGCCGCGCTTAACCAGCCAGACGATGAGCGGCCCGAGCAGGTGGCCGGGGAAATGAGCAAGAACGCCGAGCAAGGCGCTGGCGTGACAAAGCGCGTTCCAGGTGCGCACGTTGGTGAGGGTGGGGGCGCTGAGCGGCAGAGGCGGTGGTGATGGGTATGAAGTTTCCATGGCGTCTATGGAATGGATGCAGCCGGCCCGCGGTTTGGATTCAAGAAAATGCGGAAGGCGCCCGCCTGCATCGCTGTGCGAAGCACTGCGGGGAGGGAAGGCGGAGGGCGGAAGGCGGAAGGCGGAAGGCGGAAAGTCCCTTCGGATACTCAGGGAGTGTCACCGCGGATCCATTTCACCATGCTTACCCGTTTCCGCATTCCCTCTATTCCGGGATCTCAGCTTCGACGAGCTTCGCCAGAAGGATGAGCGACTCCTGCCAGCCGAGATAGCAGGCCTCCGGTGGAATGGCCGCGGGCACGCCTTCCTGCACAACGCTCAATTCCGTGCCGCAGGAGACCTTGTTCAGATTGACCGTCACCCGCATTTCGCCGGGCAGGTTTGGGTCGTCAAACTTGTCGACATAGCGAATACGCTCGTGTGGCGTCAGTTCGAGATATTCGCCGCCAAAGGAATGGCTCGAGCCGGTGGTGAAATTGGTGAAGGACATTTTGTAGGTGCCGCCGACTTTCGCCTCCATTTCGTGCACCTTGCCGGTGAATCCGTTCGGAGGAAGCCATTTGGCCATGGCGTCGGGATCAAGGAACGCGCGGTAGATCCTTTCAGGCGTAGCACGGAGGACACGGTGAAGGCGGATGGTGTTCGTAGACATGATGATGACTACTCCTTTCGTTTGGTGGGGCCTGCAAATGCGGAATGCGGAAGGCGGAAGGCGGAAGGCGGAAGGGTGAGCGCGTGGTTAGCAGACAGGGTGCTGAGATGGCTTGAATCTCCTGCGAATATAGCGGTAGTAATAGGCGCTGCCATCAACGACGGGATACGCGCCTCCAAAACGCGAATACTCGTGATGCCTCTTAAACCCCGGAAGTTGAACTCCGCAGACGTATTCCCAGTACTCCGCGGACGTGCCGGATTTGGAAGGCTCAAAATGCCAGGCCTTGAAGGCGAGGAGGCCGAAGGTTGCCAGAATCAAAACCACTCCAGCGACTCGCAGGAAGAGCGACGCCATCCGCTTCACGCGACCCTGTGCTGTCATCCCCGCCGGAGAGTGAGGTGAATGATTTCGGCCGGGGCTCTGGTCCTTAAAGGAAACCAGTTGCCGACGCCGTTGGAGACGATGAGGTGGCTGTCGCCTTTCGTGTAGTGCCCCGACCAGTAGCGAAACATCAGCGGGCCGAAACCGGTCTCCTCGTTCAACATTAATTGGCCGCCATGGGTGTGGCCGGAAAGGGTGAGGGGGAGTTGGGCGGCCGCGGCGGGGTCGAAGGCATGGGGATGGTGCGCGAGTAAAATGGGAAAGGCCTCCGGGTCGCGGAGTGCAATCAATTCCTGGAAGGCGGCGGCGATGGTGTTGTCGTCGTAGCCCTGGCGGCGGCGGAAGATGGGTCCGCCCCAGCGCAGGCCGAGAAGCTGCACGGGATGGCCGCGCAGGGTGAGTTGCTCTGTTTCATTTACCAGGAGCGGAATGCCGGAAGCTTTCACGCCCGCTTCGAACGCTTCGCGTCCCGGGAAGAGGTCGTGATTGCCTTCGATCATGTAAACACCGGACCGCGCATCGAAGCGCCGGACGGCGCCGACCCCCTCGGGCAGTTCGTGGAGGGCGCCGTTAATCAGGTCGCCGGTGACCAGGATCAGCTCGGAACGGAGATCGTTCACCGCATCGGTCATCTCACGGAGGACCCCGCTTCGGGTGAATCGGCCCGCGTGCATGTCGCTCACGTGCGCGATAGTGAGGCCATCGAGGGCGGCGGGCAGGCCTCGAATGGCAAGGGTCATCCGGCGGACTCTGAATTGCTCGAGCTGTCGGAGGGCGATGGAGGTGAGGCCGACGGTGAACAGTTGGGGAGTGAAAGCGGCAGTGGCGGCGAGGAAGGCGCGGCGGCTCACTCCGGCATCATCGGGTTGAGCGGCTTCAGTTTCGTGCGGCTTTCGCGTTCGGACCTTACCGATCACCCAGCAAACGAGCGCCACGATTGCACCAATTGCCAGGAGCGGAATCAGGAGCGGCAAGATCAGCAGATGCCAAAGGTAAACGGCCGCCGTCATCGCTTGGGGAAGCCAGTCCCACAGCTCCGAGCGCCGGGAAAGAAGCACGGTGAGCAAGCCCGCGAGTTGCACACCGAAGAAGAGGCTATGCAGAACCCGAACCCGCTTGAATCCCGCTTTGCGCAGAAGCCGATCCGCCGAGAACCACCAGACGAGATCCAGCGCCACAAGGACAGCTATGATGACATAGATGATCGACATGCCGGCGACACGCTATCCGCTACGGTTGCACTTTCCAAGGGGCGGCATTCCCATACGGAGGGACGTGCTTCCGTACGTCCGACTTTCTGCTTGGGCGGAGAATCCGTTGTCATGGTCGGGGGCCCGCGCCGCTGGCGCAAAAACTTTCCGCCCGCGTTAGACAAAATACGCAGTTGGCGGCGTCTCGTTATTAAAAGACCGTAAAGAGGTCATGGAGAATGTCGTCACTCATGAAGATTGGAAAGTTTGTTTCTCGGAACTGGCGCCTGGGCTGGTCCTTTTTGCCCGCCAGTTTGTCCGCACGAGCGCGGACGCCGAGGACATCGTCCAGGACGCTTTCGTCCGCTTCTGGCGCAAGGAGCATTCGATCGAGAATCGAGGGCTCCTCTACGCGACTGTTCGCTCGGTCGCGCTCGATCTTCTCCGGCGCGATACGCGCCGGGCGCGCCGCGAAGGGAACGCAGCGCTCGAGGTGGAGCAAACCACCGCGCCGCAATTTGATTTCGACGATGGCTCTCAACGGGAGCTGGCTGCCGCGGTCGATCGCCTTCCCGTCGAGCAACGCGAGGTGCTGGTCATGAAAATCTGGAACGAGCTGACTTTCGCGGAGATCGGCCAGGCCCTCGCGATTTCGCAAAACACGGCGGCCTCGCGCTACCGCTACGCCCTGGCGGCGTTGAAAAAGAATTTTGTCGTCCATGAATGATTTTTCCGAACTCGAAGCCGAACTGAAGAAGCTGCGCCCGCGCGCGGCGTCGCCCGAGCTGACCGCGCGCATCGAGCGCGGCCTGGCCGAGGTGTCAGGCAGGACAGCCACGGCGGGTGTTTTGCCGAAGGCCCGCAGCTTCCGGGTGAATTGGTCCGGGCTTGGACTTGGCCTCGCCGCGGCCGCGACGCTTCTGTTACTGGCCCGGGTAGATGTCGAGCAAACTCCAGGCAAAAGGCCAACGGTGGTGGCGATGACGCCGGTGCCTTTCGCGCAGCCGGTCCCCGTGAAGGACGCCTTTGTGCCGGCCGGCCTGACCGAGGTTGTCTATGATACGCGCGACGAAGGCCTGCATTTCCCCGAGAGTGGCGACCAACCGGTGCGCCGCGTGCGTTCGCGCAAGCGCGAGACCTTGAAATGGAACAATCCGCAAACGCGCACGTCGCTGCGCGTTTCGTACCCGAGCGAAGAAGTCACCCTCATCCCCGTGGAGGGCCAGTAACCATGAACTTTCCGACCTCTCATAATCGTAATCGTGCTCATGCTCTTGCTCGATCTGTTTCGATCACGATCACGATCACGATCACGATCACGAGCACGAGCACGAGCACGAGCACGATAAGACAGAAGCCTTAACCAAAACCAAACCATGAAAACAAAAACCATCGCAGTCATTGCAGCTCTCAGTCTGCTTCCCGCCGTCGGCTTTTCCCAGGCGCCGCCCATGCCGCCGAATCCACCGAACCCGCCAAATGCACCCAACCCGCCGACCCCGCCTAATCCTCCGAAGGACCGGGACCGTGATAAAGGGCCGAAGGTGCCGGTGACGTTCCTCGGGGTGGAAACATCCGAGGTCCCCCGCGTGGTCAGCGAACAGCTCGGCCTGGCGAAAGGGTTCGGCCTCGTGGTCGATTACGTCGTCCCGGACGGCCCGGCCGCGACCGCGGGCGTGCAGCAAAGCGACATCTTGAAGATGTTGAACGACCAGATCCTGATGGAACCGGACCAGCTCGGGAAACTCATTCGCAGTTACCCGGAAGGCACTAACGTGGTGTTGACGGTTCTGCGCAAAGGCGCGGAGTCGAAGATCACCGTGAAGCTGGGCAAGAAAGAAGTGTCGTCACGGAGTTTCTTTGGCCCTGACTCGGACAAACACCGCCGGCATGACAAGGATTTCGGGAAGTTTGATTTCGACTTCGGGGACATGAACCTCGACCTGAGCAATCTACAAAATCTTGGGCCGGCGATGCGTGATGTGGTCTCGGACGCGCGTCGTGAAGCTTTGCGAGCGAACGCGGAGGCGCGGCGTGAAGCTTTGCGAGCGAATGAGGAAGCGCGGCGCGCGCAGCGCGAGGCCATGCGCGCGAACGGGGAAGCGCGCCGGGAGGCGTTGCGCGCGGCTGAAGAAGCGCGGCGGGCCCTCGGGCAACTCCATGTCTTTAGCACCGACAACGGCGCCCGGAAATCGACCACGATCGACCTTGGGAAAGCCCGGATCATCTGCACCGACCCGCAAGGCGAGATGAAAATCGAATCGGTGAACGGCAAGAAGATCCTGACGGCGAAGGATCCGGAGGGCCGTCTTCTCTTCAGCGGTCCGATTGATTCGAAGGAAGACCTCGACAAGGTGCCGGCGGAAGTGCGCCAGCGTTTCGACAAGCTGGAACAGAAGGACCTGCCGGGAGTCCTCTCGACCGCCTCCGCCGACAAGGAGGAGGACGATGAATTCGAGAGTGCCGACGAAGAGGATGGCGATACCGAAAGGAATGATGATTCCGACGACGACGATAACGGCAGCGAAACGTCCGAGCCCTCGCTGCAACAAGTCGCGTATCAATCCTGCCCGCGTTCCTTCGGGCCGCTCAACATAACCTTGCTCTAAAGGTTACTCCCGCGAGGACAAGGGTATGAAGGGCATTTTCGCGGGGACGATCGTCAGCGTTATCACGGCGGCATTTTCCGTCGCGGCGGAAAGTTCCGCCAAGGCCGAAGACAATGTCCGCCGGGAGATCGCGGCCTTTCTCGACACTTTGGTGGCGGAGAACAAGCTCTCCGGGTCTGTGCTGGTGGCGAAGGATGGCGTAACCATCGCCAGCAAGGCGGCTGGCATTGCCAACAGAGCTACGGGCGCGCCGATCGCGTTGAATACCAAGTTCAACCTTGGCTCGATGAACAAAATGTTTACCGCGGTCGCCGTCGCGCAACTGGCCCAGGCCGGGCGCCTTGCTTTTAGCGACCCTATCAGCAAGCACCTGCCCGACTATCCAAACAAGGAGGTCGCGGACAAGGTAACCATTCACCAGCTGCTCACGCATACTTCCGGGATGGGCCTGTACTGGAATGCAAAGTTCATGGCCCAGCGCGAGAAACTGCTTACCGTCTCGGCGCATCTTCCGCTCTTTGCCAGCGATCCTCTTTCGTTTCCTCCCGGAGAGAAATTTCAATACAGCAACTCGGGCTACATGGTGCTGGGCGCAATCATCGAGAAGGTTTCAGGGCAGGACTACTACAGCTATGTTCGGGACCACATCTACCAGCCGGCTGGCATGAGCGATACCGGCTTTTACGAGCCGGGGAAGGAAATCCCGAATCTGGCTATCGGTTATTCCAGCATGTCGGATGACGGCAAACCGCTCGAACCCAGGGACAATACCAACCTGCGCGAAGTAAGAGGCGGCCCGGCCGGCGGCGGTTATTCGACCGTGCAAGACATGGTCAAATTCCATATGGCGCTGCGAAGCTACAAGCTACTTAACGAGAAGTCCACGGAGCTGGTCACGACCGGCAAGGTGGACGGCCCAGGCGGGAGCCGATATGGCTACGGGTTTGGCGACAATACTTCCGAAGGAAAGCATATCGTGGGTCATAACGGCGGTGCGCAGGGCATAGCCGCTAACTTCGAGATGTATCCGGAATTAGGTTACACCGTAGTCCTTCTCATGAATACGGATCCGCCCGCGACGAGTCCGATCGTTAAGGGAATCAGGCAGCGCATCCCGGCTAAGTAACTTTCCAGAAACAGTCCGCCGGGGCTTAACCCAGCTTCGGCAGCCCCGAACGTTCTTTGGGGCGACGCTGCCCGGCGGACTGTTTCGAACCAAGTAATGGCAACAGATCCGTCATCCCTGACGGGGTTTTGAGATTACGCTGGATCGACCAACCCGGAGCTTCGCTTGGCTGCGCTCCTGGGCTTTATTTCGCCGCGGAGCCTACAGAAACGCGGATCAACAGGTCAAGCGATGTGGCCGCGGCGCTGCGTCGCCGCGATGAGAGGAGCGGTCCATGTTATCTACGCGCAGACGCCTCGACAGAGCGAGGCAGCTACAGCGCCGAGCCTACAAAAACGTGAATCAACAGATCAAGTGCTGTAGCAACGGCGCTCTGTCGCCGTTCCTTATGCCTCGAAAACGAACGTTGCCCTACGGCACTAGCATATCACGTAACGCTAAACAGATACTTTGCGTGTCCCGGACGCGCGGAATCGGGCGACTCCGCTTGCTAAGAGGTCGACCGTTGACCCGACCAAGACAAAAAGGGAGAGCAGAAGCAGTTGCCACATTGGCAACGCATATCGCGGGAGGAATTCCGAGAGCAGAGCGTTGGTTACGGCAATCAGAAGCCCGACTCCCACCAGGGCGATCCCAGACGCGCAGACAGCCGCCCCGTTTACCTTCCTGCGTCGCGCGACGACGAGAAACAGTAATAGACTGACGGACCAAATCACCAGCGCCTTATTATAGGTCAAGCCTCGCCAGAGGCGGAAGTAGAGGTGCTGGGACGGGATCCGATTTATCGTCTCGGCGGTGGCATTCCGAAATGTCACCAGCCCCGCGCAGGCGGACATCTCGTCCCTGTGGTCGAAGAAGTAAGCGGTGGTATCGAAGAGCCGGTCCGAGATGTCGGTCACGGGCATTTTCAACGCAGTGACAAGGTCTGTCCTGGCGGCGTGCAAATGCTCGAGGGTGGGCGGCAGGAGGAACGCGAAAGCCATTTGGTTGAGCGCGAGATCGAGCTTTTCCCACGGGACCTTTGGTCCGGGAAAGAGCAGGGGCACGGCTCTTTGGGTGAAGGGTCCGGCAGATGGGTCGATTCCTTCCTCGTGCATCTCCCTGAATAGCGTCACAAGCTGGCGCGCCTCCTTTGAGCGGGTCCGGGCGGCCACCTTTTGCAAGAGGGCAGCCCGCGCCGGTGGCGGCTGCGTCCTCAGGAACTGGAGTCGCCAAAGAAAGGTATATCCAATTCTGGAATGGGGGTGAAACTTCGACTTGCGGGCCAGCCCTTGGGTCAAAGAATTCGCGACCGCCACACAGGCAATTCCGATAGCTAACGCAATCACGGCGTGACGGAGATGTCTCGTCCCCAGCCGCCTCCGACAGGGCATTAATTTATCGCCCGGAACCAGGAGGCCGCGGTTCTGCGCCCAGGCAAGGAGGAAGGCCAAGGGGAGCAACAGGATGAGCCAGAGATTGACGTGCCTGGAAAGGAGGCAAAGGCAGAGACCGATCGCGAAAATATACCAGTCCATCCAGCGCGGCTCGCCCCGGCTCCGAATCAGACGCAGTCCTTTGCCCACGGTGAGAGTTACGAGAATCAAGCTAAGGGTTTCCGATCCGGTACAGTGGGCGAAGGTGTAAAACAGTGCATTGCTCGCCCAAGCCATTGCCAGGGCGAGACGGGTCCAGAAAAACTTGCTGATCGAGAGGATGAAATAAAAGGCCGCGCCGCCGAGGGCGAGGTGCTGGAGAATGATCAGAAGCCCCACTCCGGCATCGGTGAGCGGCGATAACCCGCTCTCGGGACTAACTACCGCAATTCCCCGCCATCGCTCGACCTGTTCGCCGAGAAAAAGCGGGACCTTCGCGACATAAGAGTAGGCGGGAGCATGACCCCAAAAGGTCGTGATCAGTGGGTCTCGCGCGAGCTGGTTATAGGCGTCCACGTCGCGCCAGAGCGGCGGGACGGTCGCGATCATCCACGCCGACGGCGCGAACAAGCAGAGGAGGAGCGCGCAGTTCTTGATCAAGCCAAAAGGATACGGGCGGGCTCGCATGCTTGGGGACATTCGTCCGACATCGTGGGCATTCCGGCTCCCCGAGAGCCAGACTTTTCCTTGCCGTTTCCTACCGCCACACTAAATAAGCGGAGCACAATGCCTTCGGACGACAGGAAAAATTCTCAAGATCCAACCCCGACTATCGGGGCAGCCACGGATATCGCGCCGCTGGGGGGACCGAAGCCACCACACGAACGCACCGCGGATGAGGAGCCGGATGTAGTTGATTGGGAAAGATTCGCGGCCAGTGAGCGATTCCGGGACCTGCTCAAGGCCAAGCGGCGATTCATCGTGCCGGCGACGATCTTTTTCATTGTCTATTATTTTGCGCTGCCCGTGCTGATCGGCTACGCGCGGCCCTTCATGGAAAAGACCGTCTTCGGTCCGGTAAATCTGGCTTATCTCTTCGCGCTTTCGCAGTTCTTCGTGGCCTGGATTATCGCGGCGCTTTATGTCCGTGCCGCCGCGCGGTTCGACAAAATGGCCGCGGGCGTTGTCTCGCAGTTCGATCGCAGTGGCGAGTAAGGGCGAAGGTTCTTATGCCGCATCAATCTTCGTGCTCGTGCTCGTGCTCGAATTCCCCTCGATCACGATCACGAGCACGAGCACGAGCACGAGCTAGGAAAGGGAATAGATGACGGCGGCGCTCGCGATGTTCCTCGGGTTCGTGTTGATCACCTTGGGGATCACCTACTGGGCGGCGCGGCGATCGCGGGGCGACGTGGCTTACTTCGCAGCGGGTCGCCGCATCACGGCGTGGCAGAACGGCCTCGCCGTGGCCGGAGATTACATGAGCGCCGCGAGCTTTCTCGGCATCGCGGGGATGATCGCCTTCAATGGCTATGATGGCTTCATGTACTCGGTGGGCTGGCTCGTGGCCTACCTGACGGTGCTTCTGATCGTGGCCGAACCGCTCCGCAACGCCGGGAAATACACCATGGCGGATTTGCTCGCCTATCGGCTCAAAGCCCGGCCCGTCCGCGCGGTGGCTTCGCTGAGCACGCTGACAGTCTCGACGTTCTACATGATCGCGCAAATGGTGGGCGCCGGTGCGCTGGTCAAGCTGCTCCTTCCGGGCGTGAACTATGAGACAGCGGTGATCGGCGTGGGAGTGCTGATGATCGTTTACGTCGTTTTCGGCGGGATGCTGGCCACGACCTGGGTGCAGATCATCAAGGCGGTGCTGCTGATGAGCGGCAGCATTTTCCTGTCGATCCTGGTGATGCACCATTTCGGGTTCAGCTTCAGCGCCTTTTTCGACGCGATCAGCCGGGTGACCTGGACCGGCGCGGACGGCACGGTGATCACGCGTAATTTTTTCCAGCCGGGATTGCTCTTCAAACCGCCCTGGGGCGCCATCGATCTGATCTCACTGGGCCTGGCGCTAATTTTCGGCACGGCTGGGTTGCCCCATATCCTGGTGCGATTTTATACCGTGCCCGATGCCAGGACCGCGCGGCACTCAGTGGTCTGGGCGATGGTGATCATCGGCGCGTTCTATATCATGACGACCTTTCTCGGTTTCGGCGCCGCCACGATCCTCACTCCGGGCAATATCAGCATCGAAAACATGAGCGCGCCGCTCCTGGCGGAGGCGCTCGGCGGCAAGGTTTTCTTCGCTTTCATCAGCGCGGTCGCGTTTGCCACGATCCTCGCGGTCGTGGCCGGCCTAACGATCAGTGCGAGCACCAGCTTCGCCCACGATTTTTACACCAATGTGATCCACCACGGACGGGAACGGCATCCTGGCGAAGAAGTGCGCGTGGCGCGCCTCACCGCCTTCGTGGTCGGCGCGGTTGCCATCCTGCTGGCGATCAAGCTTCAGGCCGCGAACGTGGCTTTCCTGGTGGGTCTCGCTTTCGCGGTCGCGGCGAGCGCAAACTTGCCGGTGATCGTGCTGAGTATTTTCTGGCGGCGCTTCAACACGGCCGGCGCGGTGGCCGGCCTTCTCGTTGGGCTCGCCAGCTCGATCGTGCTGATCATGATCAGTCCGAGCGTGATGGGAATGGATGCCAAGGCGCTGATCCACGGACAACCGATTTTCCCCTTGAGGAATCCGGGAATCATCAGCATTCCGCTGGGCTTCCTCGGCGCGTTGGTCGGAACGTTCCTGCGCCGTGAACCGCGCGCGGAGGCGAGGTTCGCGGAATTGAGTGTGCGCGCCAACACCGGATTGGGCGCCGAAAAGGCCACGACGGATTGACGATCTGACTCTCGATGAAACTAACCCGGATGATGCTCATGGCCGCGATCGTCGTCACTGGCGTTGGTTGCGAAAGAAGAGCCCAGCCTGTCGATTCGGGAACGGATGACGCGAAGCTTCGACCTGAAGTAGCAGTGGCGAGCAAAGGGGGAAGCCCAAGCCCAAGCTTCGAGGAGTCAAGAGTCAGCCCCGCGCCGGCTCCGTAGATTCAAGGCGCACAAAAGGCCTTCGACTTTCCTCTCGAGGAGGCGAAAGTCTCCATCCTTAAGACCTATGAATAACAAGATCCTTATCGCCGTCCTCGCGGCATTTTCAGTAGGAACAACATCCCTGGCTCTCGCGGCGGCCAAGACCTACACCGCGGAGCAGATCGCGGCCGAATCGAAGCGCGCGAACGAATTTTTCGACAAGAATTTCGACGAGTTTGTTTCGCGCCACCCGCAGATCGCGTCCCAGCTCGGGCTCAAGATCGGGTACGATAAGTGGGACGACCTCTCCGATGCGTCCGCGGCTGAAGATCTCGCTTTCTCGATCCAAAACCTGGCGAAATTGAAACGCGATTTCGATTTCGCCGCGCTCGATCCTCAGACCCAGCTGAGTTGGAAATTATTTGAGAGCGACGTGCAACAGAACGCCGAAGGCTTCCGGTTTCGCTTTCATAATTATCCGGTAAACCAAATGTTCGGCTGGCACTCGCAGACGCCGACGTTTCTGATCAACATTCACCGAGTCGATTCCGTGGCGGACGCGGAGGCCTACATCGCGCGGCTCAATGGCATCGCAACGCAGGCCGACCAGGTGATTGCGAATCTCGAACTCCGCGCGGAGAAGGGGATCGTCCCGCCGAAGTTTGTTTTCCCGCTGGTGCTCGACGCCTGCAGGAACGTGATCAAGGGCAAGCCTTTCGACTCGATGGACACGGAAAGCACGCTCCTGGCGGATTTCAGCAAGAAGCTCGCGGCGCTCAAGGATGTCGATCAGCCGACCCGGGATCGGTTACTGGCCGACGCAAACAAGGCGCTGCTCAGTTCCTTTCAACCCGCCTACCAAAAGCTGATCGCGTGTCTCGAAGCGCAGGAGAAGACGGCCCCCGTGGAAGGCGGCGCATGGCAATTCCCGGACGGCCGCTCCTATTATGAATTCGCTTTGCGGCGGACGACGACGACCAAACTGACCGGCGACGAAATTCACGATCTGGGCCTGAAGGAGGTCGCACGGATCCATGGAGAGATGGGGAAGATCAAGGAGAAGGTCAAATTCAAAGGCGATCTGCAGGCGATGTTCAAATTCATGCGTGAAGATCCGCAGTTTTATCTGCCGGAGACAGAGGAGGGCAGGGCGGAGTACCTCAGCCGCGCGGTCAAGATCATCGACACGATGAAGACGCGTCTGGACGAATTATTCATCACCAAACCGAAAGCGGATGTGGTCGTCAAAGCGGTCGAGAAATTCCGCGAGAAATCGGCGGGCAAGGCATTTTATCAGCAACCGGCACCGGACGGATCGCGCCCGGGGATGTTCTACGTCAACCTGGCCGAGATGAAGTCGACGCCGATCTACGAGCTCGAAGCTCTGGCGTATCACGAAGGCATTCCAGGCCATCACATGCAGATCGCGATTGCCCAGGAGCTGGGCGGCGTGCCGAAGTTCCGGAAGTTTGGCTCGCGCTACACGGCTTACACCGAGGGCTGGGGCCTCTACACCGAGCTGGTCCCGAAAGAAATCGGACTGTATCAGGACCCTTATTCCGACTTCGGACGGCTGGCCATGGAACTCTGGCGGGCCGGGCGCCTCGTGGTGGACACCGGGTTGCATCACAAGCGTTGGACCCGGCAGCAAGCCATCGATTATCTGAAGAAAAACACCCCGAACGCCGAGGCGGACTGCGTCGAGGCGATCAACCGTTACATCGTTTCACCGAGCCAGGCGACCGCCTACAAGATGGGGATGATCAAAATCCTCGAGCTGCGCGAAAAAGCGAAGAAGCAACTCGGCGCGAAATTCGACCTGCGGCAATTCCACGACGTGGTCCTGACCAACGGCCCGGTCCCGCTCGAGACCCTCGAGGAGTTGGTGGACAAATGGGTGAAGTCGAAAAGTTGAGCGGATGTAAGGTATCTTCAGTCTGAAGGCGACGCCTCCATAAGTGCGGACCGGGTTTCGTGCTCGACCTGGAGAGAGGCGGCTGATATCCTCTGAAGTCATGAAGAACATGACCCGCAGTATCGCAATTCTTCTCGCCGTTCTTGCGCCTTCGGCGCTTCACGCCGGCGACTCTGGGCGCGGCGTGGCCGCCGTGGATGTGATCGTAAAGCAAAACCCCAGCCAGCGTGCGGTGACGAGTCCCCGCGGCAACTTCGCCCTGGACGCTCTTCCCGCCGGTTCCTACACGCTGACGTTCCGCGCGCGGAAAGCCAAGGACATCACGAACAGCATATCGGATAAGGCCCTCGTCGCCACGTCGTATTCGATCAAGGTTGATGGGACAAAACGCGCGGTGAATAAGAGTGGCCTAACGAGCGACGACCTCCTGGCCGGAGTGGATATTCCGGTCGACGTGGGGGCGGGCGCGACGGTCCACGGCCAGGTTGAGGCTGCCGGGAGCAAGAAGATGGTTTGGATCTCAAGAGAACCAGGCAGCAACCTGCCGGGTCGTTGGGTGGAAGAAGGATCGGCGGAAGCCAAAGCCGCGGCCCATCACAATTCGCATGAGATAAGCGTGGAGGCACTGCGGCGCGGGCGGTGATAACGGCGGGGAAAGTGCACCAGGAAGGGTCTTGGGGCTCCACTGCCCGCCAGATTGCTGAGCGGCACGTAGACATACACTGTTTTGACGACGGAGGGGGCGAATGAGCCCAAATGCACCGAATTTTTCTGATTGAGTAGGAGAAAGGCGGCCGATATTCTCTGAAGTCATGAAGAATTCCGCATTTCGCCATTTCCTGTTTTTGATCGTCTTTTTCGTCAGCTGTGCCGTATGTAGCGCTGCCGGAGTTTCCGGAGTCGACGTTACCGTGAGACAAACCTCCGGCGGCAAAACCATGAAGCAGACCAAGTCCGATGCCTCGGGCAATTTTGTCGTCGGAAGCCTGCCGGAAGGCGCCTACACCCTCGAATTCCGGGCGAAGAATTTGCCCGACATGAAAACGAAACAGGTCACCATCGCGGTTGCCGGAACGAAAAAATCGGGGAGTCTCGACAAGATTCCGGGCGACCATTTGGTGGGTGGAGTCGCTCTTAAAGTGGAAGCCACCAAAGGGGGTAATGTCACCGGACAGATTACAACCGGTCCGAAGATGGTTTGGGTCCCGCCAGCGCTCGGCAGTAATCGGCCCGGTCATTGGGTGGAGGCCGATTCAGCCGAGGCCAAGACGTCGAAAACCAGGAGCCACATGAGCAAAGACGCGCTTAAGAAAATGCAGGAGAACGCTTACAACCCACAGGGTTAAGGCCGCGCCACCTCCATTCTTCGCTGACAGAGCCCGCAGGGAAATCTCATCAGCTGCCTGCTCGGGGAGCATCGCTTCCTGGATGGCCGACCTATCGTCGCCGAGCTTTCTCACTCTGACCTCGGGAAAATTTTGCTTGCCGGATTCACTTCGGAAAGTATGGTGCCCGCCTTATGAAACATATCTCTCGCGGTCTCTTCTTTCTGGTGGCGCTGTTTGCTGCTACTGCCATTTATGGGGCCGTTCCCGCAATAAACGTGACGGTGTCCGATGCTGGCGGCAAAGCCGCATTTAAGGGGACGACGAATGCAAATGGTGTCTTTGGGACCTCCAAGCTTACGCCCGGCAATTACACGGTCCAGTTCGCCTCGCAGAGTGCGGACATGAAGGGAAAGCATTTCGCAATCGTTGTTGGCGCGGGCTCGAAGAAGGTTTCGGCTGGGGCTGTACCCGGAGAGAAGTTCGCCCGTGGCGGCGTCGCGTTGAAGGTAGATGTCGGGTCGGGTTTGAACATCACCGGGCAAGTCTCGGCGGAAGCGAGAGTTAATAAGAGCGGAAAGAAGATGGTTTGGATTCCGCCCATGGTGGGCAGCAACATGCCAGGCCGTTGGGTGGAGGAAGATTCCGCTGAAGCCGCGACCTCCAAAGCGCGAGGCAACATGAGCAAAGACGCGGTGAACAAAATGCAGGAGAGCGCGAACAACCCGCAGGGGTAAGTTCGGCTGGCTTCGCCTTCATTTTCGCTCGCAGCTCGAGAACATAGGCCGCGAGAGATTCGTTCGCGTAGGACACGAGCTCTCGGGTAGCTTGTGGCCGGAATGATCTTTGGATTCCTGAAGCGACGCCGGCGGCGAAACCTGCGCGGCCAAACTATTCCGCCTGCCTGGAGGTCCACTCTCGCCCGGAGCCTTTCGCTCTTCCGGCGGCTCCCGCCCGAAGATCAGACCGAGCTCCTGAGGCATATCCAGGTCTTCCTGGCCGAGAAGCGGTTCGAAGGCTGTGGCGGCCTCGAACTAACCGATGAGATCCGCCTGACCATCGCGGCCCAGGCCTGCGTCCTCCTCCTGCATCGCGAGACGGATTATTACCCGCAGCTGAGCACCATCCTGGTCTATCCGTCGTCCTACATCGTGCCCGGCGAGAGGCATCTCGAGGGACCCATTTGGGAGGAAGGGGACCAGGCCCTGCTCGGTCACGCCACCGATCGGCTTGGATCGATCGTCCTGGCCTGGGACGCGGCGCAGCAGGGCGCGGCGAATTCGTCGGACGGCCGGAATTTGGTCCTGCACGAATTTGCCCACCAGCTCGACTTTGAGGACTATGCCACCGACGGCGCGCCGGCGCTCGAGACGCGAGCCGATTACGCGACGTGGGCGCGAGTGATGAGCAGCGAGTTCAAGGCCCTGCAAGCTGCCGATGAAGCGGGAAGTTCGACGGTGCTCGATACCTACGGCGCCACGAATCCCGCGGAATTTTTCGCGGTGGCGACCGAGGCGTTCTTCGAGCGCCCGCGTGCTCTCCGGGCCAGGCATCAGGAGCTCTACGGTGCGCTCGGGCAGTATTTCCGCCAGGATCCCGCCCGCCATTTCGCAGAGTCTGCGGCGACCGATTGAGCGGCGTCCGATTTGAACCAACTACCGGCGGAGGGGTTCGAACCCACACACTCTTGCGAGTACTGGATTTTGAGTCCAGCGCGTCTGCCAGTTCCGCCACGCCGGCCGGTGCCGCTACCGTTTCGCATTGGATGCGCAGCGCGCAAGTGAAATTACATTCTAAGACCGGCCTGGAGTCAGGCCGGCTCCACTTTCCTCCTGCTCATGATCCTGATCATGCTCCTGATCCTTTGAACCTGCGCCGCTGCAAGGAAAGATCATGAGCACGATCAGGATCATGAGCATGAGGAGGGGGACGGCGCGTCCGCGTGCCGCGGAGTTAAGCTCCTTTGCAAGCCCGCGCCGCCGAATCGTCCAAGGCGGAATGGCGCGTTTGAGCACGCTTCAACTGGAGCGGAAAATTACATTGAAGTTTCGGCAGCTCGCCGTGCTACTCTCCGCTCCCAAGATGTTACGATCATTTTGGTTTGCGCTGATTCTCTCCTTGGTCACGAGCGCAGGCGCGCAGGAGCGAACGGTTCAGCTTCTTCTGCCCTCGCGAGTCCTCGAGCCGACGAGCACCTTCGAGCTTCGCTTTGCCACCGAGATGGTGCCCGCCGATGAAATCGGGAGAGCCGCGCCCGTGTCGCCGCTCGTCTTTTCGCCGGCTGTGGAAGGCCAGTTCATCTGGCTGAGCACGCGCAGCGGAACGTTTGCGCCAAAAGGCATTCTGCCGCTCGGCATCAAATACCAGATTTCGCTTCGCTCCGGACTCAAGGACGCGGCCGGCCGCGAAGTGAAAGCCGCGCTGAAGGAAAACGCGGAGACGCCGCCGTTGCGGGTCAAAGGCGTTGCCACCCTTGGAGGGTCGGACGTGGAGAATGCTCCGGCGCTCCCGC
>DASZDO010000086.1:0-65465 GCA_035941955.1 Chthoniobacterales bacterium
CTTGTTCGGCCCGACCGGATCGCCGATTGCCGTGAACGACAACTGGCAGGATACCCAGCGCGCCGAAATCGAAGCGACGGGAATTCCGCCGCAGGATCTTCGCGAATCCGCTATCGTGGCCACGCTGCCGCCGGCGGCTTACACCGCCACGGTGGCCAGCCTGAACGGTGGCACTGGCGTCGGCTTGGTCGAAATCTACGACCTCAACTCCGCCGCCACCGCGAAACTGGCTAACATCAGCACGCGCGGCTCCGTCCAGCTCGGAGACAACGTAATGATCGCGGGCTTTGCCCTCGGCGGGAATAGCACCAATTCGCCCAAAGTCGTGGTCCGCGCCATCGGTCCGTCGCTGGCGCAAGCCGGGATCAGCAATCCGCTGAGCAACCCGAGCCTGCAACTGTTCGACAACAACGGACAACTGGTAGCCAGCAATAACGACTGGCAGGATGTTCCGGCGCAGGCCGCCGAGCTCCAAGCGCTGAACCTCGCCCCGACCAATCCGGCGGAAGCCGCGATCGTGGCCATGTTGCCACCGGGTCTCTACACCGCGGTGGAAGCGGGCCAGGGCGGCGGCACCGGAGTGGGATTGATCGAAGTTTACGCCACGCAATAGTCGGACGATAACCTCGTCCACTTAACCGACGCGCTCCGCGGAATCACCGGCGGCTGATCACCATCAGCCGCCGGCTCCGCGGAGCGCTTTCCGTTGGCGGGCGCCCGATAAGTTGGAAATCGTGCGCCCTCGTGGGATGGGGCGTGCGAATCAAGGGTATGGCAGGACGAAAGAGGATGCGTCCGACGGCAGGCCGGCGATTTGGTGGAATGCGCAGCGACGCGCGCTGATTTGTGCCCAGGAAAAAGGCTTCAGTCCAAGACCCGGTCGTCCTGGTCATCGACATCGGTGGTTCCAACATCAAGCTGCGCAAATCGGACAGTCCGCATACGCTGAAGTTTGAGTCGGGGCGCAAGATGACGCCAAGCCAGATGGCGGTGCAAGTCCTGGGGCTGACCGCGAAATGGGATTATGATGTGATCTCGATCGGGTTCGCCGGACCGGTCATCCACGGGAAACCCGCTGGCGATCCGCAAAACCTCGGCCCCGGCTGGACCGATTTCGATTTCCGCAAAGCCTTTCGCAAACCGGTCAAATTGATCAACGACGCGGCCATGCAGGCCCTCGGTTGTTACACCGGCGGACGGATGCTTTTTCTCGGGCTCGGCACCGGCGTGGGATCGACGCTGATTCTCGATGAAGTGGTCGTGCCTCTGGAGCTGGGCCAGTTGCGCTACTCGCGAAACCAAACCCTGGAAGACGTTCTGGGTAAACGCGCGTTCAAAGCGAATGGCGCGGAAAAGTGGGAGCGGGCGGTGCACGAGGCGGTCGACAATTTGCACAAAGCTTTTGCCGCCGATTATGTCGTCCTCGGCGGCGGAAACGCCAAGAAGCTGAAACGATTGCCGAAGGAGACGCGGCGCGGTTCGAATCGTTACGCCTTTCTCGGTGGCGTGCGGCTGTGGAAGAAATCGCCCCTCACCCCGGAAGTGCGCGAGCACACGCTGGTCATTGCGTGACCGCGCCGGCCGCGTTTTTTCCTCGAGCCGGAAGATCGGCGAGGTCGGTGGCCAGGATGCGGTCGATCAGTTCCGTCACGCCGAAGCCGCGCTTGCCCTCCATCACCAGATCGGCCCGCTCCTTGAGCATCGGCAAAGCGTTCCCCACCGCGACGCCGATGCCGCAGAACGCGAGAAAAGCGTGATCGTTTTCCGCGTCGCCCACGGCGACGACGTTTCGCGGATCGACGGCCATTTCCTGGAGCGCGGCGGTGAGCCCGGTCGCCTTGTTCACACCTGTGGGAAGCACCATGACGGCCCCCTTATTGAAAATGACCTGGAGCTCCAGCCCGAGATTCTTGATCAGCTCGATCACCAGCGTCTCATGCGGCTCGCGCGTGGCGATAATGGCGCGGCCGACCGAGAGCGGTTGCGCCTGCGCTTCGCCCAGCTTCTGCGCGAGCGCGGCCGACGCCGGTGCGCAAAGCAGCCGGCTGAAATGATCCGCCGGGCGGTAAAGCAGCGCGCCATTCTCGGCCACGATCCACTCAAACTTGTCGAGCACCTGACAGACCTTCTGGAGATCGGGCAGTTCGCGGCCGGTCACCATGACGAGGCGGCGGCCGGACGCGCGGAAGCGATCGAGGGCCGCTGCCGTGGCGTTATCGAGCACGCCATCGTGGGCCAGGGTGCCATCGTAATCGCAGGCGAGGACCAAACAGTTCATCCCTCATGGTTCGAAGCGGCGAAAGCCGGCGGTCCCTTTTCCCCGCCCGCGACTGAGCCGCGCGGAATCGGCTGACGTCCAATGGTTTTGCGCGACTTCGCCCAGCCAAACTCCGTAGTGCTTGGTAACCAGTCGAAAACTGAACTAAAGGAAAAATATGCCAGCGAAAAGCAAGCAAGCAAAATTCACCACCGCCCAGATCAACGAGATCACTCGGAACATCCAAAAGGCGGTCGAAAAACACAAACGTGAGAACAAGGGAGAACACTTCACGGCGGTCACGCCGGAGGAAATCGGGAGGAAACTGAAGCGCGTCAACTCACCGATGATCGTCTCGCAAGGATGGGCTAACACGACGCCGGGAGGGACATGCAATTACAGTGTTGGCATCTATAACCCCGATCCGACGCAAGCCAGCTTGTTATTCGTGCATGTCTGGGTCGGTTCCGGCAATGTCGACCCGACGGTCGGCACTTTTCTCCTGAACGTGGACACTCGCTTCCCCCGTTTGGCTCAGCCACCACCGATTGGCCTGACCCTGGCTCCCGGTGCGTCAACGACGCTGACCTTCGCCCTCAAGGTGCCGTCAACCGTCGAGAAAACCAGCTACATCGGCAATAGTTGTCTGATGCAGTTGAACTGGCACGACGTGGGGAAATATCTGGATCGCGGCGTTTTTGTGTTCGCCGTGACCTAAGGCTCGAAGGTCGATCGAAAGTAACGGAAAGCCCGCCGGGGGAGAGACCGACGGGCTTTCTTGTTAACCTAACCGCGTCGTCCGCCCGGGAATTCTAAGGCCGGCCAGCCTATTTGATCGGAACAAAACCGACCGGTCCTGGCCGAACGGATTATTTGGGCCTGGGTCCTAATGATCCCCTGCGCTCGTGGACTCGCTTACGTTTTTCTGCGGCTGCTGCACGTTTTCATCGCCTGAACCCTGCTTATGCGGCTGGCCAAGAAGCGCCTGAAGACGAAACATGGCAACGAAGGACACACTACTACCGACAAGGAACAACAAGCCGAAGAGCCAGTGGAAATGCCAAAATAGGAAAAGCAGTCCCCAAACAGCACACAGATATCCGGTCAGCATTGCTATGCCAGCAATCCAGTAGGCCCTTTCAGTAATGGAGGGATGCTCAAGCAACCCCTCTTGCATCAGGCCAGCGCCAGTCAACAATGGAAGTCCCAGTGAGAATCCGCCCAACGCCAGCTTGAGACAAAGGTCCAAGGCCGGCAGCGTAAGAATCTGCGTGACGCAGACAACGCAAACGCCAGCGACTCCCAACAGCGCTATTCGCGAGTACTCCGCATCTTGGCGTCTTACGAGGTGGCGAGTCATAGACAGAAAATCCTACCGCTCTGCCAGGATCACGTGGAAATCGCGATTCCCTTGACCGACCGGGCCAGTGGTTCGCTTATGTGTCTTGGGTGAATCGAAGGACATGATTAATCTTTTCGGCGCGACACTGCCGACGCCACGCTCCCAACAATCGAGCCCAGGATAGCGCCTCCTATCAGGCCTACTCCGTAACACGGAATAACATATTCTCGAGGATAGATTAGGTCGGGATGCGTCGGAAATTTAACTTCCCATTCGCGGATGAACGTGCCGGCTATCAAATGTCCAGCAATGAGGCCGATAATCGCGAAAGTCGCTATAGAGATGAGCATTTTCATACGGTAGGGCTGTATGGTTGGTTGTGGTAGAATTACGCGGGAATCCGGCTGTTCGCCTGAAAAGGGTTCGGCCGCATTATTGCGCCTCTAAAGACGTATTGTTGAGCCTAATCACTTGAGTGCGGGGCGTTTCTGCGCCGGAGGAGGAACATGCCCGGACGGTACGATTTTGAGCCCCGACGGCAAGCAGAACATCAAATCGGAGGTTTCGTTAGGCATTCACGAGCTAGATATCTAACAGGAGGCAACAGAGAAAACGGAGTTGTGGCGGCGATAGCGGCACAAACGGAAAGCCCGCCGCGGAGAAGCCGGCGGGCTTTCGTGTTAACCTAACCGCGTTGTCTGCCTGGGAATTCGATGGGACGGCGTTGTCCAGGAAAAGGTAGTAAGAGACCAAGAAAAGGCAGCGAGAACTCAGTGATTCAAAACTAAGCCGGCTCTGTTTTCTCTGTTTGCTCCTGTAAATTCGCCGGGCCGGACCTACTTGATCGGAACGAAACCGACCTGGGCGGCGATCCTCTGACCGGTGGAGCCGATGGTGAAATCGAGGAACTGTTTGGTCAGGCCGCCCGGGTCGCCATTGGTGTAATAAAAGGTCGGGCGCGCGTAGGGATAGGTCTTGGCGTGGACGCTTTGGACGGACGGCAGCACGCCATCGATCGGCATGACCTTGATGCCGCTGGCCTTGATATAGGCGAGGCCGACGTAGCCGATGCCGTTGGCATTCTTGCCCACCTCGGCCGCGATCTGCTCGTTGCCGGCCATTTTCTGCGAGCCCTTGGCGTAGTCGCGTTTCTTCATGGCGAGCTCCTTGAAATCGGAATAGGTGCCGGAAGAAGTGTTGCGGGTGTAGATCGAGATCTTTCCGCTGGAACCGCCGACGGCGCTCCAGTCGGCCACGTCGCCGGTGAAGATCTGTTCGACCTGCTTTTTCGACATGCCCTTGATCGGGTTGCCGGAATTCACGATCACGGCGATGCCGTCGTAGGCGACGATGGTCGGTTTCATGTTCACGCCTTTAGCGGTGGCGGCGCCCACTTCCGCCGGCTTCGCGCGCCGGCTGGACATGCCGATCTGCGCGGTGCCGTCGATGATCGCGGCGATGCCGGTGGTGGAACCTTCGGCGGCGATGTCGAAGGTGGTGCCGGGATTTTGCGCCTTAAACTGCTCCGCGAGCTGGGGCACGAATTTCGCGCCGAGAGTGTCGGAGCCTTTGATGACGAGCTTCTCGGCGCGCGCTTCCATCGAGATGAAAGCGAGCCCGAGGGCCAGGGCGAGTGAGGTGATTTTCATAAAGGTGAAATTGTCTGACGTGGGTTGGTGCGTTGGTTAGAATTTGAAGTTCAGGTCGGCCTGAAAGAGCTGGTACTCGCGCAGCGGATTTACGGCGATGTCGCCTACGCCGCCGGTGCCGAGGGTGTTATCGATCTGCTCGCCGTAGGCGTAGGTGAGGTTGAGGGTGACGGCGTCGGAGAGGGCGTAGCCGGCCTGGAGGGCGACGCCTTCCATGTTGACGCGGCTGTCGAAGATATCGGAATCGACCAGGTTGGGATCGAGCGCGAACTGCTCGGCATGCTGCCAGAAGAGGTTGAGCTGCCAGTTGCCCTTGGCCCGGATGCGTCCGATGCCGACGCCGACCTGGTAGGCGTAACGTTCGTCATCCTTGTCCGGCCGGCCCGCGGCCAGGGCGCGATCCTCGGCGTCGAGATTCACCGCGAAATCGCTGAAGAACCGGACGGGCAGCTCGCCGATGTTGAAGCCGAACTCGGCCGGCATGTTGAAGACGAGCAGGCTGTTTATGCCGACCTGGTTCGGCGTGACGACCACGGGAGGTGTGCCCGTGCGGAAGTTCGGGCCGCCGTTGAAGAAGGTATTAAAGTCGTTCCCGTAGCCGCTGTAGTGATAGATGGTCGGGGCCAGTTGGAAGTAGGTGGTCTTGGTGAAGTTGAACTTCGCGCCGATCTGGTAACCAAACATATAGGCGTCGTTTTCCGGCACGCGGCGGCCGCCGGAGGTCGCGGGCGCGCCGATCGGATTCTCCGGATTATTTTCGTCGTAGACGAACTGGCCGAAGTTCGCGAAGAGGTCGATCGCCATGGTAGAGGGCGAGGAATTTTCAGCTGCGGCCACACTCTTTCCGTCCTTGCCATATTCCTCGGAAGCGGCGGTCTCGGTCCTGCCGCCACCCCAGGTGAGATTGAAGGTGTGCTTGTACTGCTGCGAAAGCCCTTCCGGGTTGATGTCGCCGTCCCAGACCATGGACGTGGTGACGAACGGATTCGGAATGCGTCCGGCCGTTAATCTGATATCGCGGAAGCCGCTGTATCCGAGATAGGCCTGGCCGACGAACGTACCGTCGCTCGATTTGCCAAAGGGCCCGGCGTCGTCGCCAAAGGTCACGTTGGTCGAGCGGTTGCCCGTGCCGGTCTCGAGGCGCAGACCAAAGAACCAGTCGTCCATCAGGATGCCGCGGATCCCGAGGCGGAGACGGTAACGGTTCCGGTTGCGCTGCTGCGCGTCATCGGGGTTGGTGACGAGCGTGCTGGGAGGGCCGCTGTTGCCGTTGCGGACTTCGTAGCGCACGCGCGCGTCGCCGTAGATCTCGAGCTCGGTCAGCGGGGTCGAGAGCTTCATTTTGCCGGCGGGCGACTGCGAAAATTCCTTGTTCAATTCGCCGCGGACTTCCTCGGCTTCCTGATCGGTGATGATGCGTTTCTTGACCAGGAGGTCGAGCAACGCGCCGGCTTCCTGGGCCTGCGCCGTGATCGCGCCGGCGATGAGGCTGGCGGCCATGGTGATTAACACGAAATATTTCCGTAACATTTGTTCTCCTTGCTTCTGCGTTTGGGTTAAGGCCGCAGAGCGATCAGCTCCGCGGCATTTCGGTGCAACGCGGCGAAGCTAGAGAGCGTTTGTTACGGACAGATGGCGGCTGGGTGACAGTTGCGTGAATTCGGCGCGGCCGGAGCGATGCATGACGCCGGAGCCGATCAGGCCAGAACCAGAACGCAGGCGGCCCAGCTTTTGCTAATTACCTAGGAGAATGAAATCTCTCCCGCACCAAACAATCGCGATCCTGGCCGCTCTCCTCTTCATTAGCGGTGGGTGCAATCGTACCCCTGCCCCTACGGCCGAGGAAGTGCGCCGTGCCCCAGCGGCCGACGATGTGCGAATCGGCCGGGGAGCCATTTCGCTGAGTGAAGTATCTCTTTTGGCCCGAACCGGGTTGGCCAAGGAGGCCCTGGACGCAGTAAAGCAGCGGCATGTTCCCGAACCGCTTAGCGCGGAGGAGGAGTTGTTCTTCAGGGGCTTCGCGAACGCGGAGCTTTTGGCGGCTTTGAAAGATGCCAACAATATTCTGACCCCGGCCCAAAAAGATGCTTACGACGAGGCGAAAGGGAAGCAGGCAATCCAAAAAGAGCGAGAGGCCATCAAGAAAAACCTCGAGGCGAATAATCTGCTGCAAAGGGCCCACCAAACGGCATCGGTCGAGCAGGAGGAAATTCGGCGTCGAGCGCATTTATCACGAATCGCATTGAGGGAGACCGAAGAGCGAATAGCGGAGCAAACGGCTCGTGAACGCCAAAAGATCAGGGAGATTGAAATCCAATCCAAGATCACGGACGAGCAAAATCGCAACCGGCCATATTACGCCCCGTACTATCCAGTGTATCCAGGGTACCGCACAACACCTCCCCCTCCGAGACCGCGCACTTCACCTTGAGTGTGGCTACCCCGCATAGATTCGAACTATGAATAACGCCTCCAAAGGGCGCTGTATTACACCGTTCGAACGCTATCTTTTGACGGATGGTTGACGAATAGCGCACAGTGTGACGCGCCCGACAGAGGGCGAGGGGTGCCGGTTCGCCTTCTTGTGGCAGCCCTATCAACACAACGAGCGTTCCGCTCAAACGTTGAGCTTCGCATGCGGATGGCCATATACGACATAGGCCAACCATGTCGCATCGCCGTCCGTGCGCGCTTTCTCGCGCGCTTCTACGGCCGCTTCCGCGATCGTACGGCCGCTCTTCAGTCGCAAATAAAATTCCTCCGTGAATGCTCGCGCCGGGCTGTCGCCGACCGACCAGAGTGTGCCGATGAATGCTCCGGCCCCCCGGCGAAGAAACGCGCGTGCGAATCCGCCGATGCCCGTGAGTTTGTACCCGGCCCTTCCCGCTTGGCACGCATTCAAAACGACGATCGGAGCGGCGCCCTCACTCTTCAGGTCCGCGTGGGCTTCGGCCGTGGTCGCGCTGAAGTAATCCAGGATGTATTGGCCCGCTTCGACCCGGCCCTCCATCAGAAGCTGCGCGTTTGCGATATTGCCTTGGTCGGCCACACCATGGCAGGCGAAGTGGAGCAGGTCGAATGACCCGGGTTCGGACAATAATTTTCGAACGACGCCGGATTTCGGCTCAACTGATTTTGCGGTGAATTCCTTTTCCAGGAACTGGTATTCCTTTTCCGCCTCCGGCAACACATAGTCCGGATGCGGATAATGGGGGATTACATAACGCGCTTTATCCTTGCTGATGCGCAACTGATTCGGCGGCCACCCGGCTTCGTGCAACCATCGCACCAGCCCCATTTGGCCGAGAAAACGAGTCTCCTTCGAGAGGGGCTTGCCTGGCGCGCTGAGGTGGATCAACTCCCATGGAATGAATGGCTCCTCCGCGATCACCATGATGCTGGTGATGTCGGCGCGGTGTTTCCAGAGCACTTTCTGCAGGTCGCTTGGAATCAGTTCGTCGAACATGCCGGCGCCGATCGCGCGCAGTTCTTCCAGGAAATTCTCGACGTCATCTTTGTTGCTTAGCCATCTATTCTCAATCTCTTCGTAGATCTTGGCGACGTAAGTTTCGCGGCTGCCGACAAGTGGCTTGGATTCGCCCCATTTTAACAGCTGTAGGTCCGGCGATTGCAGTTGATAGCGATAGGAAATCTGCGTCCCGTTGCGCTGCTCGGTGATCGTCAGTTGATGCAAGGACGCGGCTAATTTCGGCGCCTCCGCGGTGGTGGCCTGGGACACTGTGCGCCGAGCGTTCTGCCCCGCGGCGGTTACGATCTGCGGTTTCAGCACGAGAGTGACGAGCGGCACCTGCCCTTGACGCGCGACGACCCAGACTTCGCCCTCGCCCTCGTGCGTGCCTTTCAGGATGAAATAGCTGCTGCGGCACGTTCGGCGACGGCGGGTCGATTTCTACGAAGCCCTCGTCCACCGATTGGAAGTTCAGCTTTGGCAGAACTTGGATAAGGAGCTTCCGCGTGGGATCGATTTCCGCTTTTCCTTCTCCCGCTGCAGCGTGAATGAGCTGGCCGATAATCTCCCGCGAAACAGTCACCTCCACGGTCACGGGCTTCCTGATCGTGACCTCCTGGTCCATCTCGGCCCTGAAGTGGCAGGCAACCTTTGGTGGTGCGGCAGGTGCGGCAGAAGCGCCGCCATTGGCCATCCGAGTGCGTGTCGCCGAGCGCGTTCGCCGGGTTGGAGACGGCGCCGTTGCTGCTGTGGGCGGACCAGCGGAGGCAAACGAAGGCATCGTGCGACGGGCGACCACGAAGTCCATGGTCGTCTTCGGAGCGGCAGAGACTCGTGCGAGCCGGACGAGATCTTCGCCGCTAGGCAGCGTCCGCTTCTCGGGCAGGACGCCAATCGGCCGGTCGTTTTCCAGAATCACGGCGCGATGTGTCGTCAGCGGCCCACCCTGCACCGCGGGCGGCTCCATCGCGCTGGTCGAGGACCGCGTTCCAGAGGCGTCGGTCTCATGGAGGTTCAAGGCATCGATTAGCTCGGTGGAACCACTCCCTCGCCCTCGATCGAGCACTTCTTCAGCCAGAAACGCATAGTGCAGCATCTCTCCCTCGTACTGGCGTCGGACAACGACATAGCTGGGCTTCGCCGCCTCGATTTCCGCTATCGCCTCGTCCGACGGAGTCGCTGCGGAGGTCACATAGATGTCGGTATCGACTGCTGCCGGCACTTCCGGCGCTGTCATTCCTCCGATCTCTATTTCATCCGGATGCCGCGCCCCCGCCCCGGGCACGTAAATGCTGCTGGGTTTCGCGCCGCCTCCGCGCCGAGTGCCTGGCTTGGACGAAACCAATGCCGCCGGCTGGGGCGCGCTCGACTTCACCAGACGCAGCCAGCGCGTCAGCGCATTCAACACCTCGGGCCTTACGAAGTAATTCGTGTGATAGACCTGCGGGTTCGGTCCAAAGTCGAGGCTGTCCTTGATGTACTTTCCGAGCCGCGGATCGACCTGGCCCATCGAAGCAGTGGTTACTACGAGGTCGTTGCCTTCCTTCATCAACTGGTCGATGAGGACATCCGCGACCCACTGCACAAAACGTCGCGGAAGCTCCTTCGGTTCGTGTTCGCCACCGAAAATCTTCGGCTCGAATTCCGACGTGATGGCGCAGTAGTAACTCTGCTCCACGGTGGGCTGGTTCGGCTGCTCTTCGTTCAGCTTTCGGACGAAATCACCATCCGGTTCCATCGCCGCTAGGCCAGGCACCGCGCGATCGGTTACCGCCGTGGTGGCGAGATATTTCACAAAAGCGCCAAGGCCCTTCACCACCTCGTTCAAAATGAGCGTGACTGGTTTGGCCTGCGGCATCATGCCGATCAGCCGAGACACGGCCAGGGAGAGATTCGTATACAGATCGATGAACGCCTGCCAATTATCGGGCTCCGCCAGTTGCGTCCCGCCGTTGGTGGCGGCGACGAAGATAATCCGCTCGACGGTTGCTCGGAACTTTGCCAGCGGCAGCAGATGCTCGGCTAAACTGCGCACCACCAAGCCGCCCCGGCTGTGAGCGATCACATCGAAACGCGGCGGGTGCGGCCATGCGCAGGCGCGTCAACAGGTCGGTCGCATTTTCCAGCGGATCATCGCTCAGCGTTGGGTGATCGAAACCGATGACGGCGTCGTAGTTCGCGTGCGCCGCGCGCAAGAACTCCTCGCCCCAGGGCGTTGCTGTCATCGCGCCATACCCGCCGATGGTGCTGCTGAATGTCCCGTGAACGAAAAGCAAGACGCGCGCTGCCCGATCCTGCGGCAGCCGCAACGGTGCCGGATCGGCGAACAGATTCCACTTCGCCGGATCGATTTCCGCCATGTTGACGAGGCCGCGCCGAACGTTGCGCTCCAGATATTTCATGGCTTGGCCGACGACGATCCGCGCCGCGAACTTGAAGACGAACGCCTTCACGCGCCCGAACACGAAGTCGCCAATCATTCCGCGCTTCGCGGAGCGCTGCCGCGGCGCATCTGCGTCCGGGAGGGTGATGCTGAATGTGATGATCCGCGCCGGCGGCGCCGACCGCACCCCGCGCCTGGCCGCGGGTGCAGCCTCAGTCGTTGTCGACGTCGGAATTTGCCATGAATACATTCCGTCTTGTTCCAGCAAAACGACAGCGTCTTCGTTTGGGTTGACGGTCAGTGCCAGCGTGGTCTCCGCAGCCTCACCCCCCACCCCTGGACCTCGCCTGCGGGTCGGTCCAATTGCCGCTGCGTCGGGCGTCAGTTGGATCTCGTCGACGAGTTCCATATCCTGATTCACGAACGCCGCAACCACAGCATCAGTCGATGTCGGTCCCGTGCTCGAAACTTCCGGCATCGGAACCGCACCAAAGACACGGCCTCGGCGCGCGCGTCGCGGAGCTCCCGCCGGCTTTGCTGCTGGCTTCTTCTGCGTGCGCGTCGTGAGCAAATGCAGGCTCGGCAGGTAGGTCACGATCCAGTCTTCTGCCAGCGGCCGTTCCGGCGCGGGCACGAGATGTGTGGGAGCAATGTGCAACGGCCCGTGCGGCATGATGCAGAGATGGCGTTTGCTTCAGCGTACCATACAGGTAACACCTCCGATATTTCGCCCAGCAAATACTTGCTGTTTTGGAGTTTCGCGCGCGCCGTCTCCGCCATTTCCGTGGAGCCGAGCTCCGGCTCCTTGTTGATCTCATTCCGAAGCGCCCTTACCCGCACAGCTGTCTCGCCCAAGGTCACCGTTACTCCTTCACCAGCGTATGTCTGGGACACCGTCGCGGAACCAAGCTGCGCGGCGCCTAGCCGGCTATCGTCAGCGGTGCGGGCAAAAAGCACGAGAAACTCGGCATCGCCGCGCGACGTCAAAAATTGCTCGAGCAACACAGTTTGCTCCCCGAGAATTCCTGGAAGCGCGTCTGCCTTTGCGTCACGGGCGTGGTGCCACGGAGTCCGTTCGGTGAGCAGTTCATCAAGACGCGCGTCGAGCCGAAACTGCATGTTCACGAGCTGCTCCTCCGTGCTGTTTCCGCTCAGCGAAATGCCTTCGCGTGACTGCGGCGTAAACAGCGTAAGCTCGCCTAACCGATCGAGACGCTCACCCCGCACAGGCGGCAGACCCGCACGCGGATCGTCACGGAGGAGTTCATCTATTCGCGTTCGCATAGTGCGCACCCGCGGATCTTCGTCAAGCAGTATGGGCGAATGGGCCCTGCGGGCAGCGCCGGATGCGAGCATCGCACTGAAGCGACAGCCCTTGGCGAGACGGAGCAGGTCATGTGTGGTTGTCCGATCCCCCCCGGTCACGACCAACCGCACGAGCGCCGCACCCAGAACCCGCTGAAGTTGCTGGGAGCCCTTGTCGCCCAAGAGAAGCTCCAAGGGCAGCAGGAGCCGCGCAAGCAAATCGGCGAGACTGCGTAAGTCGGCCGATTCCGCGGCTGCCACTGGCTCCAGCAGGTCGGTCAATATCAATCCGGCAATGTGAGCATCTCCCAAGGCGGCAGAATCAAGCAGGGCCTGTCCCAGGTAGGAGATCTTGTTATCGACGGACAAATTGGCGGCTTGCGCCGCGCTCCACCAAAGCACCTTGCGCAAATTGCGAATCGAAAGCGGCGCATAGGGCAAGAATGTCTGCACCTCTTCGACGATCGTTAGAAGCTCGAGTCCGAAGAGTCCTTCGCCGGCCCGACCCGCGTGGTTCGCTAACATGAGGAGCGCAGCGCCGAAACGTTCCGCCGTCCACCGCTGCTCCTCCGCCATCCGCTGCACCTCGTTGAAGGAGTCTTGTACCGGAAGTGCCGGCAGCACAAAACCGGGCGCGTACGCCGCGCACAAGGAAATGAGCACCTCGTCGAGCCATTGTCGCCGGGCATTGCCTTGCGCATGAACTTCGAAGAATGACTCGTTTTTCGCAAGGAACTGCAGCGCCTCGGCACCTTCCCCTTCTTTCCGCAAGATGCCCGCCAGCATCAGCAGCATGCTCACAGTGTCCACCGATCCGATCTGCGGCATTACCTCCGCCGGCACCACGCTTAATGCTTTGCTCAAGAATTTTCGATCAATCGGTTGCCCTGTTCGCTGCCACTTGGCTAAGAGCTCGACCTCGGCGGCAGGCTCCTTGAGCGCCGCGGAAGCCTGCAGAGCTTCCCGCGCGGTGGAAAGCAAGACGTCCTCCGGCGGGGGGTCGCCGAGCCGGTGTCGCGCATCGAGTGCCGCAAAGAGAGCGTTGAGTACGCGCGCGCGCGCTGTTCCTTCCACCCGCCGCTCGGCCGCCGCTCGAAGATACCGCTCGGCGCGGCGCATCGCTTCCTCTGGAGCGGGATAGGGCGTCGTCCCCTCCTCCGGTAGGACGATGGTCCCATCCCAGGTCTCGCCGTTGCACAGGCGCCGCTCCCATTCAGCACGAGTCTGCGCAGTGTTCTCCAATGAACGGTGTGCCGAGTACGGGTCGAGATGAAGCACTCCCAAAGCCATCGACGCTGCGGCCGAAATCAGATCGTCATCCCGGGCGTTCGCATGCTGCACGGCCGCTTCGCCGCGGGTGATCGCCTCTGCGTACAAACGCGGATCAGCCACCTCCCAGAGCGCCAGCGCGACGCCTTCGACAAAGGCTATGCCGACGCGGTCGCGCAGTTCAGCGGGAGCCGATCAGCCGCGCCGTCCACAGCTGTCGCAAGAACTTTCAAAAGCGGGACCAGGTGGTGCAACCGCCTCTCAAGACCCACCTGGTGCGCGACTTGGATCATGCGTTCGACCTCCTTTGCATCGAATGAGGTAATTGCCTGCCGACTTCTCGCGCGGCGCAATGCCTCCCCCTCCGCGATCTCACGCGTGGCAAGCTGCTGCGCGATTCGATCGACAAAACTCATTCCGGCTCGCAAGATCAGGTCCCGAGTTGAAAACGACGGTGCACATCGCCCGCCGCTACAAGAGAATTCATTTTCGTAAATTTTGGAATCGCTAAATTCTCGGCCGTTGGTGTAAATTCGATGAACCCCATGAACGGTCGCAATCTGTGTGAGAGCCGCTACAAGTTTTCCTTGGGCGTTCCTAGCATTCGCAACCTTGGTACGCGAGGAAACAGATGATCGAACAGATTCTCAACAGGGAGGTTATGGAACAGATGTTTGCGGTCCGAAAAACTCTTGGAGCACCCGAGATCGAAGATAAACGATGTCGCAAGGGATCGGCGTTGTCCTCGCGAGTGCGGCTGATCGCTCATTGTATTCCGGAAGTTCTAGAGGCAAAACTAGCTAGGTCGAAGACTGTCGCCGCCGAACCAATTGTAGCCAGTGATTGTGGCGGCGGTACCCTCACGGCCATTGATGATTGTGAGTTCTTTCCGATTTTTCCGGTGACTAGATTGCTGTGCGTTACGTCGACGAACTAGGTCAGGAACATCACCACGAAATCCTTAACGGAGCATGTTGCTTTGGGCCAGCTGGTTCGCGTCCCAGCGCGGCGCCTCTTGGTTTTGCCAGGGGAACATTCCCTAGCAGGATACCTGCAGTCGGAAGATTACCGGAATCTGGAACAGCCGCGCAGTAAATTTCTTTCCTGGCTTGGTAAGGCCAAGCCGTACGAATTCGTTCTTATCGGCGAGCCGGGCGCGGCCGAATACTCGTGGTTGTTGCCACATCGGCTCTGGCTCGCAGGTGAGAGCCTCCTCAAAGGGCACCTAGAGCTTGAGGACCTCATTGCGAGGCTACACGACGAAGCTGAACAACGTCCACCTTTCATTGCGATTACTGAAAAAGATTCAATCGTTACTCCTGCTGTAGTTGTAGAAGGCGATCGGATTCTCCATGCCCTTGTTGACAGGTCGTTCGGTCGCGGACAGTCCCGGGCCCCTTCTGAGAGGAAACATTTTCGCGGGCAAGGACGTGGCCCCTCTCGCGGGCACGGTACAGGCGGTGGTCCGCCGGACAATGGTGGATCGGGACCAACCCTGCCAGAGGACCCGGAGCCGAGCGCAACGGACAGTGTGCGCCGCACTCCTCACATAGACCTTTCGACAGCCGAACCACTTCCCCCCGGGACGCGCTTCACGGTCGAAGTTTATGCTGATAAGTCCGTCGCGCGCAGCGGCGAAACGGCAGACGACATCGTCATCGACGCAGCTCCGCATGAAACAGAATTCAAGATCGACATATCAATCCTCGTCTCGGAGAGTCTGACAGTTGTTGGATCGAAGCATGGCGAGATCATCATTCGGCGGGGTGAAGATCGTTCGACGTCGGCAGAGTTTGTTCTGGCCGTTAATGCCTTTGCCCCTTTGGAGCAACTCGCGACCATCTTCGCGGCCTTTTCTCACAACTTTCGGCCTGGAGGCAGTGTGTTGCGCCGGGTTGCGATCGATGCGCTCATCGGCGCAGAGTCAATGGCGCAAGCCGAGCGGGATGACAGCCCGTCCACCATCCGTCTCGAAATGGTACGCTCGGCGCCTCCCGATCTTTTTGTCGACATCCGTCCGGCACAGCTAGGCTCCGACCGCAATTTCGATTGTTGTGTGCTGTCTCCACATCTGCCGGAGTTTCAAGATGCTTCGGCAACAAAGCCATGGGTCTTCCAAGAAAGCACCGACAAGGTTCTAGCGAGCAAGATGGCATACTTCATCAAGCAAAAGACTCCTCAGGCGCTAGCGGCGGCGCTACGGGGCGCCGGGATCGCATTTTTCGAAATCGCTCCAACAGATTTCCAGCGCGCGTTTTGGCAGTTAATCGATGCGGGTAAGTGCCAGACGATCTTGATCGCTACGGCAGAGAGGTACATCCCTTGGGAACTAATGGTGCCGCAACGAGACGAGAAATCTGAACCGCGCGATGCCCTAGGCGTGGAGTTCTCGGTGGGACGTTGGATCACCGAGAAGCACGATCCGCCGCCTCGGCTCGTTCATATTACCGACAGTTTCCTCATCTACCCGAACTACACCGACCCCGATCGCATTCTTGATGCGGAGGAGGAGGCAGAGTTCCTGGAGACGAATTTTGCCAGCCGACGCATCGATCCCGCCGTCTTTGCGATGCTGGAAACATATTTCGAGGATGGCGGAGCCTCGTTGTTGCATTTCATATGTCATGGTTCTTCTCAGGACGCGGATCAGTATCTCGAACTGGAGAACGATGAAACACTTAATGTCGACCAAGTTCGCGGAATGAAAGGGCTTCGCGTAGCATTCCAGAGTAAGAAGTCGTTCGTTTTCCTGAATGCCTGTGAAGTTGGCCGCCAAGAACCGGCGCTGGCCGGCTCAAACGGTTTCGCGCCGTGTTTCATTCGACTGGGCGCCAGTGGTGTAATCGCGCCGCTCTGGAGCATTGAAGACACGCTCGCTTCCGGCGTTGCGGTAGACTTCTACACGGAAGCACTCAAGCAACCACGGCGGCCATTTGCCGATATTATGCGGAGCATTCGTGCGCGCGCTTACGGTCCTGAGGGAAGAGACACCTACGCCGCCTATGCCTTTTATGGCGATCCCGCGGCGAAATTGGCCGACCCGATAGAGAACGAGCCGGCGCCAGACTTAAGATGAAAATCGCGCGACCAGGTAGCAGCCTTCGTATCTTTCCTCCCATAAGCGAAAGCCTATTCCGAGACGAAGCACCTTTGCCGACCGGTTCGCCAGACGAACGCACAGCGCGTAATGTCCTCGCGTCGGCTAAAAAGCCGGGCGCGTGGAAACGGTTGACGCACAGACACCGCACCCCTCGCGAACGTTGCGCCACGGTCTTGTGGCTTTTCGCCGAAGCGGTGCGCGTTGAGCTTGTGAACCGCTGGCAGCGGGCGGATTTCTTTTTTGATGAAGCCGCCGCCGAGTTCGATCGGCTCAACCGCGAACCCGGCGCATGGGACTCTCTCGCACGCGAACTGGGCGAGCCGGAAGCGAATCTCACCAAGCATCCGGAACAATTGCGTGAACTCTTGGTGCAAGAGTATTTCATCGACACGCATATCGCGTTGTTCAATGGCCACGCGGCCGAGCGGGCCGAGCTAGCGGCGGGCGAACGAGCTTTTGCGCACCTTGCCCGGCTCCAGACCCTGCTTCCCATTTCATCACTTTCGCTCGCGGAACGTCATGCCTTGCTTCAGCAGCCGCTGGAGCGGCTTGTCGCCGCGCACGAAAACGCAAAGGGGTGGGCTGCCGCAATCCAGACCGCCGAAACTCTCGTCGAGCTAGCACCCAAGGACATCCATCACGAAAACCGACTTGTTGATATCGTATTCTCGAGGGCCGTCTCAAAGTTGAGGGCATCCGATGATTCGGCCGTTAATCGCGATCAAGCCCTTCTCCTCCAACAACAAATCGCAGCGCTGGAAGGATTGCAACTACGCTTTGCCGATAACGGTGATGTGTACGAAAGCCTGGCTGGCCTCCATCACCTTCGCGGAGTGAAGCTGGCCAACGCGGGCGCCCTGTCCGACGCGCTGTTGGAAGTGCAAAAAGCTCTGGTTCTCCAGCCGTCGTTCCCGGCAGCAATCGAGACTTGGAAGCAGCTTGTCCAAGCCCTTGAGAATTTGCAGAAACAAATAGCAGAGCTGGAAGCGAAAATGGGAGGGCAAGCAAACCTTGCTTTGAGCGAGAAAGGCGAGGAACTGCGCCGGATGGCGACCACTGGATTTAAAAAAGTGACAGCATATGCTAAATCGGATGTGGCAGTGAAGCTCGCCTCCGCCGCCACACGCGCACGCAACCGCAGCCTCTGGCGCTCGATTGGCCTACCTGAACCGCTAGTGGATTGGGACAATCGCGCCGCGGCGTTGCTTGCGGGGATGAACAGAGTCGCAGCGCAACAGCCCGCAGACCAACCGGCTATCGCCGCTGAATGGGAGGAAATCCAGAAAGGCGATCCCCCGCTTTCCCAACTCGATTCTGAGGCGATCTGCCGCTTTCTTGCCAGCCGCCTGCTCGAGGAAAAAGAGGAGTCCGCCCGCCAGGCCCAGCCCTCCGCTGAAGACATTCAAGCCAATGCGCCGATGCTTCGGATATCGAAGGACGAGCCGCGGGGCGGCGGTGCGCCTTTCTCCTTCTGGCTGACGAGCCCGATCGATATAGGGATTAAAGGTGGCTGGGCTGCGGCGCTCGCGCTCATGCTCACGGCGACGACCCTGCATCTCCGCGAGACCCACCTGCGCCAGCAGCGCGCGAATGCGTACGCAGCACTCTCCGCTGCCGTCACCAGAGATGATCCCCGCGCTGCGCTCGAAGCGGCAGTAGATTTTTTCGCTGCTCGACCGATTGCTCAGGATGGCCGTGACTTCGGCGTCTCCGCTGTGGCGCAAGAGTCGCTCGTGCGCTGGATTACCCAGCAATCCGGCGAACTAACTGCTCTGGATGCGCGGCTAATCGACCGATTTCGCCAACTAGTTCCCCAAAAGCCTGCAAACAACAATCCATGAAACGCTTGTCCGCCTTCCTCTTTCTGCCGCTGGGCATCGCGGCACTGGCTGTCATCTTTTCTGTTTACACGCGCCAGATCCCGGCGTCGCCACCACCGCTCAAAGCGGCTGCAGCCATATCCGGCGAATTCGCATTTCCAAACTTTCCCGCCACAGTTGCTCGCGCAATCGAGTTCGATGCGGACGAGGCTAGTTTCGATCAATTAACGCCGCGGGAGCAAGACGACCAGCGCCGCGATTGGCTGCTCTTTAGTATCGTTGGCGATTGTGGACTTTCCGTAGACGAGATCAACCGCGCTCTATACGACGTCCCTGCAATTCGCCAAGGCTATCTGCGCCCGGTCGGTCGATTCGATTACGGGGTTACGCGGTCTTGCTGTATCGGCGACCGCGAGATTGTTGCGCTCGTTCCCGAATCTTCGGATGAAGAGCAGCGCAATCATCTTGCGCGGATCTCTGACGAACATCGCAAGAATCTCGGGCAGGCGCCGAAACGCCTGCACGTCTTCACTTATGCGCTCGCTCCCGGAGCCACCGCAACTGTAACGCGTCGCGAGACCTTGCCAGGCGGCACTTTTTTCGACGAAGCGCAGGGGTATCACGAAGCAACCGTTTCTTCACAAGCCGGGCTCAAGGATTTCATCGCTAAGACGGATGACTTAATTTTTGCCCAAGCTTCAAGCGATGGCATCCGCCTGGGTGGCCGCAAGTTACTGAAAACCGCTTGGCGCAACATCACCCTCGAAGACGTCGCCGCGATCTGGCAGGCGGAGAAGAAAATCCACGAAGACTGGAGCGCGCTGGAAAACAAATGGAAGCGGCGCTGGGATGAACTGAGCGCTTATTGGAAGAAACGCGAGCGGGAGTTCAACGAGAATGCTCGCCGAGCTCCAAGCGTCAAACCAATGACGAGTCAAAAAATGCAGGATCTCTTAAAACAACTGGACTCCGAGAGCTCCTCCGATCTTCCTGATAACCAGGTTAAAAAATCATTACCTCGAACGCAGTCGATTGCGCAGCTGCAAGCAGAACACGACGCAGCGGTCCTCAAGCTTAAAGCTGAACAAGATGAGGAGTTTCGTTACACACGAGTTGTCCAATCTTCGGGTTTTTCGCTGGATCCCGGAATGGATTTCGCCGGACTGGCCGCCGACCTGACTACACCAAAGTTCGCAAAGCTCGCAGGGCACGCCGGCTATTCGGCTGACGTAGTTAATCGACTGGCCTTAGCAGCCCAGCAGGGAACAGAGTCGATGAAAACCCTGGCGCACGCACTCACTAATGGAACGTGCGAGGAGGTTCTGAAGCTCGCTGGGGTGGACTTGGTGAAATTTGAGACGGCCGTGAATGCCCTGAAAGCGCGGGCGCCGAACAAGGCGAATGGCGGTTCCTCGCCAAAGAGGATGGCACAAGAGGCGATCGTTCCGTTGCTCGAGATAATCGAAGAACTTAAGACAAGGAAGGAGGACATCTTGAGCGGGTTTGTCGCACAAATTCTAAGCGATTTGAGTGAAAGGCGTCGTTTCCAAGCCGCTCGTTACGATGGACCGCTCAATGGAACGCAAGTCGGTATGGTGTTGTTTTACACCGACTTGCTTGCCAAGCTTTGGGCCCTCGATTTTCAGGGTCACACGCCTTCGGCCGTAATAGATGGCTTCGAGCCAATGACCAGAGTCTCGGTTTCACCAATCTATTCTGCTGAAATTACTAAACTTCCGTCCACTCGGCTTTGGTTCGGACATGAAGACAATGGTTTTCAGATCACACCCCATCGTTCCATTCATTTCGGACGCAATGCTACACGAATTTATGCGGCGTCCAGCAATCCGCTGCGACCAGGAACGGAAGTTCCTCCCAATGCATCATCTGAGGCATTTCTAGGATGGTGGAATGATCATTACGAAGAAGTCGCGCGTTTTGAACCCCAATATCAGCGCTTAAATGAAATCATGAAATGGAGCCTTCTTATTGGGTGGCTCAACCAAGCTGAGATAGGCGGCCGGCTCGGCTTTCTCGCTAATGTAGATGTGGATCATAACGCTTGGTTTCCTGAGTGGGCAAAGAAATCCACCGACCTGAAGTTTCTTTCGTGGGACAAGATAGGTTTTTTTGACCGAGGTTACAAAGGCTCAGCAACGGAAGCGATGCCGATACTCGTCTCAAAAGAATTCGTCATGGTGGGCGAGAAGGGTATCCGGTACATCTCCGGCGGAGTTTCTCTTGCATCGAAGGATGTCTTTCAATCGCGCGTGCCGCTCGTGGGCGAACTGAAACCGTCCCTCCTTCGATCCGGTTTGGACTACAGCAAGGCCACTAGCACCACAGATGAATTCATCACATTGCGAGGCACGCGATATGTGTTTGAGAGGTCTGTTGAATCCGCTTCGAGGCAAACTCTACCAGGCGGCCGCACCGTCGCGACACTTAAGGCCATCGGGAATAAAGAGAGGTCTAAATTTCGAGGCCGCTACGGCGAACTGGCCACGGGCGAATTCCAGCGCACCATCACCCGGGATGGTCCTGCATTGCGTATTGAAACACGCGCGAGCGCTGGAGAGATTGGCATTTTTCAAAGCGTGCCGCTTCCTTCCAAGAATGGACTGCGCCTCGGCTGGCACAGCCGTAGCATCGACAACGGTTTTTCCTTGGCCAGACGCCTGAGCAGCACCGGAGACGACCTCGCCAGTGTGTTGAAGACGGATGCGACGGTCGAGAGTGCCGCGCAACTCGGCGAGGACTTTTTTGTTAAACAGGTCGGATCCGGGCAGTGGATGAAGATCACGGAGCAGAAAATTGCCAGCCCCGAAGTACCCGAGGGTTGGCAGTCGCAAATCGCCGACATCGCTCCAAACGTCCGCAAGCTAAATCTTGCCTGGAGGGAACCCGGTCAGCTCCCGCCTCAACTTTTCCAAGAAGGTAAGTGGGTCCGTGGTCCCCCGGTTAAGTCCCCACCACCGCCAGTGGATCCTCCGAATCTGGTAGACGGACCTTTCCCAGATGATTTTTTCCGGCGGAAAGCGGAAGCGATTCTTGTCGATCCACAAGAATATCGGAAACGTCTGGATTCCGAGTGGCGCGGGGCCCTTCCGAAAATCGATGAATTGATTGGCGCGAATGAAACGACCAAGGCGCGCGGATTGTTGGAAGACCTGAAGAAGACTTATGGCCTGCGCCAGGAGATAATTGAACGCGAGCGTTTTGTCAGTGAACTTAAGACAATCGATGACCAGATTAGCGCCAGCCAATTCGACGACGCTGCGACAAAAATTGCCAAGGCCCTCGAGACGCACTCTGGAAGCGAAGGTCTACTAATACGCAAAGCGTTGGTGGAAATCGGTGCGGGGCGAAAACAAGCCGCCGTCGAAGCCTTCAATGCCGTGGCGCGCGGACACGAAGATATCTTCTTGCGCGAGATCGTTGGCCGCATGCGGAGTGCGCAGACTCCGGTTCAGGCAGCGGACCTGCGCGACTTCGCCGCGCTGACAGACTGGCGGCGGCACCTCCGAAAGTATTCTTCGGGCGACGAAATGGTCGCCACCGTGAAGGAAGGCCGCCTAAGCAGTATGCTGCGAGTGGCCAACAAGCCCGTTGGCAAAAAAGTAACAAGAATTCTGCCGTTCGATGACGCGCCCATTTATCGTCAAAGCTCGCTCACGAACATAGACTGGAATGGCCTGCCCAGCGGCAAGTCGCTGGACCAGCTAGTCCCGCAAGGCGAGGTGATTCGGCTGCCGCGCGCCGATATCGCGCACTTCTTGCCCTCGGAGCTATCCACCGACGGAAAGACCTTCACACGCGTGCTGCCGGCTGAGAAGCCAGCCTCGGCAAGTACGGCTGCGCGCCAATCGACTTATTACAATTGGCGCGGCTCAGGAGGAGGCGACGACGACGACGAGGAGGAAGAACTAAAACCATCCCTCTTCGCAGAATCCAACTACGTTTATCTCGTGCTGGACAAATCCGCTCCCGATTCAGCGGAGTAGGACATCCCAACGGGAGCCGCGTTATCATGTCCGCTGGTCCGACCGAGGAGCACGGCGCGCTCGAAGCCCAGGTCCGTGAAGCGGAGGAGCTGTGCCGGAACGAGCGCTGGTGTGAGGCGTTGGATCGTTATGGTCAGATCGTTCATCAGCGCGTGATTCGGCTGCGCGACGGCGTCGGCGCCGTGGAATTCGCCGCGGCGGATGTGGTGATCATCGAACGACTGGCGGAGCTCAGTGTTCTGTGTGGATTCAGCAGCGCCGCCGACGATTTACTTGCCGCGATTCACTCCCTCTACAGCAAGGCCGCTAATCTCCTGCCGGCGGATTGCCTCACGCTCAAACGGCTGCACCTTGCTATCTCCTTAGGGGAGCTGGAGCGGGCGATGCAGCTTCTGGAATCGCTCGAGGCGACAACTGGCTCTTTCGACCAGATCGAGTTTACGCCGGCGGAATTGGTCCGTTGGGAATCACGCTGCTCTTGGTCCCACGAGTCCTACGCCGACCGCGCCTATTTTTTCGCGCAGTTTCATCTCCAGGCCGGCCGCCTGCTCGCCGCGCACGGTCAATACAGGCAGGCGCTGGCGGCATTTGCGCGCGGTTTGCATCACGCGGCAGACCGGACGTCGCCGGCGCGGCATGCTGCTTTGCCTCTGCGCGTCGAACACGCCGCCGCACTCCTTGAGTTGGGCGAACTAGCTAGCGCTCGTAGCGCTGTTGCGGCGCTCAGCGACGAGTTCGCCGCGTCACCTCATCCGGGCGCAGGGATGCGTGTTCTGGAACTGAGCGGTCAGCTTCATTTACTGCGCGGCGAATTAGGCTCCGCGCTAATGGACTTCGAGCAGGTCGTCGAATCTTGCGCTTCTCTAGGGCTTGAGCGAGCCGCCGCGGTCGCGAAGCTAAATCTCGCGCAGATTTTTATCTTTTTAAATCGCACGACGGATGCGCGGACGATGCTGCTCGGCTTGCTCGAAACTGCCGACAAGTTCGGCGCCGACTCAATTGGCATTCGCGCGGCGCACTTAATCGTGGTCGCGGGTGCGCGGAGTGGCGCTCGCGAGGGTGTCAGAGATGCGCAGGCAGTCATCGAGATGTGGGACGGTGAGCAGGCTCGGCCTTGTGATGACCTCGAGCATGCTCACCGCCTGCTCGACCTCCCACAAGCCGGAAACTTTCTCGAGTTTTTCGAAGATCGCGCTCTGAGCTTTCACTCGCTTCTCGATACCGGCGACTTCGCGACTGGTCATCAGTGGCTTGAGGAAATGCGCGAGGTCTTTAACAGCACCGACTCTGCGCTTATTCAAATCCGACTCCGCGTCCTCCAAGCAATCGATGCTTATTTCGTCGGTGCTACGGAGCACAGCGCGCGCGAATGCACGATATTGCGCCCGGAACTGCAACGCCTCGGGCTTAAGCGCGACCTATGGCAGGTCGTTCGGCTCTCACGCTGGTGCGAGGCGCGACTCTCTCCTGATCGCCGCTCTCACGACGAAGCACTTCGCACTGAAGGCTCCAGGCTCCTTTCCGAAATGGCTGACTCGCTGCCTCGAGGCGATCGCGCCGTTTACCTCCTAAACAAAGCCACGGATGAAGAGGAGGAGTTTACGGCACGTATAGACGAACTGGAGGCGCGGATGCACGCGCGTCGGCAAATGGCTGCGCCACTGCGCTGGCTGGACCGTCTTCGCGTGGCGAACAAACTTTATCAGCTTCTCGTTGCTATCGATGGCCATCGCGACGCTTTGGTTAGTCGGCAACTGCGTGGCGAATCGCACGAGGGGTCTACCGCGCCGCGCCGACCCCTCTGGAAAGAATTGCTGCTGCACCCGCTGCGACGCGCAACCATATCTTTTCTCGTCCTCCCTGATCGCGTGTTCTCGGTCCGAGCTAGCTGGATGAAACTCGATTTTCGTGTGCGCTTCACGCCGCGCCTGGGCGTGCGCGAATCTGTGGCCGCGTGGCATCGTCGCATGGCCAGCGAACAAAGCGCTGCGACCGCGGAACGTATCGCGACGCGCCTGGCGAACGATCTCGGCCTGGCAGAGATCATGCGGTCGCTCCCTCGCTGGATCCGATCGGTCACCATTGTTCCGGACGATTGCTTGCACGGTTTCCCTTTTCCTGCCGTGCTGCGGACTGACCGGACACCCGAGGGCTACGCGTTGGCGATTGGTTTCGCACGAACGCGGCAACCCCACCGTGCTCCTGCGCGCCACAAGACGGCCTTGGTTGCGGCGACTTCCGCAGGCGCCGGAAACCTGCCTCCTTTGCCGAACACACTGATCGAAGCGCGAACTACCGCCGAGTGGCTGATCCAGCATGGCACAGCAACGCGACTCTTTCTCAATGCCGAAGCGAGAAAGGCCACTGTGATTGAGCACCTAGCAAGCGCGGGATTCGTTCATCTCGCCTGCCATGGCGAATTCCATCCCGATGACATCGACCGAACCGGTCTCGCACTGATTCCGCGATCGGGCGAAAAGGAACTCATCACGTTGCGCGAGCTTGCAGCCCTCGATCTAACTGGGCTCGAACATATTACCCTTGCAGCATGCTGGTCCGCCGACAACTACATCCTGCCGGGGCGCTGGATCGTCAGCCTTCCCGAAACGCTTTGGCGCGCCGGTGCCGGCGCGATCCTGGCGAGTTTGTGGAAAGTTGATGATGCCGTGAGCGCGGCCTTTGTCCGCTGCTTCTACGAGCACTCACTGCAATTTCCGCGCGACGAAGCTCTCCGCCTGACTCAACGGGCTTGTCTCGATCGCAAGCTTCCCGGGGCAAAAAACTATCGCACCGAAGATCCTTATTTTTGGGCGGGCTATGTCCTCTATGGCGGAATCAGCCGAATGGCAATTCAACAATGACGTCATTTTTCCTTTATCTTCGACAATTCGTATCCATCCTTCGCGCGTCGTACCGAAGCCTCGATTCGCACTTTTTGCGTGGCGGCGATTCTCAACCCCTCATTCTGGTTGCGTGAAATCCGTAGCAACGATCCGGTATCGTCCTCAAGAACGATGTGATCGCCCTCCCAGCGTAATGTCCCCGAGCACGGTTCAGGCTCGGGCGCTTTCGTGTTCCTTAGTTCGGGCGCCTTGTCCGTTGGGTCAAAATATGCCGCGAACCTACGCAGCTCGGTTCGATCAATTTCGTCACCCTTACGCGGCAGCTGTTGAGCGATGATTACGACTTCGATTTGGCGTGCCCCAAAAGGCTTCGATACCTTGGGCTCCAATTTCCTGAGCACTTCATTTAGTTCGATTTCGGCCTCTTTTTGGCGCGCAAGATCAACGACTACCGCGAGGCAGATCCACCGTTCGGTAGCGCCAACCTTTGAGATCGCAAGATCGCTGGGCACAGTGACATGATCTCGCAGATGTCGTTCAACCATGACCACTGCTCCTAGTTCCCAAGACTCACCGCCAATTGGCTTCTCGTTTTGCGGCGATGCATCCGCTGTAGTCGGTCCAGTAATCGATTGCTGGCTCGACGGAACTATGAGCTTGACCACCCCCACGACGATGATCAGAAGAAGCACCGCTGCAATGAGAATCAGAATAGCACGTTTCTCACGAGGCTTTCTTCCTGTTTGCGAGATTGCTGCGGTGGCGTCGGTTTCGCTCAGCGCGGTCGCGGCTTCTAGCCTGGCAGTCGACATCCCTTGCTCAAAAATTTGAAAAATAGCTGTGTCCGCCGCCCGCAGATAAAGCACCGGAGTCGCCCATTCGAGGCTGCCCGTAGCGAAAAGAGCTTTCCGAGCTTCGCTCACGGCGGCGTCAATCGGATAACCTTCGGCTGCGGCTCTATAAAACCGTCGCGCGAATTCGACCGCGCCCTTATCGCTGATTTCGAATTGCATCCCTATCACGGCTGGAACTCCATCCTGCACGAGTCGTTGTGCCACACCGACAAACGGGTCGCTCGGAGTTGCACGCCCGCCTTCACAAGCGTTTAGCACAACCAGCCGCAGTGACTTGTGATCGCGCAGGAGGACTGCAAGTTCATCGCCGCTGATGCAGGCGCTCGGCTGGTCCTCGCCCTCGGTCACCAATACGCCCTCTTTTCTAAAATCCCCGTGGCCGATGAAATGCAACACGTGATAGGTGTACTCTCGCCGCGAAAGCTCGTCCTGCAGCGCGCTAACGGTTCCGCATGGCAATCGCACGAGGTCAACCAAACCCTGCCGTTGCAATGGCTCGACCGCTCGCTGCAAGCTCGACCATTCGCTGTCCGCGTCGAGCGGCATGTGGTCCGTCGGGCACGCAATCATTACCAGGATGCGAAGGGGTGGGGCTATACGCAATGGGGCAACCTGTTGCTGCGGCATGAAGTAGCGGACAAGCGGTGTATCGATTGAAAGCGCGAAGAACCCAAAACCCTCACTCGGTGTAAAGAGGCATTCCCACGGCAACTCAGCCAACGCTGGCGTCTTCTCCATGTGCAGACGGATGCGCAGCCGCGCACCCTGATCGCGAGCGTCCTTTATGCTCTCAAAAAGCGCCTTTCGCAGGATGTCCTCAAAAACCGTGTTGAAAAGTTTTTCGCCGAAATTCTTCGTGGCTTGCAATTCCGGCGAATTACCCCTCCTTACGGTCTGCACCCGCCGTGCGTGACCCATCGCCACGAAAACTCTTTGGATTTCCTCGCTAGCGAAAGGCAGCTGAAACGTCGCCATCGCGGGACCCAGCTTCGACTGTAGATCTACGCGAAAGCGATTTCCTTCCTGCGAGAACCACAGGTCCAAATCAAAATATATAAAAGGACTCGGCTTCATCAGCCTGTTGGTGGCCCACGGCCTAGCGACGACTCTTCAGCGTGCCTGTAGCGTCGCCCCATTGGAAGCCTGTTTTCTCGACGTCCTTGGAATTTTTCGGGCTAGAATGGCGGTTTTTTGCGTCGCGGCCGATTGCCGCACATAGGTCGGTGTGGTGTTAAAGAGTCGGCCCTTTCCACGCTACAAGCAGAATTATGTGAGTGGCTAAGTCATATCACGACGTGCGCCGTAAAGGCCTTTCTGCCGCTTCCGCTGGATTGTTCTAAAGACCTAATTTTCTTATCGAACGCTTTAAGAACAGGCTCGAGCAGAAACAGGCCATTCCAATCACCACCGGTCGTTAGAACTACTTAACTACGTGAAAGACGTTCCGAGTCTATGCCTTACTTGAGCTCCAGGCTCGCTGAACCATACGCTTGCAGATGCTCCCATGAATACAGTTCGGAATTTTGCCTGACCTTCCAAAACTCCGGCCCCAAGTTCCCCCCTTCGTCCTCCCAACGAAGCTTTTCTACCGTAGCTTGGAAAGATTCCTCCGCCTCATCAACATTCGAAGTCCCATTGCCCAGATGCTCATTTATGGGTCCAGCCAAGACGGAGGCCCCGCAGCCTCCGTTGCTCAGTCGCGTCGTCGATGACATTGCAATTCATATATGCACCGATGTCGCGTTTCTCCCGATACGGTCTGACAGCTAGGTCCATTACGACACGTGCTCGAGCCTATCCTGCACAGGACATGCGGGAGCGCATTACACAAACATAGATGTCGAATTATGACCGAGCACCACGGAGCTACGACAAGGAACAACGGTGACTTCTCATAAGCCAACGCGACCCCGTGGCATTAACAGGCACGGCCGTGGTCAAGGCGTGAGAGAATGCCATAGCGCAATGTGCTTCGCGATCATCTCCAGGTGCTTTCGCATTCCCGGAGCGAGTTCCGACATGAGCGTACGTCTGGCGCGTACGCGATAGACGGGCCTGAAATGGGTTAAGGCAGGAGGGGTCAGGTGCTACGATTTGTGTTATGACCATGCCCCAACAGCCGCCTCGCGGGGTTTATGCATAACAAATCGCAGTGGAACCAATAGAAGATGTCAGTTAGGCTGCGACGATCTTAGGCGCACTCTTTCACGTCAAAGGCTAGGAGGCGTTTGACCAGCTTGTTCGGGGCATGGAATTAGTGTATTGTTGTCACAGTCACCACCGTTTACCCGAGGCGAACTCGGTAAGCGCCAGACGATAGGCCGGTTTCAGCAAACGCGATTCGATAGTTACCGCAAGAATATCGTTATCACGAGCTCGCCGAAGACTTAAGCTTCCCTCTGTGCGAGCTAAGAATTCCTTTAATTCAGCCTCTACGCTCTTATCCGGTAGGATAAAGACGTCGCAACAGCATCGTCGGTTAGAAAGCTTTGCTAAATCGCGTTTGTGGCAGCCTTCGCACGACTCGAACATTACTGGAGTCGGCTCCTCCCAGGATATAAAACCTGATTTTAGCGCGTTATTAACAGAGTGTTTGTTCATGGGATCGATTGCGGTCAACAGTCGTACTTCCGGACCCTGATTGATTACGGTTGCAGCAATACGCAACTGAAATAGCAATCGCTGGAGGCCAAATCCGCGAAGAGACGACTCGACGAATGTTCCGCCCAATTCAACATACGGGCTGTACTCCAAATCAAAAGCTCCAGCGACGGCGACAATCTCGCTGCTCTTCGTTGCGATGAAGAACAAGCCCTTTTCGGCCGATTGCTTCAGATCTGCTTCGGGCCGAGGGAGAACGTTCCGATCGCGCTTTGCTTGGTAGAAGCTATAGATGTCTGCGCTTTCTTCGGGCAATGCAGCGCGGATTACTGCGTGGGTTGCGAACACCGGAACGCTCATGTTCAAATGCCTACTAAATAGCACTTTATGTATGCGATTGACTTCCATTTTGGCACGACCTAAGCTCTCTTCCTTTTGAACTGAGGGAATCCAATGAACGCATCCGAGCTCGCTGCGATCTGTAACAATCCAAACGGCCAAGCTGCGGCGACTTTTGCGCAAATTGTCCGGAAGTCGTTTTCCGTGTTAGGATTCTATCAACGTGATCTCGCGCGAGATTTTGAGGTTGCTGAGTCAACGGTATCTAGATGGGCAAGTGCAACCGCCAAGCCTCACTCTGAAATACAACGGTTAGTAGTTGCGTGGATTGGTAAAAGAGCGGCAAAGGCAGCTACAAGCTCCGAGACGACAAGTTGACGAAATCACGACGTTAGGTCACAGCCTCCGTCTCAAATTGTGCATGGAACATATTTCGCAGTCGAACCAGAGCCGCCGTCTGTGCAGACGGCAGCTCTGGTTCGAAAAGGGACAGAATGCAATATCCAGCAGGCCGTAAGTCTAACTAACGCCAGCTACGTGGAGGTTTTACCGCAATCCTTCGTTTAGCGCGTTCTAGGAAATCTAGAACCGCAAGAGTCGCCGTCCCATCTGTCTTCGCGCGATCCTTCATATACCGATAGAAATCCGCCCTTATTGGTTTGCCATCGGGTGCGTAATCGAGTCCTTGGTAATCGAGCGTATCGATGACCCGTTGCACGAATGCGGGTTCATTGGCAAGCATACCATCGAGCATCGCGAAATACTTTGCTCGGCGTTCCCGGCGTTGTTTATGTTTCGTCATGGGAGATTTCGTATTGAGGCCAGATAAAATGAGCGGAAATTTCTCACTCTTTCGTGGCCCTTCCGGCACATTCAGCCTCATCAGGCGATGGGATAGTTTTAACTTATATATTGCACTGCTCCCTTCCGTCCTGACGCGGGCTGACACTCGCTCGCTCCGAATATGCTTGCGAAGAACCCACTGCATCGATAGATGTTCGAATTAGCAAGCACCGTCGGACAGAGACGGATATTGAGCAATAAGCCGGTGCGATTAACGTTGAAGCCTTGAAACCCGTTGAGCAGGATCTGTCAATGGAATCGCCAATTCGGGGGTGCCGGTCGTCACAGCCTGTTAACGACTCGCATTGATCTGCCACCCAACCGGTAGTTTGGGGGGGGACGCCACAACCTGTGCTGCTTTGGCTATCCGATTTCCGCAAACAGCGACAATGGAATCCCTCTCTTTGAGGGATGGCAGCGCGAATCTTGCGGTAGATCCTTTGGTTGCGACCGAGGGGCTGCGGCTCCTACGCCCGTCTCGCAATTAAGGCGCTCGCTTAGCCCAGATAATGAACCGCCAGACTGATCACTCTTCGTTGCCAAACAACCTGCCAATCTGGGGGCGCAAACGCCGCCTCAACCGAAACGCTCGGATGGTAGGGTGCGGACGACGCCATTTCTGCTACGAGGTTTTTGAATGTTACAATTGGCTTCGCTGTAGCCGCTGCTGTCGCTGCCGCTTTTCGCACCTGAGCGACCGCTAAAAACTTGTCGAGTTTCAAAGGATCGTCTCGCAACGGGATGCCCCCTGTCAGGGCAGCTGGCTGCTCTTCCGAGGAATGCTTCTCGTTAAATATGGTCCAGGCTCCTTTTTCCCTAAGCGCTGCCTCAATTTCCAATAGTGGAATTCTCTCTCGCTTAACACGTTCGTCGCTGCCCGGCGCTGTGTCGTCGTTCTTAACGGGCCTCGTAGTAGCACTAGTCCATTGTGTCTCTTTCTTGAACCAATCTATTATTTCGGCATTTACGAGCGTCGAAGCATACCCCACCAGCCGGGAGGCGCCCCTCCGTGAATCGTACGTGTTTATCGCCTTGCGGAGCCCTTCAATCCCAGCCAGGAACATATCGCGGACGGTTACGTTTCCGCCAATACGCCATCTTGCCTTATGTGCACACTTCACCACAAAGCGATAATGAAACTCGATAAGTAGATCACGCATTTCGGTTGCAACCAATGTCGACTGCGCCAGTTGAAGAAGATCGTCAACCGGGTACGCGATTAAGGCTCCCGCGTGCGCGCCATTCGGTAAGTGTCGGGCCAACTTGTACCTGGCGTAATTGTATGCTGCGAAAAGCTTCTCTTCTTCTGGCTGCGTCAAAAGTTCAGCGGTCTCGGCAACCTCATCCACACTGTCCTCGCTAGACGTGCGAGCGGCGAAATCGAGACGCGCGATCATACTTGGTGTATCAAGTGCTTCCAACGAACCTTTCTCTTCTTCAAAAGATTCACCCTCTTGGTTAGAGTTCGGCGGCCGAAGGACGCTAGTGATCCACGCTTGCAGTCTTAACCGCCGCTCCGCGAGCTTCGCCTTGCATAGCGGTAAGACACGGAAATACAACCCGGCCCCGTCCGAATCGAATAATGGATTACTAATATACTTATCAACGTCGAGTATTGCGATTTCTCGGGCTAACAATTCATAGTCTAACTCGTTGAGCGGCTTGCCCGCTACAAGCTGCTTGATGACCCCTTCCAGCGATTCTCTTGGTGTTGTCATGAACTCTCCTTCCAAACAGCGATATGCTTAAGCGCCGCCAAGCAACACTCGTTGAGCCTGTGGATCCCACAATGATCGGGGATACTGAGGTGTGAGGGAAAGGGCATACCACCTAAGAAGCTCTCGCTCGCCGGTCTTTAGACCGTAGGTCTCCCTTCCTTTTGTATCGATTTGCCATGGCCTGCCATGCAGCAGGTCGTCGATGTTTAAGGAAACGCCGACCCGCGACGTATCGTTCAAGTCTGAGGTCAATACGGCCGCCCACGCCTTTGATGTAATCTTTTTTAAGTCGACAGGGCTGCTTGATACCGGAAACCAAACAAGATAGATGTCGTAATCTTGCAGCTCGGTCTTTAGAAGACGTTTGTCCCCTTCACTCAGGCTCTCCCCAGCCACGTCAACGAACCTCAACGCTGCGGAACGTAATTGTAGTAAGCGCACGAGTAACATAAGGCACGCCCAGCGCCGCGACAAATTGCTAGCGACGCCACTGCGGACATCAATTACATTTTTGTTCAACGTGGGCCTTGTGCTGGTTAAATAGGCCTCGTCATACGGCCTGGTGGAAAAGCGTTCCCAAAGTTGCCGTAGTCGCTGCGCGTCCACAGCAGCAGACTTCTGACGATCTTCCAAAGCCTGAACCAAATTACCTAATTCGAGCCGGTCCCGCATTATGTCATCATTCAAATATGTCTGCCAAACAGAATTCGCCAAATCGATCGCCCCCGTCAGATGGCGATAGCCAGACGCAACCCCGTGTTCGTCCAAAAGCTGAGACAAAAGTTGGTCTGCCCATACCTGAGCGTTGCCCCAAACCTCTGAAGGCTTGTCACAGAACAGTCCCTCAATAGGAAGTCGTCGTATCCCGTATTTCGACTCAATATCTATTCCTCGCAGTTCGTGGCCCTCAGCAATCCTCAATAAGTCCTCGAGAGAAATCGAGATCGCTCGGAGTCGTGCGAGTTCCATGATTCTCTCCCGTAGTCTTGGCGCTGCTTGTTGGGCGATTTGAAACCATCCCATTCCGTGCTGTTGCTCAGCACGAAGCATCCCATTTGTATCCTCGGTAAGTAACCACTCAAAAAAACCTGTCATTCGCTGCCGGATAGTGTCTTGGCTGTGAGCGGTTATCGTAACTGGGACGCTCGGATGGTCCGCAAATAGGGCCAATATAAGACCCCCTACAAAGCAACCATAATCGGATTCGGTCTCAGCAATGTCCCTTGCGCCTGGAAACTGCGGTAGTTGCTGCGTCAGCTTCGATGAATGTAATGCACTTGACTGTCGAAGAGCGGACAGCGGGGAGAGGTCCGCCCTATCAGGAAACGGGCTTAACCGATGCTCCGCGCTCCCGTGTTTGTCCAGTAACATATAGTCAATTACTACAACCTCCGGTAACCAGGGTAGTAGCATCGGGTCGCGTTGCGCAATCAACCTCGAGAGATCCCTAAACTGCCGTGCCTCTCCTGACGTCGCAAGCCACCGTAACTCAAATAGGTTACTCAACTGGAACGGCTCGCGTGAAGAATCGGTAATCCAAGGATAGTTTTTGCGCCTTTCATCATGATAAAGGCCGTCTGGTTGATCATCTATCAAGAGAACCCTGATTCTGTCATAGGAATTACTCATTTCGGGGGTCAAATGGGAACAGAGTTAATTATTAAAAGTAAGGCCAGCTAAAGCCAATCGGACGCTGAAGCGTGGCTGGGTGTTTACATCTTCGAATTTACATCGGATCGAGCCGATTCCGGTCATCGTAAGGTAGTCATTGAAAAAACGCAATCCCCCTTCGCGGCCGGAGCTCCATTCCACCCATTGATCGGGCGCCACTTTATTTGGCAGCGACTCTTTCGAACAAAAATTCGAGAATATCAGGGCTGGATCTGTCAGGTTGCCGAGATCCAACGAGATGCGGAGCAAGCAGGGGTTGGGAAAGCCGTAATGAGCGGTGTTTCGCAACAATTCGTATAAAAGTTCGTCATACAACGAATCGAACGGACGACACGTCCCCCAGGACATTAGAAAGGGCACGATTCCGACTCTTCGGCCGTGAAGAAGCGCGACCGTCTCGGCATCTATGTTTACGGTCTTCTCTTCGCCGTCAAAATAGCGCTTAAACGGCAGCTGAAGGCAATTGGTTACTGAGGGGAGGTGGTCCGCAAACCAGTATGGCGTCGCGACGAGATACTTCTCGTGGATTCGTGCCGATAAATCCGCATTGTGCAGTGAGGAGATAAAGTTCAGTAAGTCCGATACCCGTCGACAGGTCTCGGAACTACTCCACACATAATCCGAAGCCTCTAACAAACGGTTAGCGCGATCGAGAAGCGAGTTTTTAGGCTCTGCGTCGCTAACGTTGATTTCCCGAATGAGTTCCTTGACTTGAGAATCCAAGCCTCGCACGCCACCGGTCACATCATTGAAGCGATGCTTAAACGGATGGCCGATACTGTAAGCAGCCTCAGCAAATTTGTGCTCCCTAACCAAGCCGAACATATCTTCTTCGACAAGCGGACGAAGTAGTACATTCGCCACAAAACTCCAATCACGATACTTTTCAGGGGATAGGGGGCGCTTTGAGCACACGGAGAGTACAGCCGTATGTGACATATCCGCCGTCCCGATCACGACGGGAATGCTGATGAAGGCGGCGCCGCCCCAAACAGCGTACGAACGAACCAAGTGAAATACCTTCCAGGCAACCGATTGAAGGCTGCGCCGCTCCGCACCCCGTGGATCTATCTTATTGCAAAGATCCAAAAGTGGCTGCAATTTGGCGCAGTGCCCGGCATGTCGATCACGATCGTCTATGCTGCGAGCACCAAGTTTGAGAAGCCGTAATGTTGCTTCGGGCGAGCCTAAACAAGCTAGACCAATTTGTCGACTTGTATCCTTTGTTAGCCGAAAGTAGGGGCTGCCCGAATCACACTCCAAATCGACTTCCCAAGTCAAACCCATAGGCAACGGTCGCGAATCCTCTTTCAATAGGAGTTGATTCCATGTATAACGCTGCATTCCAACGACGCCAGCCTCCGTGATGGACCAGTATTCATTCCATTTTTGTGCCCATAGGGCGGTCGCAGCCGCTTGTAAAGAGCCGTCCTCCTCTACTAAGTTTAGGAAAAGAACTTCGCAGCCCCGAGCTTCGGAAATAGTCGTTTCGGGATAGCGAGCCGTTTTCAAGTAGCTTTTCGTTTGCTCGTGCACATTTTGCCAGTTAATAGCGGCGACTACATTGCGTTGTCCTCCCCTAAGCGTTGGCGGAGGGTGATTAAGGACCACGTAAACCATGTCTTCTAATAAATTGCCCGCCAAAGGGTTTCGCTCCGTTAGAGCCTCTTCCAACAGCGTTCGCAATTTCTCATTTACCGGCCTGTCGGCGCTCTGCCGCAACACGTGAAACCGCAGATGATTTGCAAACTCCGCGTAGGTGTCGGTCAAGCCGGCTGATTGTCGTTCCCCCACGTGTTCGTAACCTCCCTATGCGGACGCCGTGCAACGAAGTCTTCGTGTTTCCAAGCAAGAATCCAAGTGCGATTCAAACAACCGGTTGAATGTGTTAATAGCTCGCTTCTGATCTAAGCCCTGTCGATGAAGAACGGACGTAATGCCGCCTTCACCGCCTTCGGTAGCATCTTGGAACCGTACTTTCTTCGAGTTCAACACTAATTCCGTCGGTATGCCAAACTTTTGTAGGTCGCGTTGAAATATGTGCGTGAAAAGGCCCGGCTTTCCTCCAACCTGCCTCAGACTTTGTGCGGAAAGAGAAATCATGTTTTGCAGCACTGTACGATCATAGTAAGGAGCTTCCAACTCAAGACCGTGATAATGAAATGGTTTGTACATCCGCGAACCCGCGTGTTTCGCTAAGCCAGTGCCAAGCTGTTTGTTGTATAAGCCGGCGTCGACACTCTTTCCCCACGTATAAGCTACGCGCTCCTCGGTCTTCTCTAACCGGTTGGAGTTTATCTTTTGCAAGATTATTTCCTGTCGCGTGCATGGGTCGGTTACAGTCCAATCATGGTAATCGCCAACTGCTTCGTTCACAGCTTCTCCGCAAAATGCGATCGAATATCCACGTTGTTTCATTATGGTGCCCAGCAAGTGCATGCCAACTGCGCAGTAGATGTTGTACAGGTGGTAGCATTCAGAGATTTGAATGGAGGCTTCGAAAGCCTCTACCACTTGTTCTGGTTCGATCAAACAAACATGGTGTTCCAGGTTCAAACGTTTGGCGAATGCCCTTGCGATCTCCAGGTCGCCACCACCCCCTCGCACCGAAAGCGTGACGGCCGCGAACTCGACGTCTGCTCTCTTAAGGGCAAGTGCTACAGAAAAGCTGTCGAGGCCTCCTGAAAGAAGAAGATAAAGGGGTCGTCCTTCGTGAGCCCTCATCCTTTCGCATACAGAGATCTGCAGTCGTTCGCGGAGCAGTTCGCATATGGAATCCAAATCCGCGCTTGCGTTATTATTTCGCGTGTCTTCTACAGCTTGGGCAAAGTCAAAGTATAGGGTCGGAGGAGACAAGCGAATAGAACTGGAGACGGCTCTGATCCGCACTTCCCGCAGATCAATGAATTGGTAGTGAGCTTGCGGGAACGCTCGGACATAAGCGTAAGAATAATCAGCGCCAGCTGCCGATTTGACGTCGGTGATCGCATTTCCAACGATGAAGCAGTCGAGGGTAGCAATGTAATGGAATGGCTGCTCGCCAATCCAGTCCCGGGCCAAAAACAATTGTCCTAGCGTGCTGTCAATCCATGCAGTTGCGAATCTCCCGCGCAGGGCACGAAGGAATCTCTCGCCGTGCGCGAGGAATCCTAGATAGACAAATTCGTCAATCCAGTCCTCTTCGATTATTCTCGCTCCTTTGTTCCAAGGGGCGTGTCGCACGCCAAACGGGTAATCCTTCAAAACCTCACGAACGTTCCAAATTGTTCCGCGCCGTTTGCGCACATCCTTCAAAAGCGCCCTCATGAAAAAACCAGGCTCTCCCGTGTCCTCATAATGTCGTAGATGTCTCGTGGTCGCCCTAAGTTGGCAATTCGGCCTTGCTTGATGTGACACGCCACATCAGCGTAGCGATAGGCGGTCTCCAGCGTTTCCTCGGTTACAATAACAGTTCTGCCTTCGCCGCAAATCTGAGTCAGTGCCGCATAGAGGTCTGTGACCGTTTTCGCGGCAAGACCAAACGAGGGCTCTTCTAGGACAAGAAGTGATGGCCCCGCCATCAAAGCACGTCCAATCGCGACCATTTGCTGTTCGCCGCCCGACAACGTGCCTCCGCTTTGACGAAACCGTTCTTTGAGATGTGGGAGAAGGTGCAATACGGCATCGAGTCTTTCATGACGTTGACTCCTACGCCATGTTGCCGGCGAACACAGCAAGTTATCCAAGACGGACATTTCTGGAAATACTTTTTCTCCCTGAAGCACGATCATCATTCCCATTGCTGGTAGGTCCTCCGGCTGATCCGGAAGCTCTTGCCCCTCTAAGCGGATTCGCCCCTGACTCTCCTTATAAAGGCGCGCCAGGCATCGGCAAAGAGTGTTTTTGCCGCTGCCATTGGCTCCTGCTATCGCGAAGAAGCTGCCGTGCGACACATAAAAACTGATGCCACGCAATGCCGGCCGTGCCGGTGGACTGCAGTGAAGATCCCCGATCTCAAGATGCGGTGTCTTGTTCGCTTTACTTGTCATTCTGATGGCTTGAAGAGTTAAGCCACTGTCGCAACAGACAACTGGATTTCAGTTGCCCTTGCTCAAAATGGTATGTCATCAGGTCCTCAGAACAGGAACGAGCCAGTCCTTCGAGTAATGGGCGATCGTGTGTAACCAAGCCAATCGCCAGATCTGAATTTCTGTAAAGCCCCTTTTCAAAAAGAGATGGAATCATCTCGGGTAGTTTACGAGCGACTAGATCGATCAAGAATTCCATCTCGAACTCATCACCTCCTGCGGTCGGTTCGTCGAGAAGTAAGATCGCTGGTTGTGCCGCAAGCGCCCGTGCCAGTTCTGCACGTCGAAGCAATCGGAATGGTAGTTCGTCCATGTGAGCGTGCGCGAAGGTCTCTAAGCCGAGGTGCTGGATTAAAATCTGTACCAATTCAACGGAGGGCTTATCGTTTTTGAGGTCACGAAAAAAACTGAGGAAGCGACGCGGCAAAGAGCTTGGTTTACTCAGAACAGCCGCTAACAACAAGGATTCCTCGACCGTTAAAGACGGAAATATTGCTGGCACTTGAAACGTTCGCGCTACCCCAGCCTTAACGATCTGGTCACGCGAGAGTCTGTGGAGTTCAAGTCTCGTTCCACGCTCGAACAGGACTCGACCGGGAGCTCGAATTGCTGCATACCCGGTTGTTACGTTAATCAAGGAACTCTTACCCGCTCCATTGGGGCCGAGCAGGAATACCGCCAACCGCGAGTGATCGAACAAGTCCAATTGAGCCAAATCGAGAGCTACGACACCGTTAAATTGGACTCGTACGTCTCGAAATCGCAGCATTGGAAATAACTCGCGTCTCATGTCATTCGGGAACCTGGCTTGCAGCGTCTGTCTTGCTGAAGGTCGAAGGGCTTCTTGAGCTCCACCACAACGTGAAAATCACCAGAGTTGACAAGATCACCATTTGCCATCCCTGAAAGCCGCGCAATATATCGGTTGCAAACACGGCGAAGACACCTGCAACAATCACTCCTCTAAGTTGACCTAACCCGCCGATGACAAGGAAACAAAGATAGGAAACGGATTGAGCTACTCCAAAGCTTTCCGGACCTACAAATCCGTCCATGTGTGCACCAATTGCTCCGGCGATTCCGGCAAGTGTTCCGCCAATAGCAAAAGCAAAAAGCCGCAAAACGTTGCGACGTAGGCCGAAAGATTCCACCATGATATCGGCATCGCCAACTGCACGAAGGGATTTCCCAAATACCGAGTTTTCCAAACGCAGAATCAAGATTATGGCGCTGATTGCAGCCAACGTGCATACAGCGAAATAGCGGCTTGGTGTACCCAGAGATATGTTCAGGAAGGACAAAGGGGGAACACCGATCAATCCATTTGCTCCGCCGGTTACCGCCGTCCAGCTTCGGAACAGATTGCCCAAAATCTCGCTCGCGGCCAACGTCGCAAGGGTGAGGTAATGGTCTTCCAATGAGACTGTGATCCACGCAAGTATTAAGGCCACAGTGCCAGCGATTGCGGCACCGAGAGCCACCGCTAATAACGGTGTCATGCCCGAACTTATTGAAAGCTTCCCTGCAGCATACGCACCGACGCCACAAAACGCTACATGGCAAAGGGAAATTACTTTGGCCACCCCAGTGACCAGATGAAGACCGGTCGCGATAATAAGACTTAGCATGAACAAACTGGCGACCCGCCATACGGAGGGTTGTGCCTGAATCGTTAAGGACAGGAAGAGCAGGACGACCCCGATAGCTATCCAAATAGTTATGCCTTTTGGTTTCATCCGATCCTTCGCTTTGCCACTCCCAGCAGACCCTTCGGCCGGAAAACCAATATCAGAAGCAAACACACGTAAACGTTTAGGTCTTTCCAGGTGGATGATACATATCCAGCGATGAAGGTTTCTAACAGGCCCACTAAAAGGCCGCCAAGCAACGTTCCGGTAGAGCTGTTGAAACCACCGATCAACGCTGCCGTAAACGCCTTCAGCGCGATAGACGACCCTCCGGTGTAACTGACGTGCCACTGTGGACTCACTAGTACTCCCGCCAGAGCGGCGAGAGCGGCTCCGGCCCCGAAGGCAACAGCTTGAAACCGCTCCGCGCGAATCCCCGTAGCGCGCGCCAGGTCAGCGTTTTGCGCAACCGCGCGCATGAAGATTCCCCACCGGGTCTCCCAGAGAAAAGCGGCCACTCCGAATAAGACAACAACGGTGCTTCCCGAGATAATCACGGCGGAATACGGAAGTCGAACTCCGCCCAAGTCAAAGCCTCCTTCGGGATACACAGTCGGATATGCCGAACTATCAGAGCCGAAGACCACTAACATCAGATCTCGAAGGCCGAAACCCACGGCGATTGTAGCAACGGATCGTGTAAGTGAATCACGCAGCTTTGTGTTTACTACGTATCCGAAGATCGAAAAGGCGATAAAGACGACGCCAACTGCAGTGACACCCGCTAACCCAAATGACAGGTGTAGGCTTCCTTGAAGCGCCAGACCAATAAAGGCGCCGAGGCTGAAAATCTCTCCATGCGCGAAGTTGACAATTCGCGTGGTCGAAAAGATCATGACAAGGCCGATAGCGAGAAGGCCATAGACCAAACCGACCGATAGACCGTTCACGCTTTGTTGCCAGAACACAACGACTCACTTTGTAAAGTCCGCTAGCGAGACGAATTTGCCGCCAACGATTTTGACTACGGAAATCCCTCGATACTCCGCATCCCCCTTGGAATTGAAGGAGATTGTTCCGGTTAGGCCAGTAAAGTTTTCAGTCTGAGCCAGTGCCTTGCGCAATGCCTCTCGCGTAGTTCCACCTCGTTTGATTGCATCGGCCACGAGATACATGCTGTCATAGGATTGTGCAGCCCACGTGTCGGGCTCGGCATTAAACTTGCCATGATAGTGAGAAACGAACTCCTTGATTCGCGGGCCTGAGGATGACGGAACAAAGAGGCAGATGTTCATTGCCCCTTCAACGGCGGAGCCACCAAGTTCGATGGTCTTGTCATTCACGGGTGCTTGATTGCCAAGGAGAACCGCAGAGTAATCCAACTCCTTCAGCTGTTTCGCTACGAGCGCGTATTCGGTATAATATCCCCAAAACTGGATGTGCGTCGCTCCTAAGGAGAAGATCTTCGTCAACTGAGGCTTAATGTCCAAATCTCCTCGCTTGAAACGTTCAATAGTCAGCGGCTTTATCCCAAGACGCTCGGCTTCCGTCGCGAAATTTAGCGCCGTTTCTCCGAAGGCAGAATCCTCGATCAACAGCGCGACTTTTGTTGCCCTCAACTGTTCAACGGCAAAATCAGCCATCTTGATCGCTGCAATCTTGTCATTAAGTGCTGTGCGGAAGGTCCAAATTGACCCCATTTCAGTAATTTTCGGCAACACGGCGACCGGAAGAACGTGGGGAATTCCAGCTGCATCTACTCGTGGTAAGTAGGCAGGAACGTCCAAGCTTGCGGCGGACCCGAAGATGCAGATTAGGTCTTTGCTCTCAGCAAGCCGGGTGAAGGCCGTCACGGCTGTGGGCGGTTCGGTTTTGGTATCTTCAAGAACGAGTCGAAGTTTGCTTCCACGGATACCGCCAGCAGCGTTAATTTCGTCAAGAGCCAATTGGACGCCATTGCGCTGGCTTTCGCCGAAACGAGCTCCGGGACCCGTCAGCGGCGCAAGCATCCCGAGTGCCAAATCGGTCTGCGTGGCGGGCGGCGCATTGCTTTCTTTTGGTTTGCAGCCGACAAGGCCAGCGTTCATGACCAAAAGCACAACGCCGACTAAAATCACGCGAAGGGTAGTTATGGGCGGTTTCATAAGCATAATGGTATTAATTTGTAGGGTGCGCGAGCAGCTCCCTTTGGTTGTCGCTGCTTTGATGAAGGTCCATCTAAGGTAAGTGCTAAATTGAGGAGGACCCTCTGAGAGCAACTGATAAGGGGTCAAAGGCGAATTGGAGATCTGTAAGTAACTATCAACAAAGCAATTGTAAATAAGGACTATGCATGTTTAAAGACTTTGGCCGTGCGTCAGGTTGCCGTGAGTCCTGCGTAGGTTTCAGGTCGGCGATCACGAAAATATGGGCGCCGTTGTCGAGCGTTACGGACCTCGGTTAGTTCGATGTCCACGAAGGCCAACTCTTCATGTTCCAGTGCGGCGCGATGGACAATCTCTCCAAAAGGATTGGTGACTAAGGAAGCCCCACATGCAGTAAAAGTCTCTTCGGTTGCGCCTGATGGATGGGGCTCGGCACGGGCGCAAGATCCCACCCTATTCACGCATACGGTGAATATGCTATTAGCCATCGAGGCCGCCTGCTGCGGTATGTCCAAGAACTTGGGAGCTTCTTGATATGCCGAGAGGGTAAAAGCAGTCGGCACGAAAACGATCTCGGCTCCATTCAGGGCGAGGCAACGAAAAACTTCTGGAAAGTTACGATCGTGGCAGATTGCAACGCCAATCGCTCCGATGTGTGTCTGAAACACCGGATACCCTGAGTCACCAGGCCAATAGTAAAATTTCTCATTGAATCCCGGCCCCTCGGCGATATGCGCCATTCGGTAGCGACCCTTCAAGGTACCGTCTGCGTCCATCACCAAAGCCGTGCTATAGAAATCTCCTCGACCTGTCTTTTCGTAGATGTTGACAATCACTACAATTTCCGCTGCGACCGCGGCTTCACTGATCCGATCGGTCGTTGGGCCAGGTACCGCTTCAGCCAATGAAAAATATTTTCGCAGAGCGCGCTCTTTTGGGAAAAATGGCAAGAAACTTAGCTCAGGAAAACAAATAACGGATGCGCCTTTCTCGGCGGCTATCCGGATCCACTCAATTCCTCGACTGAGATTCTCTTCCGTGTTGGGGCCGACCTGCATCTGAGCGACTGCCAACTTCATTGCTTTCCTCCTTGTCGACTTTCCAGAGACAGCGTCTCACTGAACCATTCCGTCAACGTCTTAATGTAGGGACGCCACGCAAGATGTTCCTTGTACATCGTGTGTTCCGCACCCTTCACAGTCACCGTTTTGCTATAGCGAGAATGAATCGCATACCGCATCAGTTCAAGCTGTTCGCTTGCACTCGACCACTTGTCGAACTCTGGTGGCGTTGGGGCGTAGGGATCAAAGGCCGCACACGCAAAAAGAGTCGCAACCTCGATTTGGGCTACGTAGTCAATTGCATCACACATCCCATCGAGAAATGCCTCCTTGTCGTAAGACACTCCCCGGCTATCAAGCACCTCGTAGAAGAACGAATCGGCTTTGGGACCGGTGAACCATTGCGAAGTGCGCAGAGCACTTCCCCACAAGGCGACCGATGATATTCGATTACCTACCGTAGCCGCCGTCGCCAACGCGACGCCGCCTCCGGCGCTTTTCCCTAGGAGTCCGACCCGCGTAACGTCCAGCCCAGGGCCAAAGATAGAGGCGAGATTTTCGACCAAATAGGTCAGTTCCACAACGTGACTCTTATGGGAATGTGGGCCCTCATTCGGGCCCTCGTCGACAAACAACACTTGCGGCAGACGACCGAATTGGGGACTAAGGTTCTGGTGAAGTGCCTGCGTCCGTTGAGGGTCCCCACGTCGCGAAGGTATGATTGCCCAAAAACCGGCGTCCGACAAAGACTCTCCGAGATCATGATAGGCGGCGGCATGCTTCCCGATCAATGTCTCTTTTCCTGTTCGGGCATCTTTTCCTCCACCGCCGCAGACAACGACAACCGCCGGGTTCGAATCTTTGGCATCCCGCACGTCGCTGCCTCGAGGTGCGTAAACGTCGACGTTAATACGACCTCCAAAACCGAGTTCCTTTAGATACATTTTGTTCATAAAATGTTTGGCCGTAATCTGAAAGAATGTATTTACGACTTGGTGTAGAGAGTCCCTTTCTTGAGATAACAGTTGTCCAGAGCTTGAATGATCCTGACTGTCTTAGATAGCGCGACCGCAGAATTATTCTGACGACGACTGACAACAGCGGCAGCGGAAAAACGATGAATCATCGGGCGCGCGACGGCAAAGCTATCTGGTGGATGAATTTTGACACGAGGAAAGGTTGCGCGGATTCGGCTTCGCACGCTCGTCACGAAATCTTGCGTTCGATAGCATGGGCGAGACGCGGGTTGATGGCGGATTCGGCGACACGGGGAGGTCTTCCAAGGAATGACCACCTTTCACAATACGCAGCGATGTTCATTTGACGAATACTTGCCAAATAAACTGCTTTTTGATGCATTAATCTGCATTTTGGTGCGGGATGGATATTATCAGATCCTCCCGGTGAAAATCCTGCCAAGAGGGTGGCTACCCCGCATAGATTCGAACTATGAATAACGCCTCCAAAGGGCGCTGTGTTACCGTTACACCACGGGGTATTTTGATTTCTGATCCTTGCTGGCCGATTGCGGATTAGACCGCAGCCGTGCGCAACCAATCCTTAGATCGCAAATTGCAATTCGCAATTCGCAATTCAACGCCGAGGCGCGCGGAGCGCCAACTGGCCGGTCCGTGTGATGATCTTCTTTCCGGGCGAGCAGAAGAGGTGTCTCCATCTCCTCTGCTCGCCCGGATTTGAACCGGGATCTGCTTTCTGCTGTTGCCGACGGCGATCTTACCAATTAGAAGACAAGCATTAGCCACTGAGAGCTAATGCATCAAACTTCTATAAATTGGCGCATTCTGTAAAGCCGAAATTCAACGCGCCGGCCGGGGGCACTGACGAAGTTACGATTGCTGGGGCGGCGCCGGGAGATGGATGTCGACGGTCGTGCCACTGCCCTGGACGCTCTCCACAGAAATTCGCCCGTGGTGCGCCGTCACGACCGATTTTGCCATCGCCATCCCGAGCCCGGTGGCCAGTTCGTGTGATGATTCTTCTCCGGGCGAGCAGAAGAGGTGTCTCCATCTCCTCTGCTCGCCCGGATTTGAACCGGGATTCGCTTTTTAGCGTTTCTGCTTTCGCGTTCCTGCTTTGCGTTTCTGCTTTTGCGTTACCGCTTTTTCGCTTTTCGCTTTCGCTTTCCGCTTCCGCTTTTCCGCTTCGCGATCTTTCCAATTAGAACACAAGCATTAGCCACTGAGAGCTAATGCATCAAACTTCCATAAATTGGCGCATTCTGTAAAGCCGAAATTCAACGCGCCGGCCGGGGGCACTGACGAAGTTACGATTGCTGGGGCGGCGCCGGGAGACGGATGTCGACGGTCGTGCCGCTGCCCTGGACGCTCTCCACAGAAATTCGCCCGTGATGCGCCGTCACGACCGATTTTGCGATCGCCATCCCGAGCCCGGTTCCGTGCAATTTTCCGTGGGTGAAGAACGGTTCGAAGAGCCTCGGCAAGAGTGACGCCGGAATGCCGATCCCCGTATCGGAAATGCGGATGACGACCTGTTTGTCCACCAAATTGGTGCTGATGGTCAGGATGCCGCCACTGGGCATCGCTTCCCGCGCGTTCTTGATCAGGTTGCAGAGCACGCGAATGAACCGGGTGAGGTCCACCACGACATTCCCGTCGTAACGGATGTTTTTGGCGAACTGAATATTGTTGCCCGGAAGCAGACGGAGGGATTCCTGGTTCAACTCGTCCAGCAGGCGCCAGATCGAAACCGTCTCGCACGACACCGAAGTGGAATCCCGCGCGTAATCGAGCAGCTCCTGCGTCATCGCGAGCATTCCGTCCACGGCCTTGTCCGTCATCGAAGTCAGCTCGAGCACACGCGGATCCTTGCTTTCGCCGGCGATCAGCTCGGTGCAGCAGCGAATGATGCAGATCGGATTTTTCAGGTCGTGAATAATGGAATTCGCCATTGAGCCGACCAGACTGAGTCTCTCGGTGCGCATCACTTCGCTGATGAAATGCGAGTTCACGCTGCGCAGCCGCTCGGAAACGGAGCGCAGAAAATTCATGTGCAAGCGGCTGGGCGCGAGTTCGAGAATATGCTGGAAGGTCTGTTCGTCGACTGTCCCGAGTAAGGTGGGCTCGGCGGCCGTGGCCATGTCGGAGCGCGGTTCGCCATCGAGCAATCCCATTTCTCCGAAGAAATTTCCCGATTGAATAAACCCGAGCGTTTCCTGCTCGCCCCCACGGCCGGACTTGGAGAGCCTGACGGACCCTTCACCGACGAGATAAAGCAAGTCGCCCGGGTCGCCTTCCCGGAAAATGATCTCGCCTTCGTCGAGCTCAACGGCGCGAACCTCGGGCGCAATCTCCTTGAGCAGATCGGCCTCGATGCCTTCAAAAAGCCGATTCTGCGCTAACTGATCGAAGGCCCTGGCGAGAGACGAACTCATTAGCGACGGTTCTTCAGAACGCGGAAGCCTTGGCGTCCGCGGCACAGCCGGCCCGGGACATCTTTACGCTTTCGAGGACGGCCCGGATATTTGCGACCAATTCCTCCGGACGATGCGGTTTCCGGAGAAAACCCGCCATCCCCGCGGCGAGCATCCGATCGAGCCGTTCCTGGCCGATGAAGCCGGTGCTAAGAAGAACCACTGCGTCCGGACGAATCGTCCTGAGACGGCCAAAAGTCTCTTCGCCATCCATGAAAGGCATCGTGAGATCGAGCAGAACGAGATCGAAATGGTGCGGACGCTTGCGGAACAGATCCAGACATTCAAAGCCTGATTGAGCCGTCACCACCTCGAAGCCGGCTTCGGAGAGGATGCGTTTGGCGAGGATGAGAGCCATCGGTTCATCGTCGACCACGAGAAGAGAGCGTTGCTTTCTGGCCGGCGGTGGTGGCGCGGCGTTCTTCTGCCTGTCGAACCCAGCCAGGTCCGGATGGAATACGACCTTCTTGTCGGAACCACCGGCGTGCTCGACGAGCTGCGCCGTCACCTTCGCCGCGCGATCGACGCTGGTGCGAAGCATTTCGAAATATTTCTCCGAGCCATCACTGCCGTCCCAGATGTTCTCGATGGCGGCGCTCGTCCCGGAAATGATTTCCAGCAGGTTGTTCAGCTCGCTCGTCGTGGCGGCCGTCGGAGGCATCGCCGGGGTAGGGGCGGCGCCTTCTGGAAGATCATTGCTCATGAAGAATACGGGGTGCGGGAATCCCTCGAACGAACAAGCAGGAAAAGTGCCGTTTGTTAATTTCCATAACGGCGCCCGAACCGGGGGTTCCTCAGGGCGAGACGCCCCGTTTAGGTCTCGTGCGGTCCAAATCCGAGCAGCCACGGAATTTCGCCGCTCGCAAACCCCCCTAAACTGGCTATACTTCCGTTTCCGAGAAATGAACCAATTGTCCATCACCAACCTGCGTGTCTCCATCGCGGACCAGGAGATTATTCGAGGCCTTTCGCTGGCCATCCCAAAAGGGGAAGTGCACGCGATCATGGGGCCAAACGGCTCCGGGAAAAGCACGCTCGCAAAGGTGCTGGCGGGCCATCCCGATTATAAAGTCACGGCCGGTGAAGTGTTGATGGATGGCGAGGACATTCTGGCGCTCGCCCCGGACGAACGCGCGCGAAAGGGCCTTTTCCTCGCCTTTCAATACCCGAGCGAGATTCCGGGGGTGACTATTGCGAATTTTCTCCGCGCCGCGGTCCAAGCCCGCTTGCCCGAGGGTGAGGAGCTGGAGGCCACCGATTATTACGCCAGGCTTTACGAGAAAATGGATCTGCTCGAAATGGACCGCTCGTTCACCTCGCGCTCGGTAAACGAAGGTTTTTCCGGCGGCGAAAAGAAGCGGAACGAGATCCTCCAGTTGGCCATGCTCGAACCGAATTACGCTGTGCTCGACGAAACCGACAGCGGCCTCGATATCGATGCGCTCAAGGTGGTGGCCCACGGGGTCAATTCCATGCGCGGCCCGGATCGCGGCATCCTGGTCATCACTCATTACCAGCGCCTGCTCGATTACATTGTGCCGGATCACGTTCACGTCATGGTGCAGGGCCGGATTGTGCGTAGCGGCGGGAAGGAACTGGCTTTGGAGCTCGAAGAAAAGGGCTACGAAAGTTACGATGAGGTGAAAGACGAGGTCGGCCAGCCCGCCATGGCCTAACCGGGAAATTTTATGGTCAAAGAAGTATCACCTTTGGAAATCGAGCGGAACGTCGGGAATTTCGCCTACCCCGAAACGCACACGCACGACGCAGGCGTTGGATTGACCGAGAAGACCATCCACTACATCTCCGACATCAAGGAGGATCCCGACTGGGTCCGCGAGTTCCGCCTCAACGCCTATAAGACTTTCATGAGCAAACCAATGCCAACGCATTGGGCGAGCAAGGACCTGGAAGCGATCGTTTTCGACAACATTCGCTACTACCTGAGCGCAGGCACCCAGCCGAAGCGAAATTGGGAGGACGTCCCGGACGACGTAAAACGGACCTTCGAGCGTCTCGGCATCCCGGAACAGGAACGGAAGTTTCTCGCGGGCGTCGAAGCGCAGTTCGACAGCGAGGCGGTCTATTCCAACATCAAAAAAGCGGTCGGCGAGCAGGGCGTTATCTTTGTCGGCAGCGCCGAAGGGTTAAAGAACCACCCGGAAATTTTCCGGAAATGGTTTGGGAAAGTCATTCCGACCGGCGACAACAAATTCAGCGCGCTGAACTCCGCCGTGTTCAGTGGCGGCTCGTTTATTTACGTCCCGCCGGGCGTGAAAGTGAAACACCCGCTCCAGGCCTATTTCCGGATCAACGCCGAGAATTTCGGACCGTTCGAACGCACGCTCATCATCTGCGATGAAGGCTCGGAGCTCACCTACATGGAGGGCTGCACCGCGCCCAAATTCAACACCGCGACGCTCCATAGCGCGGTCGTCGAGCTGGTCGCGCTGAAAGGCGCGAAGCTCCAGTACATCACCGTCCAAAACTGGTCGGCCAATGTTTTCAACCTGGTGACAAAACGGGGCATCGCGCACGAAGACGCCGAGGTAAAATGGATCGATTGCAACATCGGCTCGCGGCTGACCATGAAGTATCCGGGCGTGATCATGAAAGGCCGCCGCGCCCGCGGCGAAGTGCTTTCCATCGCCCTCGCCGGGGACGGGCAGCATCAGGACACCGGCGCGAAAATGGTCCACGCGGCGGACGAAACGACGAGCAACATCATTTCGAAAAGTATCAGCATCGGGAAAGGCCGGGCCACGTATCGCGGGCTGGTCCACATCCCGAAGCACCTCAAGAATTGCAAGAACAACACCGAGTGCGACGCGCTTCTTATTAACGCGACCAGCCGGACGGACACCTATCCCGCGATCACCGTTCGCGGCACCGGCAACTCCGTGCAGCACGAGGCCAGCGTCAGCCAGGTGAGCGCGGAGCAGATTTTCTATATGCAGCAGCGGGGCCTGACCGAAGCGCAGGCCATGAGCTTGAGCGTGAATGGTTTCGTGAACGACCTGGTCCGCCAGTTTCCCATGGAATACAGCGTCGAGCTCAAGCGCTTGATCGAGCTTGAGATGGAAGGCTCGGTCGGCTAGGGTTCCGCCCCCAAGACAGGCAATGCGCGGCGGTCCTCGGGCCGCCGTTTGCGTCTAAATTTTCGGGCATGACTAACCAGACCGCCGTTCTCGATGAAGTGATGGAAATCGAATCGCCGCAGGAACATTCCGAGCCGGCGATCCTTTCCGGACCTCCCGCCGCGCGCGCGGCCGAACTTCCCGGTTGGTTCCACGAGCAACAGCGCGCCGCGTGGGAGAAGTTCGAATCGCTCCCTTTCCCGAATCGAAAGGACCAGGCCTGGCGTTTTTCCAGTGTCGATGCGCTCGACCTTTCCCGTTACACGCAACCGGGCAGATTGAATCAAATCGAGCGCGAGGAAATCCTCGAGCGCTCGACCGGCCTCGGCGCGGTCGCCGGCCGGCTTATTTTTGCGGACAATCAATTACTCCGCCGCGATCCGCTGCCTGAAACTCTCCTGAAGCGCGGCGTGCTCTTGATGCCGCTCGAAAGGGCTCTGCTCGAGCACGAGGATTTGTTCCGGAAACATTTCATGGCCCAGCCGGCGGCGCTCGGGTCGGCCAAGTTTGCCGCGCTGCATGAGGCCTTCGCCAATTCCGGGACGTTTATCTACGTTCCGCGCGGCGTTGAAGTGGAGCTGCCGATTGAGATTTTCCACTGGCTGCATGGGGAGAACGCCGCGGTCTTTCCCCACACCCTCCTCATCGCCGACGAACTTTCCAAGGTGACGGTGATGGAACACTTTCACTCCGCCCATCCGGAGCGGTCCGGTTTTGCCTGTGGCGTGAACGACCTCGTGGCGGGCAAAGGAGCGAAGATCAACTACATCTGCGCGCAAAACTGGAACCCAAAGGTGTTGTCGATCCAGATCAATGCCACCACGGCTGAGCGTGAGGCGTCCGCGTTGAGCTTGAACGTTCATCTGGGCGGCGCCTACTCGCGGTTCGAGAGTTTGAGCCGCCTCACGGGCGAGGGCGCCCACAGCAATTTGCTCGCTGTTTCGGTCGCGAACGGCACGCAGGAATTCGACGCGCGGACTTTGCAGGACCACCTCAGCCCCCACACAACGAGCGACCTCCTCTACAAAAATGCGCTGACCGATCGGACGCGAAACACTTTCGGCGGCCTCATCCGAGTCGAGCCGCACGCCCATTTCACCGACGCCTACCAGACGGTTCGGAATCTCCTGCTGAGTGATGACGCCGAGGCGAATTCGATGCCTGGGCTCGAAATTCTGGCGGACAATGTGAAGTGCAGCCACGGGGCGACCTCGGGCCAGATCAACGAAGACGAGATGTTTTATCTCCTTGCGCGCGGCATTCCGCTTCCGATCGCAAAACAGCTCCTGGTGAGCGGTTTTCTCAATGAAGTGGTCGATCGCCTCGATCATCCAGCGATCACCGGATTCATTCACGAGCTAATCGAAGACAAGTTCGCTCACGCCTGAGCTAACTTCTGTCATGACGCGCGATTATGCTTATTGATAAAGCTTGGCGACCGAAAGGGCGGCGTCGCGGATTAGCTGCGCCAGCGACGCCGGCGCCAGCACGCGCACATGGCTGCCCCAGCTCAGAATCCAGCGCTCAATTTCCTCCAGACCGCCAAGGTCGAGCTGCAAAATGATCGAGCCATCAGGCAGCGCACGTATTCGCTGCGATTCGTGCCAGGTCCGCTCGGAGACCAGGCGCGCCGCGTAGGGATCGAATTGCAGCCGAATCCGATGTTTCCGGCCTGAGGAAAACAGGCCAAAGCTCCCGCTCAAAATCTTGGTGATGGAAAAGTCCGCGGGCCGGCGGAACCCAGTCGTCGTCAGGGAAACGTCCTGCATCCGGGGAAGAGCAAACGTCCGCAATTGCGCCCGGTCCAAATCTTCCGCGAAGAGGTACCATTGATTCTCGAGGCAGCCCAGGTGGTAGGGACGCACTCTGCGCGGTTCGTACTCGCTGCTCTTCAGTTTCCGATATTCGAAGGTCAACTCAACGGACCGCAGCACCGCCTGGCTGACGATCTCGAAAAGTTCGAGGTCGGCCGGGCTCGCGCCGACGCTGCGGAACGAGATGACGTCTTCCAGATCCGTCCACGAGAAAGAGACGCGATCCTTAAGCCCATCCGTAAGTTTTCGAAAAGCCGAATGCAGCGGACGCTCGAAAGGCGTTCCCTTGTACTGCGCGAGCGCCTTTTGCGCGACGAACAGCGCGGTAATCTCGCCCTCTGAAACCTCGATGCTCGGAAACCCGGTGACCGCTTCCGTGTAATAAAAGCCAAACTTTTGCGCATCGTAACCGATCGGCAGCCCAAGCCGATCGCGCATGAAGTCGATGTCACGCTGAATGGTTTTGGGCGAGACTTCGAGGTCCGCGGCGATCTTGCGGCAATTTGGAAAGTGCCGCGACTTCAGCGCGGCGTGCAACCGCATCATGCGTTCCAGCGGCGGACGGGAGAAACCGTCTTCGCTCTGGGTTGTCCTCGGTGGTGGCTTCAAAATAATTAAAATTATTTCCCGCGTGGGACAGTCAATGTCCTACCCCCTGTTTCATGCTGCCGCCATGAAAAGATCCAAAACTCACTATCCGCGGCGCATTTGCTTCCGGTTCCGTATTCCGTTCGCCCGGATCGAATCGAGCGCGGCCTGCGCATTTTGCGCGCGCTGCGCTTCTCGATCGCGGCAGCCCCGGCACCCGCCTCCCGCCCGCAGCAGCGCGAATTCAACTTCATCCTCTCCAGAAGGACCTGATCGCGCGCAGAGAAACATTGCAAGGCGAGGCGCTCCTCGTTAGTTTCGTGTCCACTCAGCGGGTTTGCTGCAAAGCAGCGCCTCTCGATCATGGACGTAAGCGGAACTATCGACGCGATTCTTGGCAAAAAAGGCGGCGAGATCTTTTCGGTCTCACCCGACGCGACGGTTTATGAGGCCATCGACCTCATGGCCGGCAAGAACGTCGGCGCGCTCCTGGTGGTCGAGGATGGGGCGCTGCTCGGAATGATTTCAGAGCGCGACTACACCCGCAAAGTAATGCTGCGCGGGAAACGGTCGCGCGAAACCCAGGTGCGCGAAATCATGTCGAGCGATCTCACTGTGGTAACTCCGCGCGAGCCGGTCGAAAACTGCCTGCGGATGATGACCGAGAAGCGAATCAGGCACTTGCCGGTGGTCGAGGGCGAAACGCTTCGCGGAATTATTTCAATCGGCGATTTAGTCAAATGGGTGATCGCCAGTCAGTCGGCCACGATCGCCCATCTCGAAAGCTACATTTCCGGCGGCTATTCGGGGTAATCGTCCCGTAGCGGCGGTCCGAAACAGTGTCATCCCGGGCGCAGCCGAGGGATCCGGTGGAGTCGCCTGCACATTTCGCCCCGGGATCCCTCGACCAACGCTCGGGATGACGGAACTACAGCGTCCAGACCGTTTTTCCGCCGACGATCGTTCGGACCGCGCGGCCTTTCAGCTTCCATCCGTCGAAGGGCGTGTTGCGCGAGATCGATTCCGAGGCGCTCACGTCAAAAGTCCATTCCAGCTCGGGGTCGATCAGGGTCACGTCGGCGGTTCGCCCCGGCGAAAGGGTGCCGGCCTCGATTTGGAGAAGGCGCGCCGGGTTGACCGTATACATCTCAATCAAGCGCGGCAGGCCGATCGTTTTGTTTTTGTGAACGAGGAGATCGAGGAATAAGCCAAGCTCTGTTTCCAACCCCACGATCCCAAACGGCGCGGCGTCGAACTCGACCTCCTTTTCGAACTTGGCATGCGGGGCGTGGTCGCTGGCGAGGATACCGAGTGTGCCGTCGGCGATTCCCTCGAGCAACGCAGCCACATCCTCTTTCCCGCGCAAAGGGGGATTCATTTTGAAATTCGTGTCGAAATTCTGAATGGTGTCATCGGTCAGTGCGATGTGATGCGGACAGACTTCGCCGCTGATTTTGACGCCGCGCGCCTGGGCTTCGCGCAGAATCCGCACACTGCCCGCGGCGCTGACATGCTGGCAGTGAATGTGATGGTCGCAGAGGTCCGCCAGGAGGACGTTGCGCATCACGATCGCCTCCTCGCCGGCGCTGGGCCAGCCCGGCAGACCGAGGAGCGTGCTCCAGTACCCTTCGTGGACCACGCCCGTTCCGACGAGATTGTAATCCTGGCAGTGATCGAAAACAGGGAGACCCACCATGCGCGCGTATTCAACGGCGCGGCGCATTAACTCGTTATTCTGGATGCATCGCCCGTCATCAGTGATCGCGACTACTCCGGCCTGCCGGAGCGAGCCGATCGGCGCCAGTTCTTCGCCCGCCAAGCCTTTCGAGATCGCGCCTGTGGGCAGCACGTTGACGCACGCCACTTCGGCCGCGCGATCTTTGATCCAGGCGATCGCGCTTGGACTGTCCGCGACCGGGGACGTATTCGGCATGCAAACGATGGTGGTGAATCCACCGGCCGCAGCAGCGCGCGCCCCAGACTCAATCGTCTCTTTCCAACCGAATCCCGGCTCGCGCAGATGGACGTGGAGATCGATCAAGCCGGGGCAGACGATGAGATTGGTTGCATCGATCTCATCGGGTTGAGAGTTGAGGGTGGAGAGTTGAGAGAGGGAGGCGAACTGGCCGTCAACAATCAGGAGGTCGGCGATTTCATCGCGCTTGTTCGCCGGATCGATGATCCGGCCATTGCGAATGACCGTATTCATGGCGTTGCAATTCCTCCGCAGAGATAAAGGACCGCCATGCGGATCGCGAGGCCGTTGGTGACCTGATCGAGGATGACGCTCTGCGCGCCATCAGCCAGTTCACTGTCGATTTCGACGCCGCGGTTGATCGGGCCCGGATGCATGATCAGGCAATCGGGCTTCAGCAGCTTCGCTCGATCCTTGGTCAGGCCAAATAACCGGATGTACTCGCCGATTCCGGGGAAATATTCTTTGCGCTGACGTTCATGCTGAATCCGGAGCAGATTCACCACGTCGGCTGTCGGCAGGACTTCGTCGAGATCGTAAGAGACAGCGACACCCAGCTTTTCAAATTCGCGCGGGACCAGCGTGCTCGGCCCGACCAGGGTGACGCGAGCGCCGAGTTTGAGCAGGCCGAAGATGTTCGATCGCGCCACCCGACTGAAAAGGATGTCGCCGACAATAACGACATGAAGCCCGGCCACGGCGCCTTTTCGTTCCCGGATCGTGTAAAGATCCAGCAGCGCCTGGGTGGGATGCTCATGCGCCCCATCGCCTGCATTGATGATGCTGGAGCGGAGGCGCTCGGCGAGGAACTGCGGCGCCCCGGAGGAGCTGTGCCGCAGGACGATAATGTCGGCATGGTTCGCTTCGAGAATCTTGGCGGTGTCTTTGAGTGTTTCGCCCTTGGTCAGGCTGGAGGTGGCGGCTGAGATATTGATGACGTCCGCGCTCAGGCGAATCGCGGCGATCTCGAAAGAGGTGCGCGTGCGTGTGCTCGGCTCAACGAAAAAATTCACGAGCGTTTTGCCACGCAACGCCGGGACCTTCTTGATCTCGCGGGTGCCGACCTCCTTAAAGGCATCCGCCGTATCGAGGATGAAGGTGATTTCCTCCGCGGAAAGCTCACGGATGCCGAGCAGGTCTTTTCGCTGCCAGCGCAGGTCGGATTTGGATGGTTCCGTCATGCCTTTTCTTCCTTCACCAGCCAGACGGCGTCCGGTTCTCCATCCACCTTCTCCAGCCGCAAACGCACGCGCTCTCCCACCGCGGTGGGCAAGTTTTTGCCGACGTAATCCACCCGGATGGGCAATTCTCGGTGGCCCCGATCGATCAGCGCGGCGAGCTGAATGCGGGCGGGCCGCCCGAACGAGCTGATCGCATCCATGGCCGCGCGGGCCGTGCGGCCGGTGAAGAAAACGTCGTCGACGATGATGACTGTCTTGTTCTCGAGCGGCAGCGGCAGCCTCGACGCCTGCACGCGCGGCAGCTCGGCCCGTTTTCCGACATCGTCCCGGTGCATCGAGACATCGATGACGCCCGTCTCAATCGGCGTCTTTCCCAACGATTGGATAATATCCGCAATCCGGCGGGCGATCTCGACCCCGCGCGACGGAATGCCCGCCAGAATCACCGAGCCGAGTTCCGGGTTACGCTCGATGATCTCGTGCGCGATCCGGCGAAGAGCACGGTTAATGGCCTCGCCCTCCATCACCGGAGGAGTGGCGGGTGCGGACGAAGAGCGGACGTTTTGTTTGTCAGTCACTGTATTCCTTGGCGACCTCGCGGGATCGCATTAAAGGAAAATGGAGAAAACTAGGCGGCAGTCGGTTCGGCCCTGGCCTCCTTCATCCGCTTGTTTCGCCAGCTGGACCGATATTTCACGATCCAATCGAGCAGCGCCTTTTCAAAGCCGATATCTGCCCCGGCTTTCTCGCTCTCGATCCACTTGTGTTTCAAAATTTCCTCCCGCTCAGCCAGGAACTCCTTGTAGAGCACCGAGTTCTTAACGAACTGTGACTGTTCCCCTTGCGAAGCCGTCATCTCGGGACTGTTTTTCATATAAACGACCATTGGTCAACAAAAACCATATCGTCCTGAGTTAGATGTAGCACCGGCCGTACCTATTCAAATTTCCTCTCATGGAAGTGTGCGGCGCAACTCCCGCGCGATCTTCATGAACTCAACGGCCACCGGCGAATCGGCCTTTTCCCCGGTAATCGGCATGCCGCGATCGCCGGATTCGCGAGTGGCGATATCGATCGGAATCTGGCCGAGCAATGGAACGCGCAGCCGCTTCGCTTCCCGAGCCCCGCCACCGGAACCGAAGATGTCGTAGCGTTTCCCGTCGCTCGGAGACTCGAAGTAGCTCATGTTTTCGATCAACCCGAGCACGGGGACGTTCACTTTCTCAAACATGGTCGAAGCTTTCCGCGCATCGATCAAGGCCACTTCCTGCGGCGTGGTCACGATGATCGCGCCGGCGAGCGCGACGGTTTGGACAATGGTGAGTTGGATATCACCTGTGCCCGGAGGCAGATCGAGCACGAGATAATCGAGCTCGCCCCATTCGACCTGCCGCAGAAATTGCTGGGTGTAGCGCGTCACCATCGGTCCGCGCAAAATCGCCGGGGCCGAATCGTCGAGGAGGAAGCCCATCGACATCAGCTTCAGGTTGTACTGCTCGATCGGGATAATGCGGTTTTCTTCCGTCGCGGTAGGGCGATCGCGCGTGCCGAACATGAGAGAGATGCTCGGTCCGTAGATGTCGCAATCGCAAAGGCCTACGCGCGCCTCGGTCTTGTCCAAAGCGACCGCGAGATTGGCCGCGACGGTCGACTTCCCGACCCCGCCTTTGCCACTGGCGATCGCGATAACGTGCTTGATTCCCTCGATGCGCGTCGTGCCCACGCCCGCCGCGCCGGCTCCGGCTGGCGGGGCCTGGATGTCGATCAACACCTTGGCCTGTTCCACGCCGGCCATTGCCCGGAGGATTTCTTCCGCCTCAGTCTTGATCGTTTGCGGAATCGCCGGCTCGTTGGTGGCGAGCGCCAACTGCACAATGACTGCGCCGTTGTTTACCTGGATTCCTTTCACCAGCCCGAAAGAAACAATATCGCGGCTGAAGCCGGGATACTTCACACCCTTCAAGGCTTCCCTAACTTCTTCCTCTGAGACCGGCATGGGCGTCTAAGCTACCGGCCCACGCGTACGAGTAAACAGGCGCCGGGCAAATATATTGTCCGTCGATGGCTTCGGATTAAGGAGCTGTTGTTGGGGGGTCCTCGATGAGGTCGATCCGTTGCTTCGTCTCGGCGATTTCCACCATGAGCTTGGAAAAGGTCCACTCGCCCGCAAATTTCGAGGCGACGAAGTAGATCGTGCCTTTACCCTTTGGCCCGGAAATAGGGATGGTCAGATCGGCTTGTCCGGAGGTCCCGCTCACATTCGACGATCCCCAAACAAAGAGCCCGTCGTCGATCGGAGAGCCGAGCGCGGCCATTACCCGCGGATCGGCCTTGGCCTTGGCCAAAGCCATCTTGTAGGCGTCTGATGATTTCATGACGCCGAAGACCAGGCTGATAATGGCAAAAGCAAAGCCGACCACGAGGAGCAACATTCCCAGGCATCCCATCGGGACGAACCATTTCCAATTCCGCGACCACCAACCGGGTCGTTGGGGCTGAGGGTTAGAAGGCGATGTCGGGTCCATTCAGGTTTCAGTTCGCTGCGAGAGTGAGGTCAATTCGGCAGCACCATCGCCTGGGAAGCGACGCACTGCCATTTGCCGTTGCGCTCGACCCAGGCATCGGTCCATCGGAAGTTGCGCTTGAAGGCTTTGCCATCTTTCCCTTTTCCCACTTCCGTGGAAGTGCCCACGATCACTGCGAAGCGTCCATCGTAAACACGTACGTCCATCCGGCCATTCTTTGCGGAGGTATACGTATCGGTGTCGTTCTTGATCTGGGCCACCAAGCCTGACTTGTTAAGAACCTTGCCCTTCGAGCTAACGCCGCGGTAATCGTTCGCCACGTAGGCTTGAATGACTGAGGGATCGTGTGCCGCAATGGACGCTTCCCATGCATTTTCGATCTCTCTCAAGGTAGCCTCTGGAGTCGATTTCTTTGCCGGCATGAGTGTTGTAGCCGGGGCCGGCTTTTTCGGCCCCGCAGCCGTGCTGCTCTTCGCGGGCGAAGAGGCTTTTGTTGGTCCAGGTGGCGGGCTGCTCTTCTCTGCCGCAGGCGAGCTGCTCTTCACTGGCGCAGTCGATTCAGACTTCTCCGTCGTAACTGATACGCTCGGGTCCGTGGCGGGCGACTCTGATTGCTCGGGCGCGGTCGCTTCAGGCGCCGGCGCTGGCGTCTCGGTCTCTTCCTGGGCCGACGCAAGCGGGGCCACCGCCAGGGAGAGCGCTATGAGGGCGAAGATGGTCATTTTCATCTGTATGTTCCTTTCGATGTAGTTATTGAGACGCTCGCGAGGGGCATCCTTCTGGGCCGGCTCACGCGCGATGCCGAGCGCACCCTATTTTGCCGCCAGATCGGCAGTCAAGGCTCATTTAGTCGCGTTAGCCACCCCAAAGGGAGGGAGGCGGCGGGGTTTTCCCGCAAAGTTGCTGGCCTCGCTCGTGCTAATCTCTTGACGCCTGGTGTAACATTGTTGCGTCATTCTGGATATGTGGAGAACAACTAGCCGAATTTTAGTCAGCAGCGCGGTCGTCGCGCTGATTATCGTTCGAGCTACCCGCCTCGTCCCCGATCCGGAGAAGGCAAAAGCAACCCACGCTTCCGCGCCCTCCGGAACGCTGGAGGCCCGTGATTCGTTGCCTGCCGCCTACGTAGTGCCAATCGGCGAAGGGCAAACGCGCAGGACTTCCCGAATCGAGCACTGCTTCACGTCGGGTTTCGATGTCGTGGCGCCCTCCCGTCCCGGTCAGATCGCGGTCGTCACCGCGGCCTTGAAGCAGGACTGGGAATCGGTCCGGCGAATGCTGGACGCGGGCGCGTCGGTGGAAACGGCTGACGACACAGGTATCACGCCCCTGATGGCGGCCGCCATGCAAGGCAACGTGGAGATGATCCGCATGCTCCTCGAACGGCATGCGAGCCCGAATTTCACCGATCTGGCCGGAAACTCCGCGGTGCATCATGCCATCCAGGCCGGAAAACTGGAGGCCCTCCAGGAGTTGCTTCCGGTGGTGTCGCATCTCGAGGCCATCTCCGCCGCGGGCCATGACCTTCCGACCATGGCCCTCGAGACGGGCGACATGCACATTTTTCAGGCCGTGCTCGAACGCCTCCCCGCCAATCTTCAGTGGACGGCGAACACACGGCGAGCGCTCGAGGTTGCGTTGAGCACCGATCTGAAGGAGCAGGTTCGGCTCCTTTTGAGCAAACATCCCGCGCCTCCGACTCGCGACGGCGGCACCGCTCCCCTGATCGCGTACGCCATCGCCAATGATGACGCGGCCCTTTTCCACACCCTGCTCGCCTGCGGCAGCGACCCGAACATCGTCATTCCAAAGGTTTGCGAGAAGGATTTCATGAACCTGCTCAAGAATAAGCACCTCCGGCTTTATATTCAGAACGAGACCGGGGTTAATCTGCTCATGCTCGCCGCGGGCCTCGGCCGGACTGATTTTGTTCGCGCCTTGCTCGATGCCGGAGCGGACCGCAACCGCACCACGCCGCGATACAAAATGCTTCCGCTTTATTTCGCCGCCTGGACCGCCAACTGGCAATGCGTCCAGCTCCTTCTTGGCGGCGGGCCGTTACCCGAGCAACTCCGTGTGGAAATCTCGCTCGCGAAACAAAACGCCACCGTGATCAAGGATGGCGTGACCATTTTTTCCACGCAGGTGTCGACCGGCCGCCAGGGCTATTCCACGCCCGCGGGCCATTACGTCATCACGGATAAAGACCGGGACCATATGTCCACCATCTACAAGTGTCCCATGCCCTATTTCATGCGGCTCAATTGCCGCGACTTCGGCATGCATGCGGGAGTCGTGCCGACCTACCCGGCGTCGCACGGCTGTATTCGCCTTCCGGGCGACGCCGCGAAAAAACTGTTCTCTGAAATTCCGATCGGCACGGTCGTGATGATCAATTAGCTCCGGCCTCGGGGCTCTCGTCCAAGGAGCGGCGGTTTACAAACCGCCGCGTTACGTTCGGCGGTCTGGAGACCGCCGCTCCTTGAAGCGAACAGGACGGCGAACGCGTGGCGAAACAATGCCCTTCGACATTCTCGCCGGATTCAATAATCTTTGGCGTCGTCACCAATGGACACGATGCCACCTGATCTGACCGGCCTGCGCAATGAATACGCCGCGCACGGGTTGCGCCGCGCCGATCTCCATTCCGACCCGCTCCAGCAATTCGGCGCCTGGTTCGCAGCGGCGCTCGCCGCGGACATTCGCGATGTGAACGCGATGAGTCTTGCCACCGCCACTCCTGACGGCAAACCCTCCGTCCGCATCGTCCTGTTGAAAGGATTCGATGAACGCGGCTTCGCCTTTTTCACCAATTACGACAGCGAGAAAGGCCAGCATCTCGAAGCGAACCCCCACGCGGCGCTGGGGTTTTATTGGGTGCAGCTCGAACGGCAGGTTCGGATTAGCGGCGCCGTGGAAAGAACATCGCGCGAAGACTCCGCCGCCTACTTCCATTCGCGGCCGGTCGGCAGCCGCCTCGGCGCCTGGGTCTCGAAGCAGAGCGAAGTGATCGACGCGCGCCAGATCCTCGATTCGCGGTTGACCGAGATGACGGAGCGTTTCGAGAACGGCGACATACCGCTGCCGCCGCACTGGGGTGGCTATCGAGTCATACCGGATAAAATCGAATTCTGGCAAGGCCGGCCCAATCGTCTTCACGACCGGTTTCGTTATTCGCGCCGAGCCGATGGCACGTGGCTGATCGATCGCCTCGCGCCGTGATGTCCGGCGACTCGTTGCGCTCGCGCGCGTGGAAAGACAGCCCCGGCGCCCGGTATTGGTGGCACCGTTTGCCCGGGACCGATTACGTGCCCCCGATCTATTCGGACCTTAGCGAAGCCGAATGGTGCACGCTCCGCGAGTGGTACGAGGAAACCGACCGGAGCGGTCCGATCGGCGAATGCACGGTTCCGTTGATTTCAATGCTGCACGGGCTGGTCATGGGCAACCGCGCCAGCCGGATCGTGCAGCTCGGGACGTGCGCCGGATACTCGGCTCTCCTCCTGGGATGGATGTTGCGCCGGATGAACGTCCGGAAAGGCCTCTTCAGTTTGGATTTCGACCCCGCCAGTTGCGAAATGTCTCGCGGCTGGATCGCGCGCGGCGGTTTGCAGGACTTTGTGGAAATCGCCGAGGGTAATTCACTCGATCCGCAATCGCCCATCGCGGCCGGAGACTATCTGGGCGGCGATCCTGAGCTAATCGTTCTCGACAGCTCGCACGAATACCAGGCCACCCTGGCTGAACTCGATCTCTGGTACAGCGCGCTGGCGCCGGGGGGCCTGCTCGTGCTTCACGATGTCAGCCGTTTCGCCGCGGAGTTCGACGTGACGCATCAGGGCGGCGTTGGGCGAGCGTTCACCGAGTGGCGAAAGGCGCATCCGGAAGTGGAAACCTTCTGTCTGAACGGCGACGCGCGCACCATGGAATTGCCCCGCCCGCTCTACAAGGACGCGTGCGGCCTCGGCCTGATCCACAAGGCTCTCTAAGGAATTTCATGGCCCTCGCTCAACTCACGCCGGAAGAGACGCGCACCTGGACGCGCGAAGAAAAAGATCGGTGGTGGTTTGAGAACATTTATCGCGGCGACCTTCCGCAGCTGACGATCCGTTCCGGGCTGACCGGCTTCCTACTCGGCGGCGTGCTCTCCGCGACGAATCTTTATGTCGCGGGCAAAAGCGGCGTGACTCTCGGCGTCAATCTCACTTCGGTCATTCTCGCCTTTGCCATGTTTCGCCTCCTGGCGCGCGTCGGCCTCGCCAAAGATTTTACCATTCTGGAAAACAACGCGATGCAGTCGATCGCCACCTCGGCCGGTTACATGACGGTGCCGCTGACCTCCAGCCTCGCCGCCTACATGATGGTGACCAACACGATTGTCCCGTCCTGGCACATCGTGCTTTGGATGTCGGTCATGTCGCTGATCGGCGTGTTGATCGCTTTCCCGCTCAAGCGACGGTTCATTAACGAGGACCAGCTTCCTTTCCCCGAAGGCCGCGCCTGCGGGGTCATTCTCGACGCGCTTTACCACGGCGCGGCCGGCGAAGGAATTTTCAAAGCCAAGGTGCTTGGCATTACGGCCGGTCTGACGGGCCTCTACCAATTTCTCGTCAGCGACGGATTGCAGCGGCTCGTCCAATTCAAACTGCTTCGCCTGGATAAATGGCTCGGCTGGACGGCGCCCTGGCATTTCCACGAACGCATCGACGACTATTATTACCTGCTCGGGGCGAAGTACGAGCTTTGGATTCCGCGCATCCTCGGGACCGAATTCCGCACCCTCGGCCTCCGGCTCGGATTGGACGCGGCCATGCTCGGAGTCGGCGGGTTAATGGGCGTGCGGGTGGCGACCAGCGTGATGCTCGGCACAGCCGTGAATTTTCTGGTCCTGGCTCCCATTATGATTGCCCGGGGCGACATCGCGCCGCGCCTCGGACCGAATGGCGCAACTGTCGCGCTTAGTCGGGTCGAGATTGTCAATCAATGGTCCCTCTGGTGGGGCGTGACCATGATGGTCGTCGGCTCCTTGATCGCACTCCTGGGAAAACCGGAGATTTTTACGAGCCTCTTCAGGAACCTTCGTGGCAAAAAAAAGGGCAGGGGCAAAGACATCCTGGCGGGCATCGAGCTGCCCCTTTGGATTTCGTACGTCGGCGTGCCGATCCTCAGCCTGCTGGGAACCTGGCTCACCCATCTCTTCTTCGGAGTGCCGATCGGTCTCGCTCTCCTCTCGCTGCCCCTGATCTTTGTCCTCACGGTTATCTGCGTCAATGCGATGGCCCTCACTTCCTGGACGCCGACAAGTTCCCTCAGCAAAATCACGCAGTTCTCCATCGGTGCGATCGACCGCACGAATCCCGCGTCGAATCTCATCACGGCGGGCATGACGGCGGAAATTGCCTCAAATGCGGGGAACCTGCTCTCCGACATCAAGCCCGGTTACATGCTCGGCGCCAAGCCGCGCCAGCAGGCCATCGGGCATTGCATCGGAATCATTTCGGGCGCCCTGGCCGCGACGCCGCTTTTCTTTCTCCTCTTCCTCCCGCCAGGGGTCGACGGTACGCGCAGCCCGGCCACGATTGTTTCCGATCAATTTCCCATGCCCACCGTGATGCAATGGAAAGGCGTGGCCGACCTGATCGCCCGCGGCGTAAGCAGCCTGCCTGCGACGGCAGTCGCTTCCATGATCGCGGCGGCGTTGCTCGCGGCGTTCATTGAGATCATGACTATCGTGCGAAAAAAGCCGTTTCCGTTGTCGTCGGTTTCCATCGGGCTGGGAGTGATCCTACCGCCCGAAGCCTGTTTCGCCATGTGGGTCGGGGGGATGCTTTTTTGGTGGCAAGGTCGCCGTCATCCAAAGCCCGGCACGAAAGGCAACCACTTCTGGGTCGAGAGCGCCGAACCGATTTGCGCCGGCCTCATCGCCGGCGCGGCCCTGGTCGGAATCGCCAACGCCATCGTCATCGCCTTCGCCAAACAAATCTTCTAAGCGCGAAGTTCCTCATCAACACCGGCCTTCAGGCCAGTGTATGTCGCGGAAGGACGGCTTCCCATTAACACCGGCCTTTAGACCAGTGTATGTCGCGCAAGGACGGCTTCCCATTAACACCGGCCTTCAGGCCGGTGTTAGTCGCGGAACGACGGTAGCCGTTTCAACGGCTTCCCTTGGCGGTTGACGACGACGGCCCCACGATAAAAGCCGTTAAAACGGCTGAGCTTAACCCGTGAGCAGGTGCGCCACCGGCCTGAAGGCCGGTGTTAACGGTAACGTCGATTCAGGCCTCGCGTTGACTGCGCAGCCGGTTGAACCTTCTCTCCCCATGCGCCGCGACGATCTCCCCATCTACGAGCTCGAACACCAGCTCGCGGCCGAGCTGAACCCATTAACACCGGGCCTTCAGGCCGGTGGATCCCGCCTCATCATCCAAGCCCCGACCGGCTCCGGCAAATCGACTCAAGTCCCGCAGATTCTCCTCGATCACGGCCTGCTCGGCGACGGCCAGGTCGTAGTCCTCCAACCGCGCCGTCTCGCCACCCGTCTTCTCGCCGCGCGTGTCGCCTCCGAGCGCAACGTCCGGCTCGGCGAAGAAGTCGGCTACCAAATCCGTTTCGAAAACATCACCTCGAATCGGACCCGCATCCGGTTCGTCACCGAAGGAATCTTGCTTCGCCAACTCATCCAGGATCCGCAATTACGCAGCGTCTCCGCCATCCTCTTCGATGAATTTCACGAGCGCCATCTCTACGGCGACATCACACTCGCGCGCGCCCTCCAACTGCAGGCGACGTCACGTCCCGATCTGAAACTCGCCGTTATGTCCGCGACCCTGGAGGCGGGCCTTCTGCAAAAATACCTGGAACCATGCGCCGTCCTGACTTCCAGCGGTCGCGCCTTTCCCGTCGACATTGAGTACCTCCCGAAACCGGTCGGCGGCGACGGTTATCCCATTTGGGACCTCGCGGCGGATGAATTGGAACGCGTCGGGCCGCGGACCGAAGGGGACGTGCTCATCTTCATGCCGGGAAAATACGAGATCAATCGAACCATCTCCGCCGTTCGCGCCTCCCGGGTGAGCGATCGCTTTGTCGTCCTGCCGCTCCACGGCGAACTCCCGCCTTCCGAACAGGACGCGGCCCTGGCCCATTACGAAAAGCGCCGGGCGATCGTGGCGACCAACGTGGCGGAAACTTCGCTCACGATCGACGGAGTCCGGGTCGTGATCGACAGCGGCCTTGCGCGTATCGCACGGTTCGACCCGCGCCGCGGAATTAACACCCTTCTCATTGAAAAAATCAGCCGCGCTTCCGCGGAGCAACGGGCCGGACGCGCCGGCCGGACCGCCCCCGGCCATTGCCTGCGGCTCTGGACGGAGCGCGAACACCTCGATCGCGCCGCGCAGGAGTTGCCCGAGGTAAAGCGGCTCGACCTGGCCGAGGTGGTTCTCACCCTGAAAGCGAGCGGCGTCGAGGAAATCGGCAGCTTCCGCTGGTTGGAATCGCCCGACCCCCAGGCACTCGCGCGCGCGGAACAATTGCTCGTCGACCTCGGGGCTCTGGGGAGCGCGGGCGGCATCACTCCCCTCGGGCGTCGCATGCTGGCTTTCCCCGTCCACCCACGCTATGCGCGCATGCTTTTGGCGGCGCAGCAGTATCGTTGCGTGCCCGCCGTCGCCCTGATCGCGGCGCTCACCCAGGGCCGCAATCTCCTGCGCCGGCTCGAGAACAAACAAGGACGCGAAGACCGCGACGATGTGCTCGGAAGCGACGCGGAATCGGACCTCTTCATTTTGATGCGGGCGTTTCGCTACGCGGAAAACAGCCGGTTCGATCCCCAACGTTGCGGCCGTCTCGGGATCAACGCCGGCGCCGCGCGCGAGGCGGCGCAGTTGACCGAGCAATTTCTGGCCATCGCTCACGATGAAGGTCTTGACTTGGAGACCGGCGAGATCAAGGCCGGATCGATCGAGCGTTGCGTCCTCGCGGGCTTTCCCGATCAAGTCGCGGTGCGGTTGGATGCCGGAACGTTGCGCTGTGCTCTCGTGCACGGCCGGCGCGGGGTGCTGGCCCGTGAAAGCGCGGTTCATGGCGCGCGTTTGCTGGTTGCCTCGGAAGTTCGCGAGATTGAAAGCAGCGACAAGGAGCGCCAGGTCCTGCTCACCCTGGCCACGAAGATCGAAGAAGAGTGGCTCCGCGAGTTATTCCCGGAATCGCTGCGGGATGAGACAGGCATTGAGTTCAATCCGACGCTTCGGCGGCTCGCCGGTCATCGAAAAATCCTTTTTCACGATCTCGTCTTGCGCAGCGAAGAATTCTCGCCCAAGGCCGATCCAGCCGCGGCCCCAATTCTCGCGCGCGAAGTCCTGGCGGGAAGCTGTCCTCTAAAACATTGGGACAACTCGGTCGAGCAATGGATCGCTCGCGTAAATT
>DASZDO010000087.1:0-1865 GCA_035941955.1 Chthoniobacterales bacterium
ATTCTGTCCGACGGGTAACCTGCTATGATTTGCTTACGAAGTTGCGAGTCACAGAACCGTCCGAAATGGGTCGAGGCGAAGGGGTGATGGTTCGCCTTAATTCCGAACTCGTGTCGAAACTCGACGCTTGGATAGAAGCTCAGCCGGAACCAAAGCCGAGCAGATCTGAGGCGATCCGCCGGCAGCTTGATCCGGTCAAGCTCTTTTCTTTTTAGTTTTAGGGAGTCGGCATTCTGTCCTAATTTGAAAATCAGAGTGTCCTAATTTGCCTGGTTGAACAACTCGGGTCAAACCGAGCAGGCTCGGCCGCATTCTAGTCGCCCGCTTCAACCAATTTGAAAGGATTTAGTGATTCGCTTTCGTCGCCAACGACTGGCGAGGGAGGCAATCATGGCTGCGAAGGAGATTTCGGTAAAGAAGTATGTTGTGAGACTGAGCGGCGAGGAACGCGAACGGCTTGAAACCCTGATTCGGAAAGGAAAGAGCCCGGCGCGCCGGGTACTGAAGGCGCGGATCTTGTTGAAGGCGGATGTCTCGGAAGCTGGCAAAGGGTGGAGCGACAACCGGATCATCGACGCTCTGGAAGCCAGCCCATCCATGGTTTACCGGGTGCGCAAACAACTGGTGGAAGAAGGCTTCGAGGCCGTGTTGAGCCGCAAGCCGCGCGCGATGCCTGCCGTTGCTCGGATTTTTGACGGCGAGAAGGAGGCCAAGCTGATTGCCTTGGCCTGTTCCAAGCCGCCCAAGGGACGCGCACGCTGGACCTTGCGGTTGTTGGAGAACAAGGTCGTAGAGCTCGGCATTGTCGATCGTGCCAGCGACAGCACGATCGGGCGCGCGCTCAAAAAAACACTCTTCAGCCCCATCGCCGCCAGCACTGGGTCATCCCGCCGAAGGCCAACAGCGCGTTCGTAGCCGCTATGGAAGACGTGCTGGCCGTCTACACGCGGCCACACGACGGCGATTGTCCGCTGGTTTGCCTCGACGAGACCTCGAAGCAACTCATTGCCGAAATGCGCGTGCCGATCCCCATGAAAGCGGGACGCCCGGCCCGTTTCGATTACGAGTACGAGCGCAATGGTACCGCCAATCTCTTCATGATGTTTGCTCCGCTCGAAGGCTGGCGCCACGTCAAGGTCACAGATCGCCATACCGCGGTGGATTACGCTCGCGTCTTGAAAGACTTGGCCGACATCCACTTCGCGCACGCCAAGACCATCGTTCTGGTCCAGGACAATCTGAGCATCCACAGCAAGGCTTCACTCTACGAAGCCTTTCCGGCCGTCGAAGCCAGGCGCCTGGTCGAGCGCTTCGAATGGCACTACACTCCAAAACACGGCAGCTGGCTCGATCTGGCCGAGTCTGAACTCGGCGTCCTAACGTCCCAGTGCCTCGATCGCCGCATTCCCAACAAACAAATCCTCATCGACGAAATCGCCGCCTGGGAGCACGACCGCAATGCCAACCACACCAAGGCCGACTGGCAATTCACCACCAAAAATGCTCGCATCAAACTTAAGCATCTATACCCTGCAATCTGACTGAATCAGGCGACTAGGGCGGTGGTCGGCATCGTACGACGGGGCGGCCTGCGGGCCGCCCCAATGCTTTCGGGCCCCTCCCCCGACGACCACTGCACCCTCGCAATCCCTGACCACAGGGGCCCTCGCTTTGCGCCAAGACCGCAGTTATGCATGGCGGCCCTCCCATGACCTCGTAATTTGCTGGAACGAGCGAGACATGCCTCCTTTCAAATCCCTCCCCTACCGCCCCTGCGTCGCAATGGCGGTATTCAATCGCCGCGGCCGCGTCTTCATCGGTCGCCGTATCGATGGGCCGGAGCATGTCGACGAGACCCACGCATG
>DASZDO010000088.1:0-40145 GCA_035941955.1 Chthoniobacterales bacterium
CCAGGAGCGTGCCGCTGGCGACGCAGGTGGGGCTCGACGTGCTGAAGAAGGGCGGAAGCGCCGTCGACGCCGCGATCGCCGCGAACGCCGCCCTTGGACTGATGGAGCCGGTTTCCAACGGGATCGGCGGCGATCTCTTCGCGATCGTTTACAGCGCAAAGGAAAACAAGCTCTACGGCTTGAACGGCAGCGGACGCTCGCCCCTTGGCCTGAGTTACGAGCAGATGAAAGCGGAATTGGCGAAATTGGACCGCGAAACAATTCCGCCGCACGGAATGCTGCCGATTAGTGTGCCCGGTTGCGTGGACGCCTGGGCAGAGCTGCACAAGAAATTCGGAAAGCTTTCGTTAGGCGACGATCTTTCGGGGGCCATTCGTTATGCGGAGGAAGGGTTTCCCGTGACGGAGCTGATCGCATGGTATTGGGCCAGGAGCGTGCCGCTTTACAGCAAGTTGCCCGGGGGTTTTCTCCAGACCTATACCACGGACGGCAAAGGGCGCGCGCCGGCCAAAGGCGACATCTTCAAGAATACCGCGCTCGCCCAGACCCTGCGTCTGATCGGGGAGAAGGGCCGGGACGCTTATTACAAGGGCGAGCTGGCGGATAAGATCGACGCGTTCATGCATGCGAATGGCGGTTACCTGCGGAAGGCCGATTTCGAGAAGCACACTTCCACGTGGGTCGATCCTGTTTCCGTGAACTACCGCGGCTACGACGTGTTCGAATTGCCACCGAACGGCCAGGGCATCGCTGCTCTCCAGATGCTGAATGTCCTGGAGGGCTTCGATCTGCGCGCGATGGGTTTCAATTCAGCTTCGGCGTTGCACGCCATGATCGAAGCCAAGAAACTTGCCTGGGCGGATCGCGCAAAGTTCTACGCCGACCCGGCGTTCTCGAAAATTCCGCTGGCTGGTCTGCTCTCGAAACCGTACGCCGCCGAGCGCCGAAAGCTCATCGATCCGGAACGCGCCGCGCACAAAGTTGCACCGGGCAATCCGCCGCTCAAAGACGGCGACACGATCTACCTGTGCACTGCGGATGACGAGGGCAACATGGTCAGCCTCATCCAAAGCAATTATCGCGGAATGGGAAGTGGCATCGTGGTTCCCGGGCTCGGGTTCATGTTCCAGGATCGGGGCGAATTATTTACCATGGAGCCCGGGCACGCGAACGTTTACGCGCCTGGGAAGCGTCCGTTCCAGACGATCATTCCAGGCTTCGTCATGAAGGACCAGAAACCGTGGCTCGCGTTCGGCGTGATGGGTGGGGGGATGCAGCCACAAGGCCACGTCCAAGTGCTCACCAACCTGATCGACTTCAATCTTGGGGTGCAGGAAGCGGGTGACGCCTCGCGCTGGCAACACGAAGGCGATAGCGAACCGACCGGCGAGAAGCTGACCGAGACTGGCGGGTACGTGAATCTCGAGAGCGGTGTGCCGTACGAAACCGTGCGGGACCTGAAGAAAAAGGGTCACGACGTTCGTTACGACGTCGGTGGTTACGGCGGTTACCAGGCGATCAAGATGGAGATGCGCGATGGCCAGCGCGTTTACCTGGGCGCGAGCGAAAGCCGCAAGGATGGACAGGCCGCGGGGTATTGACTGAGAGCCTCAAGGAGGGGCGCTTTCCAAACCGCCCACGTTCTTCAATCAGGCGGTTTGTAAACCGGCTCTCCTTGGCCTACCGCCGCGCTTCACGACATCGACACCGATTTGATGTTCACAAACTCGCGGATTCCCTCAGTGCCGAGCTCGCGGCCAAACCCGGAGCGCTTCGCTCCGCCAAACGGCAGCCGCGGATCCGATGCCACCATGCTGTTGATGAAGACCATCCCAGCCTCGAGTTCGGAGGCGAACAGTTCCTTCTCCGCCGAATCGTTCGTCCACGCGCTCGCTCCCAGGCCGAAGGAACTGTCGTTTGCGATCTTGATCGCCTCGGGCGCGTCAGACACTCGGAAAAACGACGCGACCGGACCGAAAATTTCCTCACGATAGGCTGGTGAATCGCGTGGAATATCTATGAGCACCGTCGGTTCGTAGAAAAATCCGGCGCGCTCGATTCGTTTCCCGCCGGTGAGCAGCTTTGCTCCCGTCGCGATAGACTCGCGCACCTGCTTATCCACGCCATCTAAAATCGCTTCCGTCGCCAGCGGCCCAATCTCCGTGGCCGGATCGAGCGGATCTCCAACCTTGAGCGATCGCATTCGCTCCACAAATCCCGAGACAAACTGGTCGTATATCCGGTCCGACAGAATGAAACGTTTCGCGGCGATGCAGGATTGGCCCGTGTTGATCGTCCGCGCGGTGACACCGGTCTTGATGGAAGCTTCGAGATCGGCGCTCGGCATGACGATGAATGCGTCGCTGCCGCCCAGCTCGAGCACACTCTTCTTGATCTGGCGCCCGGCAGCGCTGGCCACTTCGCTGCCGGCGCGTTCGCTGCCCGTCAGCGTCACGGCCTTCACCCGTGGATCGTCGATCAAACCCCGCGTTTGCTCGGTGTCGATGAGCAGCGTCTGAAAAGCGCCTTCGTCGAATCCGGCGCGGCGGAAAATCTCTTCGATCGCGAGCGCGCACTGCGGCACGTTCGCCGCGTGTTTGAGCAAGGCGACATTGCCCGCCATTAACGCCGGCGCAGCGAAACGGAAGACCTGCCAGAAGGGAAAATTCCAAGGCATGATCGCGAGCACGGCGCCGATCGGCTCGTAACGCAGATAGCTTCGCTTGGCGTCGGTCGGAACGCTTCGATCGGCGAGAAAGCGCTCAGCGTTTTCCGCGTAGAATCGGCAACCGCGTGCGCATTTCGTCACCTCCTCGATTCCTGCGCGCAGGAGTTTTCCCATTTCGAGGGTAATGATCCGGGCGAGCGACTCTTTCTCCTGCTCGAGTAATTGGGCGGCGGCCATCAATCGCTCCGCTCGTTCAGCGAACGGCGTTCGACGGTGTTGCTCGAAAGCGGCCGCAGCGCTGGCCAGTCTTTCTTCGATCTGCCGCGAATCGAGCGAATCGAACCGCTTGAGGGTTTCACCGGTAGTCGGATTGATGGAGGCGATCGGCATTATCGAATTATGTCGCGCAAGCTTCCAAGATGCGAATTCGTAAATGGCACACAAGCATGTTGCCTGTGCGGATTGCGGGCATTCTGTTCGCAACCCTTTTTCAGCCCCGAAAGCCTTCGGGGCTGGCCGCACAGACTGAAAGCTGAAAGTCTATGTTCCGCTACAATCGCAGGCCTTTGGGAATCAAGATCCGGTCCAGCAAATCAAAGCTCCATTGCACGAGCAAGGCGAGGATGGCGGCGGGAATCGCGCCCTGCAGAATCGTGGCGTGATCGTTTAGGTTCAGTCCGCTCAAAATAGGTTCGCCGAGACCGCCGGCCCCGATCAGCGCCGCGAGGGTGGCCGTGCCGATGTTGATCACGGCGCTTGTTTTTATTCCGCCCAAAATCGTGCGCGAAGCGATCGGGAGATAGATCTTCCACAGCCGCGCCGAGGGTTCGAGGCCCAGGGCAATCGCCGACTCGCGGATGGGTGGCGCGATATCTTGCAGGCCGGTCGCGGTGTTGCGAACAATCGGAAGCAGCCCGTAAAGGAAAAGCGCGGCAATCGCGGTGCGCGGACTGATTCCAAAGAACGGAACCGGAACGAGCAGCGCGAGCAACGCCAGGGACGGTATTGTTTGCACCGCGCCCGTTACCGCGAGAATCGCCTGGCCTATCGCTCCGCCGCGGCTGGCCGCGATGCCGAGTGGAATCCCCACAATGACCGACAGCAAAAGGGAGATACCCGCAAGCTCGAGATGCCGCGAGGTCCAGCGGATCAGCTTGTGGGTCAGGGTCTCGCCGGTGTGTGTTGCGCGTGGTGGCGCGCCATCGCCTCGGAAATACAGGTCAGCCGCCTGGGCATAGTTTTTTGTTCGCTCCGCTTCGGCATTCAGCCGGATCATCCGCTTCTCGTCCAAAGTCCCCTCGAGGCTTTGCAAGGCCGCGATCGCCTTCGGCGGCAGGGCCAACCGATAGAGGAACACCGCTTTGTACTGCGGGAAGAATCGAAAATCGTCTTCCAGCACCACCAGGTCGTTTTCGCTAATTTTTGCGTCGGTGGAGTACGCATCTTTGACATCGATCGAACCACTCACGAGCGCGGCGTAGCCGAGACCGTGATCGATCCCCAGGACGTTATTGGTTGGAAGCCGATACTTCTCAGCGAGCGGGCGCCAGCCGGCCTGGCGGATGAGAAATTCGTGCGTCAGGCCGAACTTTAGCTCCGGGTGGTTACGTAGCTCGCTGATCCGATGAATCTGCAATCGCTCTGCAGCTTCTCGCCGCATCACCAGGGCATAGGTATTGTTGAAACCAAGCTCGCCTGTTATCCCGACACCAAACTGCGCCAGCTGTTCCCGGATGATCGTCGTCGAGGCCGAAGGAGAACCTTTGAGTATTTCTTCGCCGATGGTGCCGGTGTATTCCGGATAAAATCCGATCTGATCCGTCCGCAACGCCTCCCAAAGAATAATGGTGCCTCCCATTCCCTGACGGTGTTCCACCGGAATTTCAGCATTCTCGATCCCGCGTTTCGCGATCTCCGCCAGGACATATGACTCCGTGAATTTCTTGGAGCCGACCAGGATTGGCTCCGCCAGAGAAGTTGACGCTCGAACGACGCAAAGCGCGGCGAGCAAACCAAGGAGGGGCGGTTTGAAACCGCCCTTTTTTTTGGTCGGCGGTTTCAAACCGCCGCTCCTTGTTGCAGCATTCATATCACGGTTAATCCTCGTTGGGCGTTGATGAACTCGGTCACGAATGCGCTTGCGGGTTTCGCTCGCAAATCCTCGAGCGTTCCGACTTGCACGATCCGGCCCTCATTCATGAGCACGATTTCGTCGCCGAGGTAGGCCGCTTCGGCCAGGTCGTGGGTGACAAGGATGGCGGTTTGCTTTAGCCGTGCGAAAATCTCCTTTAGATCTTTTTGCAGGGCGGCGCGGACGAGCGGATCGAGCGCGCCAAGCGGTTCGTCGAGCAGGAGCAGTTCCGGGGAAAGCGCAAGCGCCCGCATGAGACTGATCCGCTGACGCTGGCCGCCCGAAAGTTCGAGAGGATAGCGATCGAGCGCGGCCTCGGGGAATCGGGTCAGCGTGCAGAGCTCAGAGAGTCGGCCGGTCATTTCTGAAGGGGGCTTTTTCAGGTGGGCTGCCATCAGGAGGACATTTTTTCGCGCTGTGAGGTGTGGAAACAATCCGCCGTCTTGAATGACATAACCGATGCGGCGGCGACGTTGCGCGATATTGGCTGGCGTAATCGGTCCGCCATCGAACTGGATCGTTCCGCCGTCGGGTTCGAGCAAGCCAATGATCAAGCGCAACAGAGTGGATTTGCCGCAACCGCTCGGTCCGATCAGGACGGTGGTTTTTCCGCTCTCAAACGAGAGATCGGTCGGATGGAGCGCAGCCGCGGTTCCGAATGTTTTGCTAATCCCGCGAAGCTGAAGGAGCGCGCTCACCGCCGGCTATTCTGCCACGGTGAAATGGAAGACGGCAAACAACTGCTTTGGGTCTGTCCAGACGCGCGCCAGACGGAACCCGGCCGAGACAGCGAGCCGGGCGAACCCTTCCTGGGTGTACTTGTAAGAAAACTCCGTGATGATCTTTTCGCCCCGCGAAAAGTGAAATTCCTTGCCGTCCACATGGACGGATTGCTCCGCCTCGCTGATCAGGTGCATCTCGATCCGTCCGTGGCGGTCGTTGTAGATTGCCTGGTGCCGCCAGAGCGGGAGGTTGAAATCCGCGCCAAGCTCACGGTTTGCCCGAACGAGCAGGTTCAGATTGAATTCCGCGGTCACGCCCGCGGCGTCGTTGTAGGCCGCTTCCAGAACGCCACGGTCCTTTTGAAGGTCGACGCCAATGATTAGTCCGCCGCTCTTGCCGCAAAGCCGGCAGACGCGCCGCAGGAAATGCTGTGCGACTTCCGGTTCGAGATTGCCGATGGTCGAGCCGGGGAAATAGACGGCGACGTGGTCCGGTTTTCGGGTTGCCCTTGGCAATTGCAATGGCTGCAAATAATCGGCGCAGACCGGCAGAATCTCGAGCGCGGGCATGGCGCGGCTCAGCTCGGCCGCGGAATCGGTGAGGCGCTGCTTCGAAATATCCACCGGGACGTAAGCGATCGGATTTTCGAGATGGTCGAGCAGCATGCGTGTCTTCAGGCCGGCGCCCGTTCCGAAGCCGATTAGCTCCGCGTTGGCCCCGATGGATTCCGCTATCTCGCTGCCGTGACGCCGCAAGAGCTCGGTCTCGATGCGCGTGACGTAATACTCGGGTAGTTCGCAGATTTTCTGGAAGAGCTCGGCCCCGCGCTCATCGTAGAAAAATTTGCAGGGCAGCGATCGGGGTGAGCCGGAGAGTCCGGCGACGACTTCGGCGAGGAAATCCTCACTGACCGGCTCGAGATCGAGCACGCTGACCAGTCCGGCGGGGCCGCTCATCCTCGATCGCGCGCCAGCCGGATGCCGGTGAACTGCCAGCGTTTTTCCGGCTGAAAGAAATTCCGATAAGTCGGGCGGATGTGATCGCGCGAGGTGGCGCAAGATCCGCCGCGCAGCACCATCTGGTTGCACATGAACTTGCCGTTGTATTCGCCGAGCGCGCCGGGGCCGGCCCGGTAACCGGGGTAGGGGAGATACGCACTGCGCGTCCATTCCCAGACATCGCCAAACATTTGCAGCAACCCGTCGTTATCGTTGGCACTGCCGGCAGGCGCGGGATGAAAAAGCTGGGCACCGACGAAGTTTCCCTCGATCGGCAGCTCGGAGGCGGCATGCTCCCATTCAAATTCAGTTGGGAGGCGCGCGCCGTCCCAATTCGCATAAGCGTCGGCTTCGAAATAGCTCACGTGCGTGACCGGCTCCGATTCGTTCACCGGCCGAAAACCCGAGAGAGTAAAATTCCACCAGACACCGTCGCGTTGCACCCAATAAAGTGGCGCCTGCCACCGTTGCTCGTTCACGGTCGTCCAGCCGAGTGAAAGCCAGAATTCCGGCCGGGTGTATCCGCCGGCTTCCATGAAGGCCAGGTATTCTCCGTTGGTGATCAGGCGGTTGGAGAGTGAAAACGCCGGCACGAGCGCGCGATGCCGCGGGCCTTCGTTGTCGTAGGAAAATCCGCTTCCATCGTGCCCGATCAGGACGGTAGCTTCATCGAACTCCGCGAAACGCTGGGGCGCGACCCTGCCCGTTTCGGTTTCCGGTTCAATTGCCTGAAAGACCGGATACAGGGGGTTTTGCGAGAAGACATGCTTGATGTCCGTGATCAGCAGCTCCTGGTGCTGTTGCTCGTGGTGCAGGCCCAGCGTTACCACCCGTTCGATTTCCGAGAAAAGTTCGTCGGCGGCCTCTTCGATCAAGGCCGTGACGCATCGATCGATCGACTCCCGGAATCGATACGTTTCCGCCACGGTTGGCCGCGAGATCAATCCGCGGAGGTCGCGCCGGTGCATATCACCGGCGGCATTGTAGTACGAATTGAACAGGTAAGCGTACTGGGGGACCTCGGAGCGGTACCGTTGCATCCAGACTTTCACGACAAACGTCTCGAAAAACCAGCTCGTGTGCGCCAGGTGCCATTTTGTCGGGCTGACGTCGGGCATCGATTGGACGACGTAATCTTCCGGTTCAAGACTCCGGCAAAGTTGCGTGCTGAAATCGCGCACTTGCCGGAATTTTTCAATCAGGCGCTGGGAGCGGCTGGGCGACGGTCGGGCCGCCGGGCGCGCTTCGCCTTCTCTGGCCACCACCTCCGCCACGAGGCTATCTGACGCCTTCAAAGGATCAGCCTTCTTGCGCGAGCTCTTCTTTGCGTGCCTCGAGCATCTGGTCGTGCGCGGCTTCCTCTATTCCGTCGCTCACGAGCTGCTCGCCCAGGTTTTCGTCGTCTTCCATGCGGTGAGCGCGATGGCCAGTGGACGAAGCGACGACGTTCCACTCCTCAACCACTTCTGCGTTCTCCTCGGTTTCCTCGGGGGCGGTCGGTCCCGAAGCGCCGAGCAACTCCCGGCGTGCCTGGTCCCAATCCGCGTCCGTGAATTCATCCGGGTCGCGTTCCGCGATGAGCGCGATCTCCCGCGCCCTCCTCTCGACTGCCTCGGGCGATGGCACCCCCACTCCATCGCCATGGACTGAAATCTTCCCGTGCCCTGGGTGTGAATGTTCGCTCATATAACTTGATTCGAAGCGCGGACGACTGGTGTGCGCATGCCGTTGAGTAATTATCCAATTGGAGCCGGCTTGTGAAAAGCGCGAATTTCAATCGAATGCCAAGACCATGGAGTGCCGCTAGACTGGTTTGTGAAGTGCGAGGCCCGGATTCTTCAACTCGAAAGCGGGGCTCGGTTGGCCTTCTCCGAGTACGGAGATCCGAACGGCGTGCCGGTCTTCTTCTGCCACGGGTGGCCCAGCTCGCGCACGATGGCGGAATTGACCCATGAGGCCGCCCGGGACCTCGGCGTGCGGATCATCTCGCCCGATCGCCCCGGTATTCGCGACTCGCATTTCCACCCGAACCGGACGCTGCTCGATTGGCCCCCCTTGATTCAGGCGCTTGCGGCGCATTTGGGAATCGATCGTTTCCGAATCCTCGCGATTTCCGGGGGCGCCCCATACGCCTACGTCACGGCCTGGGCGATGCCGGAGCGGGTTGAAGCGATTGCCGTCGTGAGCGGCGCGCCGCCGATCGCCGAGCTCCAGGACCGCAGCGGTTTGCTCAAGTTCTACAAGTGGCTGCTCGCAGCACGGGAATTGCACCCGGGATTGATGCGGATCGTGTTTCACATCTTGCGGCCCTTCGCCTTGATGAAGTTGCCCATTCGCGTCCGCCCGCTTCTGCTCAAGTGCCTGCAGCCATGTGATGCGAACGTCTTGCGTGATTCCCGCTCGTTTGAGGCTTGCTTCGAAAGCGCGCGGCAGGCGTGGCGCTCATCCGCGGCGGGAGTGATGACCGACGCGGAAATCTATGCCGAGCCCTGGGGTTTTTCGCTGGAAGACGTTCGCGTCCCTGTCCGGCTCTGGCATGGGAAAAAGGATCGCACCTTTTCCTTCCGGCTCGCGGAGCAAATCGCGGCGCGTCTTCCGAATTGCGAATTCCACCTCGTCGACGAGACCGGTCACTACTCGCTGCCGATTCGCCACACGCACGAAATTCTCTCCGATCTCCTGAGGTAGATGGCTAACGGTTGGACCACACCCAACTTTCCTCGTGCGTTCGTGTGTCCCGTAGCCGAAACTTCGAAGTGGAAGATTTCACGGCAGGCGCGACACACGATCAGCCCACGCGCCGCCAATCGACGATCGATCCGCCTTTCGACGCTCGCGTCCGTGAATTGGTGGCTGACTGGGGGGCGGAGAAATCCCCGGAGTTGATCGAGGAAATGATCGTGACCGCCTTGAAAATGGCGCGCGATCGGATGGGCACCGCCGACCTGAAGCTGATAAACAGGTCGCTGAAGGAGATGCGCTACGCCGCCAAAGTTTTCTCGGGCTACCGCCAGTTCCGGAAAGTTTGCGTTTTCGGCTCAGCCCGGACCCCACCCAGCGAAGCCCAGTACGCGGTGGCAGAAGAGTTCGCCCGCGAAATGGTCGCGCACAGCTACATGGTCATCACCGGCGGCGGCGATGGCATCATGGGAGCCGCGCAACGCGGAGCCGGCCGCGAAAATGGCTTCGGCCTCAATATCCGCCTTCCCTTCGAGCAGCAGGCCAACGTGACGATCCAGGGCGACCCAAAGCTCATCAACTTCAATTACTTTTTCACGCGCAAACTCAATTTCGTGAAGGAGACCCACGCCTTTGCGCTGTTCCCCGGCGGCTTTGGGACGATGGACGAAGGCTTCGAAGTGCTCACGCTCATGCAGAGCGGCAAAGCGCGGATCATTCCGGTCGTGCTGCTCGATCGGCCCGACGGGACCTATTGGCAAACCTGGCTCAAATTTCTGACCGAACATCTCTTCCGCTTTGGCTACATCAGTCCGGAAGACTTTCATCTCTTCAAAATCGTGCCGAACGTGGCGGAGGGTGTGCGGGAGATTCTGCACTTCTACAGCGTTTATCAATCCTCCCGCTGGGTCGGCGAACAGCTCGTCATCCGCCTCAGCCAAAAACTCTCGAAGAAAGCGCTGGCGGACCTGAATGAAAACTTTGCCGATCTCGTGCGCACGGGCGAAATCCGGCAAGGCAGCGCGCTCCGGCAGGAAAAGAACGAGCCCGAAATTTGGAGCCTGCCCCGGCTAGTTTTGACCCCTCACCGCCGCAGCTTCGGCCGCTTCCGTCAGCTGATCGACGCGATTAACGTGACCAACGCAACTTCGTAAGCCCGGCTACGCCGGCTTGGTGGCGGCCTGCTTTTCGAGGATGTAATCGTGAATCGTATTCACGCTTCGAAGTGCTTTGGCCGCGATCTCGGAATTTGGGACGCCGACACCAAAGGTTTTCTCCATGCTGACGACCAGCTCGAGGGCATCGATTGAATCGAGCCCCAGGCCGCCGGGACCGAAGAGCGGAAGGTCGTTATCGATCTGATCGGCCGTGGTTTGCAGCATCAGGTTTTTCACCAGCATTTCCTTGATGCGAGGGCGGAGATCGGTGTCGGACATGGAACTAAGTGGATAAGGCGGGCGTGCCGCAAAAGGCAAGCGAGCCGCGACTGTGTCGCAACGCCGGGCAAACGTCAACTAGCCTCGTGGCTAAACCCGGTCGGACTGGTCCCGGGAGATTCGAGCCGAGTCTGGATCGCGTTCGCTGGCGGAAGGAGCTACCGGGGCATTTTCAATGCGCGGAATTGTCGCTTCCGGCGTCCGAACATCTGGCTGGCCTTTGGCCGCGGCCGTTTTATCGGCGGAATGCAGCTCGTCGTTGAACTCATCTTTCGCCTTTTGAAATTCCTTGATGGCCGAGCCCATGCCGCGCGCCAGCTCCGGCAATTTTTTCGCGCCAAACAAAACGAGAATGATCAGGAGGATGACGATCAGGTCCGGTCCCGCCAAATTCATGAAGCTGGCCAAAAGGCTCATAAGTGAGACAAAGCATCTGCCCATCGTGGGAAGTTGCAAGGTATTTCAGCGTGACGCGGTTGCGTCCCTTCTGGCACAGTGGCGCCGCCGGCGTCGGGCCGGCCGTTCAGTGACAGTTGATGTAACCTCCGAACGCACGGAAGCTCGCTTCGAAATAAACTTGTGATGCGTCTCGGACAGGAATTCAGGTCGCTTTTCGATAAACAATATCGGCGTGCCTACCGAAACCTCCGGCATCTCCCGCGGCTGGAGTATCGGACGGTGATCGACGGCGGCGCGAACCGTGGATCGTTCACGGAAGCCTTTCTCCAGTTGCATAGGCCTAATCGGCTCGTCCTGGTCGAAGCTATCCCGGAACTGGCGGAAAAGTTGCGCACGCGCTATGCCGGTAAGCCCGGTATGTCTGTCGTCTCCGCGGCGCTGTCGGACAGGAATGGGGAGGCGCAGTTCGAAATCAATCATTCAGAGGCCTCGAGCTCGCTGCTGCCCATTGATCCGCGCAATAGTGAATGGTTCGATCGCGACCTCCGTGTCGCCCGAGCCGTGCAAGTGCCTGCAATAACACTGCCGGCGTTGATGGAGGATGAGGGGTTGCAAACCGTGGATCTCCTCAAGCTCGATCTCCAAGGCGCTGAACGATTTGTTCTCACCGGAGGAGAAGCAGTGCTCGATCGGGTCCGAGTGATCTATGCGGAGGTCTTTTTTGAGCAGCTTTATGCGAGCGCCTGGCTTTTCTGGGACATGAATGAGTTTCTCGCCGGCCGCGGATTCAAACTCTGCGGCCTGTCGAATATCGTGCACTCGTCCAGCGGCGATCTCCTCCAAGCCAACGCGACGTTCCGAAAGTTGTGACATCGTCGGCAGAAACAAGGAGCGGCGGTTTGTAACCGCCGACCTATTAGTACGGCGGTTGCAAACCGCCGCTCCTTGGCTAGAGCATCTTAAGAATCATGCGCCTGCTGCTAATCGGATTGCTCTGGCTTTCTGTTGCCACAAGTCACGGCGCTTCGTTGGCGGGCCAGCAGGTCCAGGGCGGCCGGACGGTGGAGATTCGGTTCCCTGTCGCGAAGTATTTCCAGGATATCGCGGCCCAAGGCGGCAATCCCCGGGTGGAAACGGGGCGGGCGGTTCTAGCCTTCCCGCCGGGCTTCGATCCCAGCCGCCCCTGGCCAATCGTGGTCGTGACTTCCACGAGCGATTTCGATCGCACGAGCGCAATGGACGTCGAGTGGTACCGGCCACCCGCTACTGCCGAGGGCTGGGTGGTTCTCGGTCCGGATGCGACCATCAAGCCGCGCATCGATTCCACCCAGTGGCGGCTCGGCATGCTGGCCGCCGTCCTGGAGGTGATGCGGAAGGACTGGCCCCAATCGGCCAAGTGGCCGATCGCTTTTGCGGGTTTCTCGGGCGGCGCGAAACGCAGTGGGGCGTTGGGAGCCATGCTGGCGAAGACCGGATCCGTGAGGATTTGTGGCTTTTTTCTTAGTGGCATCAACCAAGACCGCTTGGGCGAAAGTTACCTAAGCTATCAGCCGGGCCGGGGGTTTCTCGAGGTGCCGGTCTGGCTCAGCAGCGGAACCAGCGACACCGTCGCCACTCCGCAAGCCCACGATCTCGTCAAAGCGTCGCTGGAACGAACCGGCTTCAAGCATGTGCGCCTGGAACGATTCGACGGCCAGCACAAGTTGAAGATGCCCGAGGTCCGGCGCGCGTTGCGCTGGTTCCGGGAACTCGGACGATTCTAAGAGCGGCGACGTTCGCCCGGCCCGACGGCGCTCAGGCTTTTTTCTTTTGTTTGGCCAGCTTGGCGCATTCTTCAGCGCATTTGCGGCAAGCTTCCGCGCAACGGGAGAAAGCGTCGATCTTGGGGTGCTTGGCGCAGGCTTCCGCCAGTTCTTCGCAGGCGCTCGCACAAACACCGCAGATTGGGTAGGCGTATTTCGATCCGCGCTCGAGCAATTGGCTCGTCAGCGTCGCAATCCGGGCGCAATCGCGGGCAATAACGATGACCTGAGTGACGAGGTTGACATCCTTCTGGGCCAGCCCTTCGGTCACCAGACGCTCACATCGGCGTCGGGCGACATTACACGCTTCGATACAATCGCTAAATTTTGGAGGCCACATAGATGATTCCTGGGTTGATTGTTATCACGGCCACCAAGCCGTGATTTTCCAGTAGAAAAAAGTTTACCTTCGAAAGCAAGATTTTATTGGCGCGGCACCGCTCCTAGAACCGGGACGATCTCCATCCGGAGACGGCCCTGACCGGAAGATTTTCGAAGGGATTCACGGCCTGGGACGAGGACGGCTTAAGAGACGCGCCTTCCAGCGCGTGCGCTTGAATGAAGTAGGCCACCTCCATGCCATAGGCCATCATGTAAGGAGCGCCGCGCCAGCCTTCGGGACCTTCGCCCGCGCGGGGCAGCTTTGGCGCGGGGCGTGGCGGATTCGAAAAAGGATAATAGCCGACGAGCCAGACGACGTGGCCGGCGCGGAGAGTGGCTTCCATTTTCTCGAGCACCGGTTGAATTGGAGCTTCGAGCTGCATCTGTTCCTTGAACAAATCAAGGCGTTGGAGCCGATAATCGGCGAGCGGCGGCAGGGAGGTCCACTCGGCGCTGCCTGAGTAATAACGCTGGAACGTGACTCCGCAGAACCACGGGTGGACCAGGACGAAATCCTCTTTGCCTACGTCTTTGTTCAGGCGTTGGGCGACCAAATCCAGGTTGGTCATGCGGACGCCGGCCTGCTGCCAGACGCCTCGGGACAACGCGGCCACCGCAACCACAACCGCGAACAGCCGGATCGCCCGGGCCCAGCCGTCGCGCACCATCCGGGCAACTAGCGCGTCGATCGCGACCGCCACCACTCCCATCCAAACCAGGTAGTACCAAGTCTCGGTCGGGAACTTCAAAAGCTTCAGAAAAATGTAGTACGCGATGGTTGTGCCGAGCATGATCGTGAGGAGAAACCAGGCCACCTCACTGTCGTCACCCCGAACTGGAGCCTGCTTCTTTCTTGGTAGAAGGAGACAGCCGGTGACTATCGCCGCTGAGAAAAGGAGGACCCAAAGCCAGAACATCAGTGGGCCGGGATCACTCAGCGCCCGGTGCAGCACGAGCCAGATGCGTGGCAGATCGATCGAAACTTCCGTGGCGACGTTCCATTGGCTCGCCCGCCGGATTACGCCGAGGTAAGGAAGAAGTGAAAGGGCCGCCGGAAGGGCGACGGAAAGAACAAGAAGCGCTCGTTTGAAATCCCTTCGTCGCGCCGCTACCACTACTCCGCCCAGGCAGAACACTGCCAGCATGAAGATGCTTTGATACAATGTCTGCACGGCGAAGATGCTGGCGACCATGGCGAGGAGCACCGTCTTTCGTGAAGGCGACCGGACCACGTTCCAGATCAAGCCCAGGGCGAGAAGGAGAAAGAAAACGCCCAGCCCATAGGCTCGCAGCGAATCGCCCCAGCGGATCGCAACCGGACTCAAGCCGAATAGGAGCATCGAGATGATGGGCGGCGAAGCTGAGAACCGCCGCGCATTCCACCAGAGGGCCGCGAGCACGGCCAACCCAACGAGCATCCCAAAGATGCGCAGAGTGAGATCGCTGCCCCCAAGGCCCAGCGCGTTCCACGCGCGCAGGAGCATGGTCAGCAGGAGTGGGAAGGACTCATGTTCCAGGTTCGACGAGATTTCGCCGAAGGAGGGAAAAAGGGCGAGGTTCACCGCGGCTGCTTCGTCCCTCCACAATCCTCCTGCGTGCTTCAGGTTGACGAAGTGCAGCACGACAATCAGCGCGGCGAATAGGGCAGCTACGATCCACTCGATCGAGCGAATCCGCGCCCGCTGCGCGTCGGACAATCGCGGCAAGGTCATCCAAATGTATCCTTGGAAGGCCCGGGCCTAGAAGATCGGGTCGTTCCGCCCGAAATGGTAATCAGTTGGATAAAGGCGGGGATACATTCGCCGGATCTCCTCCAGGTTTTCCTTCCGTTTCTCCTTGGGCATGCGCAAAAGCGGGTAATACAGGAAGTCTCTTACCCGCTGCTGCACTTCGTCGGGTTGACGATCCAGCACCTTGAGATACAGGTCGACGCCGTAAAGCTCGCCGAATTTGAGCCAGCAGCCGTACATGATTTGGCCATAGGTTCGCGCCTTCCGGTCGAATTTCTTGAATTTGAGCGAGAAACGAAAGAGCCGCGCGAGCGCTTCTTCGTCTTTTTGGTAGATGCGGTCCATCTCGGGTTGCAGGTCAAAGTCCCTGGCCCGGCCAAACTTCATCAGTTGATCGACATCTACCTCGCTGATCTGTCCAAACGGCGTCGGGTTGCTCGAACTTTGCGCCGGCAAGGGTCGCGCCAGGGCCAGAAACGCCAACAACACGACTGCAATCACCACCGCCCTTCGACCCGGCGCCGCGAGATCAAATCGAAGCAGGAAAGCAGGAAAGCAGGAAGAATTGGGAATCGTAATCCTCATTTCCCGTTTTCTTGATTCATTCTTCGCCATCGTAGTAATCGAGATTCTCGGAACGAATAAGCCTGCGCTCAGGGGAGCGGACCAGCCATTTCTTGCTGTCGTGCATATAAGACGATTCGCCGATTGGATTGTCAGCTACGACGTAAAGGACGAGATCTTCGGAGCTGTCGTTGATGAGTTGATGGGGTTCGTCTGGTTTGAAAATGAAAGCGTCGCCTTCCTCGATCGGGGTCGTTCCATCCTTATGCCGGACCGCGCCTTTGCCTGAAATGACGTGGTAAAACTCCCATTGCATGCTGTGGGAGTGATAAGAGTAGGGTGTTTTGCCGGGAGGGACGCGGCAGATCTCAATATCGAATGGATGCCGCTCCATGAGATCCGTCGAGAATGGTTTTCTTCCCAATGCCTCGGAGACCTGTTTGCCTGCCCCCACGAATTTCCCCTTTGGGGAGGACCAGGTCAATTCAGCCATCTCCTTCGTGTTTACTTTGTTCATGAGTGTTTCGTAATCAATCAATCCCGCTTGCGTCGATGCCAACAGTCAGGGGCGGCGGCTACCGTGAGCAAGCGCAACGATCCAGATATAGTCCGCCAAATCCGGATAGAAAACCGTAAACGAAAGCGTTCGACGAAGAACTTGCGAGCGCGGTGTCCTTATGTCTTGGCCGGCTCTAGAGGTGTCGCTAAATAGTCGCTACCGCCTTCTCGACCTTCGTCTCAAGATCAGGAGCACGGCGTTGGCGATGCCGACCAAAGCCGCGGCGGGGATGAGACTCGGCGCAGATCGGCTCGGCGCTTTCGAGGCGGTTCCCTTCGTCCCCGGCTTCGGATGACACGGGCCTTGGTTAACACCGGCCTTCAGGCCGGTGGCGCCTTCGATGAGAAGTAACCGCGAAGGGAAGCCGTTGAAACGGCTACGTTTTTCCGTGATGTGCACCGGCCTGAAGGCCGGTGTTAATGGAACCAAGTCCGCGCGCTCGGCTTTCGTAAAACCCCATCGCCTCCTCAAGCTCAGCCCGTGCGGCGCTGTGAACCACAACGGGCTTCACGAATGCTTGGCGCGAAGCTCAGAGAATACCTTATCGGCTGACTCGCCGGGTTCCCGGCCGCTTTTGATGTCGCCGGCGCGGCGTCAACTCGTTGCCCCACGCAGCCTCCGCGTCGTTGTCGGAACCTGAGTCGAGCGATTGAATGAGAAAGCGAGCCAAATCCGCGCGCTCGGCCTCGGTCAGATTTGCCAACTCCGTTCGCATTTTGTCCGCGGTCAGGCTCACGCGACAAGCTTGGGGTGTCCGGTTAATGAGTCGAGGCGAAGCCGATTGCTGTCAGGGAGCCGTCCCTGAAAAAGTGCCGCTAGTGCCTACACGTCGTAATACATCGCGAACTCGTACGGGTGAGGGCGAAGCCGGAGGGCGTCGTATTCCTTTTGTTTCATCTCGATCCAGTTCGCGACGAAGTCGGCGTTGAAGACGTCGCCTTTGAGCAGGAACGAATGATCGGCTTCGAGCGCTTTGATCGCGCCGCTGAGGGAATCGGGCACGCTCGGGACGTTCGCAAGCTCTTCGGGCGGTAGCTCGTAGAGGTTCTTGTCGAGCGGATCGCCAGGATCGATCCGGCTTTGAATTCCATCGAGGCCGGCCAGCAACAAGGCGGAGAAGGCGATGTACGGGTTGGCGGCCGCGTCCGGCGTGCGGAACTCGATCCGCTTCGATTTTGGGTTCGCCGAGTAGGTCGGAATGCGGATCGCGGCGGAGCGGTTGCGGGCGGAGTAGGCGAGGTTGACGGGCGCCTCGAAGCCGGGAACGAGGCGTTTGTAGCTGTTGGTGGTCGGGTTGGTGATGCAGGTGAGCGCGGGAGCGTGCCGCAAAATTCCTCCGATGAAGAAGAGCGCCATCTCGCTCAACCCGGCGTAACCGTTTCCGGCGAAGAGCGGTTTGCCATCTTTCCAGAGCGACATGTGGGTGTGCATGCCGGAGCCGTTATCGCCGTAGAGCGGCTTGGGCATAAACGTGACGCTCTTGTTGTGCTTCTTCGCCACGTTCCGGATGATGTATTTGTAGTATTGCATCCAGTCGCTCATCTGTTTCATCGGCGCGAAGCGGATATCGATCTCGGCCTGGCCGGCTGTGGCGACCTCATGATGCTGCCGCTCGATCGGGATGCCGGCTTTTTCGAGCTCGAGGCACATCTCGTTGCGGATGTCCTGCAAACTGTCGGCTGGGCCGACCGGGAAGTAGCCTTCCTTTGCGCGAATCTTGTAACCGAGGTTCGGGAATTCCTCGCGCCCGCTGTTCCAATGACCTTCCGCACTGTCAACGAGATGGAAGGAGGAATTGCCGGTGTAGCTGTAGCGGACTTCATCGAAAATGAAGAACTCGGCTTCGGGTCCGAAGAAGGCGGTATCGGCGATGCCGGTGCTCTGGAGATACGCTTCGGCTTTTTCGGCGACGCCGCGCGGGTCTCGATCGTACGGTTCGCGGGTGATCGGATCGACGATGGTGCAAATAAGGCTGAGGGTCGGCTCGGCGTTGAAAACATCGATCCACGCCGTGCTGGGATCGGGGATGACGAGCATATCGCTGGCGTTGATCGCGCGCCAGCCGCGGATGCTGGAGCCGTCGAAGCCGAGGCCCTCGGTGAAAATATCCTCGCTATACTCGGTGAGGGTCGTGGTGAAATGCTGCCAGGAGCCCGGCAGATCGGTGAACTTGAAGTCCACGAGTTTGACCTCGTGGTCCTTGATCATTTTGCTGACGTCGGAAGCAGTTTTGTCTTTGTCTTTGTCTTTGGCCATGGGATTGGGTTGGAGCGGTGGAGTAGTGGAGCGGCGGGTAGATGGAAATCGTTAAGTCACTAAATCGTTAATTCGCTAAATGGCGAACGCGCCGGGCGCGGCATCGAGGGACGGGTGGTGTGAGAGGTAGGGCGAAGGGTGGGGCGTGAATTCCTCACACCGCTTTTTCGCCGATCTCTTCCGTGCGGATGCGCACGGCGTGCTCGACCGGGAGCACGAAAACTTTGCCGTCGCCGATCTTGCCGGTCTTGGCGGCGGCCACCACGACGGTGACGGCTTTGTCCACCATCTCATCGGCCAGCACGACTTCGACTTTCACCTTCGGGAGAAAATCGACCGTGTATTCGCTGCCGCGATAAATTTCCGTGTGCCCCTTCTGGCGGCCGAAGCCTTTCACTTCCGTCACCGTCATGCCCTCGATGCCGAGTTCGGCCAGGGCTTCCTTTACTTCCTCGAGTTTGAACGGCTTGATGATCGCTTCGAGCTTTTTCATGGGAAATAGAGTTCCGGCAAGTGGGTGTTCTTCAATCGCAAAAAGGTTGAGGGGCGGAATTCCGAAACGCCCGCGCGCCCTGAATTCGTTTCGGTGAATCGCCGCACGTGCTCTCTTAGCAACGCCATCGGAAACGTGCAACATCGAAATTTTATCGGCGATCAGATTCCTCTTTGACCCAACAGAAGAGGCATCGCACAGCGGACACGACGGACACAAAGGACTTGGTGAAACTTTGTGACCTTCGTGCGAGGCCCCGCCCACTTCGCAGCGCTATCCAGTGTTTTCCCTCGCAAATTTGCCGCATCGAACGCGCCGTTTATAATGCGGTCGGATGCCTGCCGACTCCTTCGTTCACCTCCATCTCCACACGGAATATTCCTTCCTCGATGGGGCGGTGCGAATGAAGGAGCTGATGAAAAAAGCGGCGGCATTCGAAATGCCCGCCGTGGCCATCACCGATCACGGAAACCTGCACGGGGCGATCGAATTTTACCAGGAAGCGATCAAGACGGGCCTGAAACCGATCATCGGCTGCGAGGCGTACATGGCGCCCGGCTCGATCAAGGATCGCCCGAACAATCAACGCGACGCGGCTTACCATTTCACTCTGCTGGCGAAGGACGAGACCGGGTATCGGAACCTGGTGAAGCTGATTTCCAAGGCGCATCTCGACGGCTTTCATTACAAGCCGCGGATCGACAAAGAACTTCTCGCGGCGCACTCAGGCGGCTTGATCGGCTTGAGCGGTTGCCTCAAGGGCGAGATCAACATGGCGATCCAGTCGGACAATCTGGCCAAGGCGCGGCAGAGCGTGGCGGAATTTCGCGACATCCTCGGCGCGGAGAATTTCTTCTTGGAAATGCACGACCACGGCATCGAGGCGCAACACAAATGCAACCAGATGCTGCCGCGTCTCGCGCAGGAATTTGGGCTCGGCCTGGTCGCGGCGAACGACGTGCATTTTCTGGAGCGGAGCCACCACGAAACGCATGACGTGATGGTCTGCATCGGCACCGGCAAGATGGTGGCGGATGAAAGGCGGATGCGTTATACGCCGGAGCTTTATTTCAAATCGGCGGACGAGATGCGGGCGCTTTTCCCGGACCACCCCGAAGCGATTTCGAATACGCTGGAGATTGCCGCTCGCATCAACCTCGAGCTGGAATTCAACGTTTCGAAATACCCTGAATATCCGATGCCGGAGGGCAAAACACGCGAGGCGTACCTGCGAGAGCTTTGTTACCAGGGTCTTCACGATCGCTTTGGCGAGCGCGCGGAAACCGATGCGGAGCTGGTCAAGCGGCTCGACTACGAATTGGGCGTGCTCGAGAAGGCCGGGTTCGTCAGTTACCTGCTGATCGTCTGGGACTTCATCCATTTTGCGAAGCAGCGCGGGATTCCAGTCGGCCCCGGGCGCGGTTCGGCCGCCGGTTCCCTGGCGGCTTACGTTCTCGGAATTACCGATATCGATCCGTTGCAATACGGGCTCATCTTCGAACGCTTCTTGAATCCAGAACGCGTTTCGCCGCCCGACATCGATGTGGATTTCTGCAAGGATCGGCGCGGCGAAGTGCTCGAGTACGTCCGCCAAAAATACGGCGATCGCCGGGTCTCGCAGATCGTGACGTTTAACAAGATGAACGCGAAGAGCGCCGTGCGGGACGTGGGGCGCGTCATCGGCCTTTCCTACGGCGATGCGGACCGGCTCGCCCGCATGATCCCCACTGGACCGGGAGCGCTAAACATCACCCTCACGGAATCGGCGGCGGCGAATCCGGAGTTGCGGCGCGCGATCGAGACGGAACCGGCGACGCGGCAACTGTGGGACCACGCGATTTTGCTGGAAGGCCGGTCGCGTAATTTCGGAGTGCACGCGGCCGGCATCGTCATCGGGGATCGCGATCTTTCCGAATACGTGCCGCTGCGCCGCGATCCGAAGGAAAAGGAAGTGATCACGCAATATCCAATGGGCCCGCTGAACGACCTCGGCTTGCTCAAGATGGATTTCCTGGGATTGCGCACGCTGACCGTCCTGCACGACGCAGTCGAACTCATCCGGCAGCGGCTCCCGGACTTCTCGCTGGAACAAATTCCGCTGGATGATGCGGGGACTTTTGCCCTGCTCAATCGCGCCGAGACCATCGGCATTTTTCAATTGGAAGGCGGCATGACCGGTTTCTGCAAACAGTTCGATTTCAAATCGATCGACGACATCATTGCCTTGAGCGCGCTTTACCGCCCGGGGCCGATGGATCTGATTCCGGATTACATCAAAAGGAAAAAAGGCCTGGCGAAAATCAAATACGAACATCCACTGCTCGAGGAGGTCTGCTCGGACACCTACGGCGTGATGATCTACCAGGAGCAGGTCATGGCCGCGGCGAGCCGGCTGGGCGGTTATTCGTTAGGCCAGGCCGACTTGCTCCGGCGGGCGATGGGCAAAAAGGACCGCGCGAAAATGGCGCTGGAACGCGCCAATTTTATCGAGGGCTGCGCGCGCACGAACAAAATCCCGGAGAAAAAGGCGAACGCGATCTTCGATTTGCTGGAGAAATTTGCCGGGTACGGATTCAACAAGAGTCACAGCGCGGCTTACGGATTGATCAGTTATCAGACAGCGTATCTAAAGGCGAACTATCCGGTCGAATTTATGGCGGGCCTGCTGAGCAATGAAATTAACAACACGGACAAGATTTCGACCTTTGTCGGTGAGTGCAAGCGGATGGGAATTCCGATTCTGCCGCCCGATGTGAACCGGAGTGGCCTGAAATTCAGCCCGGAAGCCACTGGAGCGGCGGTCGGTGACAATCGAGAGGAAGGGGTCGGCGGCCGGAGCCCCCTCCTCCAGACAACCAACGCCATTCGTTACGGCCTCGCCGCGATCAAGAATGTCGGGCAAGGTGCAATGGAATGGGCGATCCGGGAGCGCGAGGAGAGAGGGGAATTCCCCTCTTTGGAAGACTTTTGCCGGCGGCTCGATTCACGGATCGCCAATCGCAAAATCCTGGAGAGCCTGGTGAAATGCGGCGCTTTCGATTTTCTGGGCCGGGAACGCGCCGAGCTTTTTGCCTGCATCGACGAGTCGCTCGCGGCCGCGTCGGCCACTCATCGCGACCGCGCCAGCGGCCAGGTCTCGCTCTTCGACGACATGCCGCCGCCCGCGTCGAGACCGAGCGCCCGGCGGCTGGTTCCGTGGACCGAGCACGAGAAAATGTCGTACGAGAAAGAATTGCTCGGGTTTTATGTCACCGGCCATCCCCTCGATGCGTACGCAACGCTGCTCGCTAATGGGAAATATCAAACGATCGCATCGCTGAACGAGCTCGCGGATCGCGCGTCGTTCCGGATTGGCGGTGCGATTGTGCAGGTGGACAAGAAATTCACAAAGAAAGAGGGCAAACCGTTTGCGGTTGTCTGGCTCGAAGACCTGACCGCTACGCTCGAAGTCGTTTTGTGGAATGAAGTCTACACGACGATTTCGGACGCTCTGGTGCTCGGACGGGTGATCGCGGTCCAGGGAACGCTCGATAAGCGCGACGATGCGTTAAGGGCGGTGGCGCAAAAGGTGAAGGTCCTCACGCTGGCCCAGAGCCAGCCTCATTCGCCTAACGAGTCAAATGGCAATGGGCGCCCGGGGAGCGAAGCGCCGCTCGTCTTGCGCTTTTCGCCCGCGGCGGACGCGGATGAATTCCGGCAGGTGCAGGCGGTGCTGGCGGCGTCGCCGGGAACTCAACCCGTGAGACTGATGGTCTGTCGACCGGATGGGGAACCGGTGCAGATCGAGGCGGGCATCAATCTGCGGGTGACGATGACGCCCGAATTGCGCGGCAAACTCGCGCCCTGGCTGGAGCTGGAAGCGGCGGCAACCGCGGGTTGACTGGAATTTCCTGCCAGGAGGCACGTTATGGAAAAGGCGGCCGGGCGAGTCCGAGCGTTAATGTTTTGCCAGTGGGCTGGCCGTCGCGACAGAAAGAAAATGTCCGCGACGAGCCGCCTTGGAGGAGTGTCTCGAGTGGATCGTCCGGACGGTGTTCACTCAACGAAATCGTCCAATCCGGGGAAAAAAGACTGCCGCGAATTTCGACTTCGGTGATCCGCTCTCGACGCGATCCGCCAACGCCGCCGGGCCAAAGTTCGATCCCGTCGACGCAATCGTCTGCGTCCAGCGGCGCCAGCAGGACCATCGGTGCATTTGGAAAAATCTTCGCTGCCATATCGCTCAACTCGCGGAAATCGACTTCGCCGCGCGCACCATAGCGGACGTTGTTTTTGGTCAACTGCGCGAAATCAATCGCGGCCTTCTGGCGTCCGAAGGTAACTCCCGCCGAGAGCGCCAAGCCGCCAAAAAAGCGGCCGTTGATCAGGTGGACGTTGCCGAGCAGGTCCGGGTGGCGCAGCGAATTTGAAAAGACCAGATGCCCGCTCAAGACTCCGTCGAGGAACACTCCACGCGAAAAATAGCGCGGTAATTTCGACATCAGGACCGCGGGGAAACTCAGGGTCGCGGAAAACGGTCCGCCGTTGTTGAGAGTGTAGGCTGACTCGGTCTTCTCGAACTGGTAGGGGATCGATGCTTCGAGATTCACAGGGTTTGATCCGGGAGCAACCACGCTTGCTTTTCCCGAAAGGATTCCAAGGCTCACCTGGGTTTCGAGCTCGGCGGAAATGCGCGGCTCGTGCTGGAAAACGAAATCGCGCAGGTGAGCGATCGAGTTTCCCTGAAGCGATGCAGGCGTCCCATGAATTTCAAGGCTGCCAGACATCTGGCCTGACATTTTCGGCTGCGTGGTCAGCGCAGCGGCCAGTTCCGCGAGATCCGTCGGATCAAGAGTGAGATCGAGGTCGAAATTGGGATCGTCACTCAACGCCGCCAGCCAATTGCCCTGGGTGTGCAGTTTCGAAAAAGATACGGGAAGGAAAATGTTGCCTTGCAGGCGTGGTTTACCGTTCAAATCCAAACGAAGCGTTTGCAATTGCAAATAATCCCTCGCGATCGTGACGAAGGCACTGAAGGCGGCGTGTTGATTTGAGAGATTGAATTGCCGGAAGAAAATATTGTCGGGCGAATAATCACCTTCGAATTCCGCGTCGAAGGGAACAACGGGAGACTCCAGGGGATGGAGGCCGTGCCCTCGCGCGTGAAAGGTGCCCGAATGGGTTGCCTCGGTTCCGTTTCCGGTCCAATTCAACTCGAGGCTCCCGCTAAGCTTCAAGCTCCGGAGCGGCTCCGGTATCAGATCGCCGTAATCCGCAATATCGGCGATGGAATTGGTGAAGGTGAAGGAGTAGCCGCGATCCTTGCCCAGATCCAGGCTCGCCTGGCAGAGAAAAGAGTCCTCTTCGCGGCGAAGCTCAAACTGCGCAATTTCGAGTCGTGATTCCTTCAGGTTGAGCTCGACCTTGAGCGATTCGAAGGGCGCTCGGAACAAGGTGAGCGAAGTGCCCGAGACGGAAAGGTGGCCGGCGAGTTTTCGTTCCTGGGCGTTGACGTTTCCGGCAATCTCGATCTTGCCGGCAAAATCGGAGGCGCTCGCCCCAAAGAGACGCGCGAAATCGCCCAGGTCGTTGATCGACGCGACGATCTCACCGTGGAAATCGGGATTCAACCAGTCGGACCATTTCTGGGGCAAAGCGGATTCACCGCTCAGATTAAACTGATTGTCGCGCTGCTTGACGAAAAGCTGCTCCACATGCACCTGCCGGTTATAGAGCGAAGCGCCGATCATGATCGTATCGGCCGTGCGATCCCGCCAGGTCAATCCCGTCACCTCAGCCCAAACGGTGGCAGTCGCTTCTCGTAAATTGGTGGATTCCCCTCGGAAAGTGAATTTACAGGCGCGCAACGAACCCCCCGCCCGGTCCGTCAGATCGAGCGCATCGGACATTTGGCTGAGGGAAATTCCCGACGCGGTCCCGGCCGCATCCCAGGTTCGTTTGTCCTCCTGATCGTCACTGGAAACACGGGCGCGGATTTTTCCTCCGAACGCATCCACGTTCAGCTCCAGGCCGATTCGGCGCTCGCCAATTTGAGAGAGATCGATGCTGATCGCGTCGAGATCGAGACCGCGCGTGAGGGTGAGCGCGCCGATGTTAAGCCGGGTGTCCTGCCACGAGGTCGTGCCGCGGAGTTGAGAAAAACCTTTGCGAAACCAGGGCGAAACGATGGTGATTTCGCTGGCACTGAACACCCCGGCTTCAATCTGCGTGCCTGAAAGCGTGCCGTTGAGAAGATCAAAAATCGTGTCGCCGTTTTCGACATGGAGTTGCACGCCCGCGAGCTTGAAATTATCCGGCAGCAAGTCATCGAGGGTTCGCCAGGCAAAGCGCCGCGTAGTCGGTTGCGGATTCCGGCGAATATCCACGGTGATTCCGTCGGTTGTGAGGGTCTTGAGCAGACGCCCGCGCGACCAGTTGAAGATGGACCCCAGATTCAAGGCGAACTCGACCCGGGGAGATTCGACTTTGACGTGAAACGGGGCTTCGGGGTGGCTGGTGATTTGCAAACCGTGCACGATCACGGGACGGAGCAGCGGGGCCTCGATTTTCCCGAACTCGATCCGCAATCCCTCCTGCCGCGCGACGCGTGCGACCCACAGACGCAATCCGCCCGCGACCAGCAACGGCGCCAGGCAGACGGATAGAATGCCGGCGATGATCACCGAGCCGGCAAAGAAGAGAAGGAATTTCTTAGGGCGCATTCGTCCAGTAGCTTCTAGCGGGAAACGAAACGTGCTGGAAGGGGCTTCTCGGGCCTGGATGGGAGAGGCACTCGCCGCGCAGCGCCTGCGGGTTGGAGTCTTGGCCGCTCCTAATCCTTCACCGGTGTGTTTTGGAAGATGAGGTTGAAACGGCGGCCCGCTGGCGCGCGCTCGTTGAGCTGCTTTTGCAAGGCCGCTTCCGCTTCGGCTAAAATTCCGCTCTCCGCGGCTTTCTGGCGCGCGAGCGCGGGCAGGGCCGCGAGCTCATTTTGCAGGTCAGCCGCCGAGATTCGGTTCCAAAGACCATTTTCGTACGCAAGAACTTCTGTCTGTTTCTGCTCAAGGCCGAGAATCGAGGCATGGGGTATTCGGACGGTGATTTCATCGGGGCGAAGGTCCACCGTAAAATCCTGCTGCAAATCGAAACCGGCTTTTGCCGCGAAGGTGCCGTGGAGCCTGACCCGCTTCGTGCTTCCGGCCCACGTGTGCAGAAATTCATGCTCGACTTCGATTTGCCGTGAGAGAATCGCGAGCTCCGCCATGGCCGTTGTCTTCTCCAGATAGACGCGGCTGTTGACGGTGACGCGCGGCTGCAATTGCGCCACTTCTACAAAGGCATCGCGGATCTCGCGGCCGACTCGCTCCAGCTCCGCCGTGCTTTGTCGAGCGGTGCGGGCCGGCCAGCTCTCCAGCCGAAGAAAGATGGTCAAAAGCACCGCCGCGCCGATCAGGAAAATCAGCGTGAGCGCGAGCGGCCAGGAAAACTTCCGCTTTGGTTCCAGCGATGACGGATTCATGAAGACATGTCCCCAAAAAAGTACCGCCCCCCACGTCCGATGGACATGAAGGGCGGCTGTTCCCCCCAGAACATTTTTATTCTGCCGACCATTTAATCGAGCTTTCGCGCGATGGCAAACAGAATTGTTAATGATCTTAAGCGACGCGCGGGCCTCTTTGCAATAACTTGTTTCATGAAACTTGGACTTCGCTATCAGACGACCTACCGCTACGAGGAGCCGGTCGGTTTTTCGCCGCACGAGGTTCGGCTTTTTCCGCGCAGCGATCGCTTCAGCCGGGTGCGCCGGCTCGATTTCACCACGGCGCCAAAGGCGACTGTACGATTCTCGCGGGATGTTTTCGAAAATACTGTCGCCTCCTGCTTTTTCCCCGAACGGTCGAAAGAGTTGGAGTTCAAGCTCGCGATCAATCTGGATCTGGACGAAAAAAATCCGTTTCATTTCCTCCTGGAGAATGACGCGGTGGAGACGCCATTCGAATACGATCCGGCGATCGCGAAGCTGCTCGCGCCCTATCGGGAAAGGCGCACGAAAGACCGGCTCGTCGTGCCCGGATGGGAGCCGCCGACAAATAAGAACCGCCGGGATACGGTGAAAACTTTGGTCCAGCTCAACAAGACCCTCCATGAATGCATTGGTTACGAGCGGCGCGAAGAAGGCGCGGCGCTCTCTCCGGGAGAAACTCTCCGCTTGGGCCGGGGCGCCTGCCGCGATGTGACGGTATTATTAGCGGAGATCTTGCGGCAGATGGGATTCGCGGCGCGGCTCACGAGTGGGTACCTGCGCGAAAGCGATGCGGAAACGCGCCGGGCCGAAGGGTCGTTGCACGCCTGGACGGAAGTCTTTCTTCCGGGCGCCGGCTGGATTGGTCTCGATGCGACCAATGGCGTTTTCTGCAATCATAATTTCATTGGGGCCGCGGTCGGGCTGACGCCGGCAGACATTACGCCGATTAGCGGCGTTTATTTTCACAAGAAGCGAGTTCCCGCGCAGATGACGAGCAGGCTGCAACTGATTAATCTGTGAAGAACCACCGGTACTGTAGCCACGGTCCGGCAGCTGCCGGATCGCCGGGCCGCGAACAGCACTGTAGCCACGGCGCTATGTCGCCGTGCCGCGAACGCCCCGACAGAGCGGGGCGGCTACAGCGCTGAATGATACCAATGCTCGCTGATCTGCAGCTTCGAAATTTTCGCTGCTTTGAGTCGCTCGCGGTCGAACTTTCCCCGGGGTCAAATTTTTTTGTGGGCCGGAATGGACAGGGCAAGACGTCGATCCTGGAAGCGGCCTGCGTTCTCCTGCGGCTGCAATCGCAACGCAGCCCGACGCTGGGCCCCATCGTTCGCTTCGGGGAAAAATCGTTTGGTGTTTCCGGCCGCCACGCCGATCACCTTCTGGAATTTCGCTACAGCCCGCTGCGGCGAAAAATTGCTTTCGATCATGTCGAACAGCGCACGCTGGACGAATATCTTCGAGTCGCGCGTGTGGTCTCGTTTGCCAATACCGACATCGAACTCGTACGCGGCAGTTCCGAGGCCCGCCGCCGGTATCTGGATTTTCTCGGCGCGCAGATTGATCCGCTCTACCGGCCCACCCTCCGCGCCTACGAACGCGCTCTTCGTTCCCGCAACGCCCTCCTAAAATCGCCTCATCCCCGTCCGCGCGAGCTCGCGGCCTATGATCCTCCGCTTCTGGAGCACGGCGCGAAGTTATCGGCGATGCGAGCGGGGCTGGTCGAACGGCTGGCTCCGCTCGCGGCCGCGGCCCACCGGGAGATCAGCGTGACCGGCGAAAAATTGGAAGTCGGGTTCTCGCCGGGAAACGGGGACGATTTCCCGCGGGACCTCGCGAATTCCCGCGCGCAAGAGGCGCGCCTTCGCCAGACCGTGGTCGGCCCGCATCGCGACGACATTCGGCTTCTGGTCGAGGCAAAAGCGGCCAACCAATACGCCTCCGAGGGCCAGCAGCGGACGGTTGCGCTCGCGTTGAAGATCGCGCAGTCGCGAATTTTCATGATGGAGGAGGGGACGCCGCCGCTGCTCTTGATCGACGATATTTTCGGCGAACTCGATCCCATCCGTCGCAATTCTCTCTTGCAGCACTTGCCGGCCGGGGCCCAAAAACTGGTCACGGCCACGACGACCCAATGGGTGGAAAACGGCCTGGGAGGGCCGGTTTCGGAATTGACAGATGGGCGGCTAATCCGCAGGGAGGCTGTTTCAAAGAGCGGCGGTTTGAAACCGCCGACCAATTAAAACGGCGGTTGCAAACCGCCGCTCCTTGGAAGAAAGCCCGGCGGTTGTAAACCGCCGCTCCTTGGAAGAAGCCGCGCCGCTCCTTGGAAACAGGTTGCGCAAGGCCCCGGCGAGGCTTCTAGTTTTTCATGCGTAACCTCGGGGATGGGATGCCGTTGAGCCTGGCGGGCTCGCTGCTGGTCGCTCACCCAAATATGCTCGATCCAAATTTTCGACGAGCGGTGTTGTTCATTTATGAGCACGACGCGAACGAAGGAGCCGGTGGCCTCATTATTAATCGCCCTCTCGATAAGCAGGTGATTGATTTGGTCAACGAGGCGCCGCCTGAGGGCCTTGCCGATGTTCCGGTGTTCCTCGGCGGTCCGGTCGGCAAGAATCAATTGATGTTTGCCGCTTTCGAATGGGAAGTCGGAGAGGGCCTGAAACTCAATCACAATGTCGGCGTGGACGAAGCGCATCAACTGGCCGGCGAGGATCCGACCTGCATCCGGGCGTTTGTCGGTTACGCCGGTTGGAGCGCGGGGCAGCTCGAGGCGGAGATGAAGGAACGAGCCTGGATTTTGCAGCAACCCACCCGCGAAGCGCTCACGCCCGACCGCCTGCCGAAGCTTTGGTTCGAGATCATGCGCGGTCTGGGGCCGTGGTACAAAATGCTGGCCGCGGCGCCGGACGATCCGTCGTTGAATTAAGGAAGTGACCAGTGGCCAGTGATCAGAAAAATCCAGCTGCGTCGCATTTTTGACTTGTCACTGCTCACTGATCACTGGTCACTCTCTTCAGCATGATCATCGGCGTTCCGAAAGAAATTAAGCAGCAGGAGCATCGTGTCGGCCTCGTTCCCGCTACCGCAACCACCTTGACTCGCCGGGGCCATACGGTGCTGTTGCAGAAAAGCGCGGGAGTCGGTTCCGGATTCCCCGATGAGGATTATATCGCGGCCGGCGCGAAGATCATCGACACCGCCGAAGAACTGTTCCGGCAGGCGGAGATGATCGTAAAAGTGAAGGAGCCGCTGGAGGCCGAATATGGTTTGCTGCGCAAGGAGCAGATTCTTTTCACCTACCTGCACCTCGCGGCGAGCAAGCCCCTGACGGACGCCCTGCTCAAGTCGGGCGTGACCGGGGTTGCCTACGAAACGATCCAGGTCGGGAACAAATTGCCGTTGCTCGAGCCCATGAGTGAAATTGCCGGGCGCATGTCGGTCGTGATGGGCGCGTACTATCTGGCGAAACATAACGGCGGCAATGGTGTCCTGCTTGGGGGCGTCCCCGGGGTTCTTCCGGGAAAAGTGGTCGTGATTGGCGGCGGGACTTCGGGGGTGAACGCGGCGCGGATGGCGGTCGGATTGAAAGCGGACGTAACCATCCTGGAAGTGGATGGCGAACGGATGCGTTTTCTCGATTTGACGATGCCGAACGTGAAGACGCTCTATTCTAACGAAGCGAACCTGACGGAGTTAATGCCGACGACCGATCTCCTCATCGGCGCCGTGCTCGTTCCGGGCGCAAAAGCGCCCAAGCTGATCACGCGCGAAATGTTGAAAAAGATGAGGCCAGGCAGTGTCCTGGTGGACATCGCGATCGATCAGGGCGGCTGCGCGGAGACTTCCCGCGCCACGACGCATCACGATCCGATCTACGTGGAGGAAGACGTGACCCACTATTGCGTCGCCAACATGCCCGGAGCGTACGCGCGCACTTCCACGCAGGCGCTTAGTAATGCAACGGCCCGCTACGTCGAATTACTCGCCGATCTGGGTTTGGAAGGGGCGTGCAAGAAGCAGCCCGCGCTTCTGGGCGGCATCAATACGCGCGACGGCCGGGTGACCTATGCAGCGGTCGCCGAAGCACACGGTCTGAAATACGAAGCTCCGTTCTAAACGGGTCGGTGGCAGGCAAATGCCTGTGAAAGATGAGCTTCGGCAAGGCCGCAGGGTCGGCTCGTTCCGATTCAGCCTTAGTCCCAATATGGGCAACCTATTCAAATTATGAAAAAATTACTCTGCATTCTGGCCAGCGCCGCGCTTCTCGGGGCGTGTGAACAAAGAACCGAAGTGGTCGCTCCGGCGGGAGGAACGCCAGCTCCCAAGACTGAGCACAACACCACGATCGTAAATCCTGCCGTGAGCACGGAAAAGACCAAGGAAACGAACACCATCACCACCGCTCCCGCGAACACCGAGAAGAAGACCGAGACGACCACCACGACTTCGAGTCCGAATCCGTAGTCGGACCAGCGCTAGTCGAAAGTCTTCCCGTGGCATTCCCGCGGGAAGACTTTTGTTGTACGGATGAGCAGAACGCTGGTATCTATCGAGCCGAACGATGAGTCCCGCCGCGCGCAGATTGCTCTTTCCCAAGGCCCGACGGCTAACGCTGACGTCGCAGTTCGCCCACGTCCGGACAGGCGGCCAGAACGTGCGCGGGCGATTGCTCATCCTCGGGTTTGTGCGCATCGAAAAGGACAAACCCTTTCAGGCCGGTTTCGTCACCTCAAAGAGGATCGGGAGGGCAGTGGTGCGGAATCGAGTGCGGCGACGCCTGCGGGACATCGTTCGAACAGAGCAGGGGAGGTTGCGGGAAGGTTTTTGGTTTGTGGTGGTGGCGCGGCCGCGGGCGGCGCGCGCCTCGTATGCGGCGCTGAAAGATGAGTGGTTGCGCCTCGCAGAGCGCGCTTCTATTCTAGCGCCCTGATGCTTCTGCTCGCGCGTTTTCTGATCCGTGGTTATCAACTGCTCGTCTCGCCGGTCTTGTCCTTTCTCGGTGGACCGGGCTCGGGATGCCGGTTTCAACCGACGTGTTCGGCCTACTTCCTGGAAGCGCTCCAGAGGCACGGTCTGCTCCGTGGAACGTGGCTGGGATTGCGGCGTCTCGGTCGGTGCCATCCGTGGGGCGGGCAAGGGCACGATCCCGTGCCGGACCGTCACCACGGCGAAGCCTCGCACGCTAAAGCGCGTCTTGTCTGTGAATAGCCTCTGGGGAAACGCGTATGGATCGACAAGCATGGATTGCCGTTACTATTTGCGTGATCGGGTTTGTGGCGTTGCAAATCTACAACGTGAAGCATTTGCCGCCGCCCACCCCGCCGGCAGCAGTCTCACCTCCGCCGGCCGCGGCGCCAGGGGACCAACCGACCGCTTCTGCGGCACAGACGCCCTCCGCTAGTCCTGTCCCCGGCGCGGCGCCCGCGCCATCGCCCTCTGCTTCCATTCCGCCCTTTGCCGAGAAATCGGAGACGCTTCGGAACGACGATGTAGAACTCACGCTGACCAATCGCGGCGGGGGCATTCGCGAGGCGCGGCTTCTCCATCACGTCGAAGCGAAGGGTAAGGACCAAATCATTCTCAATTCGCCGGAGAGCCTGCCGATTGGCGCTATCGTGGAACAGCCGGCCGCGCCCTCGCTCGCGGAATTCACCCTGACACGCCAGGCGGACGGGAGTGTGGAGATGGAAAGTGCGACGCCGCAGGGCCTCTCGATTCGGAAACGCTTCTCCTTCCCGCCGACGAGCGAGAAGAAGGACAATTACGTCTCCGAGATGCAGATCGATTTCCGCAATGCTGGTCAGCAGCCTTACGCCACGGCCGGCTATTTCATTGCGCTCGGATCGACCCGGCCCACTCATCCGAACGACATGCCGGCTTACACGCGGCTGGTCTGGTGCATCAACGGCGATCCGAAGGGAGTCGACGTCGGTTGGTTCGGGGGAAGCGGGGGCTTTCTTGGTTTCGGTCAACACGCGCCGCGGCCTTTTTATCAGGAGAAGGTGGCAAACGCCGACTGGGCCGCGATGAGCAATCAGTTTTTCACCACTATCCTGACGCCGTTGACCGCGAAAGTCGGGGAAGTCTGGGGCAAACGCATCGAGGTAAAGCGGGGCGACGCTCAGCCCGTGGCCGGGGTGGAAGGCGCGCTGGGCCTTCCCGGGTTCGAACTTCAACCGGGACAGACGAACACTCTGCGCGTCCAGCTTTACACCGGGCCAAAACTTTATCGCCGCCTGGCGACCCTCCAGCACGACGAAGCCGAGATCATGAACTTTTCGGCCTTCAGCCTGTTGAAGGTGGTCAGCCAGGCGTTGCTCAACTTCATGAACCTGCTCCACAGCTGGGTGGGGGATTACGGGGTGGCCATTATTCTTTTGACTGCGTGCGTGAAGGGCGTGCTCTGGCCGCTCCAAAACAAGGCAAACAAGTCGATGCGCCGCATGTCGCTGCTCGCGCCGAAGATGCAGGAGCTAAAGGAAAAATATAAGGACGACCCCACGCGCATGAACCAGGAGGTCATGAAACTCTACAAGGAGCACGGGGTGAATCCGGTCGGCGGTTGTCTCCCGATGATGATTCAGATTCCGATCTTTTTCGGCTTGTTCAACATGCTCGGCCAGGTCGCCGAATTGCGGAACGCCACCTTCCTCTGGGTCAAAGATCTCTCGCAGCCCGATACGATCGCCGAGATTCCCGGCCTCGGCTGGGACATCAACATCCTCCCGATTCTGATGGGCGCGACCAACGTCTGGCTCATGCAGATGACGCCGAAGACCGGCGATGCGATGCAGCGCCGCGTCCTCATGTTCATGCCGCTGATCTTTTTAATTTTCTGCTACAATTTCGCGGCGGCGCTGGCATTATATTACACGACGCAAAACCTGTTTACGATTCTGCAGCTTTGGCATAATCAGAAGCAGCCGATGCCGGTTTTGGAGAAAGTGGCTCCGGCACCGAAAAAGTCGCGCAAAGGACGATCATGACGCCCAAAGAACTACTCGATACGATTCTCGGATATCTCGGCTTTGTGGTGCAGATCGACGAAACGCAGAGTGAAGGCGGCAATCCGACGTTGCAAATCTACATGGAGGAAAGCCACACCCTCATCGGCCGCGACGGCGAGACGCTGGAAGCGATCCAGTTTCTGCTCAACCGCCTAATTCAAGCGAAAGACAAGGATGCGCCCAAAGTCATTGTCGATTGCGAGCATTACCGCTCGATGCGCGAGGACCGGATCGTGCAGCGGGTGAGGGAGCTGGCCGAGCGCGTTCGCATTTCCGGCCGTTCCCTGCAGCTCGAGCCGATGAACTCCTACGAACGGCGAATCGTGCATAATGCGTTCAAGGACGATCCCGATGTGGCGACCTGGAGTCCTTCCGACTCCGCACGGATCAAGCAGATCACGTTGCTCAAGCGCCAGGCGAAAAAAGAGCCGGCGCCGCAACAGTAGCGGGATATCCAAGCGCCTCGACAGAGCGAGGCGGCTACAGCGCTGCTAGAGTTCTCTATCGTCTTACGCGAACAATCGCGGTAGCCACGGCCCGGCAGCTGCCGGATCGCCGTGCCGGACGTTAATCGAACGTGATGCGCACAATCTCTCCCTGATACGGCCACTGCTCCGGTCTTTCGCACAATCCTGCCCGCACTGGATTCATCCTCATGTATTCCCACTTCTGCGCGTAGCTCTCTGCGCTCCGCAACACGTGGTCGAAGAATCCTTCCTGCCAATGCGGCTTTTGAACTCCAAGCCTGAGCAGTTGTTTCCCTAGCACAGTTTTCAACGTGTGAATCCACTCGGAGAGCGTCAGCCCGGTAATGGGAAATGCGACGAACAAATGCACGTGGTCCCGCATGAGGACATAGCGGCCGACGGCAAGGTTGTGTTCCTCCGCTCTAACGCAAAACGAGTTAAAGACAGCGTGGATCTCGTCGCGTGCCAGAAGGGAAAGGCGCTGGTGCGTATTGAACGACACGAAGTAAAACGATCGAACCGACGAGAAAAGCAGCTAAAGTCTCGGAGGACGCTTGGGAAACCGGCGCTGTACCAACGATGCTGCATCGCCGCGATGGGGGGAGCGGTCCATGTTATTACGCAGGCGCCTCGACAGAGCGAGGCGGCTACAGCGCCGAGCCTACAAAAACGCGAATAGCAGGTCAAGCGCTGTAGCCGCGGCGCTCTGTCGCCGCGATGGGGGGAGCGGTCCATGTTATTACGCGCAGACGCCTCGACAGAGCGAGGCGGCTACAGCGCCGAGCCACAAAAACGCGAATCAACAGGTCAAGCGCTGTAGCAACGGTCCGGCAGCTGCCGGACCGCCCTCCTTACGCGTCGAATGTGAATACGATCTTCCCTTGGCGCTTGTCCCGCGACGCGTGCGCGACCGCGGCTTTCGCTTCCGTCAGCGGATACGTCTTTTCCACCTTTGTCTGAAGCAATCCGCGGCGCGCCATTTCAAAGAGCGGCGCGAACATTTCCGCCCGTTGCTGCGGCGTGGCGGCATCGTACCACTTGTTCACCCAGAATCCCGTGAAGCGCAGGTTCTTGAAAATGAGCATCCCGTTCGGAATGCACATCGGTTGCAAGCTCATCGCTCCGTACGTCACGATCGTCGCTTCCGCCGCGAGGGTTTTCGCCAGGCGCACCGCGTTCTCACCGCCGACCGCATTCAAAGCCAGGCGAATCGGCGCACGCTCCGTTGCCTCCGCGACTTCATCCCGGAGACTCTCTCCATCCAACAGCACGACGTCGCCACCCTGGGTGCGCAGTTCTTCGATCAGCTCCGCTCGCCGGACAACGTTGACAGTCTTGTATCCCAGTTCCCGCGCGATCTGGATAACGCAACGTCCTGCCGCCGAATTCGCCGCGTTCTGAATCAGCCACTCGCCCGGCCGAAGCGAAACAAAGTCGTGCAACATTCGCCACGCGGTGACCGGGTTCACTTTTAGCATCGCCGCCTGGACTGGGTCGATTCCGCCGGGAACTATCACCAGCTTTTCCGCCGGCACCGCACATGCCTCCCGCCACGTGCCGAGGCTGTGCGGCAAAATCACCAGCGCACCCAATTCGACATTTCGGACGGTCGATCCCACTTCGACGACGATTCCGGCGCCCTCCATACCCGGCGTCGCCGGCAGCGGCGGTCGAATCGGATACTTGCCCTCGATTGCGTTCAGGTCGGCCGGATTGATCGGCGCTGCCACCATCCTTACCAAAGCCTCATCGGGCGCAGGCATCGGCCAGGGCTGCTCGACAATTCGCAGGACGTCCGCCGGAATTCCGTGCGTTTCGTAGATGGCGGCCTTAAGACTTTTGCTCATAGATGCCGCAGGCTTTTCATCCTACATCGAACGATCCCGCCAGCAATATGCAAACGGGCGCGCGCGTCGCGTTGGCTGGCATGATCGTGAACGTCTTTCTCGCGGCCGCGAAAGTCACGGCCGGGGTTCTCGGAAATTCCTACGTCTTGATCGCCGATGGGATCGAATCCGTGCTCGATATTGGCGGCTCGGCGGTGATTTGGGGCGGGCTGAAATTTGCCGCGCGCCCACCCGATGCGACGCATCCCTACGGCCATGGAAAAGCCGAGCCGCTGGCCGCGGGAATCGTTGCAGTGGGGGTGCTCCTGGCCGCGTTTGGTCTGGCGATCCAGAGCGTGCGCGAAATCTTTCTGCCGCATCGAGCGCCGGCGCCCTTCACCTTGATCGTCCTGGTCGTCGTGGTGATCGTGAAGGAATTTCTTTATCGGTCCGTGATCCGGCTTGGAAAGAATGTCGAGAGCACCGCCGTGCAAACCGATGCGTGGCACCACCGGGCGGACGCCGTGACCTCGATCGCGGCGTTCATCGGCATTTCGATCGCCTTGATTGGCGGTGAACGCTGGCAGAGTGCGGATGCCTGGGCCGCCCTTTTTGCCTGCGCAATCATCGGCGCCAATGGCTACCGCCTCTTGTTTCCCGCGTTGCACGAGATGCTCGATACCGCGCCGCGCGGCGAAATTGTCGCCATTATTAAGCGAGCTGCGAATTCGGTTCCAGGAGTTCTGGAAGTGGAAAAGTGTCTCGTCCGGAAGATGGGCCTCTCGTTTTATGTCGATCTGCATGTCGGCGTGGATGGCGGAATTTCCGTGCGCGACGGCCACCACATCGCCCATCAGGTCAAGGACGCGATCAAACGAACCGATTCGCGGATCGCCGATGTCCTGGTCCACGTCGAACCGGCGGGCACCTCAGATCAAATCCACGCGCAATAGTTTGTCGAGCGCGGACGTGAGCGACTGCCGGGCGAGCGCGACACGTTGACGAAAAGCGTTTAGGCGCACTGCTGCGCCTGGATGGGTCACCAAATAGAGCGCGAGGCGGGCGAAATTCGTTTTCTGTTTTTCCAGGTCGAACAAAACGTCAGGTGGAGCGGGGAAGGGCGCCGATGGCGTATCGCTTATCACCCGCAACGACAGCATCGGGATCCGGTGAGTCGCGCAGGCCGCCGCGATGAACTCCGTTTCCATGTCCACAGCCGAGGCGCCACTTTCTTCCGCCCAGCGATCGCGCTCGGATTTTGAATCGATGATCCCTGGTACGGTCGACAGTTTCCCGACGAAAAGCCGGGCGTCCGCGAAATCGAGCTGCGGCGAGGCCAGGAGCTCCGGGCTGGAGAAATTTTCCGAGAGCAGCAAGTCCCCGATCCGCAATTCCGCGTTCAGCGCCCCGGCAAAACCGGCGCTGACCAAGTATTTGAATTGTTGCTGTCTTAGGAAATTTCCGATACGGGGTCGGCAACTTTTCTCGCCCACGCCAGTGTGAAAGAGCGCCACCGGCCGGCCGTGAATGTGGCCGCGAATGCTTTCCACGCCTTCGCGAGCGTAAGCAGTCGGCTTTGCGAGCAAGCGCGAGAAGTCCGAACTTTCCGCCGGCAAGGCGAAGACGATCGCGATCATCGGACCGCCGTCGCTCACGGATTCGCCGGCCGCGCTGCCTGGGTAATCCGCACGTAGATATTGATTCTTTGTGGAACGGCGGCGGGGGTTTCTGTTCGCGGCGCCGGAGATGAAAATTCCGCTTGGGCGAGTGGCGCGAGCGCTCTCCGGAATTCGTCCTCCCGGCTCGCCGGAAGGTCGGCCAGGACCGTGATACCTTCGTCGTCTGGCGGAGCTTTGGCGGCCGACCCGCCGCATTGGGTCGCGAGCAGGACCACGTTATCGGCCATCGCTTCGCGCTCGTTCGCTGGAGCAGACAAGAAGATTTCATTCGCGAGCGTGGGCGCGGGCAAAGCGCTCTCGGCTGTCTTTTGCAATGAGGCCGCGAGCTGCTGGCGAATGGCCAACTCCCGGGCGCGCAGATCGGCCGGCTTTTCCGCTCTCTTGCTGCCGATGATAAAGGCGATGCCGACGAGCACGTTGACCAGGACGAGAAGAGCGAAGGCAGCAACCAGGCGGCGTCCCAGTTTGCCACTTGGGGGTGGGATTTCCAGGCTGTCGCTTTCTCCAAGGACCTCGCGCGAGCCACGTGAGCGCGTGTGCATTTCACGCGCGATGGCGAGTTCGCGTTGCAACTGCGGATCGGCCGAGAGTTTCTCTTCGATCGCGGCCCGTTCCGCCGCGGAAAGATTTCCCTCGAGATAATCGAAAAACTTTTCTGGATTCATGCGGCGAATGGCAACATCGCCATACGGAGCAAGGCGGGCAAGCAAACAAGGAGCGGCGGTTTACAAACCGCCGTTTGTTTTAGGACGGCGGTTTCAAACCGCCGCTCCTTGAGGGCAGGCAGCAGAATCTCGCTCAATCACGTAAAAAGCTTCCGCTATTGCTCTTTAGCCTCGTAGAAATAGATTACCGCCCTCGTGGATGAAGACGAAAAGGCACTCGGTCAAAGGCGTCGGCGCTGGTCCCGACTGGTCAGGCGGGGTCTGCTCGTCTTGCTCGCGCTCGTCCTAATCTTTCATCGGCCGATCATCTTTAGCCTGGGGCGCTCCGTAGCGAATCGTTATGCGGCCAGGGCAAACCTCAAGATTGATTGCGCCCTCGGAGGGACAATTTTTACCGGCCTCGTCGTGAAAAATCTTCACGTGGTGCCGATCGGTCCTACCATCGTGGAGTCGATTGACGTCGATTACATCCGGGCGGACTACAGCCTCCTCGACCTTTGGCGACAGGGCGCGACCGAGGTTTTGAAAAACGCCGAGGTGCGAACAGCGCGCATCGTCCTAAACCCGGCGAAAGCCTCGTTGAAGCCGAAGGTGCCCCGGCCTGACGAGAGGATCACGCTGTTCCCGGTGTTCCCGGAGCGCATTCGCTTGGCCGACGTGAACCTCCACGTGCGGTCGATAACCCAGGAAAAGGATTTCGTCCTCAAGCATCTCGACCTCAATCTCGATCCGAAAAATGCCGGCGAGCTGCGGATCGAGACCCTCCAGATTCCCAATGCTCCGGCGTGGTCGAGACTCTCCGCGCGAACGTCCTACACGAACAAGAATCTCATCGTGAGCGGTCTGGTCCTGGACGGCACGAACCAGATTCGGCTCCTCGCCTTCGACGCTTCGCACATAGCGACCAGATCGCTGGAAGTGGTGCTCGATGCGTCCCTGGCCGGTGGCACGGTGGCGGGCTCGGCGGCGTTGAGCGAGACGGCGCGTTCGCTGAATACGAAGCTTCGGCTCGTGGCGGAAAACGTATCGCTCGATACGTTGCGCGGTTATCTGGGCCGGCCCGAGGAATTTCTCACGGGCGACGTGGAACGCCTTTCCATCGCCTGCGATGGCGTGATCGATGCGCCGCGCACCTGGCAGGGGACGCTCGAAGCAAAGGTCAAAAATCTGAGGCAAGGGAATTTGTTTTTCGATCGTTGCGTGCTCAACCTCGCGGCGCGGGACGGGATGGCTGTGCTGGAGTCGGGCGAGGGGACAACGGGCTCGAACACGATCAAGCTCAAGGGGGCCGCTGAGCTGCCCGAACACATTCGTCATTTTGGTCAAAGTCCCGCGGCGTTCGAAGTCAGCGCGGTCTTGCCGGATCTCCAATCGATCACGGCGAAATTTCCCCAGCCGCTCACCGGTTCCGCCACAATCAATGGCAAAGCTGAAATCAAGGACGCGGTCCTGCGCGCGGATCTAACCTTCGGCGGCGGTCCGATCGGGTTCGGCAACGGTTCGGCAGCGCAGGTAAGCGGGACGCTCAAGGCTTCGAAAAAAATGCCGGCCACCAACGAGCGAAAAATCTATTACGCCGATCTGCGCTCGCAGATCCACGTCGAAATGACTGACGTGCATTCAGGTGAAAATCTTTTCGACTCCGTCGTGGCCGACCTGACCAGCGAGGGCGCTTCAGTCAAGCTCGAGCGCGTCGTGGCGGTTCGAAAACAAAACAGCATGACGGTGGCCGGCGATTATCTATTGCCTGAAGATTTCATCCACGCGCCAACGCAGCCGGGGAATTTCACGGTGTCGTTAGGCGCAATCGAGCTGGGCGATTATTGGCCCGAGGATTCCCCGAACAGGATCACGGGTCCGTTGCAGCTGAGCGGCGGCGTCACGGTGCGGGATGGAAAGGCGGACGGGGAGGTGTCGATTCACGGCACGAATCTCAAGTTTCGAAACCTGACCGTGCCGCAGGTCAGCGGGCAGGCCTCCATCTCGAAAAGTGTCGTTTACCTGAACGACTTCACCGCGACCCTGAACGAGCGGGATTACATCGCGGGCCACGGCGTATTTTCGCTCGAAGCGCCTCACGCTTACAGCGGTAAAGTTTTCGCGAGCGTGGCCGATCTCACCCGCCTGAAGCCAGTCCTCGTCGCGGCCGGGAACAACAACGAAATC